>CAWEUR010000013.1:0-14791 GCA_963812285.1 uncultured Alphaproteobacteria bacterium | reverse complement strand
GACCGCAGAGGAACTGGAGGTGCTGCGCGCCCTCTATGCCCGCACCGCCGCGGCCCATGGCGAGGTGGCGTGAGATGACCGAAGCCTTCATCTGCGACTACATCCGCACGCCCATCGGCCGCTTCGCCGGCGCCCTGTCGTCGGTGCGCGCCGACGATCTGGCGGCGATCCCGCTGAGGACGCTGGCGGCGCGCAATCCCGGCCTCGACCTCGAGGCGGTCGACGACGTCATCCTCGGCTGCGCCAACCAGGCGGGCGAGGACAACCGCAATGTCGCGCGCATGGCGCTGCTTCTCGCCGGCTATCCGGTGACGGTTCCGGGCACGACCATCAACCGCCTGTGCGGCTCGGGCTGGACGCCGCACTGACCGCCGCGCGCGCGATCAAGGCGGGCGATGCCGATCTCATCGTCGCCGGCGGCGTCGAGAGCATGTCGCGCGCCCCCTTCGTCAGCCCCAAGGCGACCAGCGCCTTCTCACGCAACGCCGAAATCTACGACACCACCATCGGCTGGCGCTTCGTCAATCCGCTGATGAAGGCGCAATACGGCGTCGATTCCATGCCCGAGACCGGCGAGAACGTCGCCGAGGATTACCAGGTCAGCCGCGCCGACCAGGACGCTTTCGCCCTGCGCAGCCAGACGCGCGCCGCCGCGGCGAGCAGAACGGCCGCCTTGCCCGCGAGATCGTCCCGGTCACGATCCCCCAGCGCAAGGGCGATCCGGTCGTCGTCGACACTGACGAGCACCCGCGCGCCACCTCCCTGGAGGCGCTCGCCAAGCTGCCGACACCCTTCCGCGAGGGCGGCACGGTGACCGCCGGCAACGCCTCCGGCGTCAATGACGGCGCGGCCGCGCTGATCATCGCCTCCGAGGCGGCGGTGAAGGCGCATGGCCTGACGCCGCTCGCCCGCATCGTCGCCGGCGCCGCCGCCGGCGTGCCGCCGCGCATCATGGGCATCGGTCCCGGCGCCGGCGACCAAGAAGCTGCTCGCCCGCACGGGCGTTGCCATCGACACCGTCGACGTGATCGAGCTGAACGAGGCCTTCGCCAGCCAGTCGCTGGCCGTCCTGCGCGAACTCGGCCTTGCCGATGACGCCGCGCATGTGAACCCGAATGGCGGCGCCATCGCCCTCGGCCATCCGCTTGGCATGTCAGGGGCGCGTATCCTCGGCACGGCGGCGCTGGAACTCAAGGAACGCGGGGCCAAGCGTGGTCTTGCCACCATGTGCATCGGCGTCGGCCAGGGCATCGCCGCGCTGATCGAGGCGGCCTGACCGCCGTTGCGGCGAACGGCGCGTGTGTAGGCTTACCGCTTGTCAGCCGTGAGCGAGTCGCGATTAATGTTCGCCGGGCGGCTCGATCGCGAGGGACTTTCATGCGCACCAACCTGCTGACACTGGCGCTTCTGGCGATGCTTGGGGCGGGCCTTGCCGTGCCCACCGCGGCGCGGGCGGACAGCCGCATCTTCAGTGTCTCTACCGATACGCCCGGCGTGACCGTGACCCAGGCCGTGCGCGACGGACGTGCCCTGCCGGTGGTCGGCAAGAGCGGCGGCGCGACCTTCTTCCGCATCGACGTGCCCAATGCGGTTGTCCCCTGTTCCAACCATCTGGTCATGACCGCCTCCGACGGCCGCCAGGCCGACGAGACCGCTGACCTGTGCGCCAGCAACTGGGAACTGGCGGTGAGCTTCGCGCCTGCCGCCGCGCCCCCGCAGGGCGATCAGACGGTCACCATCTCGACCGACGATCCGTCTGCCACGATCGACGGCATCTTCCTCGATCGCAAAGCCGTGGCGATCGATTCCCGCCTTGGCAATGCGGTCCGCATCACGGTGCCGGCCGATCCCGAGGGCATCCAATGCAAGCGCGATCTCGGCCTGGCGCTCGCCGATGGCCGGCGTATCGCGCGCCAGGTCGACCTGTGCGCCGACAACTGGTCGGTCGTGGTCTCCCTGACCGGTGACATTCCCGCGCCGCCGCCGGCGCCCGACACCACCGCGATCCCCGCGCCGCCGGACCAGTCCGGCAACCAGCAGGGCGCCGACGGATCCATGGTGTGGACCTACACGGACGGCTCCGATCAGGTCAGCCTCGTCTACGGGATCCCGCAGACCGATGCGAGCGAGTTCACCGCCACCTGCAGCCAGGGCAGCGGCCGCGCGACGATCTCGCTGTCGCGCTCGGCGGACGGTGTCCGTCCACGCGCGACCGTGTTCGTCGCCTTTTCGGTCGGCGCCTTCGCCAAGAGCTATTCCGGCGTCGGCACGCCGGTCAGCGATGTCGACGGCACCTCGCATCCCGAGATTTCGGTCAGTATCGATGACGGCCTGTGGCCGGCGCTCATCCGCGAGCAGACCGCGACCCTGCGCATCGCCTCGGGCGCGCCCTTCGACCTGTCGCTGAGGGGAAGCAGCGGTCCGGTCCGGCAATTCGTCGAGGCGTGCGGCACGGCGCTGACCGCCGGCACGCCGCCGCCTCCGGCCGAGTTTCCCGGTGCGCCGCCCCCACCCGATGGCAACGGACCGTCCTGCCGTGACGAGGGCCGCGTCCATTCGGTCGAGGGCGTCACGGAAAGCACCATCATATTCCGCAACTACCTCAACCAGCCGGTCCAGATCTTCTGGCTCGACTATCAGGGGCGTCGGGAGCCGATCCTGACCCTTGGTCCTGGCGACAAGGCCAGGCAACAGACCTTCGTCACCCATCTCTGGCTCGCCGCCGACATGTCCGGCCGATGCATCGGCATCTATCTCGCGCCGGTCGGCCAGGGGGTCGCCAGTATCGGGCGCCGATGACGGACGGGGGAGGTGAGGGGAGCGGCCGGTGCACTTCGTCGCTCTCGCTCGCGACAAGCCCGGCATGGCGCACCGCCGTGCCGGGGCCTGCCGAGCGCACCGCCAGTAAGGCAGGCGCACGGATTTCCCTGCGCTCCTTCTGGCCGGCGATCCGTATGTGCGGCCGACATTTTCGAGCGGCTCGACATCTGCGATCTGCGTGCCGACGCCTTCGAACCCGGTCGGCAGGCCGGTTGCGCCGCTGTCGTGACGGCAAAGTCACAACAACCGTGAATGCGTGACCCGGCGACTTTGTCAGTAGCGTGCTGGTCCCGGTCGGGATAGAAGCTGCCGCCATGATCGACATGGCAGCCGTCAGGCCGGCCCCCCGGCTCGCATGGGGCGCGGAGATTCGCGCAACCCTGCTGCTTGCCTGGCCGCTCATTCTGACCAATCTCGCCCAGGTCGGCCTCGGCGTCAGCGATGTGGTCATGATGGGCTGGCTCGGGCCGGATGCCCTTGCCGCGGGCGCGCTTGCGACCAATCTGAACTTCGCCTTTCTGATCTTCGGCATCGGCCTCGTCTCGGCGGCCGCACCGATGGTCGCGATCGAGCTTGGCCGCAACCGGCATGCGGTGCGCGACGTCCGTCGCACGGTGCGGCAGGGCTTCTGGTCCGCGGCCGTGATCGCCCTGCCGCTATGGGCCATCCTCTGGCACGCGGAGGCCATCCTCGTCGCCATCGGCCAGACGCCGGCGCTTGCCCATGAGGCGGCACGCTACATCCATACATTGCAGTGGTCGATCCTGCCCTTCCTGCTCTACACGGTCCTGCGCTCCTTCATGTCGGCGCTGGAACGGCCGGCCTCGGTGCTCTGGGTTTCGGGCCTCGCGATCGTCCTCAATGCGGGCATCGTCTACTGCCTGATGTTCGGCAAGCTCGGCCTGCCGGCCCTCGGCCTGCCCGGCGCCGGTATCGGCACGACCTTGTCCTCGACCTTTCTCTTCGCCGGGCTGGCGGTGATCGTCAGCCGCGACCGGCGCTTTCGGCGCTACCATGTCTTCGGCCGCTTCTGGCGGCCCGACTGGTCGCGTTTCGTCGAGTTCTGGCGGCTCGGCATGCCGATGGCGGCGACAGTCGGGCTCGAGGTCACGGTCTTCAACGCGGCGGCCCTGCTGATGGGGCTGATCGGTGCCGATTCGCTCGCCGCCCACGCCATCGCCATCCAGATCGCCTCGCTCGCCTTCATGGTGCCGCTCGGGCTCGGCATGGCGGCCTCGGTCCGGGTCGGGCGCGCCTTCGGCGGCCGGGACTGGCATGGCGTGACCCGCGCCGGCTGGACCGCCTATGGTCTCGCCCTGACCTATGCCTGCGTCATGGCGCTGATCATGCTCGGCTTTCCTCGGACCCTTGTCGGCATCTTCCTCGATCTGAACGCGCCCGAAAGCCAGCACGTGGTCGCCCTCGCGATCACCTTCCTCAGCCTTGCCGGCTTCTTCCAGCTCTTCGACTGCGCGCAAGGGGTTGCCCAGGGCATGCTGCGCGGCCTCGGCGACACGCGCGTGCCGATGATCATGGCGGCGCTCGGCTACTGGGGCGTCGGCTTGAGCCTGGCCGTCTATCTGGGGTTCTGGACCGACCTTCGCGGCACCGGAATCTGGATCGGGCTGGCTTCCGGCCTGGCGGCCGTGGCGGTGCTCCTGACGATCCGCTGGACGCGCCGCGACGGACTTGTGGGCGCCGCCGAGTCCTGATCCGTCCGCGATATCCTCTCCCCATGCGCGATGGTATGTTCATGGTCTGGCGGTTCCGTTCGCCCAACAAGCCAAAGGGAGGGAATGATGCGTTCGTCGATATGGTTGGGGGCGGCCTTTGCCGCGATGATACCGGCAGTGGCCCAGGCCGGCGCCGGTGACGTTTCGGTCGATCGCGGCCGGCAGGTTTCTATCGTCGGAGGCTGCCACGATTGCCACACCGCGGGCTACAACGAATCAAGCGGGCAGATCGACCCGAGCACGGCGCTCAAGGGCACCTCGGTCGGCTGGCGCGGCCCCTGGGGCACCACCTATGCCATGAATCTTCGGCTGACCGTCAAGGACAAGACCGAGGACGAGTGGGTCGAGTTCGCCAAGACATTCAAGGCGCGCCCGCCGATGCCTTATTACAACGTCCATGCCATGGATGAGAGCGACCTGCGCTCGCTCTATCTCTACATCAAGTCGCTGGGCGATCCGGGTGCTCCGGCACCCGACGCGATCGGTCCCGACCAGGAGCCGACGACGCCCTTCGTCACCATGGCGCCGCCGACCATGCCCAAGATGTGATCCGATCCGGATACGCACGATCGAAGCCCGGCCCCGCGGCCGGGCTTTTTCTTTGGCGCGCCGTTCGGCAGCCTGAAACAAACCGTTACAAAAGTCCCGCTTCCCCGAAACACGCGGCTTACAGGCGCGTGGTGAATTCCGTCATCCCCGCCGGCCTCCCGGTGGTGGCCACCCCAATGATGGAGATCACTCATGATCCGCAAGCTGCTCGTCACCGCCGCCCTCGCGGCTTCCTTCGCCGCTCCGGCCTTCGCCGCGACCACCTACTACGTCGCGCAGAACGCCAAGACCCACAAGTGCTCGGTCACCGTCCACAAGCCGAACGGCAAGACGTCGATGATGGTCGGCACCGCCACCTTCAAGACGAAGGCCGCCGCCACGAAGGCGCTGAAGGCCGACGCGGTCTGCAAGGCCTAATTCGCTTCGGCGGCAATTCCGCCGATTCAAGCATCGTCACGCGCCGGTACGCCCGGCGCGTGACGTGTCGGGGCCCGGACACAATTCGGCCGCGATCCGGGCGCTAGCCAGCGTCAATTGGCGGGTCCTCGGCAGGCATGCGGAGATCGCCCGCCGGGGCAGGGCACATTGGCCGTGAACCGCACGCCGCATCTTCTTGTGGTCGACGACGACCGCGAAATCCGCGATCTGGCCTCAGGCTTCCTGGCCCGGCACGGCTACAAGGTCGCCACCGCCGCCGACGCTGGCGCCATGGACGCGGCGCTGGAAGGCGGACGCATCGACCTGGTCATCCTCGACATCATGCTGCCCGGCAAGGACGGTCTCGAGATCTGCCGGGAGCTGAGGGCGCGCTCGGCCATGCCGATCCTCATGCTCACCGCCATGGCGGACGAGACGGATCGCATTGTCGGCCTGGAGATGGGCGCCGACGACTATCTCGCCAAGCCGTTCAATCCGCGCGAACTGCTCGCCCGCATCCGCGCCATCCTCCGCCGTGTCGCCGTGCCGTTGACCGCCGGCCGTCCGGCCGGGGCGCCGCGGCACCTGCGCTTCGCCGGCTGGACCCTCGACCTCGGCCGTCGCCGCCTTGAAGCGCCCGACGGGCTGATCGTCGACCTGACGACGGGCGAGTACGAGCTCCTCATCGCCTTCCTGGAGCGGCCCAACCGGGTGCTAACTCGCAACCAGCTCCTCGACCTCGCGCGCGGCCGCGAAGCAACGCCTTTCGACCGTGCCATCGACGTTCAGGTCAGCCGCGTCCGGCGCAAGATCGAGGCCGATCCCAAGGCGCCCGAAATGATCGTCACCGTTCGCGGCGACGGCTACATGTTCACGCCCGAGGTCGAGGCGCTGTGAGACGCCTTCTCCCCGACAGCCTCGCCGCCTGGGCCATCATCATCGTCATCGCCGGTCTGGCGGTGGCCGAGGTGGCGACCTTCGGCGTCGTCCTCCAGAACCGCGCGGTCAGCGGGCGCATGAACGGTTTCCTGCGCCTTGCCGAACGGGTGTCGTCCCTCAGTCGGGCGATCGCCGCCGAGCCGGCCGAGGCGCGGGTTGATCTCGCCAAGGCATTGTCGACGCCGACGCTGCTGGTCGACGTCTCGTCCAAGCCGACGGCGACGAGCAGCGCTGACAGCGACGACGAGATCGCCGAGCTCGAGGACGTGCTGCAGACCCGCCTGGAAGATTCCGGCATCACCGAGGTCGATGTCGGCCGCGGCTCGGTGAGCGGCGCGGCCCGCCAGAGTGCGGAGGACACGCCCGACAGCGAGGCCGGTCCGGTCGAGCGGTTCATCGACGCGGTCGAGAAGGGCTATGCCAACAGCGCCGCCTATCTCGTTTCCGTCCAGCTCGACGATTCGAGCTGGGTGAATGTCACCATTCCCGTGGCGCCGTCACCGCCCCTGTGGTCGACGAATACGCTGGCCCTGATCGCGGTCGCGATCGTGCTGGTGCTCGCCGGCTCGATCGTCGCCCTGCGACGCCTGACCGTTCCATACGGCCTTCTCGCCCAGGCGGCGGAGCGGCTCGGCCGCGACCTCAACGCGGCTTCCCTGCCGGAGCACGGCCCGCGCGAGGTGCGCGCCGCCGCCCATGCCTTCAATCTCATGCAGGCGCGGCTGAAGCGTTTCCTCGGCGATCGCGATCAGATGATCGCCGCCATCTCGCATGACCTGCGGACGCCGGTGACGCGGCTGCGCTTCCGGGCGGAGTTCATCGAGGATGCCGAGCAACGCGGCCGTATGCTCGCCGACCTCGACGACATCGAGACCATGACCCGGTCCGTCCTCACCTTCGCGCGCGACTCGGCCGAGCCGGAACCGCGCGAATCGATCGACCTCATCTCGCTGGTCGAATCGGTTTCCGACGACATGCCGGACGTGACGTTGGTGCTCGGGTCCGACCTTCCGCCGCGGCTAAGATGCATCGCCCAGCCCGTCGCCCTTCGCCGCGCCATCGCCAACCTGATCGACAACGCCGTGCGTTACGGCCATCGCGCACGGGTCTCACTCGACCTCGAAAACGGCACCATTGCTGTCGTCGTCGACGATGACGGGCCGGGTATCCCCGAGGCGGAGTTCGACGCGGTCTTCCGCCCCTTTCTCCGGCTCGACACCTCGCGCAGCCGCGAAACCGGCGGCACCGGGCTCGGTCTCACCATCGCCCGCGCCGTCGCCCGCGCCCATGGCGGCGACGTCACGCTTGCCAACCGGCCCGGTGGCGGCCTCAGCGCCTGCCTGGTGCTGCCCGCCGTCGACACGGAGACCGTCCCCGTCGCCGAGGCGAAGGTCGCCTGACCTCAGGTCAGCCGGTTGCGGAACATCCAGGCGGCGACCGGCAGGGTCGCGACGCCAATGACCAGCAAAGGCCAGAGATCGCCGACAAGCTGGCCGAGCCCGGCGCCTTCCAGATAGACCCGGCGGGTCAGGTCGATCGCGTAGCGCAGCGGATTGATGAAGGTCAGGTACTGGAAGAAGGGCGGCATGTTGCCGATCGGAGTTGCCAGGCCGGAGAGCAGGATGAAGGGCATCAGCAGGATGAAGGAGAACAGCATCGCCTGCTGCATGGTCGCGACCATCGAGGAGACCATCAGCCCGATGCCGACCGCCGCGACGACGAAGAGCAGCAGCCCGATATAGAGGGTGACGAAGGACCCGGCGAAGGGGATCTGGAACCAGAGCTGGGCGACGAGCAGCACCAACGTTGCCTGGATGAGCCCGATCATGGTCGAGGGCAGGGCCTTGCCGATCATGATCTCGGCCGGCCGAATCGGCGTCACCAGGAGCTGGTCGAAGGTGCCATCCTCGCGCTCGCGCGCGACCGAGAGCGCGGTGAGCAGCAGCGTCTGCAGCAGCGTGATCGTGCCGATTAGGCCGGGCATCATGTTCCAGCGCGTGATCAGGTTCTCGTTGTACCAGGCGCGGATCGAGACCGTCACCGGCGGTCCCGTCAGGCCGTGCTCGGCGCGCCAGTCGGCGTTGAAGCCATTGACGATCTCGGTGACATAGCTGAGCGCCGTCGCCGCCGTGTTCGAGTTGCGGCCGTCGGCGATGATCTGCAGGTCGGCGCTCTTGCCGGCCGCGAGCCGACGCTGGAAGTCTGGACCGACGGAAAGCACCAGGAGCGCCTGGCGGCTGTCGATCAGCCGCTTGATGTCGTCCGTGTGATTGATGTTGGCGACCCGCTCGAAGTGACCGGATCCGTCCAGCCGGGCGACGAGCGCCTGGACAGCGGCGCCGTGATCCTGATCGTAGAGCGCGTAAGGCACGTGGCTGAGGTCGAAGGTCGCGGCATAGCCGAAGAGGAAGGATTGCAGCACCACCGGCACGACCAGGATGACCCGGCTGCGCGGGTCGTTGATGAGCGCCAGCAGCTCCTTGCGGACGAGGGTAAGGATGCGGAGGACGGATTCGCGCATGGCCGGCCTCAGGCGAGCTTCTTGCGCGTGGCGGCGAGCGCCGCGCCCATCAGGACGAGGCGCCATCAGCGCCAGCACGGCGGCATTGGGCAGGATGACGCTCCAGATATCGCCGGCGAGGAAGATCGTCTGCAGCAGCGCCACGAAATAGCGCGCCGGCAACAGATAGGTGACGATCTGGACGGCGATCGGCATCGAGCGCAGGTCGAACAGGAACCCCGAAAGCAGCATCGCCGGCAGGAAGGTCGCGATCAGCGCGATCTGGCTCGCGACGAACTGGCTCTTGGTGACCGAGGAGGCGACGAGCCCAATACCAAGCGCGACCAGAAGATAGAGCATCGAGACGATCGTCAGCACGAGAAGCGAGCCGCGCAGGGGCACGTGGAACAGGAACTTGGCGGCGAGCACGCAGAGCGCCAGGCCGACCATGCCCATGACGAAGTAGGGGATGACCTTGCCAAGCAGGATCTCGTCGGCGCGCACGGGCGTGACGAAGATCGCTTCCAGCGTGCCGCGCTCCCATTCACGTGCCATGACCAGAGCGGTGAGGAAGGCGCCGATCAGCGTCATGACCAGCACGATGAGGCCGGGCACGAGGAAGTAGTGGCTGTCATTCGCCTCGTTGAACCAGACGCGGCTCTGCACGACGACGGGACCGTTGCCTGTCACCCGCGCGCCTTCTGCCGCCCTGCGCGATGTGGCAAGACCGATGGCGCCCAGCGCGTAACCCTCGATGATCCGGGCGGTATTGGCGTCGGTGCCGTGCAGGACCACCTGGACCTTGGCGTCGCCGGATGCAAAATCGCCGGGCGAAGTTCTGGCCGAGATGGATGATGCCGTCGACCTCGTGTGCGCGCATCCACGTCTTGGCCTCTTCCATCGAACGGGTGACGCGCGTCTTGAAATAGGGCGAGAGCTCGAAGCCGGCCGCGACCTCGCGCGCCGCCGGCGAGGACTGTTCGATGGCCAGCGCGACCGGCGCATTGCGCACGTCGAGCGAGAGCGCGTAGCCGAGCAGCAGGATCAGCATCACCGGCATGGCGATGCCGAGCGCGATGCTGCTCGGATCGCGCAGGATCTGATGGCTTTCCTTGATGACCAGCGCCCGGATGCGGCGCAGCTTGCCGGCTTCGGGTGACATGCTCAGGCCGCGTCCTTCGCCGGCCCGGACTTCGCCCTGTCGCGCGCTTCGGCGACGATGGCAATGAACGCGTCTTCCATCGTCGGGTCGCGTTCGTCGCTTTCGGGCGCATGGGAGCGGATTTCGGCCGGCGTGCCTTCGGCGAGCATCTCACCGGCGTCGAGGATGACGACGCGGTCGCAATATTCGGCTTCCTCCATGAAATGGGTGGTGACAATCACCGTCACGCCGGATTCGGCAAGCGCTGTGATGCGGCGCCAGAACTCGCGCCGGGCGAGCGGGTCGGCGCCGCTTGTCGGCTCGTCGAGAAACAGGATTTCAGGCCCGTGCAGAAGCGCGGCGGCCATGGCCAGTCGCTGCTTGTAGCCGCCGGGAAGCTGGCCGCTCGGCAGATGGGCGAGATGGCCGAGCTCGAACTGGTCCATCGCCCAGGCGATGCGGTCGGCCTTGCGCTTGCCACGCAGGCCATAGGCGCCGGCGAAGAAGGCGAGGTTGTCGGAGACCGAGATCTGGCCATAGAGCGAGAACTTCTGCGCCACATAGCCGATCCGCTGGCGCGCCGAGGCGCGAGCCGTGCGCAGGTCGACACCGGCGACCTGCAGCGTTCCGCTGGTCGCCGGCAGCAGGCCGCAGAGCATGCGGAAGGTTGTCGTCTTGCCGGCGCCGTTGGGGCCGAGCAGCCCGAAGATCTCGCCCGGCCTGACGTCGAAGCTGATGGTGTTGACGGCGGTGAATGTCCCGAATTTGCGCACGAGGTCGCGAACCTCGACCGCCGGGGCATCGTCGCCGCGCCTTGCCCGCGGTTCGACATCGAGGGTCATCGAGGCGGTCGAGTCCTTGTCGACCGCCTTGTGCAGGAGAACCATGAAGCCGTCCTCGAAGCGCGTCCGCGCCGGCGCGCAGTCGAGGCCGGAAAGGGCCGTCTCAGGCGTTTCGCCCTCGGCCAGTACCGCGCGCACCTTGCCGCCCTGCGGCACGGCATCGACGACGCGTTGTGTCGTCCAGAAGCCGCGCCTGCAGTGCGCGCGCCGGCTGGTCGGTCGGCGGTTCGGCGATGAAGCTGCGCCCCCTTGCGATCGCGCTCACCTCTGATGGCGGTCCCTTCGCCAGCACCGTTCCCTCGTGGAGGACGAAGACATTGTGGCAGCGCTCGGCTTCGTCGAGATAGGAAGTGCTGAGGAGCACCGTCAGGCCGTCATCGTGGACGAGCTGCAGGATGATCTCCCACAATTCGCGCCGCGACAGCGGATCGACGCCGACCGTCGGCTCGTCGAGGAGAAGCAGTTCCGGCGCGCGCACGAGGGTGCAGGCGAGGCCGAGCTTCTGCTTCATGCCGCCGGAGAGCCGTCCGGCCAGGCGCGTGGTGAAGGGGCCGAGATTGGTCATCTCCATCAGGCGCGGATAGACCTCGCGCCGCGCCTGCGCGCCGACGCCGTGCAGTTCGGCATAGAGGTCCATGTTCTCCTGGACGCTCAGATCCTCGTAGAGGCCGAACTTCTGCGGCATGTAGCCGATGCGGTCCTGGACCGCCTGCGGCTCGCGTGCCGACATCGATGCCGAGCACCTCGAGGCTCGCCGCCGTCGGCCTGCATCAGGCCGGTGACGAGCCGGATGAGCGTGGTCTTGCCGGCGCCGTCCGGGCCGACCAGCGCCGTCAGCCCGCCATGAGCGACGTCGAGCGACACGCCGTCGAGTGCCGTCACCGCCTCGCCGGTCTTGCGCTTGAAGCGCTTGACGATGTCGCGGCCGACGATCGCCGGCCGGCTTCTCGCCTGTCATTCACTGCGCCGTTCGCCGTCCAGATGAACGGTCGCCGGCATGCCGAGGCGCAACTGGTTGTCGGGATCGTCGACGAAAACGCGCACCTCGTAGACGAGGCTGGTGCGCAGTTCCTCCGTCTGGATCGAGCGCGGCGTGAACTCGGCGACCGGCGAGATGAAGCCGACCCGGCCAGTGAAGCTCTTGCCGCCGAGCACCGTCGACCGAGACGGTCGCCGCCATGCCGGGCTTGATCTGTGGCAGGTCCGGCTCGGAGACGTAGGCGCGCACCCATTTCGGGTCGACGACGGCGATCGAGAAGACCGGGCGCTGCGGCGTAGTCGATCTCGCCGGGCTCGAGCAGGCGCGAGCGCACGATGCCGTCGATCGGGGCGGTGAGGTCGGCGTCCTTGAGCTGCTGCTTGAGCAGGGCCAACTGGGCCTGGCTCGCCCTCAACTGCGCCTCCGCCTGACCGATGTCCTCCGGGCGGGGCCCGGCCACCGCGAGCGCCAGCGACTGGCGCGCCACGGTCAGTTTCGCCGTCGCCGCGTCGTAGGCCGCCTTGGCGGCGTCGAGCTGGCTCTGCGTCACCGAAGAGCTGCCGCCCTTGCTGTCCTGAAGCTTGGTCAGTCGGTCGTAGGAGAGCTTGGCGTTCACCGCGTCGGCGCTTGCCGCGTCGACATTGGCGCGCGCCTGGGCGATCTCTTCCGGCCGGCTGCCGTTGTGCAGCTTCTCCACCACGGCCTGCTGGGCCGCGACCTGCGCCTGCGGCCGGCGACCTGCTCGTCGAGCCGGCTGGTGTCGAGCCTCGCGACCACCTCGCCCTTCTTCACAGGTCGCCCTCGTCGACCAGCACATCGGCGATCCGGCCGCTGTCGAAGAAGGCGAGGTCCACCTGGCGCAGGTCGACATTGCCGTAGAGCGCCAGCGCGCCGTTGGTCGCCGCGCGCGGCGAACCACCACCAGGCGAAGCCGCCGGCGGCGACGACCAGGACGAGCACGATGATCGATCAGTCTGCGTTTCACGACGAGGCTCCCGCGAGGATCGATTCGATGTTTTCGAGGACGATGCGCTTGATCTCGTCCCGCTCGCGCGGACCGATGGCCGGCCAGCCCATCGCCGCAGCACCAGGGCCTGCGCCACGCGGAAGACCATGACCTGACCCATCATGGTGAAGACGCGGAGCCGCAGCTCTTCGTCGATCGGCTCGCCGAGAATGGTCGCGACCAGCCGCGTATTGGTGGCCAGCGCGCCGTTCGAAGAAGCGGTAGATCACGTCGAAGGCGGCGGTCGGCTGCAATTGCTCGCGAATGATGAAGCGCGCCCAGCGTTCGGCCTCGGCGCTCCCCGAGGATCACTCGATGAACGTCTCGACCAGCCGGGTCAGCGCCGCCCGCGCGGCCTCCGGCGTGGCCGTCGCCGCCGGATCGCCGGCCGCCGGCCAGCGCCGGTCCGACCCGGTCGAGGATGCTGGTCGCGACATGTTCGGCGACCGCCAGGTGCAGGCGCTTCCTTGGAGCCGAAGTGATAGACGATCGCGGCCAGATTGGCATTGGCGGCGCTGCGCGATCTCGCGCGTCGTCGCGCCCTCGAAGCCGAGCCGGCCGAAGACGTCGAGCGCCGCCTCGATCAGTTGCGCCCGCGTCTCGGCGCCGCGGTCACGCCGCGCCCGGCGATAATGGCGCGATGCCGGCGTGCGCTTCCGGCGCCTCGCCCGGCGGGCGGTTCTCGGTCCGCCGGTGTGGCGCGAGCTGGAAGGCGGTTTGCCCTGATCGTCGATATCTCCGCCGTGTTCTGCCCGAAGGCAACGACATTTGCGAGCTTATACGTTCGACTGAAATAATCTGTCAATCATTCGTTTGAATGAAGTTGATCGCCTGAAACGCGGCGGCAGGGAAATCGGCCGTCAGGAGAGGCCGATGAGGGCGAATTCAGGGGGCAACATTTGCCGCAGCGGCCGGCGACCTATAGCCGGTCGCGCAGGGCGTACCAGCTCATGCCGGCGGCGAGGGCCGGATAGCGCAGCCATTTGCCGCCGGGAAAGGGCGGGTTCGGGATGGCGGCGAAGCGGTCGAGCCGCGCCGGATCGCCGGCGATCGCTTCGGCCAGCACCTTGCCGGCGAAAGGCGCGAGCGCCACGCCCTGGCCGGAGAACCCGGCCGCCGCGAAGACGCCCGGCCGCACGCGGCGGATGATGGGCAGCCGGGCAGGGTGATCGCCAGCGTCCCGCCCCAGGCATAGTCGACGCGGGTGTCGGCGAGTTGCGGATAGATGCGGCGCATATGCCGGCGCACGAAGGCGGCGACATCGGCGGGCGGGCGCCGGGAATAGGTCTCGCCGCCGCCGAAGACCAGACGGCCGTCGGCGCTCGGCCGGAAATAATAGACAACGAAGCGCGTGTCCGAGACGGCCTCGCCGTTCGGGATGAGCCCGCCGGGCTGGCCGGCGCCGATCGGCTCGGTTGCCAGGATGTAGTTGGCGATCGGCATGACCCGCGCCTCGAGCCCGCGATCGATGCCGGCGAGATAGCCGTTGCCGGCGAGAATGACGATCTCGGCCGTCGACGCTCGCGCCATGGACAGTCTCGATGCGATGCCCGGTCGCGGCCGAACCGGTGACAGCCGTGACCCGCGTCCCCTCGAAAAGGCGCGCGCCGGCCGCGCCGGCGGCACGGGCGAGCCCTTGCGCGAATTTCAGCGGATCGAGGTGCCCGGCGCGCGCGTCGCGGCGGCCGCCGAAATAGACGTCGGTGCCGATCGCCTGCGCGACCGGTCGCGATCGAGCCACTCGACCGCGTCGTATCCGTAGTCACGCCGCAGCTTCTCGACATAGGCCTTCCTCGTGACCAGCCTTGCCTTGTGGACCGTCTCGATCAGCCCTCGCGCCAGTCGCAGGCGATGGCGTGCCGGGC
>CAWEUR010000012.1:0-10637 GCA_963812285.1 uncultured Alphaproteobacteria bacterium | reverse complement strand
GGCGGTTTTTTTTTTTTTTTTTTTTTTTTTTTTTTTTTTTTTTTTGTGTATGAAAGCCTTACACCTACACACATCATCATGAAATCGAGCAAAACGCGGCGTCGTCGTGGTGCTGTGATTGGTACATGTAAATCTTCACACAATGGATGAGCTGCTGGTGGAGGGCGATTTCGTGCTCGTTCCCACTCGATAGATGGCGAACGACAATCCGGGCGAGGCCGTTCTCGCGCTCGAGCCGGACGAGGTAGTCCTTGTAGACGCTGAGATGAAGGATGAGCCGTCCGGCGCGGTGGGGGACGAGATTGCGCCAGTGACGGCGGTCGGGCGTCGCTACCGGCGCGCTGACGATCTTGAAATCTTCCGCGCCGTTGGCATTCGTCAGGATATAGAGCCGGTCGCCGCCGTGGTCGGCGTGATACTCCTCGGCCTTGCGCCGCGCGGCGACGAGCCGCGGCGTGCCCGTGGGATCGTCCGCTTCGAGGATATGGACTTCCGACGTCTCGTGGTCGTGGCTCTCGATGAAGAGGATTTCGTTCGACTGGCTCTTGCCTATGCCGATGAAGAAGCCCGGATGGGGATCCTCGAAGACGACGACGTCGTCGGCTGTGTCGGTGCCGACCGTGTGGCGCAGCACCTTTGCCGGACGATGGTTTTCGTCGACCCAGACATAGAACAGCGTCCTGCCGTCGGCCGCCCATACCGCGTTGCCGGTCGTGCCGGGAATTGCGTCTGCGAGGTCCGTGCCGGTCTCGATGTCGCGCACGTGGATCGTGAAATATTCCGATCCCTTGTCGTCCACCGAATAGGCGAGGCGGCGATGGTCGGGGCTGTGCGTGCCACCGCCGAGGCGGAAATAGGCCTTGTCGGCGGCGAGCGCATTGGCGTCGAGCAGGATCGTCTCGCTGCCGCCCTCGCGCGCCGTGCGCACCAGCATCGGATGCTCCGCGCCCTCGACATAGCGCACGCCATAGGCATAGGGCCCGTCGGGCGCCGGCACGGAGGAATCGTCCTCCTTGATCCGTCCGCGCATCTCCGCGAACAACGCCAGGCGCAGGTCCTCGACATCGGCCATGGCCGCCGCGGCGTGGGCGTTCTCGGCCTCGAGATAGGCACGGATCTCGGCCGGCAGCGCTTCTGGCTCGTGCATGACCTGCTGCCAGTTGTCGGCCCGCAGCCAGGCATAGTCGTCCGTCCGCTCGATCCCGTGGACGGTGCTCGTCACGGGTGCCGGGCGGCGACAGGCGGCGTCAGGCCGGCTGCGGTGTCGGCGGGCTCATCGAGCGCGATGGCGCTATCGGTCTTGTTGGTCATCGAGGTCCAATTTCAATGCGGTTCCGTTCATGCAATAGCGCAAACCGGTCGGCTGCGGGCCGTCCGGGAAGACATGGCCGAGATGCGCCTCGCAGGTGGCGCAGCGCACTTCCGTGCGCACCATGCCGTGCGAGCCGTCGACGATCTCCTCGACCGCGCCCGTCGCGACCGGCGCGGTGAAACTCGGCCAGCCGCTGCCCGAATCGTATTTCGTCTCCGAGCGGAACAGCGGCACGCCGCAGCTGACGCAGCGATAGAGCCCGGCCCGGTGCTCGTCCCAATAGGGGCCGCTGAACGCCCGCTCGGTACCGCCCTCGCGGGTGACGTGATATTGCGCCGGACTGAGTTCGCTCCGCCACTCCGCGTCGGACTTGGCGACTTTCTTCTCTGGCGAAGTCGACGTCATGGTCGCGCCTCGTTTTTCGTTGAATTCTACGGGGAAACAGCAGGAGAAGTGCCCGCCATGCCTCCCCAGATAGGTCTTCGGTCACCAATCCTCAACGACAAATCACCGTGAGCGCAAGGTGACAAGGCGCCCGGGTTGATCCGGATCGGGGAATACGGTCAATAATGCGGTCCCGAATTGAAGCGAGCCGTCGCGTGCCAGGGATTTGACGCAGATATGCGGGTTCTCAGCCTTGCCGTCGCGCTTTTTGTCTTCTGGCTGCTCCTGTCCGGCCATTTCGAGCCGTTCTTGGTCATCTCCGGCGCGGCCTTCGCCGTCCTCATCGCGCTTCTCGGCAAGGCCTTCGGCTATGCCGACGAGGAGGGCCACCCGATCGACTTCGTCGCCCGCGACCTTGTCTACTGGCCCTGGCTGGCCAAGGAGATCGTCAAGTCGGCGCTCGACGTGACGCGGATCATCCTCAACCCCGCGCTGCCCATCGCGCCGCGGATTCTCAAGGTCAAGACCAGCCAGCGCACCGCCGTCGGCATGGTCACCTATGCCAATTCGATCACCCTGACGCCGGGCACCATCACCGTCGAGTGCGACCGCCACGAGCGCCAGTTCGTCGTCCACGCCCTCACCAAGGCAGCCGCCGACGGCCTCGAGGAAGGCGAGATGGACCGCCGCGTCACCGCTGCCGAGGCCCGCCGCTGATGCTCGCCGCCGGCATGCTCGCCGTCCTCGTCGCGGCCGCCCTGCTGGTCGTGCGGGCGCTGAAGGGCCCGACCATCTTCGACCGGCTGGTCGCCGCCAATTCGCTCGGCAATGCCGCCATTCTCATCCTGGCCCTCTACGGCTTCCTCAGCGGCCGGCCGGACTTCCTCGACATCGCGCTCACCTATGCGCTGCTCAACATCATCGGCACCTTCGCGGTGCTGAAATTCTTCCGCTTCGGCGCGCTCGGCCATGCCGGCGGGGAGCAGGAATCGTGACCCTGTCGTTGATCACCCAGTGGGTCGCCGGCATCCTCGTCGTCATCGGCGGCGTGTTCATGGTCATCGGCGCGATCGGCGTCAACCGCATGCCCGACGTCTTCACCCGCATGCACGCCGCCTCGGTCGGCGACACGCTCGGCTTTGGCCTGATCATGGTCGGGCTGATGGTGCTCGGCGGCTTCACGCTGGTGACGGTGAAGCTGATCTTCCTGGTTCTCTTCGTCATGCTGACCGGGCCGGTTGCCACCCACGCGCTCGCCCGCGCCGCCCTTCAGGCCGGCATCAAGCCGGCGCTGACGTCCGAAGGCAAGCAAGGCAAGGCCAAAGCCAAAGCCAGGGGAGCCGCGTCATCGAAGCGCTGATCAACATGGTGCTCCTGACGCTTCTGGCCGCCACGACCATCGGCGTCGTCAGGGTGCGCAATCTCTTTGCCGTCGTCGTGCTGACGAGCGTCTACAGCTTTCTCATGGCGAGCGTCCTTATCGTGCTCGATGCCGTCGACGTGGCCATGACCGAGGCCTCCGTCGGCGCCGGTATCTCGATGGTGCTGATGCTCGGCACCCTCTATCTCACCAAGACCGAGGAAGCCCGGCCGGTCCATTCGGTCGTACTGCCGGCGCTCCTCGCCGCGGTCACGGCGGCCGTGCTTGTCTGGGGCGTTATCGCCGAACCGCGCTTCGGCGCGGCTGACACGCCCATCCAGGTGAACGGGCCCGACTATCTGGCGCGCTCGATGCCCGAGACCGGCATCGCCAATGTGGTGAGCTCGGTGCTGGCGAGCTACCGCGGCTTCGACACGCTCGGCGAGACGACGGTGATCTTCACCGCCGGCATCGCCGTCCTGCTCCTCCTCAAGCGCCCCAAACGGCCGGAATAGGGAGCGGGCCATGCGTCTCGACGTCATTCTCCGGGTCGTCACCAAGCTCATCCTGCCGCTGATGCTGCTCTTTGCGGTCTATGTGCAGTTCCACGGCGACTATGGGCCGGGCGGCGGCTTCCAGGCCGGCGTCATCGCCGCCGCGACCATCATTCTCTACGGCCTCATCTACGGCCTCGAGGCGACCGAGAAGCTCGTGCCGGTGGCGCTGGTCGAAACGCTGGTGCCGCTCGGCGTGCTCATCTATGCGAGCGTCGGCGTCGCCGGGCTGCTCACTGGCGGCAACTTCCTGCAATACACCCATCTGGCCCATGATCCCGTGCACGGCCAGGAATGGGGCGTCTTCCTCGTCGAGGTCGGTGTCTTCATCACCGTCTCCTCGACCATGCTGGCGATCTTCTACGCCTTCACCGGCCGAGGCAGACGATGAGCGACGTCATCGCCCAGCTCGTTGCCCACTACAATCAGCTCATCACCATCTTCCTGATGGTTGCCGGGCTCTACATCGTCATCGCGCGCGGCAACATGATCAAGAAGCTGGTCGGCCTGTCGCTGTTCCAGACCTCGGTCTATCTGCTCTACATTTCGCCCGGCAAGATCCTCGGCGGCACGGCTCCGATCATCGCGAAGGGCTACACCGTCTATTCCAATCCGCTGCCGCATGTCCTTATCCTCACGGCAATCGTCGTCGGTGTTGCGACGCTGGCGCTCGGCTTGGCGCTGGTCGTGCGCATCAATGAGGCCTACGGCACGATCGAAGAGGACGAGATATTCAAGCGGGATTCCAAGGACTGATGCTGGCGCATCTTCCTGTCCTGCAGGTGATCGTGCCGCTCTTCGGCGCGCTCCTGTGCGCGCTCGTCCGCCGGCCGGGTCCCGCCTGGCTGATCACGACCATCGTCAGCCTCATCGTTCCGCTGATCGCCGGCGCGCTGCTCTATCGCGTGCTCAATGACGGGGTGATCTCCTACCATATCGGCGGATGGGATCCGTCGATCGGCATCGAATACCGGATCGATGCCGCCAACGGCATGCTGCTGCTGTTGGTCTCGGTCATCGCCGCCGTGATCGCGCCCTATGCCCGCCGCAGCGTCGCCTCCGAGATCCCGGAGGACCGCATCGCCTGGTTCTACGCGCTTTATCTCCTGTCGCTCACCGGGCTGCTCGGAATCGCGATTACCGGCGATGCCTTCAATGCCTTCGTCTTCCTCGAGATATCGTCGCTGTCGAGCTACGCCATCATCGCTCTGGGGCGCGACCGCCGCGCCCTGGTCGCTGCCTATCAGTATCTGATCATGGGCACGATCGGCGCGACCTTCTATGTCATCGGCATCGGTCTGCTCTACATCATGACCGGCACGCTCAATCTCGGCCTGATGGCTGACCGTATCGCCCATCTCGAATCGACCCGGCCGATCCTCGCCGCGCTCGCCTTCATCACCGTCGGCATCAGCCTGAAGCTGGCGCTCTTTCCCCTGCATGTCTGGCTGCCGAACGCCTATGCCTACGCGCCCTCGACCGCGACGGTGTTCCTGTCGGCGACCTCCACCAAGGTCGCGATCTATCTTTTCGCGCGCTTCATTTTCTCCGTCTTCGGCGTCCGCTTCGTCTTCACCGACCTGCCGGTGACGCCGATCCTCATGGCGCTCTCGATAGCGGCGATCTTCGGCGCGGCGACCGTCGCCGTCTTCCAGTCCGACGTGAAGCGGATGTTCGCCTATTCCTCGGTCGGGCAGATCGGCTACATCACGCTTGGCCTTGCCTTCGCCACCCAGACCGGCCTCACCGGTGGCCTCGTCCATGTCGTCAACCACGCGCTGATGAAGGCGGCGATCTTCATGGCGCTTGGCGCGGTCATGCTGCGCACCAGCAAGATCGAGATCGAGGATCTCGCGGGTATCGGCCGTCGCATGCCGCTCACCATCGCGGCGCTCACCGTCGCCGGCTTCAGCCTGATCGGCATCCCAGGCACGGTCGGCTTCGTCTCGAAGTGGTATCTGATCGTCGCCTCGTTCGAGCAGGGATGGTGGTGGCTGGCGCTGCTCATCGTCGCCAGCAGCCTGATCACCATGGTCTATGTCGGCCGGGTGATGGAGGTCGCCTGGTTCCGCGATCCCGCGCCGGCGCTGGCCGGGGTCAAGGACGCGCCGCTCGAAATGCTCCTCCCGATCTGGCTGCTTGCCGCCGCCACGATCTATTTCGGCATCGACGCCAACTTCACGGTCGGAGTCGCCGGCAAGGCGGCCGCGACGCTTCTGGCGGGGCTGAGATGAGCCCGCCCGTCCTCATCGCCCTCGCCATGGTGCTGCCCGCGGCGACGGCAATCCTCATCCCACTTTTCGCCCGGCGGCCGAACCTGCGCGAGGCGGTCACCCTGATCGGCGCCGTCGCGCTCTTCGCCGACATCCTCGCGCTCCTCGGCCATGTGCTGGACGGCGGCCAGGCGCATCTCACGGTGCTCGAGGTGCTTCCCGGGCTGAGCATCGCCTTCGACGTCGAGCCGCTCGGCATGCTCTTCGCGACCATCGCCTCGGGCCTGTGGATCGTCAATTCGGTCTATTCGATCGGCTATATGCGCGCCGAGCAGGCGCCGCGTCAGACGGTCTTCTTCATCTGCTTCGCCATCGCCATCGGCGCGGCGATGGGCATTGCCCTGTCCGGCAACCTCTTCACGCTGTTCCTGTTCTACGAGGTGCTCACCGTCTCGACCTATCCGTTGGTCACCCACCGGCGCACGCCCGCGGCCATGCGCGCCGGACGCATCTATCTGATGACGCTGCTCGGTACCTCGACCCTGCTGCTGCTGCCGGCCATCGCCTGGACAGGCGTTGTCGCCGGGACGCTCGACTTCCACCAGGGCGGCATCCTCGCCGGCAAGGCCTCCGATGCGGTTTTCGGCGTCCTCCTCGTGCTCTACGTCTTCGGCATCGCCAAGGCGGCGGTCATGCCCGTCCATTTCTGGCTGCCGGAGGCGATGGTCGCACCGACCCCCGTCTCGGCGCTTCTCCATGCCGTCGCGGTGGTCAAGGCCGGCGTCTTCACTATCCTCAAGGTGATCGTCTATGTCTTCGGCGTCGACGCGCTCCGCCGGAGCGGTGGGGGCGACTGGTTGGTCTATGTCGCTGGCGCGACGGTCCTCATCGCTTCGCTGATTGCTTTGCGCCAGGATGACCTCAAGCGCCGGCTCGCCTATTCGACGATCAGCCAGCTTTCCTATGTCGTCCTCGGCGCCGCGCTTCTGACACCGGCCGGCATCATCGGCGCGGCCATCCACATCGCCGCCCACGCCGTCTCCAAGATCACGCTGTTCTTTTCCGCCGGCTCCGTGCACACCGCCACCCATGTCGACAAGATCAGCGGCATGGACGGCATGGGCCGGCGCATGCCCTGGACCATGGGGAGCTTCACGATCGGCGCGCTGTCGATGATCGGGGTGCCGCCGACGGCGGGGTTCCTCGGCAAGTGGTTCATTCTGATTGGCGCGGTTGGAACCCATCAATGGTTCGCCGTCGCCGTCATCGTCATCTCGACTCTCCTCAACGCCGCCTATTTCCTGCCGATCGTCTATCGCGCCTTCGGACGGGAGCCGGCCGGGGCCGGTGGCAAACCGGTCAAGATCACCGAGGCGCCGTGGCCGATCGTGGCGGCGCTTGTTACGACCGCGGTGCTGACCGTAGCGCTCTTCTTCTTCCCCGGTGTGCCGCTGCATCTGGCCGGCATGCTGGTTTCCGGATGAGGCCCGAAATGGCTGAGCCAAAGAAGACCGATCCGCCTCTCGTTCCGCCTGCGGTCACTCGCATCGCCGCCATTACTGCCGCCGCGCTGATGCTTGCCAGTCTCGTCGCCGACGCGCTGTTCGGCCATCCGAGCCATTTCGGATGGGACGGATTCCTCGGCTTCAACGCGATTTTCGGCCTCGTCAGCGGCCTCGTTGTCATCGGCGTGTCAAAGATGATCGGCGCGGTGCTGAAGCGCGACGACACCTATTACGACAGGGACGGGTAGGCGATGACCGGTCTTCTCTCCTTGCCGCCCGGACTGGTGCTGATCGTCGCCGGCCTGCTCCTGCCGCTCCTCCCTTTGCGCGCCCGGCAGGTCGTGCTCCTTGCCGCGCCGATCCTGACGCTCGCGCTCATCTGGCTGGCGCCGGTTGGGGAGGGGGCGACCGTCGGCTTCCTCGGCTACACGCTGGTGCTGGTGAAGGTCGATGCCCTCAGTCGCCTCTTTGGCATCGTCTTTTCGATCATGGCCTTCGGCGGCGCCCTCTATGCGCTGAACCGGACCAACACCGTCGAACTCACCGCGGCCTTCTTCTACGCCGGCTCGTCGATCGGCGCGGTCTTCGCCGGCGATCTCATCACGCTCTTCATCTTCTGGGAGCTGATGGCCATCGGCTCGACAATCGTCGTCTGGGCCGGCGGCGGCGCGCGGGCCTCGCGCGCCGGCATGCGCTACGCGGCGATCCACCTGCTCGGCGGTGTCCTGCTGATGGCTGGTGTCGCTGGCCATGTCGCCGCCACCGGCTCCACCGATTTCACCGCCATGCAGACCGACAGCCTCGCCCATTGGCTGCTGATCGCCGGCTTCCTCGTCAATGCCGGAGCGCCGCCGCTCTCCGCCTGGCTGCCCGACGCCTACCCGGAAGCCTCCTATAGCGGCACCGTGTTCCTCTCCGCCTTCACCACCAAGACGGCGGTCTATGTGCTGATCCGCGGCTTTCCCGGTGCCGAAGTGCTCGTCTTCTTCGGCCTCTACATGGTCTTCTACGGCATCATCTACGGCATCCTCGAAAACGATATCCGCCGCATCCTGTCCTATTCGCTGATCAACCAGGTCGGCTTCATGGTGACGGCGGTGGGCATCGGCACGCCGATGGCGCTGAACGGCGCCGCCGCCCACGCCTTTACCCACATCATCTACAAGGCGCTGCTGTTCATGGCGGCCGGCTCGGTCATGACCATGACCGGCAAGCACAAGTGCTCCGAACTCGGCGGCCTCTACCGCTTCATGCCGCTGACCATGGCGGCGGGCCTCGTCGGTGGCATGTCGATCTCGGCCGTGCCGTTGACTTCCGGCTTCGTCTCGAAATCGATGATCGCCGAGGGTGCGGCCGAGGCCCACATGCCGATCGTCTGGCTGCTCGTCACCGCCGCCGCCGTCGGCGTCTTCATCGACATTGGGCTGAAGTGGCCCTGGTACATCTTCTTCGCCGAGGAATCCGGCCTGAAGCCGAAGGAGCCGCCGCTGGCGATGCGCGCCGCCATGGTGCTGTTCGCCGCGCTTTGCCTCGGAATCGGCATTTTCCCCGGAACGCTCTATTCAATGCTGCCCTTCACGGTCGATTACGTGCCGTACACGGTCGGCCACGTTGCGTCGATGATCCAGCTCTTGTTGTTCGGCGGACTGGCCTTCGTGCTGGTCCTGCCGCTCCTCAAACGCACGGCCACCATCACTTTGGACCTCGACTGGTTCTGGCGCGGCTTTGGAATGGCGCTCACCCGCGAATTCGACGGCCAGACCTCCCGCGCCTGGATGGCGCTGGTCAACCGGGCGCAAAATGGCGCCGCGCGGCTGCTCAGGACGATCTACCGACATCACGGTCCGACCGGCGTGCTGGCACGCACCTGGCCGACCGGGAGCATGGCCTTCTGGGTGACCCTGCTGCTCGCCGCATACCTGATTCTGTACTACGTATAAGAGAAGATAGGTTTTACTTACAACCAATCGACGATTACCGCCCTACAAAAAGGTGGTCTTCGGTTGTAAATCGGTACAGAAATGCGCGCACTTCGCGCTAACGACTGTCTGATTGCGAAAAGTTGCGCTTTGAACGTAGAGAAATATTAGTAGAATGCCACTTTCTCAAAATGCCTCTTGTATCGAACAGGCTATGACTATATAGAGCAGTCAAGTAACGGATTCGGGCATGCATGTCGAGCACTACCGGGCTCCATGGACATGCTGGCGGTAGCAAAGAAGTCAGTGTTCCGCTTTTCGATCGTTACGGTGACGCTAAGTTGCAACCGAATTCAGGTGAAATCATGAACGATCAAACTGCTGGCGCTGACCTTATTGATCTCGCGGCCGATATCGTGTCCGCGTATGTCAGCAATAACACGGTGCCGGCGTCCGAGTTGCCGGCGCTTATCGCGGAAGTCCATCGCGCGCTGAGCAACACGCATATGGGTCTGAATGAGCCCGAGCCCGAGCCGTTGAAGCCGGCAGTGAACCCGAAGAAGTCTGTGTTCCCCGACTACATCGTCTGCCTCGAGGACGGCAAGAAGTTCAAGTCTCTGAAGCGCCATCTTCGCACGCACTACGACCTGTCGCCGGAAGAATACCGGGAGAAGTGGGGCCTCGCGTCAGACTATCCGATGGTCGCACCGAACTATGCCGCTGCCCGCTCGGCGCTTGCGAAGAAGATGGGCCTCGGCCAGCAGCGTCGCCGCAAGTCCTGATTTCATTTCGCTCGATGAATGCGAGCAGGCCGCCGCCGGTCTTCCTGCGGCGGCCTTTGCTTGTGCGCCGTCCAGCACGCTCTCTCTACTTCCGCTCCTCTATCAGTCTTCGTTCCGCCAGATAGGCCTGCCTCAGCGCGATGTGCCGGTTGAGGTCGTAGGTCCAGTGGCCCGCGCGTCCGCGATTGCGTTCTTCGCGGAGTGCCCGTGCCAAACGTGCCAGGCGCTTGCGTTCCGCTTCGGGACAATTGTCGAGGAGCTCGGATCGCGTCAGCGGCAACAGGCGCGGTAGGTGGTGCTCTCGGTCGTAGGCCTCGACCCCGGCAGTGAAGACACGCTTCAAGGATCGTGCGGCCGCATCGTCGAGCGCTAGTAAATCGGCAAGGCGACTGGTCGATCGGATTCGATTGCGTGCCAAGCTGTTGACCATCATGTGACCTCCGTCGATGCGGCGAAAGTCGCGCGATCGGGCGAGACGCGGACAAAGCTGCGACTTATCCCCGCCGCGGCTTCCGGCGGCTACCTCAGGCAATGGGTACTACTCGTTAAACGAGAAAAGTTATCCCCATACAATCAAAGCAATCTACGCTGACAATAGGAAATTAATC
>CAWEUR010000011.1:0-96037 GCA_963812285.1 uncultured Alphaproteobacteria bacterium | reverse complement strand
CGCATTTCGAGACGTTGTGATAGTGGTAGACGCTCGATTCCTGCGGGTGGCCCTGGCAGGAATCCTTGGTTTTGTGGGCGACCGCGTCGCCCCCGCGCATCGAGCGCGTTGAACAGCACCACGCCCGACAACAGGATGCCGACCGCGCCGGGGGCGCAGGTGGGCCTGGCGGCGAGGGCCGGCGCCGCCGGCAGCGCCACCTTCATCGACTGGGCGGCGATGTGGTTGGGGTTGCGGTCGGTCTGGTAGGCGTCGTCCTTGCGCGAGATCGGGAAGATACCTGTCGGATGATCGGGCAGGTCGTTCCACGAGAAGATACGCGAAGAGCCCGAGACCTTCATGGAGAACCGGTGCGGCCAGGTGACGGCGCCATCGACCACCGCCTTGGCGGTGAGGTCGTAGGTGCCGTCGGCCTTGTCGATCCACGGGCCGTCGCGAAAGGCGCCGCCGGCCATGGGCGAGACGTGGCAGGCCCAGATATAGCCGACCTTGGGTGCCTTGGAGAGGTGGCCGTCGCCGAGTGGCAGCCTTGTCGGATCGAGCGTATGGGCGAGAGCGGGCATGGCGACGAGCGCCAGGACGATGGCGATGACAATGCGCATGAAATTCCCCCGGAATGCTCGCGACATGGCCGTCCGCCACCATTGGCTGCCGGCGCCCGGCGCGATCGTCGCCGCCGCGACGAAGACGGCGGCGGTCGCGCCGCTCGGGCCCCAATCCAACCCCAACTACACCCCGTGCGTCCCCAACGCCCGCGACGTCGACTGCGCCGGCGGAAACGGTAACGGCCCGGCCTTCGTCGCCGGCCCGATCCGTGTCATCGGGCGGGATGTCTATCGGCTGGATGGGGACGGCGACGGGGTGGGATGTGAGCCGTGAAGGGGAGGCAGTAGGGCGAGCGGAAGGGACTTCGTGGCACCAACGCGGGGCGCCGGGCACAATTGCAGCGATTACGACCGCGTCAGCGGCGATGAATAGAAGGCGGCTTTTCTGTCAACCGACGAAATCGCCACTTCACGTTGAGCGCAACTTTGCTATGATGTGTCACTCTTTACGCGTTTTGGAGCCATCGGTTCCCTGTCGGGCGGTTCGCCAGACAGCACGTTTTTGAGCGGGTTTATCGGCATGAAGAGGGCTGAGGGCTTATCTCCTGCTCCCTCGGGTCGCGTCGATAACCCCTCAGCCCTCTTCATGCCTATCAAAGGTAAAGAGTGACGTTTTGGATGCAGTATTTCCAAGATTTGTTAACTCAATTGATTTCGATCAGCTACGGATCTCCCGACCTCGTAAGTTTATATTCTTCTGTGGCGGGCCAGTTCGAGCCCTTGCGGAGCGGCCCGCCTTAGTCTGAGGCAATCTGCTAAATAGACCAGCTTTCTCGAAGAACGTTTGTGCAGACATAGTCCTGGCTGAGAGAGCAACGGCACTTTACAGGGATACGACTTACGATAATCTAGTTTCTTTTGAAGCGGATATCGCGCAAATTGCCTCGATCGTGCTCGTCGTCGCAGAGAGCGCGGGCTGACTTGCGGAGTTGGGCGCGTTTGCGCTGCACACCGCAATTGAGAATTCTCTAAGGGTCCTAATCCAAGATAAATACTACAATGATCCGTCGTTTATCCGCTTTGGGCCGGTAAAGTTGCTGTCCGACCTTAGCGAGGAGCGCGTTGCCGTGTTCCCCTGGCGGACCTCCCGTGATGGCAGCCTAGTTCTTCGTTCCGCAAATCCGCACTATCGGGCCATAACGAACTACGTCAAGGAGCAAGTTAATGGATCTCCTCTGAGTGTTGAATTTACTCGTAACAATCGCCTTAGTGTTTTTATTTCAATATATTGGATACTTCATCTTATTATTGCTTCTCCAATCTCTGTTTTGGAGGAATATCTTGGAGTTGTAATCCCACGGCATGGAATTGCCGTCAGAGACTGTTTGTATTTGCATGGAACTAGCCGGTTGGGTTGCTCGCACACTTATGCGGGTCGAGACGTATTCATTTTAGCCTAGATCGACAAGACCCTTTCGACTATCGGTTCAATGGAGAAGCAACGAACAAGAGCAGCCATAGGTGGAAGGCAAAGTTCGGCGGAGGCTCTTGGTAACTCCAGGCCGCTCCCGACTTACATTCGCGAGTACGTGCTGCAAAGAAAGAAGCCGGCCGAATGAGTATCATCCGTGAACTTGCGGTTTCATTGGGAATTGGAGAGGCCGATCTCCGACTGATCGTGGCCTCGGGACCTCGTCGATACAAGGTTTATCAAATTCCGAAGCGACACGGCGGCTTTCGTACCATCGCTCAACCGTCTCGCGAGCTTAAGTCGATTTAGAGATACGTCGTATTCAGCAAACTTTCGAAATTCCGCATCCACGAATTGCCCTTGCATATCGCGAGAACATGAATATTAGGGATAATGCGTCTATTCATCGAAGTAGCCGGGTGTTTTTGAAAGAGGATTTTGTCGAATTTTTTCCGAGTCTCTTGGTTAGAGATTGGCGGAGCCTCGTGCAGCGTCAAAAACCTGATTTTATTGAAAGCGGCGATCTGAAAAATTTACTATAGGATATTGTTTTGGGGAGTGGGAAGGCGCGAACCACGTTGTTTGTCGATAGGGGCACCGTCGTCGCCGATTGTCGAACATTCTATTGTACGATATAGATCAAAAGCTATTCAACAAAGCGCTCGAGTTGAATCTAATCTATTCGAGATACGCCGACGATATTACCGTCTCTGGAGATAGCGTCGAGGCCGTATTGAAATTTGAAGCCTATTTTCGCGGTGTCCTTAAAAGGAGCAAGTACTCCCAAGCTTGTCGTGAACGAAAAAAACGAGGGATTTTTGTTCCCGGACAAAAGCACATGGTGACGGGTTTGATTGTCACCCCAGAAGAAACGATATCAATCGGCAGGGAGAGAAAGAGACACATTTCAGCGTGTGTTCACAGGATAAAGCTCGGAGAGTACGACGAGAAGCATCTGAATTATACGCGTGGGCTGATGTCGTTTGCGAATAGTGTTGAGCCGGAATTTGTTGAGCGTATGCGAAGGAAGTATGGAGCCGGTACGGGGAGACGGAATCTTTGGGCAACGCGGCAGGGCACAGGGCGATTAGGTCGTGGTCGCTGCCTCGCCGTTGAGGGGCGGCGCGTGGCTGGGCGTTCTCAGCAGGGCAAACGTCTCGGGCCACACACACCGTCTCCCGACGAAAGTCGGAGTTCAGGACGTTGCCGTCGCGCGAGCCTCTCGGAAGTCTTACATTTTCGGCTTTCGCCGGAGTGACGGGGAGCGGGGAGTGGCCCGCTTCTGATTGGCGGCGCGGGGCGGTCCCTCACTTAAGCCGCACCTACGTCCCCTCGCGCGCCGCCGTCCCGGCCAGATCGGCGTTGAGGTCGGCGGCCTCGGGGCGCGTCAGGTTGGCGCCGCTTTTGACCAGTAGTTGGAGAAGGTACCAGCGCCGCAGCGCGCTACGGCATCGCGTATTGCGCCGGGGCGGACCGGCTCTTGGCGGATGACGCTTTGCTGATCCGCCCGACTTCGCTGGATTGGTGATGCCCTCCCGTCCTCCCCCCTTTTCAGGGGAGGGGCGCGGTGGGGCGGTTGGTGCTTTTGTGGGGCCGGTGAAGGGAGCTGTCGCGCCGCTTGCGCGCGGGCGGCGCCCCGCCTACTTCGCCGCCGCGACCTTGCGTTTGGCGGCTGGCTTGGCTTTCGCCTTCCTTGCCTTGGCCTTGGCTTCCTTGGCGGCGGTGACGGCGTCCTCGGCTTCCTTGGCCAGCCGCAGGGCGCGCAGGCGCGCGGTGTTGTCGTTGACGCGCTTGGATTCGGTCTCGGCCTCGGTCATCGCCTGGGCCGCCTCGCGCGCGCGCTTCTGCGCCTTGGCGAACGACGCCTCGGCAACTGTTCTCTTGCTCATGGGCCTATCGTCTCCTTGGTGCGCCGCGAGGCGCGTGGCTATTCCGCCGCATCGGCGGCGGCCGTCTGGCCGGTGTCCGGCCCTTCGCCTGCGTTTCCCGCGCTTGTCGCTTCGCCCGGCGCGCCGGGCCGCTCGGTCGTCTCTCCCGCCGCCGCGCCCCGCCCGTAGCGGGTCTCGACATAGTCCGCCACCATCTTGCGGAAATCGTCGGCGATGGAGGGACCGCGCAGGGTCGCGGCCTTCCTGCCGTCGATGAAGACCGGGGCGGCGGGCTGCTCGCCGGTGCCGGGCAGCGAGATGCCGATGTCGGCATGTTTCGATTCGCCCGGTCCGTTGACGATACACCCCATGACCGCGACCTGGAGGGCCTCGACGCCGGGATAATGTTCGCGCCAGACCGGCATCGCAGCGCGCAGATCCGCCTCGATGCGCTTGGCCAGCTCCTGGAAGACGGTGGAGGTGGTGCGCCCGCAGCCCGGGCAGGCGGCGACGACGGGCATGAAGGTGCGGAAGCCCATGGTCTGCAGGAGTTCCTGGGCGACGACGACTTCCCTGGTGCGGTCGCCGCCGGGCTCCGGCGTCAGCGAGACGCGGATCGTGTCGCCGATGCCCTGTTGCAGGAGGAGGCCCATGGCGGCGCTCGAGGCGACGATGCCCTTGGAGCCCATGCCGGCCTCGGTCAGGCCGAGATGGAGGGCATGGGTCGGAGCGGCGGGCAAGCTCGGTATAGACGGCGACGAGGTCCTGGACCTGGGAGACCTTGGCCGAGAGGATGATCTTTTCGCGCGGCAGGCCGAGTTCCTCGGCGCGGGCGGCCGAGAGCAGCGCCGACTGGACGATCGCCTCATGCATGACGGCGCGGGCCGGGCGCGGGGTCGCGCTCTTGGCGTTCTCGTCCATCAGGCGGGTCAGCAGCGCCTGGTCGAGCGAGCCCCAGTTGACGCCGATCCGGACCGGCTTGTCATGCTTGATCGCCAGCTCGATGAGGGTGGCGAACTGGCGGTCCTTCTTCTCGCCGAAGCCGACATTGCCGGGATTGATGCGGTACTTGTCGAGCGCCTCGGCCGCGGCCGGATGGTCGGTCAGGAGCTTGTGGCCGATATAGTGAAAGTCGCCGATCAGCGGCACGGGGACGCCGCGCTTCGCCAGGCCGTCGCGGATATGGGGGACGGCGGCGGCGGCCTCGTCGCGGTCGACGGTGATCCTGCACCAGCTCCGAGCCGGCGCGGGCGAGCGCCGCCACCTGTTCGACGGTCGCGGCGATATCGGCGGTGTCGGTGTTGGTCATCGACTGGACGACGACCGGCGCATCGCCGCCAACGGCGACGTCGCCAACCATCACGGCACGGGTCGCATGGCGGGGCAGGGGGGCGGAGAGATAGGATCAGTCATTATTTAGTTCCCTGTCCGGCCTACGGCCGTCCTCGCCTCTTGATTTGCTTCCCTGTCGTGCCTTCGGCACTCCACGCCTCTTGTTTCTATTCCCGGTCGCGGCGTTGCCGCTCCTCAGCCTCTTGATTTGCTTCCCGGTGAGGGACGGAGCTCACTCGCCCTGCTCGATCGGGCCTCACGCTGCCCGGCAGCGGGCGCAGAGGCCGCGGATTTCGAGGACGCGCAGGCGGGGGAGGAAATTGCGGGCGCGGGTCTCGTCGGCGACCAGGCGGCCGAGGGCTTCGGAGGGCGCCTCGCCGGCGGCGCCGCAATTGTCGCAGATCAGAAACAGCGTCGCGTCCGGCGTGCAGTCCTCGCCGCGGTCGCAGGCGACATAGGCGTTCTTCGATTCGATGCGGTGGGCGAAATTGTTCGCCACCAGGAAGTCGAGGGCGCGATAGACCGAGATCGGCGCCGGGCGCTTGCCGTCGTCGTCCAGGCGCTCGATCACGTCATAGGCGGAGGCCGGCACGTGGCTGGCGAGCAGGGCTTCCAGCACCCGGCGGCGCTGGTCGGTGAAGCGCAGGCCCTGGCGCGCGCAGATCGGCGCGCATGCTCCAGCGCATCGGCGGCGCAGCGCCCATGGTCGTGCTCGCGATGCTCCAGCACGGCGCTGATCTGGGCCATATCCATCCTTCCCGTGGGAGATTTGTTCTACCACTCCAGCGGGATGCATGGAACCTCGGCGAGGAGCGGGCTGTTATTGATGTTGCAACGCAATATATAGGGATGCATTGCGTATTTTGCAGGCCGGGTGGGCCAGGGCGACCTTTCAAGGAGACTTTTCATGCTCAAGAACAAGACAGCGCTCGTCACCGGCTCGACCTCCGGCATCGGCCTGGCGCTTGCCACCGCCATGGCCCACCAGGGCGCCAATGTCGTCCTCAACGGCTTTGGCGATGCCAAGGAAATCGAGACGATGCGGGCCGACCTCGCCAAGAAGGCCAAGGTCGAGGTGCGCTACTCGCCCGCCGACATGACCAAGCCGGACGAGATCGCGGCGATGATCGCCGATGCCGAGAAGGAATTCGGGGCGATCGACGTGCTGTGCAACAATGCCGGCATCCAGCACGTGGCGCCGATCGAGGAGTTCCCGATCGACAAGTGGAACGCGATCATCGCGATCAACCTGTCCTCGTCCTTCCACACCATCCGGGCCGCCCTGCCCAAGATGCGCGACAAGGGCTGGGGCCGCATCATCCAGACCGCCTCCGCCCACGCCCTCGTCGCCTCGCCCGACAAGGTCGCCTATGTCGCCGCCAAGCACGGCGTCGCCGGGCTGACCAAGGTGGTGGCGCTCGAGGTCGCCCGCCACGGCATCACCGCCAACGCCATCTGCCCCGGCTATGTGTGGACGCCGCTGGTCGAAAAGCAGATCCCCGATACCGCCAAGGCGCGCGGCATCTCCGAGAAGGAGGTGAAGGAGGACGTCATCCTCGCCGCCCAGCCGACCAAGGAATTCGTCACCGTCGAAGAGGTCGCCTCGCTCGCCGTCTATCTGTGCTCGGACGGCGCCAAGTCGATCAACGGTGCCATGCTGTCGATGGACGGCGGCTGGGTCGCGGCGTAAACGCGGCGCCGGCCATTCGCTGGCGTCTCAGAGCAACACCACATTCCTCATGCCCGGGCCGGTCCCGGGCATGATGCGTATTGGCCCCGACCGGCGCAGTCGTCGGCGCCTGGCTACGGTGTCATCCGGCGCGGCGGCGTGGTGAGCTGGAGGTGGTCGGGATTGGCATTGCTGGCCTTGAGGCCGTGATCGAGGAACCGCCCCTCGATGACATAGCGCTGCTGGGCCTTGAGGTTGTCGAGCCCGGCGCCGACGACCGGCAGGTCGTAGCGCGTGATCCGTCCGCGCGGCTCGTCGGAGAAGAGGATGTAGCCGGTCCTGCGGGCGATGACATAGCCGCGCAGAATGACATGGTGGTTGGTGAACTTCGCCGCGTGCCGGGTGACCGATCCGACCGACCGGATCGTCGGTGCGGCGTCGGCATGGCCCGCCATGCAGAGGCCGATCGCGATTGCGGCGGCAACGAGAGCGGGGTGTCGAGAAGTGGCCATGTCATTTCGCCTTGATGATATCGAGCCCGTCGGGGATCGCGAGGTAGCCGGGATTCAATCCGCGCCGACCGGTCACGCCGTATTGCCAGAGAATCTTCTTGCTCGCCTTGTCGACGACGATGACGCGGTGATTGAGGTCGTCATTGGCCAAGATGTTGCCGTTGGGGAGCTCGATCGCGAGGGACGGACGGTTGAGCCCGCCTTCGCCGGTGGCCCTGTAGTCCCAGACGACTTTTCCGTCCCGGGCGATTTCGATGATCTTGCCGGGATGGGTGTAGCTGCTGACGAGGAAGTTGCCGGCCTTGGTGAGCTGCGGATCGGAGGGATAGCGAAGCGGCAGCTTGATCTTCAGGACCTGCCGCCAATCGGCGTCGAGCTCGATCAGCGAATGATCGCGGATGGTGCTGACCAGCACGTGGCCGTCGGGCAAGGGCGTGTCGCCATTGGGCGAAGCAAAGAGGGTCGGCGTGCTGCCGCAGCGATCGGTAACACCGGCCTGCCTGACGATCCCGCCGCCGGGCGCGATCTCCAGGATGCGGCAATTGCGAATGTCGGCGACCATGACGTCGCCCGAGGCGAGACGATAGGCATCGTCGGGAAAGTTGAGCCTGCCGTTATGGGCGCCGCGCTTGCCGAAGGTGCCGTATTGCCAGGTGACCTTCTTGGTGGCGATGTCGATGATCTGGACAACCTGCTGATGCTCGAGGCTGACGATGACACTCTTGCCGTTGTCGGCGAAGAAGGCATCGTCCGCACCAGTGCTGCGCGGCAGGCCGGCGAAATCGTATTCCCACAGGATCGTCTTGTCAGGGCTGATGATCAGAAGGCGATTGTTGCCGCGATCGGCGATGAGGACATTGTAGCCGCCGAGCGCAGCGGGATCGCCGGGCACGGCAGTGGCAACCGGTGGCGACCGGCGGGCGGGACGCAAGACCGGTTTCGCGTGCCGCGTGGCGTGGGCGGCCGGTCCGGCGAGCGCGGAGGTGGCAGGAGTCTTCGCCGCAGCAATCACCGTGAAGGCGGCCGGAAGCAGGACCAATGCCGCCAGAACGCAGGCGGCGCGTCGGATCGAGTGATGGATGGGACCGGCGGGGCGGATTCCGTGCCTCTGGTGCTTCTTCATTCGCCTGCTTGTCCCCGGATCGATCTGTCCGAATTCGAACGATTGGCTCGGCCTGATGTCTGTCACGGGCAAGCTGTCAGTTGGCTGTCAGACGAAAGCCCGCGACCCGTGCCGATTTCCTGATCGCGTCACCCAGCCGTCATCGCGATCTGGCCAAAATTCGCGCACGGCCGCTCGTCGATCGTCCGTGCTGGCGTCGTCGGGTGGTGCTATGATGAGTTGTGGCTTGCCCTGCGGCGTCCGTCGACGCTGGTGGGTTTCTCTCTGAAAAGCGTGACGGGCCGCCTTCTTTTCAAAGGGCGCGGCTCTGTTTCTGGACTTGATGGCCGGCAAAGGACGCGTTGCTTCCCGCGACGCGCCTCTTGCCCCCTTGCGTGGCGTATTCGCAACCAGGACGGAGAAGGGCGATGGATCAGAAAGTCGGAAGTGCCGTGCATGAAGAGCAGATCGAGGGCGTCGGCGGATTGAAGATTTTTCTCCGCTCCTGGAGGCCGGCGGGGACGACGCGTGGTGTCGTCGTCATCGTCCACGGCTTCAATGCCCATAGCGGCCAGTATGTCTGGGCGGCCGAGCAGTTCGTCGGTGATGGTCTGGCGGTCTATGCGCTCGACCTGCGCGGACGCGGCAAATCGGACGGCGAGCGCTACTATGTCAGTGCCCTGGCGGACTATGTCAGCGATGTCGCGATGGTCGTCGCCCTGGCGAAGTCGCGCGAGCCGGATCTGCCGGTGTTCCTGCTCGGCCACAGCGCCGGTGGCGTGGTCGCCTGCATCTATACGCTTGAGAATCAGGAGGAATTCGATGGCCTCATCTGCGAGAGCTTCGCCTACCAGGTTCCCGCGCCGGATTTCGCGATCGCTGCGCTCAAGGGACTGAGCCATCTGGCGCCGCATGCCCATGTGCTGCACCTGAAGAATGAGGATTTTTCCCGCGATCCGGCGATCGTCGCCGAGATGAATGCCGACCCGCTGATTGCCCACGAGACCCAGCCGACGCAGACCGTCGCCGAACTGGCGCGGGCGGACGACCGGCTGAAGAAGGAGTTTCCGCTGATCACACTGCCGCTGCTCATCCTGCACGGGACGGCGGACAAGGCGACCAGGCCGAGCGGCAGCCAGTTCTTCTACGAAACGGCCGGCTCCAGCGACAAGACGCTGAAGCTCTATGAGGGCCATTATCACGACCTTCTGCGCGACCTCGGCAGAGAAGAGGTGATGGCCGATATCAGGGGCTGGCTGGCGGCGCATCTGCCGGCGGCCTGAGCGGCGGGTTTCATCGGGGCCGCCGCCTCGGGTGCTGACGGGTTCTGTCAGCAGGGTTGGCGGCGGCTCGCGCCCAAGGGTTGAAGGTGCTCCCTGCCGCTTGGCATGGTCGGGCGAACCCTGCTCGATTCGAATGCGCGTCCAGTGCGCCTTCGGCGGGCGGGGCCGTCAGGACGTAAGGACGCCCACATGCCCGTCAGCCGCGATGAGATCAGGATAATCGTGCTCGCCTTTCCCGGCGCCAGCGAGCACCGCAGCTATGGAGGCGAGCCGGGCTACCGGATCGGCCGGACGTTCTTCACCTGGGTCAGGCCTGAGGTCGATTTGCTGGTCCTGCGCGTCGAATTGCTCGATGAGCGCGACAGCCTGATCGAGAGCGATCCGCGGATCTTCCACATCACCGATCACTATCGCGACTATCCGGCGGTGCTGGTGCGCCTTGGCGCGGCGACGCCGAAGCTCGTGCGCGGCCTGCTCGAACGCCGGTTCAGGGCGATCGCCACCAGGAAGCTGATCGCCGAATGGGAGGCGCGGCGATGAGTGAGGCGGAGGCCCGTTTCCGCCGGCTGGTCGTCGCCAATCCGGTGATCGCGACGCTGATCGAGCGGCTGCCGGCGCTTCATGTGCCGGATTGCTGGATCGTCGCCAGCGCCATTACCCAGACGGTGTGGAACATCATCGAGGGGCGCGACCCGCAGGACGGGATCCGCGACTACGACGTCTTCTTCTTCGACCCGGATGCCTCCTGGGAGGCGGAGGACCGGGTGATCCGGCGGGCGGCAGAGGCCTTCGCCGACGTCGCGGCGGAAATCGAATTGCGCAATCAGGCGCGGGTGCATCTCTGGTTCGACGAGCGCAACGGCACCAGCGGCTATCCGCGCCTGACCTCGGCGCGGCACGGGGTCGACGTTTTCCTGGAGACCCCGACCATGTTCGGCATCCACCCGACAGGCGGCAGCGCGTTCGATGTCTACGCGCCGCGGGGCTTCGACGACCTCTTCGGCTTCGTCTTCCGCCCCAACCCTGCGGCAATCGGTCCGGCGACACGCTATCGCCTCAAATCAGCCGAAAGGAAGGCGCTCTATCCGCGCCTGACAATTGTTCCGTGGGAGGAAGCTGTTGTTTCCACAGGGGAAAATTCATGACCAAAGCCTCCCGAGACAAGACTGAAGACGGCAAGACGAAGCGCAGCCAACAGGGGCTGCGCGCGGTCGCTGCGCGGGTTCGCGGAGAGAAGGCGCCGCCCGAGTCGAAGTCCAAGACGGTCAACCTCGCTCTTCAGGGCGGGGGATCGCACGGTGCCTTCACCTGGGGTGTGCTCGACGTTCTACTCGAGGACGAGCGGCTCGACATCGAGGCGATCTCGGGCACCAGTGCCGGGGCGATGAACGCAGTGGTGCTCGCCGACGGGCTGATGCGCGACGGCGCCGAGGGCGCTCGTCACCGGCTCGGCGCCTTTTGGCGGCGCGTCAGCCGCGAGGGCGCCGGCTCGAGCGCGGCCGGCGAGATCGTCCAGCAGATGCTCGGATTCTGGCACCTGCAGGGCTTCTCGCCCTTCGATTTCATGGAGCAATTCGCCAGCCTCGTCTCGCCCTACCGGACCAATCCGCTCAACATCAATCCGCTGCGCGACCTCGTCGCCCATCTGATCGATTTCGAGCGCGTGCACGCCAATGACGGGTTGAAGCTCTTCCTGTCGGCGACCAATGTGCGCACCGGCAAGATCAAGGTCTTCTCGGGCAAGGAAATCACCGCCGACGCGGTGATGGCCTCTGCCTGCCTGCCCTACCTCTTCCAGGCGGTCGAGATCGGCGATGAGGCCTATTGGGACGGCGGCTATGCGGGCAATCCGGCGCTATGGCCGTTCTTCGAGGAGACCGAGACCGGCGACATCCTGGTCGTTCAGGTCAACCCGATCAGGCGCGAGGAAATCCCCCGTACCGCTGAGGAAATTACCGAGCGCGTGAGCGAGGTCACCTTCAACGCCTCGCTGCTGCGCGAGTTCCGGGCGATGGACTTCGTCAACCGGCTGCTCGACGAGGAACGGCTCGACCCCAAGCAGTACCGGCGCAACCGGGTCCACCGCATCGACGCCACGGCCGCACTCTCAAAATACAACGCCGCGTCCAAGCTCGATACGAGCTGGCACTTCTTTCAGGAGCTTCACGCCGCCGGCCGCAAGGCGGGCAAGGAATGGCTCGACGCGCATTTCGACGATATCGGCGTGCGTGGCACGCTCGACCTCAGGGCCGAGTTCCTGTGAGGCGACGCCGCGTCGGTCAGATGCCGGCGCCGTCGATCTCGTCTTCTGTCGTCGATGCCAACCGCGCCGCGATGCGCTCGGAGCGGAGCGGCGGCAACTGGGTGGGAAGCGGCATCCAGCCTTCGAGCTCGCCCTCTCCATAGGCGACACGCGCCTGCGGGTCGGAATCGGTCGCGACCCAGGATTCCTCGCCGGAAAGCGCCGACCTCGCCCAGCGCACGGCGTCGAGCTCGGCCGGACCCTGTTCACTCGCCCGTACCCGGACGAGCACCAAGCTGCCGTCGCGCGGGGCGCTTGCCATGGGCGTCCATTTCGCCGGCGTGTCAGAAGGCATGCGCGTCCTCCCATCCATCTGACGGCAAGGATGGGGCGCCGGGCCGGTGAGGGCAAGAGCCGAGGCAAGACGAGGCTTGCGCCGCCGGGCGCTTCACGGTCTGCTCGTGACCCATGGAACGGACCATCCTCATCACCGGCTGCTCTTCCGGCATCGGCTATTGCGCGGCGCATGGGCTGAAGAAGCGTGGCTGGCGGGTCTTCGCCTCCTGCCGCAAGCAGGCCGATTGCGACCGGCTGGCATCGGAAGGGCTGGAGACTGTCCGTCTCGACTACATGGACACGGATTCGATCACCGAGGCGGTCGCGCTGGTGCTGGAGAAGACCGGCGGGCGGCTCGACGCGCTTTACAACAACGGCTCCTTCAGCCAGCCGGGGGCGCTCGAGGATGTCACCACCGACATGCTGCGGGCGCAGTTCGAGGCCGGTGTCTTCGGCTGGCACGAGTTGACCCGCCAGGTGATTCCGGTGATGCGGCGCCAGGGTTCGGGCCGCATTGTCAATTGCTCCTCGGTGCTCGGCTTCGTCGCCGGGCGATTCCGTGGCGCCTATGTCGGGGCGAAATTCGCCATCGAGGGCCTGACGGATTCGCTGCGCCTCGATCTCGCGGGTAGCGGCATCCATGTGGTTCTGATCGAGCCGGGGCCGATCAAGACGCGCTTCATCGACAATGCGGTGACGCGCATCCACGGCTCGATCGACGTCGAAGGTTCGGTCCACCATGCCGACTATCAGCGGGAACTCGCCACGCTGGACAAGGGTGGGCCCGGATCACGCTTCCGCCAGCCGCCGGAGGCGGTTGTCGCCAAGCTCGTGCTGGCGCTCGAAAGCCCGCACCCGCGCGCCCGCTACCGCGTCACCCTGCCGACCCATGCCGCCGCCCTGATGAAGCGGCTGCTGCCGACACGGGTGCTCGACTGGATCCTGCTCAAGCAGTGAGACCGTGTGGGTTTGCCACGCGATCATCGGCCGCTTTGCCTTGCTCTCGTCACATCGGCGCGGAGGGTGGGGAACACACGCCGCTTTCCTGACGCGGCGGCGCGAGCCCAGACGTTCGTTTCGTCAGGATTGCCGAACATCAAGGGCGACATGCGGGCCGGGCGACAGCTCGAGGAGAATTCGCATGAAACAGATCCAGAGCCCGAGGCGTCCCTTGCCTTCGCGACGCCGGTTCATGCTGGCCGGTCTTTCAGGCCTCGCCGCAATCCTTGCCACGACGATGGACGCGGAAGCCGCGAAAGTGAGCAAGGCAAAGGCGCATTATCAGGGGATGCCGCATAACGGCCAGCGCTGCTCTCATTGCCAGCACTTCAAGCCGCCGACCAAATGCGAGCTGGTGGAGGGCGTCATAAGTCCGGTCGGCTGGTGCAAGTTCTTCGCAGCGAAGGCGGCCTAACTCATCCGGCCGATCATCATGCCGCCATCGGCGAAGATCGTCTGGCCGGTGATGTAGGAGGCATCGTCCGAGGCGAGGAAGGCGATGACGGCGGCGATCTCTTCCGGCTCGCCGAGGCGGCCGGAAGGGATCATGTCGAGGATCGAATCGAGCGCCTCGGCGTCGGTGTCGAGGATGGCGTTCATCGGCGTGCGGATGGCGCCGGGGCCGACAGCGTTGACGCGTATGCCGTTCGCCGCATAGCGCAGCGCCAGCGATTTGGTCATGCCGGCGATGCCCGCCTTGGACATGACATAGGCGATCGCTGGATCGACCGGGAAGGCCTGCTGCACCGAGGAGGTGGTGACGACGACGCCCGGATGGCCGGCGTCAAGGAAATGCTGCACGGCGGCCTGGGCACAGAGAAAGGCGCCACGCAGATTGACCGACATAACCCGGTCGTAGTCCTCGATCTTGGCCTCGTGCGGCTGGTCCTCGACCTTGATGCCGGCATTGTTCACCAGCACGTCGAGGCCGTCATAGGCCTGGACGACACCGGCAAAGAGCGAATCGACGGCGTCCTCATCGGCGATGTCGGCCGGTGCCAGCAGATGCTCGCCGTCGGGGCAGGCGAATTCGAGCTCCTCGATCAGGGCCTCGGCCGGCTCGGCATCGCCGATGAAATTGACCGCGACGCTGGCGCCCTCCTGGGCGAAGCGCATGGCCGTGGCGCGTCCGATGCCGGTGGTCGCGCCCGTGATCAGCACCCGTTTGCCGGAAAGCCCCCGCATTATCCGCCCTCTACTGTCATTGGGCGCAACTTTGCGCGTTCGACGCGAAAACGGCAAGGGACGCGGCCGGACGCCGCGATGGCCGGGCGGGCCGATTGTGTCTATATGAGGGGGACCCTGACTGCCGAGCCCTATGGAAAGAACCGATGGAGAGCTTCCTTCAACATTTGACCCCGTTTGCCCTCGGCATCGTGGTCGTCATCCTCGGCCTCGGCCTGATCAACATGATGCGCGGCGGCTCGGGCAGTACCTCTCAACGGCTCATGCGCCTGCGCGTCATCGCCCAGTTCGTCGCGATCATCGTGATCATGAGCAGCCTCTATTTCTCGTCGCATTGAGGCAAGCCGTGGTCGTCCTCAACAAGATCACCACGCGCACCGGCGACGGCGGCACCAGCGCGCTGGCAACCGGCGAACGGCGATCGAAGGCCGATCCGCGTTTCGCCGCGATCGGCACGGTGGACGAGCTCAATGCCCATGTCGGCCTGACGCGGCTCGAGACGGGCGCGGACACGGTTCTCGACGCGATGCTGGCGCGCATCCAGAACGACCTCTTCGATCTCGGCGCCGACCTTGCCGCGCCGGAAACGGGCGGCGCGCGCCAGCGGCTGAGGATCGGCCCCGGGCATGTCGCGCGGCTCGAGGCCGAGACCGACGACCTCAACGCCGCCCTGGCGCCGCTGACCTCCTTCGTGCTGCCGGGTGGCAGCCGGCTCGCCAGCGTCCTGCATCTGTGCCGTACGGTCGCCCGGCGGGCCGAGCGCGAGATGGTCGGGCTTGCCGCTGTCGAGCCGGTCAACGCCGAGGCGCTGCGCTTCGTCAACCGCCTGTCGGATTTCTTCTTCGTCGCCGCGCGCCACGCCAATGATCGCGGCGCGGCGGACGTGTTGTGGGTCCCCGGGGAGAACCGGTGAGCGGGACGGTCGGATGAGCTTCATCCCGATCCACGATACCAACCGCCTGCGCTTCATCCGCTGGCCCTATGTCTCCTGGGGCATCATCCTTCTCAACACGTTGATCTTCCTGTTCGCCGAGGCCGGCGGGACGGGCGAGGTCGGCCACGCCTCGGTCATCTCCTACGGGCTGATCCCGGCGGCCTTTACCGACCTCGTCGTGCGCCCCCATCAGCTTGCGCATATTTCGGACCGGCTGACGCTTCTCACCTATGCCTTCCTGCATGCCGATTTCTGGCACCTGGCCGGCAACATGATCTTCGTGTGGGTGTTCGCAGACAACGTCGAGGATTCGCTCGGCCATGTGCGCTTCATCCTGTTCTATCTGCTGTGCGCGGTGGCCGGCGGCTATGCCTATGTGCTGTCCGATCCGGCCTCGGAATCGCCGGTAATCGGCGCATCCGGCGCGATCGCGGGGATCGTCGCCGCCTATCTGATCCTCCACCCCTACGCCAAGGTCTGGATCCTCGCCTTCGCGCGCATCCCCTTGCGGATCAGTGCGCTCTGGATTCTCGGGTTCTGGCTGCTTTTCCAGGTCGTCGGCGCGATCAGCGACCCGAGGCGCCGGTCGCATGGTGGACGCATATCGGCGGCGCGCTGGCCGGCGCGGCGCTCGTTCCGATCCTGCGGCGCAAGGGCGTGCGGCTGTTTGCACGCGAACCGGCGGTGCCGATCGTCATTGCCGGGCGCAAAGTTGACGGCACATAAGGGGGTCGATACGGTCCGCCGCGCCGCCAAGAAGCCTCGCAAGGTGTCCGTCGAATGAAGATTCTTGTGCCCGTCAAACGGGTGGTCGATTTCAACGTCAAAGTGCGCGTCAAGCCCGACGGATCGGGGATCGACCTGGCCAATGTGAAGATGTCCATGAACCCCTTCGACGAGATCGCCGTCGAAGAGGCGCTGCGGTTGAAAGAGGCCGGGAAAGCCGACGAAGTCGTGGTGGTCTCGATCGGCCCGGCACAGGCGGCCGAGACGATCCGCTCGGGCCTCGCGATGGGCGCCGATCGCGGCATCCTGGTCAGGACCGACGCGGCGATCGAGCCGCTCGGCGTCGCCAAGGTGCTGAAGGCGATTGTCGCCGAGGAAGCGCCGGGCCTCGTCATTCTCGGCAAGCAGGCGATCGACGACGATTGCAACCAGACCGGCCAGATGCTCGCCGCTCTGCTCGGCTGGCCGCAGGGGACCTTCGCCTCAAAGGTCGCGATCGAGGGCGAGGAGATTTCGGTGACGCGCGAGATCGATGGCGGCCACGAGACGGTGCGCCTGAAGCTGCCGGCGGTGGTGACCACAGATCTGCGTCTCAACGAGCCGCGCTACGCCTCGCTGCCCAACATCATGAAGGCGAAAAAGAAGCCGATCGACGAGAAGACGGCCGCGGATATGGGCATCGACGTGACGCCGCGTCTGAAGGTGGTGAAGACGGTCGAGCCGCCGGCGCGCAAGGGTGGCGGGAAGGTCGGCTCCGTGGCCGAGCTGATCGACAAGCTCAGGAACGAGGCGGGGGTGCTGTCATGACCACGCTCCTCATCGCCGAGCACGATAACCAGTCGCTCAAGGAGACGACGGCGCGCGCATTGACCGCGGCGCTGGCGCTTGGCGGCGACGTCCATGTGCTGGTTGCCGGCAAGGATTGCGCGCCGGCGGCGCAGGCAGCGGCGGGGCTGGAAGGTGTCGCCAAAGTCCTGCACGCGGAGAGCGACAGCCTCGCCCATCAGCTTGCCGAGCCGCTGGGCGCGCTGGTCGTGTCGCTGGCCGGCGGTTACGACGCGCTGGTCGCGCCGGCGACGACCTTCGGCAAGAACGCCATGCCACGGGTGGCGGCGCTGCTCGACGTGATGCAGATCTCCGACATCACGCGCGTGGTGGCGCCGGACACGTTCGAGCGCCCGATCTATGCCGGCAATGCGATCCAGACCGTGCAGTCGGGCGAGGCGAAGAAGGTCATAACCGTGCGCACGGCGGCCTTCAAGCCGGCCGGGACCGGCGGCGCGGCGCCGATCGAGAGCATCGCCACCAATGCGCCGGAGGGCGGGTCGACCTTTGTCGGGGCGGAATTGTCGAAATCGGAGCGCCCGGAACTGACCAGCGCGCGCATCGTCATTTCGGGCGGCCGGGCGCTGCAGTCGGAGGAGAATTTCCGGAAGCTGCTGGAGCCGGTCGCCGACAAGCTCAAGGCGGCGATCGGGGCCAGTCGCGCCGCGGTCGATGCCGGCTACGCGCCGAACGATCTGCAGGTCGGCCAGACCGGCAAAGTGGTGGCGCCGGATCTCTATATCGCCTGCGGCATTTCGGGCGCGATCCAGCACCTCGCCGGCATGAAAGAATTGCGCGTCATCGTCGCTATCAACAAGGATGCCGACGCGCCGATCTTCCAGATCGCCGATTACGGCCTGGTCGGCGACATTTTCGAAATCTTGCCGGAGCTCGAAAAAGCCCTGTGACACGACGCGCATTTTGCATTGCAGCACTTGACATTTCGCTGTTCGATGCTGGACTGCCTTGCCTGCGGGGCAAGGGGGCGGAGCTACAGGCATGACGGTCACAATTTCGAAAGTCGGTGTCGTAGGCGTTGGCCAGATGGGCAGCGGAATTGCTCACGTCTGTGCCCTGGCGGGCTTCGATGTGGTGCTGAGCGACGTCGCCGACGAGCGGGTCAAGTCGAGCCTTGCCACCATCAACGGCAACATGGCGCGACAGATCACCTCCGGCCGCATCAGCGAGGACGAACGCAAGGCGGCGCTCGATCGCATCACGGGTTCGGCGGATCGCGAGGCGCTCTCCGATGTCGACATCGTCGTTGAATTGGCGACCGAGAACGAAGCGGTCAAACGCGAGATTTTCGCCGGCATCTGCCCGGTGTTGAAACCGACCGCGATCGTCGCGACCAACACCTCGTCGATCTCCATCACCCGGCTGGCGGCCGCGACCGACCGCCCGGAACGCTTCATCGGCATCCATTTCATGAATCCTGTGCCGGTCATGGAGCTTGTCGAACTGATCCGCGGCATCGCCACCGACAGCGAGACCTTCGAGGCGGCACACGAATTCGTCACCAAGCTCGGCAAGACGGTGACGGTCGCCGAGGATTTCCCGGCCTTCATCGTCAATCGCATCCTGCTGCCGATGATCAACGAGGCGATCTATACCCTCTATGAGGGGGTCGGTTCGGTCGAAGCGATCGACACGGCCATGCGGCTTGGCGCGCATCATCCAATGGGCCCGCTGCAGCTTGCGGATTTCATCGGTCTCGATACCTGCCTGTCGATCATGCAGGTGCTTCACGATGGTCTCGCCGATTCCAAGTACCGGCCCTGTCCGCTTCTGGTGAAATACGTCGAGGCCGGCTGGCTCGGACGCAAGAGCGGCCGCGGCTTCTACGACTATCGCGGCGACAAGCCGGTGCCGACGCGCTGACGCTTCGCCGGGTGCCTGGCCCTTATCTTCAATCAATCCCTATCTGATCCCTCGACCATTCCGTGCTCGCGGTCACGCGGGTCGGCTGATGTCCTTGCGTGCCGCGAAGACAGTTAATCCCTGGCTAAAGCCCACAGGGCAATTCGCTTCAGCCAACTAACTTCAAATCAAAATGAGTGCGCTAGCATTTCTACCTGTCAAATCTGGCATCGGGGCCTGAAGAGAACGGTAGCGGCCGGTTGATCGGCCGAGGGGACTGAAGAAATGCAGCTTGATCTTCCAACCTTGATGGTTGCAGGAAGTTTCGTCGCCGCAACGAGCGGTGTGTTTCTTCTGTTCATCTGGTTGCAGAACCGGGATGCGCGGGGCGCCCTGTGGTGGGCATCGGGAAATCTCGTCCTGGCGACCGGGGTGCCGCTTCTCGCTTCGCCTTCGCTCGCCTTCGGCGTTCCCTCGGTGATCCTGGCGATCATGTTTCTCAATATCAGCCCGGCCCTGATCTGGGCGGCGGCGCGCAGCTGCAACAATGTCAAACCGGAGCCCTTCGTGATCGCCGCGGGCGCGCTGATTTGGCTGTTCGCCTTCGCGCTGCCGGTCATCCGCCTTTCGGGACCCGCGCAGATGGGGCTCAACCTGGCGGTGATGGCCATCTATCTCTACGCGGCGGCCTTCGAGTTCTGGCGCGGCCGCGACGAGCGGCTCCAGTCGCGTTGGCCGCTGATCGTGCTTCTGGTGCTGCACGGTCTGTTCTTCACCGTCGGTGCCGTGGCGGCGGTCGGCGGCAATCTGCCGGTGAGCGGCGGGCCGGCGGTCGATAGCTGGCTGGGTTTGATCTATTTCGAGACGCTGGTCTTCGTGGTCGGCACGGCAATTTTCACGGTGGCCATGGCTCATGAGCGCGGTGTGCTGCGCCACAAGGTCGCCGCGTCCGTCGATGCCCTGACCGGCGTGGCAACGCGTCGCGCGTTCCTTGAGAGCGCCGAAGCGCTGCTTGAGCAGTCACTGCGCACGGATGCGCCGCTGTCACTGGTTCTCTTCGACCTCGACAGCTTCAAGAACATCAACGACACCTACGGCCACGCAGTCGGCGACAAGGCACTGAGGGAATTCGGCTCGGTCGTACGCCAAGTGCTGCGCTCGACCGATCTGACCGGCCGGCTGGGGGGCGAGGAGTTCGCCGTCGTCCTGCCGGGCTCCTCGATCGGCGCCGCCTATGTCGTGGCCGAGCGCATTCGCCTCGCCTATACGGCGGGGTGCGCCGAAATCGCCAGTTGCAACCTGAATGCCACGGTCAGTGCCGGTGTTGCCACGGCTCATCCGCGTTCGACTCTGGACGGGCTCATCGCCTCGGCCGACAGCGCCCTCTATCAGGCGAAATCCGATGGCCGCAACCGGGTCGAGACGCGCGAACGGCGCAAGCCCGCGCTCGTCACCACGACCAGCGAGGCGCCGGCGCCGGTGAACGGCACCGTCATCAAGGTCGCCTGATCCAGGCAGCAACGCGGCCGCTCGCGTTCCGAGCGCGACCGGATGCGGACGCATGGCCTGTGAATGCCTAGTTAACCCTCACTGCAATGCGCCAAGAACGGAGGAGGTCCGGCAACGCATATTGAACGCCTCTCCGGTAGAAACCGGAGCAGGGCACGTGAATGCATGGCTGTCGCCGATCGGTGGCCGTTGCGTGGCGAAGAAAATGTGACGCCATGAACCTTGATACCTCCACTCTGCTTGTCGCCGACGCCTTCGTTACAGCCCTCAGCAGCGCCCTTCTGTTCTTTGTGGCAGCCTATAATCGCGATGCACCGGGAACGGTCTGGTGGGGCGTGGCCAACCTTTGCGTGGCCGCCACGACCGCCATCGTCGCCGTCGGGCACGGCCTGCCCGATCTCGGTCCACGCATTCTGGTGGCGGTGTTGCTGGGGCTGGCCGGCGGCTGCTACTGGGCCGCCGCGCGCCGTTGCGACCGCCAGAGCGTTCCACCGGTCCTTGTCCTTGCAGGCGCGGCATTGTGGCTCCTTGTCCTGCCGTTGCCGCATTTCGTCGATTCTCCGACATTGCAGATGGCCCTCGCGTTCGGCCTCAGCTCCATCTACAGCTTCGCGGCCGCCGTCGAATTGTGGCGCGGCCGGGCCGAGCGGCTCGCGGCCCGCTGGCCGCTGATCGGCATTCTGCTGATCGACGGCACGGTAAGCGCGATCGGCGCGGTCGAAGCCTATTTCGGCGATCTCTCGGCGCTGAAGCCGCCGCCAATGAACGACTGGTTCGGGCTTGTCTACTTCGAGGCGTTCCTGCTGACGGTCGGCGGTGCCGCACTCGTCATCCTGCTCGGCCGGGAGCGGACAGAGCTTCAGCAGCGCAAGGCCGCGACCATCGACGCCCTTACCGATGTCGCCACACGCGGCGCCTTCATGGCCCACGCGGCGGCGGCGCTTGCCATGTCGCAACAGCGCGATGAGCCGCTTTCGCTGGTTCTCTTCGACCTCGATCATTTCAAGCGGATCAACGACACCTTCGGTCATGCCATGGGCGATGTGGTGCTGAAGGAGTTCGCCGCCACGGCTTCCCGCGTGATGCGGACGTCGGACAGGCTGGGGCGGATCGGCGGCGAGGAGTTCGCCATGGTCCTGCCTGGTGCTGACGCGAGCGCGGCCTTCGTCATCGCCGACCGTATCCGCGATGCCTTCGCCACCGCCTGTCGAGTGGTCGAGGAGGCGGAGGTCTTCGCCACGGTCAGCGCCGGCGTTGCCACCGCGCATCCCAATTCGACGCTTGACGGCCTGCTGCGGGAATCCGACGAACTGCTCTATCAGGCGAAGGCGCAGGGCCGGAACCTGGTGCGGCGGGCGGGTCGCAAGGACGGGCAAGGCGCGCCGGGAACGGTCGTCCGCATCGCCTGAGCGGTCTGCGCTGATCGGTTCTTGCGTCGTTCTGGACGAAAATCCGGCCCACCCTTCAGGGTGGATTATCGTTCAATGGCAGCGCTGATCCGCTCCAGCCCTTTGGTCTCACCGCAATTTCGGGCGGAAAAGCGGTGCCCGCCTTTCCTGCGATTGCTCCAGCGGATTTGCACAAGGTGGCGTCAGCCCGTCGCCATCGCAGCCTTGATCAGGGCCTTGGCATCTTCCGAATCCCACTCCGCCGGTCCTTCGACCACGCCGACGCGGCAGCCCTTGGTATCGACGAGGACGCTGGTCGGCAGGCCGATGGCAAGGCCGCGCTTCTTGAGGCTGGAAAAGACCCGCATGGTCGGATCGGAATAGAAGGTGAGGTCCTTGACGCCGATCTTGTCGAGGAAGGCGCGGGCCCGGTCGGGGTTCTTCAGGTCGATATTGACGGCGACGACCTGGAACCTGTCGCTGCCCGAATGGGCCTGCAGACGGTCGAGCGCGGGCATCTCGGTGCGGCAGGGCACGCACCACGTGGCCCAGAAATTGACCAGAAGCGTCTTGCCGGAGAAGTCGGCGAGCGTCACGTCGCCTCCCTCCGGGCCCTTGAAGGCGAGATCGGCGAGGCTGTCAGGCTCGGTCGCGATACGGAAGGCGGCGACATCGCCGGTGGCAAGGCCGCCGATGCGCTTGGCTGTCGCGAGGGCGGGGGCACAGTTGACCGCGGCGGTGGAGGTGGCGTTGCCAGACCACGACCCCATGACATATACCGCCCCCACGCCCGCGACGATGCCCGCGACAACGGCGAGCCCGAGCCATTTCAGGGCGGGCATCATCGAGCGTCGCTTGTCGTCCATCGGTGTCAGTCTCCGGAGCGTTCGGCTTATGAAATCTCGCATGTGGGGAGGGCGCTTCGCGCAAGGCCCCGACGCTGTCATGGAAGAGATCAACGCGTCGATCGATTTCGACCGCAAGCTCTATGCCCAGGACATCACTGGTTCGAAGGCGCATGCGCGCATGCTTGCCCGCCAAGGCATCATCGCGGCGGACGATGCCGAAAAGATCATCGAGGGTCTAGACACGATCCTGCGAGAAATCGAAGCAGGCGCGTTCACCTTTTCGCGAGAGCTCGAAGACATCCACATGCATGTCGAGGCGCGATTGAAGGAGCTGATCGGGCCGGCCGCCGGGCGGCTGCACACCGCGCGCTCGCGCAACGATCAGGTTGCGACCGATCTGCGGCTGTGGGTGCGCGATGCGATCGATTCCGCTCGATGCCGAGCTGCGCGACCTGCAGCGGGCGCTGGCGGAGCGGGCGCTGGAGACGGCGGCAATGGTCATGCCGGGCTTCACCCATCTGCAGACCGCCCAGCCCGTGACCTTCGGTCATCACCTGCTCGCCTATGTCGAGATGCTCGGCCGCGATCGCGGCCGCTTCGCCGATGCGCGGGCGCGGCTCAATTTTTCGCCGCTCGGCTCGGCGGCGCTCGCCGGCACGTCCTTCCCCATCGACAGGGCGGCGACGGCGGAGGAACTCGGCTTCTCCGGTCCGACCGCCAATTCGCTCGACGCGGTGTCGGACCGCGACTTCGTCGTCGAGGCGCTGGCAGCGGCCAGCCTGACGGCCGTGCATCTCTCGCGCTTCGGCGAGGAGATCGTCATGTGGTCGTCGCCGATCTTCGGCTTCATCTGACGCTGTCCGACCGTTTCTCGACCGGCTCCTCGATCATGCCGCAGAAGCGCAATCCCGACGCGGCCGAACTGGTGCGCGCCAAGACGGGGCGCATCGTCGGGGCGCTGACGGCGCTGCTCGTCGTCATGAAGGGCCTGCCGCTCGCCTATGCCAAGGACATGCAGGAGGACAAGGAGCAGACTTCGACGCTCTGGAGTCCCTGTCCCTGTCGATTGTCGCCATGACCGGCATGGTGCGCGACATGGTGCCGAACGGCAAAGCCATGGCCAAGGCGGCGGGCTCCGGCTATTCGACCGCCACGGATCTCGCCGACTGGCTGGTCAGGGTGCTCGGCCTGCCGTTTCGCGAGGCGCATTCGATCACCGGCCGGATCGTTGCCATCGCGTGCCGAGCGCGGCATTGCTCTCCATCGGCTGCCGCTGGCGGAGATGCAGGCAGTGGACGGGCGGATCACCCAGGAAGTCTTTTCGGTGCTCGGTGTTTCCCAGTCGGTGAAGAGCCGGACGAGCTTCGGCGGCACGGCCCCGGCCAATGTACGGCGGGCGGCGCGCAAGTGGATCGCCCGGCTGGAGCGGGAAAGCGCAAAATCAGCAGGATGACGGGTGCACAAGGCGCACAATCTGCTTATTATGCGCCGCGGCGAACGTCGGTGGGACCGGTCGCAAACGGATAGGAGGGGCGCCGTGGCGCTCGGCTTTAGTCGGTTCGGCAAGGGAATTCTCGTGGCTGGTGCGCTTGTGGGTGCCCTGGGCCTTTCGGCCTGTGGCGTCAAAGGGCCGCTCGAGCCGCCTCCGGCCAAAGCGACCGGTCGGCCAGCCCGACGGCATGCCGCCGGGGCAGACGGCCGAGCCGCAGGCGAAAAAGTCGTTCTTCCTGGATCCCCTGATCTAGCCCGACCGGTTTCTCGTGAACCATTTCGAATATCGTGACGGCGTGCTCCACGCCGAGGACGTGCCCCTGCCCGACATCGCCGCGGCCGTGGGGACGCCCTTCTATTGCTATTCGACCGCGACGCTTGTCCGCCACTACCGGGTCTTCCGCGACTCGCTCGCCGGCCTCGATACGCTGATCTGCTACGCGATGAAGGCCAATTCCAACCAGGCGATCATCCGCACCTTCGTCGAAGAGGGCGCGGGGATGGACGTGGTCTCGGAGGGCGAGTTGCGCCGGGCGCTCGCCGCCGGTGCGCGCCCGGAAAAGATCGTCTTCTCCGGCGTCGGCAAGACGGCGCGCGAGATCGCCTTCGCGATCGATACCGGAATCTTCTGCTTCAATGTCGAATTGGAGCCCGAACTCGAGGCCATATCCGAGATTGCCGTGTCCAAGGGGGCAATTGCCGCCATCTCCATCCGGGTCAACCCGGACGTCGACGCCAAGACCCACGCCAAGATCACGACCGGCAAGGCGGAGAACAAGTTCGGCATCCCCTTCGGCCGGGCGCGCGAGGTCTATGCGCGGGCGGCCGCCCTGCCGGGCATCCGCGTCGCCGGCGTCGACATGCATATCGGCAGCCAGATCACCGATCTCGGTCCCTTCGACGCGGCTTATGGGATGCTGGCCGATCTGGTGCAGGCGTTGAGGGCGGATGGCCACGAGATCGAGCATGTGGATGCCGGCGGCGGGCTCGGCATTCCCTATCGGCTCGACGATCCGCCGCCGCCGGCGCCGGCGGCCTATGCCGAGGTGATCCAGCGGCGCTTCGGCAATCTCGGCGCGCGCATCCTGTTCGAGCCGGGGCGGGTCTTCGTCGGCAATGCCGGGATCCTGGTGAGCACCGTCATTTATCTGAAGAGGGGGGCGAGCAAGTCCTTCCTGGTGGTCGATGCCGCCATGAACGACCTGATCCGGCCGACGCTCTACGATGCCCACCACGATATCCGCCCGATCCGTCAGGTCGACCGCGCCGGGACCGCGCGTCACCGCCGACGTGGTCGGCGGCGTATGCGAGACCGGCGACTATCTGGCGCTCGACCGGGACCTGCCGGTGCTGGGCCCTGGCGACCTGATCGCCGTGATGACGGCCGGTGCCTACGGCGCGGTCCAGGCCTCGACCTACAACACGCGGCCGCTCCTGCCCGAGGTGCTGGTCAAGGGCTCGGAATGGGCGCTGGTGCGCCCGCGGCAGAGCTATGACGACCTGATCGGCATGGACCGGATGGCGCCCTGGCTCGCCAAGTCGTGAACGGCCGGCACCGCTTTGGTCTTGCCGATCTCACGTTTTCAGCCAAACTTGTGGTAGTCTTCCTTCCGGGAGGGCGCGGATAACGGAGCCTGGATGAGCGATTCCGGTGTCCCGGTGACATCCCGTGGCGACGACCCCGAGATGGTCGAAGCGAAGACCCGTGCCCGCATCAATCGCGCGGTGGCGCGGGCGCGACTGGTTCTGCTTTGGGAAGAATTGTGGCCGCGACTGGCGCCGCTGGTCGCTCTGGCGGCTGTCTTCGCCATCCTCTCCTGGTTCGGGCTGTGGCGGATTACGCCGTCCTGGCTGCGCATGGGCGGGCTGGCGCTCTTCGTGCTCGCCGGCATCGTCATCCTCGTCCGCGCCCTGCGCGTCGCCCTGCCGACCCGTGCGGCGGCCTTCGCCAGGGTCGAGCGCGCGACCGGCGCCGTGCATCGTCCGGCCACGGCCTTTTCCGACCGCCTTGCCACCGCGCCCGATGATCCGACGGGTCAGGCCCTGTGGATGGCGCACCGGGCCCGCCTGCTCGCCAGCCTCGGCCGTCTGAAGAGCGGCATGCCGGCGCCGGGCCTGGCGCGGCGGGATCCGCTTGCCTTGCGCTTCCTGATCGCCCTCGTTCTCGTGGTTGCCTTCGTCTATGCCGGCCCCGATCGCAATGCGCGGCTGGGGGAGGCCTTCCGGGGCGGCGAGACGCTGGCGGCGACGGTCGCGCGGATCGATGCCTGGGTGACGCCGCCGGCCTACACGGGACGGGCGCCGATCTTCCTGACCGGCGCGCAGGCGAAGATGCCGGAGGGCGGCTATTCGGTGCCGGCGGGAAGCGTCGTGACGGTGCGGACCGGTGGCGCGCACGATCTCGACGTGCTGAGCCACGGCGGCTCGGCGGAAGAATCGATCGTGGTGCCCGCTTCCGCCCATACCGATCCCTCGGCGGCGGCCGGTGACGCCGCGCCGCTCGAGCACAATCTTACCCTGGTCAAGCCGGCCGAGGTGAGCGTCCACAGGGGCGAGCGGGTGGTGGCCTCCTGGCGTTTCTCGGTCGAGCCCGACAATCCGCCGCGCATCGCGCTGCTCAAGCCGCCTTCGGCGACGGTGAGCAATGCGCTCAGCCTCTCCTATTCGGTCGAGGACGATTACGGCGTCGTCTCGGCGACGGCCGAGATCGCGCCGCTCGACAGGAAGGGCTCGGGGCCGGCGGCCCGTCCGCTGGTCAAGGCGCCGGATTTCCCGCTGTCGCTGCCGCAATTGCGCGCGCGCAAGGGGACCGGCGAGACGATCCGCGACCTGACCTCGCATCCCTGGGCCGGCGCCAAGGTCAAGCTGACCCTGGTCGCCAGGGACGAAGCTGGTCAGGAGGGGCGCAGCGATCCGGTTGAGGTGACGCTGCCGGCGCGTCGCTTTGTCGATCCGCTGGCGCGGGCCGTGGTCGAGCAACGCAGCCAAGCTGGCGCTCGACGCCAACCAGGCGGACAAGGTCGCCGACGCGCTCGATGCGCTGACGTTGGCGCCGGAAAAGACCATCGACAAGGCGGGCACCTATCTGGCACTCCGCAGTGCCTATTACGAGCTCATCAACGCCCGCAGCGATGACGACCTGCGCAATGTCGTCGACTATCTGTGGGCGATCGCCCTCGGCATCGAGGACGGCGACCTGTCGCTCAGTGCCCAGCAATTGCGGGCCGCCCAGGACGCGCTCAGGCAGGCGCTGGAGAACGGCGCCTCCGACGAGGAGATCTCAGAAGCTCACCCAGCAATTGCGCGAGGCCATGCAGAAATACCTGCAGGCGCTGGCCGAGCAGGCGCGCAAGAACCCGCAGATGTCCAACCTGCCGCCGGATGCCAATACCCAGATCTACCGGTCGCAGGACCTGCAGCGGATGCTCGACCGGATCGAGAGATCTGGCCCGCACAGGCGCGCGCGATGCGGCGCGGCAGCTTCTCAGCGAGTTGCAGAACCTGCTGGAGAACCTCCAGACCAGCCAGTCGATGCAGGGCAACCCGCAGGCCAACAATCAGATGATGCAGAGCCTCGACAAGCTCGGCGAGATGATCCGCAAGCAGCAGCAGCTCATGGACAAGACGTTCCGGGCCGATCGCGGGGTCAATCCGGATAACAATAACGGCCAGAGGATGACGCCGGAGCAGCTCGCCGAGGCGCTCAAGAAGCTGCAGCAGGGTCAGCAGGGGCTGCAGAAATCGCTGCAGGACCTGATGAAGCAGCTTCAGGCCATGGGCATGGACCCGAACGGCAAGCTCGGCCAGGCCGGCAAGTCCATGGGCCAGGCGGCACAATCACTCGGCCAGGGCCAGACCGGCAGTGCCGTCGGCAACCAGGGCAATGCGCTCGACGCGTTGCGCCAGGGTGCCCAGGGCCTCGCCCAGCAACTGGCGCGGCAGCAGGGGCAGGGACGCGGCGGCGTGCGCGGCGGCGACAACTTCCCCAATCAGGACCCGCTCGGCCGGCCGCAGCGCACCCTCGGCCCCGATCTCGGCACGACCGTCAAGGTGCCTGATGAGATCGACACCCAGCGAGCGCGCGAGATTCTCGACACGATCCGCAAGAAGCTCGGCCTGCCGAACCTGCCGAGCATCGAACACGATTATCTGCAGCGGCTGCTCGAGCGGTTCTGAGACGGCCGGGCGGCGCCGTCAGTTTTCCACCACGCCGACGAAAGGCAGTTCGCGGAAGGCATGGGCGACGTCCATGCCGTAGCCGACAACGAAGACGTCGGGGCAGGTGAAGCCGACATGATCGGCCTCGAGCGGCTGGGCGCGCTTGCCCGGCTTGTCGAGAAGGACGGCAATGCCGACACGACGGGCGCCACGCTCGCGCATCATCGCCTGCGCATAGGCAAGGGTGCGGCCCAATTCGAGGATGTCGTCGATGAGGAGCACGTCGCGGCCCTTGACCTCACTTTCGATGTCACGGAGCACTTGGACTGTGCCGGTCGAGACCGTGCCCTCGCGGTAGCTCGACAGGGACAGGAACTCGACCTCCGGCGACAGGCCGGCATCGTGCAGGGAGCGGATGAGGTCGGCGGCGAAGACGAAGCTGCCTTTCAGGATCGAGACGACGAGCAGATTGTCGTAGCCGGCAGCGGCGATATCGGTGGCGATCGCCGCGTTGCGCTTCGCGATCGCGGCGGCATCGAAAAGGACGCGAATCTGGCGCCCGCGGATGGACGGCATCAGTTGGCGTCCATCAGGGCCGGCCGGCGCTCGAAGCTCAGCTTGACGACGCTGGCGCCCTGCGGCGTCGAGCCGAGCAGGCTGCGGAAGCCGAGGCTGGCGCCGGCGGAAATCCGGTCCGCGGCCGGGTTTACCCGCCAGGCATAGATTTCGCTGCCGTCGGCCGCGCGCAGGGAGACGCGCACCGTCGGCACCGGGACCGGGCGATTGGTGCGGTTGGTGATGTTGCCCGACACGACGAGGCTGTTGTGGCCGTTGATGCGCATGGTGCGGCTCTCGATGCCCTGGAAGGCAAGGCCGGCGTCGGAGAGACCGGCGATGGCTCCCCATTCGGGAAACGCCGATACGATCTGCGGGCTGAGGGTGACGGCGCCGGCGAGCACTGCGAAGCCAAGGGCGAAGGCGGCGATGCTGTGCAGGCCATAGCGTCCGCCGGTTCGCCGGCGCCGCGACTGCTTCTCCTGCTGTCTTTCCTGCGCGACCGAATTGAAGCGCGGCGGCGGCTCGAAGCCCTCGCCGACATGATCGATGACAATGCCATCGCCTTCAGGCATGTCCCTCAATGAAGGCGGCAGGTAGGCTGCCTGGCCGTAGGTGGACGAATCACCGGCGTCGGTGCCCTGATGCCGCCGCCAGGCGGTGCCGCAGCGGTTGCAGCGGGCAAAGGGGCCGGCGCCATAGGCATCGTCGGCGGAAAGAACGGTGCGGTGGCCGCAATTCGGACAGTGTGTCGCCACAGTCGAGCCTTTGTTATCGGAATCTGTGTCCCTCGGAATGGGATAAGCCTAGGGGCATTTGGTTAACGTCCGGGAAACCATGTCGACGCGGCGCGTCGCTTCCCGGCTTGCGTCAGACCCGTGTTTGATCGTTAACAGGGTCTTAATCGTGGCTTTGCCACATTGCGGCCGATTCCGGACGGCCGGCAGCGGCACGAGGCTGACGAAGTGATCCGCTTCGAAAATGTGGGCCTGCGCTATGGCGTCGGGCCCGAAATCCTGCGCGATCTGACGTTTCAGATCGGGCCCAAATCGTTCCAGTTTCTGACCGGGGCATCAGGCGCCGGCAAGACGACGCTGATCCGTCTGCTGTTCCTGTCGCTGAAGCCGTCGCGCGGCCTGATCTCGCTGTTCGGCCGCGAATCCTCGACCCTGAACAAGACGGAGTTGCCGCGCCTCAGGCGGCGAATCGGCGTGGTGTTCCAGGATTTCCGCCTGCTCGATCATCTGACCACCTTCGAGAATGTGGCGCTGCCGCTGCGCGTGCTCGGCCGGGAGGAGACGAGCTATCGCGGCGATGTGGTCGAGCTTCTGCGCTGGGTCGGGCTGGGGGACCGCATGCACGCCCTGCCGCCGGTGCTGTCGGGCGGTGAGAAGCAGCGCGCGGCCATTGCCAGGGCCTTGATTTCAAAGCCGGAAATCCTGCTCGCGGACGAGCCGACCGGCAATGTCGACCCGCCGCTTGCCAAGCGTCTGATGCGCCTTTTCGTCGAGCTCAACCGGCTCGGCACCTCCGTCGTCATCGCCACTCACGATATCAATCTGATGAATCAGTTCGACGCGCGGCGGCTGGTTCTCGAGGAAGGGCGGCTGATGGTCTATGACTGAAGTCGATCGTGCTCACCGACTGCAGGTTGCCGCCTACCGCCGCCAGTCGCGCATGGCGATCCGGCGGACGAGCCAACTCGTGCCGGAGAACACCGTTGCCGGCAACGCGTTGACCATGGTCGTGGCGATCATGAGCTTCCTCGCCTGCCTGACGCTGGGCGCGGTAACGCTCGTGCGCGACGCCTCGCAGGACTGGCAGTCGGATATCCTGCGCGAGGTCACGATCCAGGTGCGGCCGATCGATGGGGTCGATACCAACGCCGAAGCGGCGAAGGCGGCCTCCATGGCACGCGCCATGAAAGGCGTCGCCAGCGCCGAGGTCCTCGACGAGAAGGCCAATGAGAAGCTGCTCGAGCCCTGGCTCGGTACCGGGCTCGACCTTTCCGAATTGCCGATTCCCCGTCTGATCGTGGTTCACCTGTCCGATCCGGGCGCGGTCGATTTCGCCGGCCTCTCCAAGCGGTTGAAGGCGCAGGTGCGCGGCGCCTCGCTCGACGATCACCGGGCCTGGACCGGGCGGTTGCGGACCATGGCGGACGCAACCGTTCTGGTCGGTGTGGTGATCCTGCTGCTGGTCTTCGCCGCGACCGTCCTCAGTGTCGTCTTCGCGACCCGTGGGGCCATGGCGGGCAATCGCGACGTGGTCTCGGTCCTGCATTTCGTCGGCGCCGAGGACGGGTTCATCGCCCGCGAGTTCCAGCGACACTTCCTGCTGCTCGGCCTGCGCGGTGGCCTCACCGGAGCGGTGATCGCGGCGCTGCTCTTCGCCATTCTCGGCTTTCTCCTGTCGCCCTCGGTGAGCAATATCGAGGCCGAGCAGGTCTCGGCGCTTTTCGGCCGATTCGCCATCGGTCCGGTCGGCTATTTCGGGGCGCTCGGCATCGCCTTCCTCATCGCCATCATGACCGCGGTGACCTCGCGCCTGACCGTCTATCGCTACCTTGCCGAGACCGATTGAAGCGGATCGCGGGCCTTGCCTATCCTTTGCCGTTTTCTGCTAGCATCACGCCACCATGAGTGACGTCGCGCGCGAGAGGGCGGAAATCGCGGGGTCGTCCGCGGACGGCACGGATTCGCGCGTGCTTCCGCCGCCGAGACGGAGCCCGATGGCGATCCTGCGTGTCCTGTTTGTGCTTGTCGGGATTGGGCTTTTGGCGTTTGCCGGCGGCTTCGTCGCCTTTGCCAATCACGTCGCCCACTCGGAGCCACCGGCGAATCCGCATGCCGACGGCATCGTCGTTTTGACCGGTGGCGCGTCCCGAATCGATGGCGCCCTGCAACTGCTCGCCGAGGGCCATGGCGACCGGCTGCTGATCTCGGGCGTCAATCCCGCTGTCACCCGCAAGATGCTGGCCGCGACCATCAGCGGCGACCTCGACGCGGCGTTCGAATGCTGCGCCGATCTCGATCACCGAGCGCTCGACACGGTCGGCAACGCGACCGAGGCGGCGCGCTGGGTGAAGAAGCGCGGTTTCACCTCGCTGATCGTGGTGACGAGCGCCTACCACATGCCGCGCAGCATGGCCGAGATCGGTCGTGCCATGCCGGACATCAAGCTCATCGCCTATCCGATCAACAAGCCCGAACTGCATCTTGCCGACTGGTGGCGTGACAGTGGCGCCTTCGAGATTATCGGGCGCGAATATGGTAAGTTCCTCGTCGCGGAAGCGCGGCGGGCCCTGTTGCCGAGCGGCGTTGGCGCAGACTGAACGCTCCCGTCCATCCACCCTGTCACCGGCGATGACCTTCGTCCGCTCGCTCCTCTTCAATGCGGTGTTCTATCTGGTGACGATCGTCATGCTGATCGGCGGCGCGCCGGGCTTCCTCTTTCTGCCGCAAAGACAGGCGATGGAGATCGTGCGCGCCTGGGGTTGGGTCGGCGCGTTCCTGCTGCGGACGATTGCCGGTACGCGGCTGGAAGTGCGTGGCCTGGAAAACGTACCGGAGGGTGGATGCCTGATCGCTGCAAAGCATCAGTCGATGTTCGAGACCTTCGCGCTGCTGCCGCTGCTCAGGTTTCCGACCTTCGTGCTCAAGCGCGAGCTGCGCTTCATTCCCCTGTTCGGCTGGTACACGATGAAGACCGGCATGATTCCGGTCGATCGCGACCGCGGCGCGGCGGCGTTGCGGGCGCTTGCCGGAAGGGCGCAGCGTGAACTGGCCAAGGGACGGCCGATCCTCATTTTCCCCGAAGGGACCCGCCGGCCGCCAGGCGCCGAGCCTGCCTATCGCAGCGGTATCGGCCTTCTCTACAGGTCGCTGGACGTGCCGGTCGTGCCGGTCGCGCTCAATTCCGGTCTTTACTGGCCGCGCCGCAAATTCCTGCGCCACCCGGGCACGATTGTCATCGAGTTCCTGCCGCCGATCGCGTCAGGCTTGCCGACCAAGGCATTTCTCGCACGGCTTCAGGATTCGATCGAGACCGCTTCCGACAGGCTTCTGGTCGAGGCCGCCGCCGGTGCCGCGGCCCCGCCGCTTCCCGAACAGGCAAGCGAGCGGCTGGCGGCGCTCAAGGGCGCCGGGTGAGCTCGCTTGCGAGCCATTCCAGCACGGGGTCCTCGAAATCGAGTGCGCGGATATGGCCGGCCGTATTGATCACGTAATCCGCATTGGCGCCGGACTGGCCGACGCCGCGCCGCACATGGTCGAGAAGCACCTCGCGCGGCAGGACGCCGGCATATTGGACATGATCGCGATCGACCACAAAGGTGAGCGCCGTGACGGATGGCTGGCCGGGACGATCGAGACGGATCGTTCGCCAGGCCTCGTGATAGACGGCGGTCACCATTTCGCGCTCGCGCAGATAGGCGATGACCTGATCCCTGTCTGCTGCGGCGACGCGATAGGCGACGCCACGGCACGAGCCGCCCCGGTCGAGGCCGAGGACGAGGCCCGGCTGCGCCTCGGTGCCGCGGTGGACCCAGGAATAGACGCAGAGTGCACGGTGGGCCCCGGCGAGACGCGCCGGGACGCTCTCGACATGCGGGAAGCCCGGCCGCCACATCAGCGAACCATAGCCAAACACCCAGAGATCGGAGCTGTCGGACGGCATCGCGGAAGCTCGCGGGCGGGGGAGCGCGACTGGCATCGCGACGCCGCACGGGCTATCAGGTCGCCGTGCCCGGCGCAACCGAGGACGCAATCCGATGACCGCACGGCCGCGCAGACGTCGCGGAGTTACCATAACCGTCATCCTGCTCGTCGCGCTTGCCGCTCTGTGGAGCGGCTACTGGTATGCGCGCCAGCCGGACCGCCGCACGCGGCGCTCGCCCGTGCGACGACCGCGGCGGCCAGCCGCGGGGTAACGCTCGACTGCAAGACAGGCGTCGGTCGGTGGCTTTCCGCTCGGCTCGACCTCGCCTGTCCGCAGGCGACCGTCGATCGCGCAGTTGGCGGAGAAGTTCCGGCGCGGTCGACGGCGTTTCCGCGAGCGCGCCGCTCTACTGGCCGCGGCCATGTCGAGGCGGTGGCCGGCGGCCCGATGGTCGCTCGACGCGCCGGCTCTCGGCGTCGCCCTCTCGGCAAGCTGGAGCAGCGCCAAGGCGATGTTCGATGCCGGCTCGAGTCGGCATCAAGGGCGGCAGCATCGATGTGACCGGCTTCGACCTCACCAATGGCGGAGCATCGCGCCGCGCTGCCGTTCAAGCAGGTGTCGGCGACCCATTTCAATTTCATCGCCGAGCCTGCCGGAGCCAATGACTACGCCATCAGCGGACAAGCCGAGCAGCTGCAGCTGGCGCCGGCGGATGGGACGCCGTTGCCGGACAGTCGACGGCACCGTGCATCTGACCGCGCTGAAGCTTGGCAACGGGCTCGGCACCGATCCCCGGAAGGCCCTTCGTGACTGGTTCGCCGGTGGCGGGACATTGCAGATCGACCAGATGTCGGTGACGATCGGCGCGGTCTCGATCGATGCCAGCGGCACGCTGACGGCTATCGAACGACGGGCTCCTGTCGGGCAAGCTGACGACGCGATTCATCGGCCTCGATCGGCTGCCCGACATCGTCGACAAGATCCGGCCCGGTCATCGGAACGATGTCGAGAACGCGGTGAAGGTGCTCGGCGCCGTGACGACACCTGTCGCAACGGACAAGGGCGAGGCCCGTCAGACGGTCATCGTCATCCACAACGGGCTGGTCGCGGTCGGCATCTTCCCCGTCGGCATGATCCCGCCGATCAGGTTTTGACCTTCTGCTTGGCGCTGGTCTTGGTCTCGTCGCGTGAGGGGCGGCGGCCGAAATCGGGCACGGCCGTTTCCTGGCCGGCGGCGATGATGCCGCGGCGGATGGCGCGGGTGCGGGTGAAGAGTTTGAACAGCGTGTCGCCGTCGTCCCAGCGGATGGCGCGCTGAAGGGCGGCAAGATCCTCGTTGAAGCGGCCGAGCATCTCGAGCACGGCCTCCTTGTTGTTGAGGAAGACGTCGCGCCACATGGTCGGGTCCGAGGCGGCGATGCGGGTGAAGTCACGGAAGCCGCCGGCGGAGAACTTCATGACCTCGGATTGACGCACCTCTTCGAGATCGGCGGCGGTGCCGACGATGTTGTAGGCGATGAGATGCGGCACGTGGCTGGTGATGGCGAGCACCAGGTCGTGGTGCTCGGCGCTCATCGTCTCGACATTCGAGCCGAGACCGCTCCAGAAGGCGGTGAGCCGCTTGATTGCCTGCGCGTCCGTGCCTTCGGCGGCGTCAGGATGCACCAGCGATCCTCGAAGAGCTCGGCGAAGCCGGCCTCGGGGCCGGACTGCTCGGTGCCGGCGACCGGGTGGGCGGGAATGAAATGGACGTTTTCGGGGAGCTTCGGCTGCATCTGGGCGATGACCGAGCCCTTGACCGAGCCGACGTCGGAGACGATGGCGCCCGGCTTCAGCGCCGGCGCGATGGCTTCCGCCGCGGCGCCGGAGGCGCCCACCGGCACGCAGACGATGACGCAGTCGGCGTCCTTGGCCGCCTCGGCGGGTCGAGGCATGGTAGGAATCGCCGAGGCCGAGTGCCTCGGCCCGTTTCAACGTGTCGGGCGTACGGCTGTTGATCGCGATATGGCCGACGAGCTTGTGACGGCGGGCGGCGAGCGCGATCGAGGAGCCGATCAGACCGATGCCGATAAGGGCGAGGCGAGGGAATACCGGCTCTTTCATGCGGGTCATGCAACCTTGGACTGGGACAGGAATTCGCGCAGCGCCGCGATCGTCGCCTCGTTGGCCTCGGCGCTGCCGACGGTCATGCGCAAAGCGTCGGGCAGACCATAGGCCTCGACCCGGCGCAGGACGATACCGCGGGCGAGAAGGTACTCGTCGGCGGCGTGCGCGGTCGGAGCGTCGGCGAAGCGGATGAGGATGAAATTGCCGACGCTCGGCGTCACCCTCAGGCCGAGCGCTTCGAGCGCGGTGGTGAGCTTCGGCACCCATTCTTCGTTATGCGCGGCGGAGCGCTCGACATGGGCGCGATCGGCCAGCGCGGCGACGCCGGCGGCGATCGCCGGGGCGGAGAGGTTGAAGGGCCCGCGAATGCGGTTCAGCGCGTCGATGAGGTGGGCGGGGCCATAGCACCAGCCGATGCGCAGACCGGCGAGGCCATAGATCTTCGAGAAGGTGCGGGTCATGACGACGTTCTCCGCCGTCGCCGCCAGTTCCATGCCGCTCTCGTAGTCGTTGCGCCGGACATATTCGGCATAGGCTGCGTCGAGGACCAGAAGCGTGCGCGAAGGCAGGGCCGCATGCAGACGGCGGACATCGCTGAAGGGCAGGTAGGTGCCGGTCGGGTTGTTGGGATTGGCGAGAAAGACGATGCGCGTGCGCGGCGTCACCCGTTCCAGGATGGCATCGACACTGGCGGTCATCTCCGTCTCGGGAGCCACGACCGGCGTGCCGCCGGCCGCGCGGATGGCGATGGCATAGACGAGGAAGCCATGCTCGGTATGGATCGCCTCATCGCCCGGTCCGATATAGGCGTGGGCGAGGAGATTGAGCACCTCGTCGGAGCCGGCACCGCACACGATGCGGTCGGGATTGAGCCCGTAGGTCCGGCCGATCGCCTCGCGCAGGGCAGTCGCCGCTCCGTCAGGATAGCGCTCGAGGTGGTCGGAGAGTTCGCGATAGGCCTCGATCGCCATCGGGCTGGCGCCGAACGGGGTTTCGTTCGAGGAAAGCTTGAACAGCTTCGTGCCGCCGGTCGCGGCGGATTTGCCGGGTATGTAGGGAGCGATATCGAGCACGCCCTGACGCGGTGTCGGGCGCTCAGGTGTGGGGCTCATCAGCCGATGCCTTTCCGATCGACGCCCTGATAGAGCATCGAGACCGGTTCGTCGATGGCGATGCCATAGGCGATGCCGCCAACCTCGTCGATCGAGCCGATCGAGGCGCCGGCCGTGCGCGCCCGCATGGCGAAAGTATCCGGATCGATGGCGCCGGGGATGCCGACCAGCACATCGCTGCGTCCACCGTCGCTGACACCGGCAAAGACGATGCACTCGCCGACGGCCCGGCGCAGGCGGTCGGCGTCGCCGGCGATGCCGCATGGCATAGATGCGGATATCGGGCGCGGTCGGATCGGCGAGCGGTGGCGAAATGACGAAGGCCGGCAGATCGGCCGGCCTTTTCGTCGCCCCGATATGGGGCAGGATCGCCATGATGCGCGGGCTGGCGTCGCCCACGAGCTTGCGCCACCAGGCGCCGGCGCTCGCCGGCTGGTCGCGCACGATCAGGCCGAGGTCGTTGGCTTCGGCGACGCGGTCGATGACCGCCGCCGGGCCCTTGAGCGGGATCAGGTCGACCGAGAAGCCGAAATAGAACCGGGCGAGGTCGCGCATGCGGTCCGGCTCGATCGACAGGTCGATGGCGACACCGAAGGGCGCCTGCATATGGGTGAAGGTCGAGATGATCTCGCGCCAGATGTGCTCGACCGTGGTCAGCGGCAGCGTGCCGCTATGGCGCGCCACGAAGCGGCGCATCATGTCGGCCTCGCGGCCCGGCCGGAAGGCGGCGCCCGGCCGGCCGGTTCCCTTGGTCTTGATCAGCGAGTCGATCACGCTGGCGCGTGCGAGCAGAAGGCGATGCATTTCCGCGTCGATCGCATCGATCTCGTCGCGGAGCTCGGCCAGCGAGCGCGTTTCGACTTCCCCAGTCTCGGTTTCGCCGGTTGCGGACATGGATTTGTGTCGTCCCGGTTGGTTTGGACGGCCGCCCTCGACCGTCGAAAGGGCGACGATTCATAGGCAAGCCGGCAAGGCAAGCCAAGGGCTAAAATCAAAGAAAACATTGACAGTTCCGGGGGGCGACCCTAGCAAAACTCGATCCCGGCGACAGGTGCCCGGATGGGCAAGCGAGTATGACGGTCAGCGAGGACCAGGTTTCGGTGCGTACCCGCAGCGCGGGCAATGGCAACCAGGCGCTCAATCAGGCGGACAATCCGACCAGCAAGGTCGTCCGGTTCGGGCCGGATCGGCCGCTCTTGCTCGATTCCGGCCATCAGATCGACCATTTGCAGATCGCCTACCAGACCTACGGGACGCTCGACGAGGACAAGGCCAACGCCATCCTCATCTGCCATGCCCTGACCGGCGACCAACATGCGGCCAACAGCCATCCCGTCACCGGCAAGCCGGGCTGGTGGTCGGAGATGGTCGGACCGGGCCGGCCGATCGATACCGATCGCTTCTTCGTCATCTGCTCGAACGTGGTCGGCGGCTGCATGGGCACGACCGGGCCGGCCTCGGTCAATCCGGAGACGGGCCAGCCCTACGGGCTCGACCTGCCGGTCATCACCATCCGCGACATGATCCGCGCCCAGGCGATGCTGGTGGATTCGCTCGGCATCGAAACGCTGTTCTCGGTCGCCGGCGGCTCGATGGGCGGCATGCAGGTCCTGCAGTGGGCGGCGACTTATCCGGAGCGCGTGTTCTCGGCTCTGCCGATCGCGGCCGGCGCCCGCCATTCGGCGCAGAACATCGCCTTTCATGAGGTCGGGCGACAGGCAGTGATGGCCGATCCCGACTGGCGCAACGGACGCTATCTCGTCGAGCAGACGAGCCCGCGCAAGGGCCTGGCGGTCGCGCGCATGGCCGCTCACATCACTTATCTTTCGGACGATGCGCTGCACCGCAAGTTCGGGCGGAATTTTCAGGACCGGGAGAGGCCGACCTTCGGCTTCGATGCGGATTTCCAGATCGAATCCTATCTTGCGGCACCAGGGTTCGACCTTCGTCGACCGGTTCGACGCCAATTCCTATCTCTACATGACGCGGGCGATGGACTATTTCGATCTCGCCAAGGACTATGGCGGACGGCTGGCGAATGCCTTTCTCAGCTCGCCGACGCGCTTCTGCGTCGTCTCCTTCACCTCCGACTGGCTCTTCCCGACCTCGGAGAACAAGGCGGTCGTGCGGGCACTGAACGCCGCCGGCGCCAGCGTCTCCTTTGTCGAGATCGAGACCGATCGCGGCCATGACGCCTTCCTGCTCGACGAGCCGGAAATGTTCTCGACCATCAGCGGCTTTCTTTCGGCCGCGGCGGCAGCTCGTGGAATCCGTTGAGATGAACGCACTTCCGGGCGGCTTCGCCGACGTTTCCGCGCGCGTTGATCACCTTGTCATCGCCGAACTGGTGGCACCGGGCAGCCGCGTGCTCGATGTCGGCTGCGGCGACGGGCAGTTGCTGACGCTGCTCGAGGCGACGCGCGGGGTCGACGGCCGCGGCGTCGAGATCAGCCAGAAGGGCGTCAACGAATGCGTTGCCCGCGGCCTGTCGGTCATCCAGGGCGACGCGGACACCGATCTCATCGACTACCCGGATGACGGCTTCGACTACGTCATTCTCAGCCAGACGCTGCAGGCGACCTATCATCCGCGCCAGGTCGTCGAGCAGATGCTGCGAATCGGGCGCAAGGGGATCGTCTCCTTTCCCAATTTCGGCTACTGGCGGATGCGCTGGTTCCTGATGCTGTTCGGACAGATGCCGATTACACGCAGCCTGCCGCAGCCCTGGTATGACACGCCCAACATCCATTTCTGCACCATCCGCGACTTCGTCCATCTGTGCGATGAGGTCCATGCGAAGATCGAGCGGGCGACGGCGCTGCGCGCCGACGGATCGCGGCTCGCCTTCAACATGCCCTGGTGGTTCTGGAATATCTTCGGCGAGCAGGCGGTGTTCCTGCTCAGCCGCTGAGCGTATTCCGCGCGCTTGCCGGCGGCGCGAGGGCCGGGCTGAGGGCCGGTTTGAGAGCGCGGCTGCGCTTGCGGGTCGGTATGCCCTGATAGAGCTGCTTGGTCGCCTCGACGAGGATGACCCCGGCGAAGGCGGGCCACAGGGTGCGGCCGACGCGCTCCCAGGTGGCGCCGTTTCTCAGCCACGGCCGGTGGGCGAAGGGCGGCACGGCGAGCGCTTCCATCCAGCCGAGCGGAGAGAAGAGGGCGTCGCGCAGGAGCGCGGTCAACTGGCCGCGGCTGAACGGTCGGCCGTAGCCGAAGGGTGTCGCCTCGACATGGGCCCACAGGCCGCGGCGATTGGGCACGACGATGATCACCCGTCCGCCCGGGGCAAGCACCCGCCAGATCTCGCGCAGGTCGTCACGTGGGTTCTCGGCCATTTCGAGGCTGTGGATCGCCAGCACACGATCGACGGCGGCATCGGGCAGGGGGAGGGCGTCGGCGGCGACCAGGGCGGCCGCGTTCGGCCCTTCGGATGGCCAGTTCACCACCCCCTGAGCGGCCGGCATGAAGGCGATGACGCGCTCGGCGTCGCCGGCGAAATCGGCGAGATAGGGCGTGGCATAACCGATGCCGAGCACCCGCTCACCGGCGACCGAGGGCCAGCGGGTTCGCAGCCGCTCGGCGATGAGCCGGCGGGCGATCCGACCCAGGCGGTCGGCATAGAAGGCGCGCAAGTCGACGACGTCGAGATACATGGTCGCTAGTCTATCGGTCGGCGCGGTTCTGTCATCCTTCACCCATCAGTCCATGCAAGGCTCGCGAATTCAGAGGCTCCCTACGGGTGGTCGACCCGCCTTTCCGGTGCTAGGCAGGCATTATTTAGCATTGACGGAAAGCGTGAAGAAAGCGAGGCGTTCCATGGCCCTGATCATCGAGCAATTTCCCGCGCGCTCGGACAATTTTGCAGTCCTCATCCACGATACCGCCAGCGGCCTCACCGCCGCGATCGACGCGCCGGAAGAAGCGCCGATCCGCGCCAAGCTGGAAGAGAAGGGCTGGCGCCTCGATCATATCTTCGTCACCCACCATCACGGCGACCATACCGAGGGCATCGCCGGCCTGAAGGCGAGCTTCGATGCGACGGTTACCGGTCCGGCGGCCGAGGCGGAAACGATTCCCGGCATCGACAAGATGGTGAGTGAAGGCGACACGATCTCCTTCGGCGAGATCGAGCTGCGCGTGCTGGAAACGCCGGGTCACACCTCCGGCCACATCACCTTCTGGCTGCCGAGCGAATTGGTTGCCTTTGTCGGCGACACGCTCTTCGCGATCGGCTGCGGACGGGTGATCGAGGGAACGATGCCGATGATGTGGGCCTCGCTGGAAAAGCTGCTGGCGCTGCCCGACGACACCCGGGTCTATTGCGGGCATGAATATACTCAGGCCAATGCCCGTTTCGCACTGACGATCGAGCCGGATAATGCCGATCTGGTGGCGCGGGCCAGGGAGGTCGATGCGCTGCGGGCCGCCGGAAAGCCGACCCTTCCGACCACGATGGCGCTCGAGAAGGCGACCAACCCGTTCCTCAGGGTCGGCGAGCCCGGCATCCGCGCGACGCTCGGCATGGAGGATGCGAGCGCCGCGGATGTCTTTGGCGAAATCCGCCGCCGCAAGGATAATTTCCGCTGAATCGGTTTCGTTGCCGGACTTCGAGGAATCAAGGGACGGCGGATCGAGGATATTCACAGGCTCAATGCAAACTCTCGGACGCTTGAAAAGTCTGGACGGAATTGAGGAAAATTAAGCAAAACCCGGTGGATAATTCTGGGGCTTGTCGGGACAGGGACTGGCGCGCGGACTAAAACGAAGAGTGGCTTCTGGTCACAAATTCGCTGCAATCCGGGTGAGAATCGCTCAAGGAGCGTCATGGCGGATATTGTCAAAAGCGTCTTGCTCGTCGACTACGACAGCATTTTCGCAAGCCTCGAGGCGGTCGACCCGGTCGCGGCGGGCCGTCTTGGCGAACGCGTGGCATCCTGGATCGAGGCGATCGAGGCCGGACGCTTGGTCAGTGGCGGCTCCGGTGAAAAGACGCGGCGCCGCATCCTCATCCGCCGCTGCTATGCCGACCCGCAACGTCTTGGTGCAAACCGCGGCAACTTTACCCGCAACGGGTTCGAGGTGATCGACTGCCCGCCGCTCGAAGGGCGCGAACGCACCTCGGCCGATATCCAGATGGCGCTCGACACGGTCGACGCGGTCGAGCATCCGACCGGCTACGAGGAATTCATCCTCCTGGCCGCCGACAGCGATCTGACGCCGGTACTGAGGCGCGTGAGGGCACACAACCGACTGACGGTGATCTACGCGACACCGACGACGGCATCGAGCTACAAGGCGGTCGCCGACGGAATGATCGAGGAGGCGCCACTGGTCGCGGTGCTGACCGCCAGGGAAGTGGCGCCCGTCAAGAAAGCGGCGGCAAGCGACAAGCCCGCCGAGGCCGCGATCAGCCGCGAAGCGATCGAAGCCGTGGCGCACAAGGTGAGCGGCGCAACCAACGTGCCGCTGTTGCCGCCGCGGACTTTCGCCGAATTGTTCAAGGTGCTGGCCGAAGAGATCAGCGCCAATGGCTATCACTTCCAGGACACGGCGGAGAATGTCGCCGGCAAGCTGACCGAGGCGGGCCGCAATGTCACCCGGCGTCAGGTTGTCTTTGTCGTCAAGGGCCTGGCGCTGAAGGGGCACGTCTTCTCGACGTCCGATACGCCGGTGCGCCTGGCGGAGGTTTTCCGCGAGCAGGTTCTCTATCTCGTCGGCAATGCCGGACTGAATCTCGACGACCGCGAGAAGGTGGCGGTCTCGGCGTGGATCGTCGATCGTGCGTCCCCGACCGCGGGTGCTGTCGAGGAGATCGGCGCCCCGCAGGAAAAGCCGGCACCCGCCGAGTCCAAGCCCGAACCATCGGCCGACGCGAAGCGGCGGCCGTCTGCCACCAAGGCGCCCGCAGCCAAGGAAGCGTCCGCCCGTCCCGCAAAGTCGCCGGCACCGGCGGTCGCGGCATCGAAGCCGGGCGGCGAGGCCGATAAGTCGCGGCCTGCGGCCGTCACCGCGCGGCCGGCGACACCCGCCAAGCCCGCTTCGCCGGTTGAGGCGGCTGCCCGCTCCCTGTCTTCTTCCGCGCGTCCGGCGGCTTCCCAGCGGCCGTTGGCTAAGCCGCTGCGCACCTCCTTCGTGGCCGGGGCCAAGCCGTCGCTGGTCGGCAGCCGGCCCGCCGCCACGGGGCAACGCGCGCTGACGTCGTCGAAGTCGACCGGCACCGCCCCGGCGCGGCCCGGCGCCGGGCCCTCCGCCGCCACACCGGCGCGCCACGAGAACGACAAGAACGCGATCGAGAACTCGATCCTTGCCGCGATCGCCGAAGCGGTGGATGTGCTCGTCGAGGACGGTGGCCAGCCTTCACAGGCGGTAGAGGAAGAGCATCTCAACGGCGAAGTGCTCGACGCCGAGCCGATCGAAGCCGAGGAGGCCGAGGCCGAGGTGGAGTTCGACCAGCCGGACAACGAGCCGCCGCCCGATCCGCCAGCAAGCGAGGGCGGTGAGAGCGACGATATCGGCGACGAGATCCAGCGCATCATCGCCTCTTACAGCCGCAACCGGGGCCAGAGCCGGCACGGCTGAGCGGCCAGTCCGCGACGGCTGCGGCACGTCTCATTCCATGATTTTCTCGAAGGCAAAGCGCCGTATGTTGGCGCCAACGGTCTTGTTCGAGGCTGCGGTCGCGATCTCCTCGCGGACAAGCCGATATCCGGCGCCGCGATAGAGCGCCAGGGCGGCCCGCTGAACCTCCGACGTACTCAGAGTCAGGCGCCTGCAGCCGGCCTTCATGCATTCCGCTTCGGCGTGGCGCAGGAGCAGCCGACCCAGCCCCCGCCCGCGCGCCGCATCGGCGACATACATGCGCCGCAGCTCCATCGTCTCTGCGTCGACGCGCTCGAGGCCGAACATGCCGACAAGAGCGCCGCCGAGCGTCGCCACATGGAACGCGCCGTCTTTCGCCGCGTAGTAGCCCGGAATGTCGTCGATCTCCTCCGCCAGGGACCGCGCGATGTAGCGCTCGAAGGCGTCGCGCATTTCAGGCGGCGCCAGTGCGCGGTTGACCGCGACGAAGAGAAAGCGGACGGCCTCCCGGTCGTCGGCCCGGTAGGGACGGACGACAGGTTCGGTCTGTTCTTCCGTCCTTGAGTCGGTGGTGGACGTGGCCGTTATCCGTTGGCGATGTACTGGGCGCCATTGATCGACATCACCGCACCGGTGATGAAGGCCGCCGCATCCGAGGCGAGGTAGACCACGAGCGAGGCGATCTCCTCCGCCTTGCCGAGGCGTCCGACCGGGATCTGGGCGATGATCCCCTCCAGAACCTTTTCCGGCACGCCCTGGACCATCTCGGTGTCGATGTAGCCCGGGCAGATCGTGTTGACCGTGATGCCCTTGCGGGCATTTTCCTGGGCGAGGGCCTTGGAGAAGCCGATGATGCCGGCCTTGGAGGCGGAGTAATTCGCCTGGCCCATCTGCCCCTTCTGGCCGTTGATGGAGGAGATGTTGATGATGCGGCCCGAATTGCGCGCGCGCATGCCCTCTATCAACGGGCGGGTCATGCAGAACATCGAATCGAGATTGGTGCGGATGACCGCCGACCATTGGTCGAAGGTCATCTTGTGGAACATGCCGTCCTTTGTGATGCCGGCATTGTTCACCAGGATGTCGATGGGGCCGAGATTGGCCTCGACCTCGCCGATGCCCGCCGCGCAGGCCTCCGGATCGGCAACGTCCCATTTGTAGACCGAGATACCGGTCTCTGTCCGGAACCTGGCCGCGGCTTCGTCATTGCCGTGATAAGTCGCGGCGACCGAGCACCCGGCATCCTTCAATCCCTTTGCGATCGCGGCGCCAATACCCCGCGTCCCTCCGGTCACGATCGCGACCTTGGTCATCATTCCCTCCCCTTATCGACCGCGTCTCTTGGTGGGCGCGGTTGTTCTCTCAGCGTTCGACGCACATGGCGATGCCCATGCCGCCGCCGATGCACAACGTCGCCAGCCCCTTCTTGGCGTCGCGCTTCTGCATCTCGTAAAGCAGGGTGACGAGCACGCGGGCACCGGATGCACCGATCGGGTGGCCGATGGCGATGGCGCCGCCATTGACGTTGACGATATCCGGTATCCCAGCCCATGTCCTTGTTCACCGCGCAGGCCTGGGCGGCGAAGGCCTCGTTGGCCTCGATGAGGTCGAGGTCGTCGGTGCTCCAGCCCGCCTTCTTCAGGGCCTTGCGCGAAGCCGGGATCGGGCCGGTGCCCATGACCGCGGGATCGACGCCGGCGGTCGCCCAGGAGACGATACGCGCCAGCGGCGTGGCACCACGCCTGGCGGCGTTGTCGGCGCTCATCAGCACCACTGTTGCGGCGCCGTCATTGATGCCAGAGGCGTTGCCGGCGGTGACCGTGCCATCCTTGGCGAAGGCCGGGCGCAGCTTGGCGACGCTTTCGAGCGTGGTGCCGGCGCGGATATATTCGTCCTGCTCGACGACGATGTCGCCCTTGCGGGTCTTGATCGTCACCGGGACGATCTCGTCCTTGAATTTGCCCGCCTTCTGGGCCGCCTCGGCCTTGTTCTGCGAGGCGACGGCGAATTCATCCTGGGTCTCGCGGGTGATCTGGAACTCGCGGGCGACGTTCTCCGCCGTGTTGCCCATGTGATAGCCGTTGAAGGCATCCCACAGGCCGTCCTTGATCATCGAATCGACCATGTCGAAATTGCCCATCTTCACCCCGCCGCGCAGATGCGCGCAGTGGGGCGCCATGGACATGGATTCCTGGCCGCCGGCGACGATGATGTCGGCGTCGCCGCTGGTGATCTGCTGCATGCCGAGCGCGACGGCGCGCAAGCCCGAACCGCAGAGCTGGTTCATGCCCCAGGCGGTCTTCTCCTTCGGCACGCCCGCCGCCATTGCCGCCTGACGGGCCGGGTTCTGGCCCTGCGCCGCCGTGAGGATCTGGCCGAGGATGATCTCGTCGACCTCCTCGGGCGCGACCTTGGCGCGCGCCATTGCCTCGACGATGGCGATCCTGCCCAGTTCATGCGCCGGGGTCGTGGCGAAAGCGCCGTTGAACGAGCCGACCGGCGTGCGGGCGGCACTGGCAATGACGATATCGTTGGCGGACATCCTGATGACTCCTCGACTTGGCTCGCAGGGCAGATCGGCTCAGGCGGGCGGGAAATTAACTCTAGGTGGACTACAGACCGCGGCATTGCGGCATGTCAATCCGCTCAGCTGGGTGATCCGCGGAAAGGGCCATTTTTGGGCAGCGCACAAATTATTGGCGGGCGCCGCAGAAAGTCCTTATCGTACAAGCTGTGCCTCGGGGGTGGGCTCGCGCCCTCCCATGTGTTCCTTCGAGCTTGCGGTGAAGAGCAGATGGCTGCGGATATGGCCAAGGACAAAGAGCCCACCACGATCAAGAAGTATGCGAATCGCCGTCTCTACAACACCGGCACCTCGACCTATGTGACGCTCGAGGACCTTGCCGAGATGGTGAAGGGCGGCGAGGATTTCGTGGTGTTCGATGCCAAGACCGGCGAAGAGATCACGCGCTCAGTGTTGACCCAGATCATCTTCGAGCAGGAGAGCAAGGGCCAGAATCTGCTGCCGATCACATTCCTGCGACAGCTCATCCGTTTCTACGGCGACTCGATCCAGAACCTCATTCCGACCTATCTCGACTTCTCGATCGACTCGCTGGTGCGCGAACAGGAGAAGCTGCGCGGCCAGATGACGAATGCCTTCGGCCCGGGCGCCTTCGACGTGATCGGCGATCAGGTTCGCCGCAATACGGAAATGTTCGAGCAGGCGATGCGCATGTTCCTGCCCTTCGGAGCCGGACGCGCCGAGGCCCCGACGGCCTCCGCGGATCCTCAGGCGCCGGCTGCCGCCCGAAGCGAAAAGGCGCCCGAAAGCAGCGGCGACCTCGATACGCTCAAGCGGCAGCTCGACGAGATGCAGAAGCGTCTCGACAAGCTCTCGAGCGACAAGAGCTGACGGTCGCTAGGCTGCGGCGGCGGACCGCGGCCGTTCGAGGCTCGGCTTTCCGGTGAGGTGGCCCTGCAGATAATGGGCGCCCCAGGCGGCCAGTATCGCGGTCGTCTCTTCGTCCTGCACCCACTCGGCAACCACCCCGATCTCGAAGTTGCGCGCCAGATCGACGAGCGCGCGAACGAATGTCTGATCGTCCTTGCTGTGGGCGAGGCGCTCGACGAAGGCGCCGTCGATCTTGACGAGATCCACCGCCAGTTCCCGCAGGTTGCGGAAGGAGCTGTAGCCGGCGCCGAAATCGTCGATGGCGATCCGGCAGCCGAGCCCGCGCGCGGCCGCGATGAACCTGGTGGCATCGTCCAGATGCCGGATAGCGGCGCTCTCCGTGATCTCGATGATCAGCTGGGCGGGGAGGTCGGGATTGCGCGCGGCTTCCGCGGCAAGGATCGAGAGCCACTCGCTGTCACCGACGGTCTCGGCCGAGACATTGAGTGACAGATGCAGACCGGGGTCGGCGAGGGCCGCCTCGATGACGCTCTTCAGGACGAAGCGATCGATCAGGCGGATCAGACCTAGGCGCTCGGACGCGCCGATGAACTCACCCGCCGACATGATGGTGCCGTCCGGCTGCTCGAGGCGCAGAAGGACCTCGTGGAAGGCCGGGAGCCGGGTCTGGATATCGACGATCGGCTGGAAGGCAAGCTTGAGGCGTCGCTCGTTGAGAGCCGAGACGAGATCGCTCGACAGGGCCGCGTTGCTGCGTCGGCGCGCCTGCCGCTGCGGCGAATGGACATAGCCGACGAAATGGTCGTCACCGTGCTGACGGGCGAGATGCAGGGCCTCCTGGGCGTGCACCATCGCCTCGCTGACCGAGCGGCCATGCCGGGGGAGGGCGACGCCACCAGTCGAGATGGTCACCGCCACCGAGCTTGCCTCGGTCGTAATCACGTCTTGTCGCACCGCCTTGTGGAAGCGCTCGGTCGCGGTCTGAAGGTCCTCTTCGTCGCAATCGGTGAGGACGATGCCGAACTTGTTGTCTGAAAAGCGGCCGATCACATCGGCCTCGCGCAGCCGCCCCTTGAGGCGTCGCGCCACGGCGGCGAAGACCTCGTCGGCGACCTCAAAGCCATAGGCTTCGTTGATCGTGCGGAAATTGTCGATGGCGACGACGAGAAAGGCGATCGACGTTCCCAGGCGCTTCGCCTCGAGCAGCGCGTCGCCTAGGCGGGTCAGCAGGTGCGGCCGGTTGTAGTAGCCGGTAAGCTCGTCATAACGCGACAGGAAGGCCAGACGTTGCTCGCGCTGATAGCGCTCGTTGATGACGCGCAGCACGCCATGGGCCCGGGCCGGCCGCCCGCTCTCGCCCGCATACCATCGGCCGGTGTCCTCGATCCACAGCTGGCGACCGTCCTGCGATCGGTCCGGCAGGAGCGCGTACTGGATCTCGTAGGAGACGCCGCTGCCCTGGTCGGCGGCCGTGGCATTGACGATCGCAGCCTGCCGATTGCCGAGATTGTCGGGGTCAACCAGCGCGGCAACGGCGCGGCCGGTCGCGATCTGGTCGAACGATTCCAGCCCGAGCACGCCAAGTGCGTTGGCGCCCCAGCGCATGCGGTCGCTGGCGATGTCCCATTCATAGACGACCCCGCCGACCGCGCTCAGCACGTCGCGGGCCTCACCTGGTTCGAGAATGGCGTCCGACTCCGGCGTGTCGGTAGGACCGGGCGGCTGGCTGAAGGCGGAAGAGGAAGATGGCACGATCTTGATTCGACGGCTTGCGGCGCTTGCCCGGCTGGCGGACCGCGCCTGGGTGAATGCCGACAAATCTGCCGCGACAGCCGTTAAGGAAGCGCCAGCGGCGGGCTCCGCAATGGCGTTGAGCCCGCTGATCCGCGCGAAAAGGTTAACGGCCGGTTGAGGATTGCAGGCGGATCAGGCACCGCCGCCGAAATTGACGTCGCGGGTGGCCGTGCGGATCGTCACCGAAAAGCCGGCGACCACGTCGAACAGGGCGATGATCGTCAGGATGAAGAAGACGGAATGAGCGGCCGGCCGGATGGTGATGAACTCGATCACATAGAGCAGAAGCACCAGTGTCGAGGCCATGTGATTGTAGATCGCGCGCGAGGAGGCGCGGGCGGCCTTCAGCACCTCGAAGAACAGCATGGCGATGGCGAAGACGATCAGCAGGTCGCCGAGGGGAATGCTCCAGCGGGCGCCTGAAATCATCGTGATGGCGAAGACCTCAGCATTCCACGGATCGAGGCCGCCAGGGCCGACGAGGTTGAAGGCAATCAGGTTGAAAGCGATCAGCGGCAGGATGGTCAGCGGGATGGCGGCGATCATCGGTGTGTCCTGCAAGAGAATTCGACAGGCCATCCTAGGCCGGTGGCCGGGCACGAAAAAGGCCGGCGTGAAGCCGGCCCGCTCGTTGCAGTCCCTGGCGGGACGCGAGGTCAGGCGTCGCTTTTCGGCGTCAGAATTTGCCGGCCGCGATACATGCCCGACTTCAGATCGATGTGATGCGGGCGGCGAAGCTCGCCGGAATCCTTGTCCTCGACATAGGCCGGCCGCTTCAGCGCGTCCGCCGACCGGCGGAAGCCGCGCTTCATGGGCGACGTTTTTCTCTTCGGAACGGCCATTTTCCGTGGTCCTTCTCAAGAATGGCTAGTGAATTGGCCGCCTATATACAGGCTTCGTACGGGCTTGACCAGCGCCGTTGCACTCATGGATAGAGGCATTTGATGTAGGCGCCGGAAGCGCGGGCACGCTGGGCGATGATGCGGGCGAGAGAGCGCAGATTGTGCGTGGGATGCCCGGGATCCCGCGTATAGGGGTTGGGCAGGGTCACCGCCAGGAGCGCCGACTGGCCGGCGGTCAGACGCTTGGCTGAACGGTTGAAATAGTGCCTGGCCGCCGCCTCGATCCCGAATGTGTCCGGCCCCCACTGGACGACGTTCAGGTAGATCTCCATCAGCCGCCGCTTCGACCAGACAAAGTCGATATAGAGCGCCAGCGGGATTTCGATCGCCTTGCGGACGTAACTGCGCGAGGTCCACAGGAAGAGATTGCGGGCGGTCTGCATGGCGATGGTGCTGGCGCCGCGCGGGTGGCCGCTGTCGTCATCAATGACCTTGCCGAGTTCGTGCCAGTCGACGCCGGCATGCTCGCAGAAGCGGCCGTCCTCCGACATCATCACCGAGGCGACAAGGCTCGGGGCGATGTCGTCGAAGGCGACCCAGTCGCGCTTGATCGGCCCGTCGGTGAGACGGGTGAAGACCATCAGGGTCGAGACTGGCGGCACGATCCAGTAGATCGGCGCCAACACCAGCGGGATCGCGACGACCACGACGACGACGCGCAGCGCGATGCCGCGCCAGCGGCGCAGGCGGGCAGGCGGCTTCTTTCGCGGAGCCTTGCTCATGGGCCAAGCGCATAGCACGGGCTCGCCGGGCGCCGCCACGCTTGACGGGAACAGGCTTTGGTCTCATTCGGATGGCCACGTCGGATCCCTTCCCGTCCCGCCTCGCCGCCGATGTCGCTGATGTCAAATCGCTGATGGCCGGGGCGGCGATCATCGCCAGACGACAAGCCTGACTCAGGTCGGGAGCCCGTCAAGCCGGCCTTCCCTCGCGACGCGATTGGGCTATGGTTCGCCGCGTCGGTGGCCCGTATGGCTGGGAACAGGACGCGATGGAAAAGGGGAAGCGGAAGACGCGCCTTCGCCGGGCCTGGGTGGTGCTGTTCGACGCCCTCGGCCATTTCAACGACGACGACGGCTGGGCGATGGCGAGCCATGTGGCGCTGTCAGTGCTGATGGCGGTCTTTCCCTTCCTCATCTTCGTGGCAACCCTCGCCGCCTTCATCGGCAATGCCAGCCTGGCGCAGAGCGCGGCTGATCTCATTTTCGCCGCCTGGCCGCAGGAGGTGGCCGCGCCGATCGCCAGCGAGGTGCATCGCGTCCTCACCGAGCCGCGCGGCGGGCTGCTCACCGTCTCGGTGGTCATCACCATCTATCTTGCCTCGAACGGGGTCGAGGCGGTGCGCACGGCCCTCAACCGGGCCTATCGGGTGACCGAGAGCCGCAATGTCATCTGGCGGCGCCTGCAAAGCATCTTCTTCGTGCTGATCGGGGCGGTGGCGAGCCTGGCGCTCGCCTTCCTCGGCGTGCTCGGGCCGCTGATCTTCACCAAGCTGTCCGAGTGGGTGCCGGCGCTGGCGCCCTTCCAGGCACAGTTCACCTATGCCGGCTACGCCGTCACCGGACTGTTTCTGGCGGCGGTGCTGATTGCCAGCCACCTGTGGCTGCCAGCCTCGCGGCCGCCGGCCCTGCGGCTGTGGCCGGGCATCCTGTCGACGCTGGTCCTCTGGCTTGCCGGCGCCACCGCCTTCGGCGTCTATCTCAGGCGCTTCGCCAATTACGTGGCGACCTATGCGGGGTTGGCGAGCGTGGTGACGGCGATCTTCTTTCTCTATCTGGTCGCGGTGGTGATGATCTTCGGCGCCGAGTTCAACGCTGCGCTCGGGCGGCTGCGCAACAAGCAGATCGGATAAGCTTGATTTCCCCGCAATTCCGGACGGAAAGGTGGTGCTCGCCTTTCCTGGAATTGCCTTATGCCGTCCGATCGTCCGCGGAGGTTCCAACCCGCTGGGCGAGAGCGGCTTCCATGGCTGCATGGAGCTCGCGCGGGCTGTAGGGCTTGGTGATGAGGCCGGCGATGCCGCGACTGCCGGCGGAGACGCGGCTGCCGTCGGTCGCGAGCGCCAGGATCGGCGCCTGCCGCCCGGGAAGCTGCTGGCCGACCAGTTCGACGGCGGCGAGGCCGTCCATGTCGGGCAGGAGGAGGTCGAGGACGATCAGGTCGATCGGCTCGCGGCCACGCAACAGGGCGAGGAGGGCGGCGCCGCTCTGCACCTCGATGGCGAGACCGCCGAACTGCTCGACGAGGAGCGCGGTGACGGCCGCATTGGCGCGATTGGGGTCGACGACGGCGACGCGCGGGCTGCGGCCGTCGCCTGTCCTCAGATGGCAGGGCGCATTTGCCATTTCCGCTCGCCTCCGGACGTGTTACCGGGCCATTATCCGTCGCCCGCCTTAACGACCCGCTAAGCATTTCTCGTCGGCATGACCCAGATCATCACGATCGTCCTTCCCGTCTTCGGGCTGATCGGCATCGGCTATTGCGTTGCCTGGACGCGGCTCCTCAGCGTCGCGACCGGCGACGCGCTGGTCGATTTCGTCTTCACGATCGCGATTCCGCTGCTGATCTTCCGCACGGTGACCGGTGCCGACTTCTCCGCCGCCGCGCCCTGGCGGATCTGGGTGCCTTATTTCGGCGTCTTCGCGCTGATGTGGATCGCGGGACATTTCGTCGTTCGCCGCCTCTTCGGGCGGGACGCGCGCGCCGGGCTGGTCGCCGGCGTCTCGGCCGCCTATGGCAATACGGTCCTTGTCGGCATTCCCCTGGCGCTGGCCGCCTACGGGTCCGAGGGCGCGGTGGCTGTGGCGCTGATCATCGCCGTCCATCTGCCGGTCATGATGACGGCGAGCGCGCTGCTGATCGGCCGGGCCGAACAGGCCGACGGGGTCAGCAATGCGCCGGTCAATCTCGCCAACGCGGCGCGTAGCGTCGCACAGAATCTGCTCCTCAGCCCGATCATCATCGGCATCATTGCCGGTGTCGCCTGGCGGTTGACCGGTTGGCATCTTGGCGGCGTGCCGGGCGCGCTGGTCAACCGCATCGCCGACGTGGCAAGCACGCTGGCGCTGTTCTCCATGGGCATGAGCCTGCGCAAATACGGCATTCGCGGCAATGTCGCCGCCGGGCTGGTGCTCAGCGGCCTGAAGCTGATCGTCATGCCGGCCCTGGTGCTGGTGGTGACACGCTATGTCTTTCCGCTGCCGCCGGTGTGGATGAAGGTGGCGGTGATCGCCGCCGCCTGCCCGACCGGGGTCAACGCCTTCCTTGTCGCCAGCCGTTTCCGCACCGGCGAGGCGCTCGCCTCCAACGCCATCACCCTGTCGACCGCGCTCGCCGTGGTCAGCGTGTCGTTCTGGCTGCACGCGGTGGAGTGGTTCTAGAAAGGCCGGTTAGCCGCGTCAAAGCCCGACCATTCGTCCTTATCTCCGCCGGCGTCGCGCCGGCCTCGCGGAGGGCGCGCAGGGACGTGTCGCGGTCGGTCTTGGAGAGCTTGCGGCCGGTGGCGTCGGTGATCAGCCGGTGGTGGTGATAGATCGGCGACGGCAGGCCGAGGAGGGCCTGAAGCAGGCGGTGGACCGATGTCGCGTGAAAGAGATCCTGACCGCGCACGACATGGGTGACGCCCTGCGCCGCGTCGTCGACGACCACCGAGAGATGATAGGAGGTCGGCGTCTCCTTGCGGGCGAGCACCACATCGCCCCAGCGGGAAGGGGCGGCGGCGACCTGTCCGGTCTCGCCATCGGGCCCCGTGCCTTCCTCGCGCCAGGACAGGGCGCCGGCGCGGGCGAGCGCCTTGTCCATCCTCAGGCGAAGCGCATAGGGCTCGCCGGCTTCGATACGCTTGCGCGCTTGCGCCGGGTCCATCGCGTGCTCTTCTCCGGGATAGAGTGGGGCGCCGTCGGGATCGCGCGGCCAGGCGGGGCGCGCTGGTTGCGGTGGCGATCTCGGCGCGGCTCATGAAGCTCGGATAGACGAGGCCGAGGGCTTCCAGCCAGGCGAGGGCGTGTCCGTAGGCGCCCATATGGGCGGACTGGCGGCGGACCGGTGTCTCCCAGGAAAGGCCGAGCCAGGCGAGATCGGTGAAGATCGCCGGCCTCGAATTCCGGCCGGCAGCGGGTCGGGTCGATGTCCTCCATGCGCAGGAGAAAGCGGCCGCCGGCGCGCTGGTGCACAGGTCGAAATCGAGGAGCGCCGACAAGGCGTGGCCGAGATGCAATTCGCCGTTCGGGGTCGGGGCGAAGCGAAAAACGGGTTGCATGGGCGGCGCGGAGCCCCTTGCCTGGCAGGATCGCGTGCCAGATTTAGCAGCGGCAGGGGCTGCGGACAAAGCGGTTGGATGACGTCGTGATGCGGACCATCGAGAGCGAGGCGGATATTGCCGAGGGACTCAGGGCGCTCGCCCGCGCCGACCGGCGGCTGAAGCCGGTCATCGCGGCGGCCGGTCCCGTGCCGCTTCGCCGGCGCCCGGGCGGATTGCCGGGGCTGGCGCGTATCGTCGTCGGCCAGCAGGTCTCGATCGCCAGCGCCGAGGCGATCTGGGGGCGGTTCGAGGCGGCCTTTCCCGATTGCGAATGGCAGGCAATCGAAACGGCCGATGAGGCAACCTTCCGCGCGGTCGGCCTGTCGGGTCCGAAGATCCGCGCCCTGCACGCGGTTGCCGAAGCCTGCCGCGCCGGGCTCGATCTCGACGGCCTCGTCGGCCTGCCGGCGGAGGACGCCCATGGCCGGCTGACGGCGGTCAAGGGCATCGGCCCGTGGACTGCCGACATCTATTTGCTCTTCTGCCTCGGCCACGCCGATATTTTCCCCGTCGGCGACCTGGCGCTGCGCAATGCCGTCGGCGATGCCTTGGCCCTTGATCCGCCGCCGGAGCCGGCGGCGCTGGCCGACATGGCGGCGCGCTGGTCGCCCTGGCGCGGGGTCGCGGCACGGCTCTTCTGGGCTTATTACCGCGCGCGCAGGCAGCGCGCCGCCCTGCCGGTCTGACGCCGGTGGCGATCTGGGCTAGGCTTGCGATCGGACGAATTCGGACGGGATTTCATGCTTGACGGACCGCGTATCCCGCCGGCGAGCGGCAAGCCGGCAACCAGCCTCGTTGTCTTCCTCCATGGCTATGGGGCGGACGGCAACGACCTGATCGATATCGGGCGGCATTGGGCGGGCTACCTGCCCGATACGGCCTTCGTTTCGCCCCATGCGCCGGAGCCCTGTGGGCAGGCGCCGATGGGCCGGCAATGGTTCCCGCTCGCCCAGGTCGACCCGGAACGGTTGCGCGAGGGGGTGATCCAGGCGGCGCCGGAGCTCGATGCCTTTCTCGACGCCGAACTCGCCGGCCATGGCCTCGAGGAAAGCAGGCTGGCGCTGGTCGGCTTCAGCCAGGGGACGATGATGGCGCTGCATGTGGCGCCGCGTCGGAGCGCCCAGATGGCCGGGGTCGTCGGCTATTCAGGGCTCCTGCCGGGGCCGGAATATCTTGCCGCCGAGGCCCGGCATAAGCCGCCGGTCCAGCTCGTCCATGGCGAGGCCGATCCGCTTATCCCTGCCATGGCGACCTTGGCGGCGGCCCGGGTTCTCGGCGAGGTCGGGTTCAAGGCCGAATGGCATATCCGGCCCGAACCTCGAACACGGCATCGACGAGGAAGGGCTGAAGCTCGGCGCCACCTTCCTGCACCGTGTGCTCGTCGGCTAGCTCTTTGCGCGGAAATACCGCTCGATCAGATAGTCGAGGGAGAAGACACCGCCGCCGCGGGTGATCAGGGTGACCAGCACCGAGCCCCAGAGCAGGCTTTCGTTCCACGAGCTCGGGTAGGTGTAGAAGATCACCAGGGTCATGAAGGTGAGCGGCACGGCGGCGAAACGCGTCGCCAGGCCGGCGAACAGGAACAGCGGGAAGGTGATCTCGGAGAAGGCGGCGAGCCGCGCGGCGAAGACCGGGTCGAGCAGCGGCAGCTTGTATTCGTCCTGGAACAGTTTCACCGCGAACTCGAAGGAGTGGATCTTGATCAGGCCGGAATTGAAGAAGATGCCGCCGATGCCGAAGCGCATGGCGAGCTGGATCAGCGAGAAGGGGACGGCTCCGGCCCAGCCGCGGCCCATGACGTAGAGCGCGCGCAGGCGCGAAACGCCGGGATTGCTGACGGTGTCAGTGGCGGACATTGCGGGCTCCGTCTGGGGCGTGTCGATGGCCGTCACCAGTCCCTCGCCGAAAAGCTGGCCGAGGGCGGCGCCGGGGTCGAATGCCGGGTCGCGGGCGATCGGCCGCCTCGAGCGCGGCGCCGAGCGGCTCGCCCGGTCGGCAGCGCGGCGCGGAAGGCGTAGGCGCCTGGCGGAAGGCGGTTGATCTGGAAGGCGCCGCGGGCACCGCGGATCTCGAGATAGATGTCGGCCGGGTCGAGGGAGAACCGCTCCGGCGCGGCGTCGGAGAGATAGAGCTTCACCAGTTCGTCGACCGGCCAGGCGGCATCCATGTAGCCGAGGCCCGGCTGCAGGTGCGAGGCCGATGGCTTCAGGCTCGGCGCCGAAGGCGCGGCAAGCGCTCGATGCCGATCGGCGCGCGTCCTCGACCGCCACGGCAACGGTGCCGAGATGCCAGTCGAGCCGGCCGACGGCGCGCGATCCAGGGCATCGTCTTGGCACTCGGCAGGCCGGCGAGAAAGCGCGGGAAGCCCTCGCCATATTCGGCGATGCAGGGCGCGACCGGCGGATACTGGCGGACGAAGGCGCTCGCCGCCTGGCCGATGAAGGCGCTGCCGAGCAGCCATTCCATCGCCGGAAAACGGGTGACGATCGCCTTGGCGAGGCTCGCCTCGTAGTGGCGCTGGTGGATCGACAGGCGATAGGTCGGGTCGCGGCCGCCGGTCAGCTGCGGCAGGATCGTCTCGGCCTTGCGGTCGATGATGGCGGCGCGCATGCGCGCCTTGTGTCTCAGCCAGCGGCGGCATGGCTCGACCCCTTCTGCCAGGACGACATCGGCCGCGACCCGGTCCGCGTGGGCGGCCTCGGCGAGAAGCGTCGCGACCGGCGGCAGGTCGTTGTCCCACTCGATCAGTGTCGGGCTGCGGGCCGAAGCGCTTGAGCGCATAGGCGTAGAGATCCCAGGCCTCGTCGGCGATCTGGGTCGAATGGGTGTCGACCAGCACCTCGTCGCCGCTGTCGCCGTCCTCCTCGATCGTCGAAGCCGCCGAGATGCAGTTCACCGACGGCATCTGCCGGGAAGCCGTCGATATAGGCCTAGGCGTCGTAGCCCATGTTGTGGCTGGACACGTGGATGTTGCTGACGTCGCAAAGCAGCCGGCAGCCGGTGCGCCGCACCAGCTCGGACAGGAACTCGACCTCGTTCATGGTCGAATTGCCGAAGCCGACATAGCTCGACGGGTTCTCGACCAGATAGGGCCGGCCGAGCCCTTCCTGCACCTCGTCGACATGACGGACGAGCAGCGTCCAGCGTCTCCTCGTCATAGGGGAGCGGCAGCAGGTCGTTGAGATATTCGCCCTCGTGGGTCGACCAGGCGAGATGGCCGGAGACCGAGAACGGGTCGATGCGGTCGATAAGGGCGCGCACGCGGGCGAGGTGCGCCTGGTCGACGCCGCCGACGCTGCCGATCGAGACGCCGACGGTGTGGACCGAGATCGGATAGTCGGCGGCAAGCTCCTTCGAGCAGTTCGGTCGCGTGCGGATTGGCGATGAAGTTCTCGGGATGCACCTCCAGCCATGCTGCGGGCGGGCGGGCGGCCGCGACCTCGGCCAGGTGAGGAAGCCGGAGGCCGATGCCGGCACCGGTTCGGCGATCGTCTGTGCCTGTCATGATCGTGGCCACCCTGCTTGTCCGGTTACGCCTTACATGGCTTCCGATGTGACCGCCGACGATGCGATCGCAATAGCCGGCCGGCACGTAGATCCACGATGCCGGATCGGCATTGACCTTCGATAGGCCGGCGCAGGAATGGTTGCCGGTCGAGGCGCAGTCGTTCTGGCCGGCCTTGGCGAGGCCGTAGCACTTCTCCGCCTTGAAGGTCGGCGTCGGCGCCGGGCCGGCGAAGGCGGCGAGCGGCGCGGAAACCGTGGCGGCGGCGATGGCGGTCGCGAGGATGAGACGGGTGTTCATGGAAGTCCTCCAAAGGTGATTAACGGTGTGGCGCCGATCGCTCGGCCACCGGGCGGCCCGAAAAGGCTCACCTGTTGTTGATTTCGCAGTGAGAGCGAGGAAGGTTACACAGGTTGCCGCAGCCGAACGGGAAGCGGGCCGCAAACCCAGGCGCGGCAAGGAGTTTCGGGATTGATCACAAATGAGTGAGACGGCCGGACAAGCCTGTCGCTTCGCCCCGCTCATGCGCGCGGCGCAGGATGGCGACCGGGCCGCCTATCGCGATCTCCTGGTGGCGATCACGCCGCTGATCCGCCGCGCGCTGAAGCGGCGCTATCCGTTTCTGGCGCCGGAAGTGCTCGAGGACCTGACCCAGGACGTGCTGCTGGCCGTGCATGGGGCGCGGGCGACTTTCGATCCGACGCGCCCGTTCGTGCCGTGGCTGACGGCGATCATGCGCAATCGGGCCGCCGATGCCGCGCGGCGCTACGCCCGCGGCGCGGCGCTGGAAATAGCCGTCGAAGAATTTCCTGAAACCTTCGACGCCGCGGATACGAATACATCTGAAGAGACCTATGGCGACGACGAAGCGTTGCGGCAGGAGATTGAACGTCTGCCGGAAGGACAGCGTGTGGCGATCGAATTGTTGAAGCTGAAGGAAATGTCGCTGAAGGAAGCCTCGGCGGCGAGCGGCATGAGCGTCAGCGCGCTGAAGATCGCGACCCATCGGGCGACCAAGGCGCTGCGCGTGGCGCTGAAGGCGAGAGACCCGGTTGGATACTGACACCCTCATCGATCGCTTGAGCGAGGACGCCGCGCCGGTCGAGCGGCTGCGCGCGCCCTGGCAGCGTGCGCGCCTGCTGGCTGGCGATCGGCCTGCCGCCGGCGATCGTCGTCGTGCTGGTGCATGGACTTGCGGTCAATATCGGCGATGCTGCTCGGCGACGCCGCGCATGGTGGTCGAGGAACTCGCCATCCTGGCGACGGCGCTGCTGGCGGCCCTTGCCGCCTTCAAGTCGACGGTGCCGGGCACCGACCGGCGCTGGTTCTGGCTGCCGCTCGCTGCCGCTGGTCATCTGGCTCGCGACCGTCGGGGCAGGGCTGCCTGGAGGACTACCTCAGCTCGGTCCGGCGCGGCGCTGCAGGTCCGGTTCGACGGCGGCTGCTGTTCCGCCGATGGTGTTGATCGGCGTCGTGCCGACCATTGCCATGGTGATCATGCTGCGCCGCGGCGCGCCGCTCATGCCGGTGCAACGCTGGCGCTCGGGGCGCTGGCGATCGCCGCGCTCGCCAATTTCGGCACTGCAGCTGTTCCACGCCGGCGACGTGTCGATCATGGTGCTCGTCTGGCACTTCGGCCTGGTCGTCGTGGTCTCGCTGCTCGCCGGCTGGCTCGGGCCGCGCGTGCTCTCCTGGCACCACGCGGTGTTACGCGTAGAGGCGACGCCCTTCGACCGACCGCCACCTTCCGCGCAAAGTGGCGCCTAGTGGCGCCTAATCTTCCAGATACGGTGCGATCAGGCTGAGGTCGGGCGGCGAAAGCCGGTCCTTGGCGTGCCATGCCTGGTGCCAGTAGGGATAGATCGAGCGGCGGCGCGCTGACCGTGTCGAGGCGCTGGCGCTCCTCCTCGGTCAGCACCAGGTCGGCGGCGGCGAGGTTGTCGGCGAACTGCTCCTTGCGTGCGCGCCGCCGATGATGACCGAGGTGACGCCCGGCCGGCCGAAGCAGCCAGGCGAGCGCCACCCGCGCGCCCGAGACGCCGCGCGCATCGGCGATGTCAACCAGCACATCGATGATGTCGATAGAGCTGGTCCTCGTCATAGATCGGCGGCTCGCGCCACTTGCGGCCGAATGGCGCGGCGCCTTTCGGGCCCTTCTTGTCGCGGCGGAACTTGCCGGAGAGCAGGCCGCCGGCGATGCGGGCTCCAGACCAGAATGCCGAGGCCCTGGTCGAGCGCGATCGGCACCAGTTCGTATTCGGCTTCGCGCGCCTGCAGCGTGTAGTGGATCTGCTGGCTGACGAAGGGCACGCGGCCATCCGGCGCTGGCGACGCCCAGCGCCTTCATGATGTGCCAGCCGGAGAAGTTGGAGCAGCCGATGTAGCGGACCTTGCCTGCGCGCACGAGCGTGTCGAGCGCTTCCATGGTCTCCTCGAGCGGCGTCTGACCGTCCCATTGGTGCACCTGGTAGAGGTCGATGCGGTCGGTCTTCAGTCGCTTCAGGCTCGCCTCGCACTGGCGGATGATGTGCCAACGGGAGAGGCCGCGGTCGTTCGGGCCGTCACCCATGCGGCAAGCGCACCTTGGTGGCGACCAGGACGGCGTCGCGCTTCGCCTTGCACGAGCGCTCGCCGATGATTCCTCCGAGGCGCCGCGCCGAATAGACGTTGGCGGTGTCGATCAGATTGACGCCGGCGTCGATGCACTGGTCGATCTGCCGCTTGGCCTCTTTCAGGCCGATCGCAGCCGACCGGGCTGTCCTTGGCGCGGCCGAAGGTCATGGTGCCCATGGTGATGGTCGGAGACCTTGAGGCCCGAGCGGCCGAGCAGGCGGTATTCCAGGCGAGATCTCCCCAGGAAGGATGCAGGAATCGGCAAAGGCACGATTTCAGCCATTCATAGCGCGCCATCGCGGACCTGTCGCGTCCGCGCGGGCATTTCGGGGCGGTTTCGTCGAACCGTGGCGGGTTAACCGGCCAGCCTGGCGGACATGGCGGTTTACGGCTGGCGGGACGGGCGGCGCGGGATCGTGAATCCCCTTTCCCCTTCACACCGGCGTCATATCCCATATACAGTATGCCGACGGCGGGGCTAACCCTACGTCAAGACGAAGAGAATCAGGAAGGCGAAGGTGAATGTCGCTGTTTCGCCGGGTTCCAATCCGGCGCTGGTCCTCAATGCGGATTACCGGCCGCTGAGCTATTACCCCTTGTCGCTGTGGTCCTGGCAGGACGCGATCAAGGCGGTGTTTCTCGACCGGGTGAACATCGTCTCCGAATATGAGGTGGCGGTGCGCTCGCCCTCGTTCGCGATGAAACTGCCCTCGGTGGTCTCGCTCAAGACCTACGTCAAGCCGGCGCGGCACCCGGCCTTCACCCGGTTCAATGTCTTCCTGCGCGATCGTTTCGAGTGCCAGTATTGCGGCACCGGCGAGGACCTCACCTTCGATCACCTGATCCCAAGGCACGCGGCGGCCAGACGACATGGGACAATGTCGTCACCGCCTGTTCGACATGCAATCTGAGGAAGGGCGGCCAGCATCCGCGCGAGGCGCGTATGTGGCCGGCGCAGATGCCCTATCAGCCCTCGGTCGCGGCGCTGCACAATAACGGCCGGCTGTTTCCGCCGAACTATCTGCACGATTCCTGGATCGACTATCTCTACTGGGATACCGAGCTGGAGCCGTGAGCCGCTCACGCCTTGCCGGCGAGCCGCCGCGGCGAGGCCGCCCCACAGGGCGATCACCACCAGCACCAGAGAAATCACCGCATTCCAGCCGGCGAAGGACAGCCCCCAGGGCACGTTGGGCAGCCGCCAACTCGCCTGGTCGCAGCGGATGACGTGGATGTTGTTGAGCTTGCCGAGCAGGTCGCCGGCCGATGTCGTGTTGCCGGTGCCGCCGCCGCAATCGCTCGGGCCGGCCCACCAGCCCCACTCGGCGCCAGCGTGATAGGTGCCGAGGGCGACGCCGACGGCGAAGCAGAGGGCGGTCAGAAAGAGCAGCGTGCGGGTGACGGTGGGCGGCGCCTTCAGCGCGGCGGCCATGAAAGCGGCGAAGCGCCAGCGGCACGCCGACATAGTAGGGGATGCGCTCCTTGAGGCAGAGCGCGCAGGGCACGTAACCGCCGATGATCTGAAAGGCCCAGGCGCCGAGGATGGTCAGCAGCGCGATCTCGAAGACGACGCTCGCGGCCATGATGTCGCGGCGTTTCAGATAGGCGGATAGGGGCATCGCGGGGTCCCGTCAGGCGATTAGCGGGTGACGACGAAGCCGGCAATCACCACCAGGATGAAGAGCGTCGTTACCAGGGTCAGCCGGCGCTCGACGAAATCGCGGATCGGCTCTCCGTAATGACGCAGAAGCTCGGCGACGATGAAGAAACGTAGGCCGCGGGTGATCAGCGACAAGAGGATGAAGAGGCCGATATTGTAGCCGGCGAAGCCGGAGGCGATGGTGACGATCTTGTAGGGGATCGGCGTCATGCCCTTGATGAGGATGATCCAGGCGCCCCATTCGAGCATAGGCGTGGCGGAAGGCCTCCACGCCGGCGCCGTAGCCATAGGCGCGAATCAGCCATTGGCCGAGGGAATCGTAGAGCAACGCGCCGATAGCGTAGCCGAGCAGTCCGCCGATGACCGAGGCCGCGGTGCAGACGAAGGCATAAAGCCGCGCCCGCGACCGGTCGGCGAGCACCAGCGGAATGAGCAGGATATCCGGCGGGATCGGGAAGAACGAGCTCTCGGCAAAGGCGACGGCCGCCAGCGCCACGATGGCATGGCGGCTGCCGGCAAGGCTCATCGTCCAGTCATAGAGGCGGCGCAGCATGCGGCCTTCTATATGCGGCCTCGTCGTCTGTCCAGACGGCCGAAAGTCCGGTTGACCGGACCGCCGCCGCCACTATGATCCGCCCGCGAGTGGCCCCTGTGGCGGAATTGGTAGACGCGGCAGACTCAAAATCTGTTGCCCGCAAGGGCGTGCTGGTTCGAGCCCGGCCAGGGGCACCACTGACCTAATTGGCTCGAAGATGTGACGGCGGGCGGTGTCCGGATGACGGATGAGGTCTTGGAAGCGCCCGGACGGGCGATCTGGGCGTCGCTTTCGCCGGCGGATGTCGCCGAGATGATGGCCGGCGCCGGGTTTCCGTGGTGGATCGCCGGCGGTCATGCAATCGATCACGCAGTCGGGCGGGCGCTGAGGCCCCACGACGACATCGACGTGCTCGTCCTGCGTAGGGACCAGCGTGCCGTGCAGGCTTTCCTTGAAGGATGGGATCTGTGGGCAACCGACCCGCCGGGCTCGCTCCGTCCCTGGCGTCGGGGCGAGGTGTTGCCGTCGCATGTCACGGGTGTCTGGTGCCGCCGGCCGGCCGATGATCGTTGGCAGCTCGAACTGCTCCTCGACGATGGCGACGATCAGCGCTGGCGCTCGCGTCGATGTGCTGCGGTCACCAGACCGCTCGTACAACTCGGCAGCCGGGATGGAGCCGGCATTCCATTTCTCGCCACCGAGATTCAGCTGTTCTACAAGGCGAAATCGCCCCGTCCGAAGGACGAAACGGACTTTTCCGGCGTGCTGCCGCATCTCGAGGCGAGCCGGCGGCAATGGCTGCGCGAAGCGATCGTCACCGCCTATGGCGCTGACCATCCATGGCTGGCGCGTCTCATCGCCTGAGCGCGCCCGGCCTGTCGTGTCGGTTCAAGCCGGCGCCAGCGCCGTCTCGACCAGGCGGACCCAGTAGGAGGCGCCGACGGGGATGGCGTCGTCGTTGAAGTCGTAGGCGGGGTTGTGCAGGCCGGCCGTGTCGCCATTGCCGACGAAGATGAAGGCGCCGGGGCGCGCTTCCAGCATGTAGGAGAAATCCTCGCCGCCCATCAGCGGCGCGACCGTCGGTGTCGACATTCGCGGCGCCGACGACGTCGCCGGCGACTTTCGCGGCGAAGGCCGTCTGGTCGGCGTGGTTGCGGGTGACCGGATAATTGCGGTCATAGTCGATGGCGACGCTGGCGCCATGGGCGGCGGCGATCGATTCGGCGATCGTCGCGGATGCGCTTTTCGGCGAGGTCGCGCATCTCCGCCTTGAGGGTGCGCACGGTGCCGGCGATCTGGGCGGTGGCGGCGATGACGTTGTAGGCGTCGCCGGCATGGAATTTGGTCACCGAGACGACGGCCGATTCGATCGGGTCGACGGAGCGCGAGACGATGGTCTGCAGCGCCTGGACGATCGCCAGTGCCGACGATGATCGGATCGACGGTGCCGTGCGGGCGGGCGGCGTGGCCGCCATAGCCGGTGATGTCGATGGTGAACTCGTCGGTCGAGGCCATGATCGCGCCCGGGCGGATGGCGAAGCTGCCGATATCCATCCCCGGCATATTGTGCATGCCGTAGACCTCGCTCGATGTTCCAGCGCTCCATCAGCCCGTCCTCGACCATCGCCTTGCCGCCGCCGCCGCCTTCTTCGGCGGGCTGGAAGATGACGATGGCGGTGCCGTCGAAATTGCGGGTCTCGGCGAGGTAGCGGGCGGCGCCGAGGAGCATGGTGGTGTGGCCGTCATGGCCGCAGGCATGCATGGCGCCGGGCGTCCCGGAGGCATAGGGCTTGCCGGTCGTCTCGGATATGGGCAGGGCGTCCATGTCGGCGCGCAGGCCGATGACCTTGCCCTTGTCGGCATTGCGGCCACGGATGACGCCGACGACGCCGGTGCGCCCGATGCCGGTCGCCACCTCGTCAACGCCATAGGCTTTCAGTTGTTCGGCGACGGCGGCAGCCGTGCGATGAACCTCGTAGAGAATCTCGGGGTGGCGATGGATGTCATGGCGTACGGCGACCAGATCGTCCTGGAAGTCGGCGAAACGGTTGACGATGGGCATTGCAAACTCCGTCGGCGGGGAGGCGCCGGTTCGACTATAGCCCGGCGGGCGCGCGGCGCGCGAGCCTTCAGGAGGCCGCACGCGCCGCCGGCGCGAGACCGCCGGTGGTTTCGATGAAGTCGACGATGGCGTCGAGGCCGGTGCGGTCATGCATGTTGGCGAAGACGAAGGGGCGCGCGCCGCGCATCTTGCGGGCGTCGCGGTCCATCACCTCGAGCGAGGCGCCGACAAGCGGGGCGAGGTCGATCTTGTTGATAACGAGAAGATCGGAGCGGGTGATGCCCGGTCCCCCTTTTCGCGGGATCTTCTCGCCGGCGGCGACGTCGATGACATAGATCGTCAGGTCGGCGAGCTCGGGCGAGAAGGTGGCGGCGAGATTGTCGCCTCCGGATTCGATCAGCACCAGATCGAGGGCGGGAAAGCGGGCGCGCAAATCGGCGATCGCGGCAAGGTTGATCGAGGCGTCCTCGCGGATGGCGGTATGCGGGCAGCCGCCGGTCTCGACTCCGAGGATGCGCGTCGCCTCCAGCGCGCCGGAGCGGGTCAGGAACTCGGCGTCCTCCTTGGTGTAGATGTCGTTGGTGATCGCCGCGATGTCGTAGCTGGCGCTGAGGCGCTTGCACAACGCATCCATTAGCGCCGTCTTGCCGGAGCCGACCGGCCCGCCGATACCGACGCGCAAGGGGCCGTGGGGGGAGGAGGTCATGAGCGGAACAGCCTCGTATACTGGGTTTCGTGTTTCATCGACGCGATGTCGGCGCGCAGCGCCGCGCCGCCGAGGTCCTCGTCGAGGGTCTCGGGCATGGAAGCAAAGGCCACGCCAGCGAGCTCGGCGACAAGAGGGCCAAGGGCGGCGGTGATCCTCTGTCCGTCGGTCTGGCCGATGGGGATGGCGCGCACGCCGGCCGAGACGAGATTGGCGGTGAAGGCGCTGAGCGTGGCGCCGAGGGTCGCCTCCAGCGGGATGTCATGGGCGGCGGCGGCGATGCCGACGGCGACGGCATAGGCGAGGGGCGTGGTCGCCGGAAAGACTGCGGCGAGCTGGTCGAGCGTCTCGTTCGGCCAGGCGGCGGTGACGGTGGTCAGGAACGCGCGGCCCTGGGCGGTTGCCTCCAGATGGCGCTCCTTCGAGGGCTGATAGGCGGCGGCGAGCGCCGCGATCTCGCTCGAGCCGGTTCGCGTCGTCGGCTTCCACCGCACGCCAGGCATGGGCGAGCAGGATGGCGTCGCTGCGGCCGGCGCCATGGGTGAGGATGTCGGCGATCCAGGCGCGGAGGTCGTCCGGCGTCTTCACCGTGCCGTCTTCGATCGCCCATTCGAGGCCGTGGCTGTAGGAGTAGCCGCCGACCGGAAAGGCGGGCGACAGCCAGGCGAGCAGTTTTTGCAGGGCCGCCGGCGGCAGGGTCGCACCGGCCCGGCTTCGGGCACAGGACGGCGGGCGCCTTGGCAGGGGCTCAGCCATGGTCGTGGTGATGGTGGTGATGATGCCCGTCATCTTCCTCATGGCCGTGGCCGTGATCGTGCCCATGGCTGTAGGCGCCGCCCTCGGGGTCGAAGGGCGCCTCGACCGGTGTCACGGTGCCGCCAAGGCCGCGCAGCATGTCCTCGATGACGTGGTCGCGGCGCAACAGAATGCGGGTTTCGAGAAGCTGGGCGGGCAGGTGACGATTGCCGATATGCCAGGCGAGACGAAGAAGGTGGTTGGCGTCCGCGGCGGTGACTTCGCTCAAGGGTTCCGGTGCCGCTCTCACCGCGACGATGCGGCCATCCTCGAGAATCAGCCCATCGCCATGCTTCAGCGCGGTCGCCTCGGCGAGATCGAGCAGGAAGGCGGTGCCGCCCTCGCCGGTCATGGCGACGCGGCGGCGGTGGCGGGCGTCGAAATCGAGCACGACCGTGTCGGCCGCTTCTTGCGACCACTGGCCCGAGGACAAGACTCTGGTGGCGCGGATCATGGCAATTGAGCTACGTCAGCATGCGGACGCGGGCAAGAGCGCGTCCGGGGCGGGGAGGCTGGATGCGCGCGATCCTTTTCGACAAAGACGGCACGCTCATCGATTTCGACGCGAGCTGGGGGCCGGCCTATTGGCGCCTGGCGCTGGACCTTGCCGAGGGCGACGAGGACAGGGCGCTGGCGATGCTGGTCGCCGGCGGCATGGACGCGGCCACGAGCCGTTTCGCGCCGGGCGCGCTGCTGGCCGCCGGCAATACGCTCGATATCGTCCAGCTCTGGTTCCCGGCTCTGGCCGGCGATGCGCGGGTGGCGATGATCGCGCGGATCGACACGATCTTCCACGAGAACGGCATCACCTGCTCGGTGCCGGTCGCCGGACTCGACGAGACGCTGACGGCGCTCGCCGCCATGGGCCTTCAAATGGGTGTCGCCACCAATGACGGCACGGAATCCGCCATTGCCGCGCTGACCGCGCTCGGCGTCGCTGACCACCTGCCGCAAGTCTATGGCTACGATTCCGTTGCCCGCCCGAAGCCGGCGCCCGACCAGGTGCTCGCCTATGCGGCGGCGATCAGTGCCGATCCGGCCGAGATCGCGGTCGTCGGTGACAATGTCCACGACCTCGAAATGGCCCGCGCCGCCGGGGCGGGGCTGGCGGTCGGCGTGCTCTCCGGCACCGGCGACGAAGCCGCATCTGGCACCGCTTGCCGACGTCATATTGCCGAGTATTCGTGAGCTGCCGGATTGGCTGAAAGAGCATCGGCCCTGACCTCATGACAGGTCCCGCGAGGCGACTTCGCGCTGGACGGCGAAGCCGAGGCCGGTGAAGAAGGCGCGCGCCCGGTCGTTGAAGCTCCAGAAATCGACACCGACCCGGACCGCGCCCCGATCCTGGAGCCGCGCGACCGCGTTCGCCACGAGGTCCTTGCCAATGCCAGCCCGCCGCTGCTCCGGCGTCACGGAGATGTGGTGGATGTAGCCGGTATGCGCCGCCTTGCCGTAGAACGTCTCGGCTCGCTCCCGTTCCTCGCACCAGACGTAGCCGGCGATATCCCCATCGATCTCGGCGACGAGGACGAGATTGCGGTCGCTGGTCAGAACGCCGGCGAAGAAGTCGGCGGCCGGTCCCGGATCGAGGACGGGCTGGAATACCTCCGGATGCGCCTCGGCGTGGACGTCCTGGACGTGCTGCATCAGCCGGCAGAGCGCCGGAATGTCGGCTTTGGTGGCGGCGCGGATGATCAAAACAGGAAGTAGCGCTGCGCCATCGGCAGCACCTCGGCCGGCGCGCAGGTCAGCAGTTCGCCGTCGGCGCGCACCTCGTAGGTTTCCGGATCGACCTCGATCTCCGGCAGGGCGGCGTTGTGGATCATCGATTCCTTGGTGATGCCCGAGCGCGTGTTGTGGACCGGCAGGAGCTCGCGGTCGATGCCGAGCTTCTCGGCGATGCCCGTGCGCCGATCGCGGCGCGGCTGACGAAGGTCACCGCCGAGCGGGTCATCGACTTGCCGAAGGCTGCCGAACATCGGCCGGTAGTGGACCGGCTGCGGCGTCGGGATGGAGGCGTTGGGATCGCCCATCGGCGCGGCGGCGATGGTGCCGAGCTTGATCACCATGTCCGGCTTGACGCCGAAGAAGGCCGGCGACCACAGCACGAGATCGGCGAGCTTGCCGATCTCGACGGAGCCGACCCACTCGTCGAGGCCGTGGGCGATGGCCGGGTTGATGGTGTATTTGGCGATGTAGCGCTTGACGCGGAAATTGTCGTTGTCGCCGGTCTCTTCCGGCAGGCGTGCCGCGCTGCACCTTCATCTTGTGGGCGGTCTGCCAGGTGCGGATGATCACCTCGCCGACGCGGCCCATGGCCTGGCTGTCGGAGGCGATCATCGAGAAGGCGCCCATGTCGTGGAGGATGTCCTCGGCGGCGATGGTCTCCTTGCGGATGCGGCTTTCGGCGAAGGCGACGTCCTCGGGAATCGACGGGATCGAGGTGGTGGCAGACCATGAGCATGTCGAGATGCTCGTCGATCGTGTTGACCGTGTAGGGCCGCGTCGGATTGGTCGAGGACGGCAGCACGTTCGACTGGCCGCAGACCTTGATGATGTCCGGCGCGTGGCCGCCGCCGGCGCCTTCGGTGTGGATAGGCGTGGATGGTGCGGCCCTTGAAGGCGGCGATGGTGTTCTCGACGAAGCCGCATCTCGTTGAGCGTGTCGGTGTGGATCATCACCTGGACGTCGAAGTCGTCGGCGACGGAGAGGCAATTGTCGATCGCCGCCGGCGTCGTGCCCCAGTCCTCGTGCAGCTTGAGCGCCCAGGCGCCGGCCCTGACCTGCTCCTCCAGCGCGCGCGGGCAGCGAGGCGTTGCCCTTGCCGGCGAAGGCGAGGTTCATCGGAAAGCCCTCGGCCGCCTGGATCATGCGGCCGATATGCCAGGGGCCGGGCGTGCAGGTGGTGGCGTTGGTGCCGGTCGCCGGGCCGGTGCCGCCGCCGAGCATGGTGGTGACGCCGGACATCAGCGCCTCGTCGATCTGCTGCGGGCAGATGAAATGGATGTGCGCGTCGAGGCCGCCGGCGGTGAGGATCTTGCCCTCGCCGGCGATCGCCTCGGTGCCCGGGCCGACGATGATGTCGACGCCGGGCTGGACGTCCGGATTGCCGGCCTTGCCGATGCCGGCGATCCTGCCGTCCTTGATGCCGACGTCGGCCTTGACGATGCCCCAGTGGTCGACGATCAGCGCGTTGGTGATGACCGTGTCGACGGCGCCTTCGGCGCGGGTCGTCTGCGGCCTGGCCCATGCCGTCGCGGATGACCTTGCCGCCGCCGAACTTCACCTCCTCGCCATAGGTGGTGAAGTCCTTCTCGACCTCGATGACGAGGTCGGTATCGGCGAGGCGGACGCTTGTCGCCGGTGGTCGGGCCGAACATGTCGGCATAGGCGGCGCGGCGAGATGCGGTGGGGCATGGATTCAGCCTTTCATGCGGATTGCCGCCCGGATGCCGCGATCTCGCCCGATTCTGTGGGCTGGATCGCGAGATCCGGGATGAATGGAAACAAGGGCGGCGATTTCGGTTGCGTTGCAGAACGCCGCGGCGCGCGCCTCGAGGGCGGTCGCTGGCGCAGGAGGGGAGAAAAGCAGAATGCGCAGCTACACGATCGCGGCCGCCGTGGCGGCCTGTCTCATGACGGGGCCGGCGTTTGCCGGTACCGGTTCCGCCGGCGCGGACGACGTGCTTCAGCCGCTGCAAACGACGCAGACGGTGCTCGACACCATCGCCAATCTCCAGCCGAGCTCGCGGGTAGAGGTCATCGGCGTCGAGGATGTCCGCAAGGCGCGGCCGCAGGCCTATGCCAAGGCGATTGCCGGGCGCAAGGACGATATCGCCAGGCTGCAGGCGGCGATCAATGCCAATGCCGATTTCAAATCGCAGCTCTCTTCGGCCAACATCGACGTCAACGCGATCGTCGGCGCCGAGGTCGAAAGCGACGGCTCGCTCGCCCTGTTCACGGCGAGCTGACCGCGTGGCGGCGTGGCCATCGTGTCCGTTCATCGGATCTCCGTCGCCCGCCATCCGCGCTCCTATCGGCTCCGGCCGTCGACAGCCTGCGGCGTGAGGCTCGCCGGGTCGACGCCTTCGAGGCAGCGCACATTGATGGCGACCATCGCCTGACCGCCGGGAAGCGTGGCGCGCGAGAAGGATTCGATTCCGCAGGTCCGGCAGAACAGGTGCTGGATTCGCTTGCTGTTGAAGCGGTACTCGGTGAGGTCTTCCTCGCCGGACAAAAGCGTGAAGCTCTCGGCCGGCGTGAAGGTCAGGATCCAGCCGAGCCGCGAGCAGCGCGAGCAGTTGCAGACCTTGGTCTCGGTCAGATCGACATCCGCCTCGAAGCGGACGGCGCCGCAATGGCAACTGCCGCTGTGATGGCTCAACGCGCCCATCGATTTCCTCTCGGTGAGCGCCGCCTCACAGCGCGCCCATGACCTTCTGGTTGAAGCCGTAAACGATGCGGCTGCCACGATAGGGCACCAGCGTCACCGTGCGGGTCTGGCCGGGCTCGAAGCGCACCGCCGTGCCGGCGGGAATGTCGAGACGCATGCCCTTGGCCTTGTCGCGGTCGAAGTTGAGCGCCGTGTTGGTCTCGGCGAAATGATAGTGGGAGCCAACCTGGACCGGACGGTCGCCGGTATTGGCGACCTCCAGCGTGACGGTCGGCTGGCCCGCGTTCAGTTCGATCTCGCCCTCTGCGGGGAAGACTTCGCCCGGGATCATGTCTGAACCTCCAATTTGTCGTAGCCCTTGGCGCGGTACACCGCGAAGGAGACGAGCCAGGTCGCGATGAACAGGCCGACGATGGCGTAGCCAAGTGCGCTGAAGTTGTCGCTGATGGCGGCAACCAAATTCCAGAAGGGGCCCCGCAGCGCGAGCTTGTCTCCAATGAGACCAAGGGCCTCGATGCCTCCGATGAACAGGGCCGCGACCACCGAGACCAAGGTGATCGTCATGTTGTAGTAGAGCTTGCGGATGGGCTTCACATAGGCCCAGCCATAGGCTCCGAGCATGACGATGTTGTCGGTCGTGTCCATCAGTGTCATGCCGGCGGTGAATAGCGCCGGAAAGACCAGGATCGACCAGACCGACAGGCCGGAGGAGGCCTGCGTGGCCGAAATGCCGAGCAGACCGACCTCGGTCGCGGTGTCGAATCCCAGGCCGAACAGGATGCCCAGCGGATACATCTGCCAGCTTCGCGCGATCAGTCGGAAAAGCCCGCGATAGATCCGACCAAAGAAGCCGCGCCTGGCGAGGACGCGCTCGATATCCTCCTCTGCCAGCCGCCCGCCCCGCTTGACCTCGCGGAAGGCGCGATAGACCTGCATCAGCACAAGGATGTTCGCGGCGGCGATGGCAAGGAGGAACAGGGCCGAAACAATTGTCCCGATGACGCCGCCATATTCGCCGAGGACTAAGTATCGGTCGGCGAAGGCCGCGGCCGTCAGCGCGATGAGGATGGAGAGGCCGATAACGATGGTCGAATGGCCGAGGGAGAAGAACAGGCCAACCGAGATCGGGCGCTTGCCCTCCTGCATCAGCTTGCGCGTCACGTTGTCGATGGCGGCAATGTGGTCGACGTCGAAAGCGTGGCGCAGGCCGAAGCTGTAGGCGAGAAAGGCCGTGCCGAGCAGTGCCGGCGAATTGTGGAAGGCCATCACCGCCCACAGCCAGGCGCCGATGTTGAACGCGAAGAGCAGCGCGTAGAGACCCGCCACCTTGCCGCGAACATTGCCGGCGCCGTCGTTGAAGATCCTTGGGAGCGACATGCTCATTCTTCTTGGTTGGCTCAGCGAATCGGGTGGTGAACGGTGACGAGCTTAGTGCCGTCGGGGAAGGTGGCCTCGACCTGGACGTCGTGGATCATCTCGGCGACGCCCTCCATGACCTGCTCGCGGGCGATCACATGGGCGCCGGCTTCCATCAGGTCGGCGACCGCGCGGCCGTCGCGGGCGCCCTCGACGACGAAATCGGTGATGAGGGCGATCGCTTCCGGGTGATTGAGCTTGACGCCGCGTTCGAGCCGCCGGCGCGCCACCATCGCCGCCGTGGCGACGAGCAGCTTGTCCTTCTCGCGGGGGGTGAGGTTCATGCGATCTCCCTAGCAGTGCCAGACACGCGGCATCGGCGCGCCGCGCAAGGTTTCAATGAGCATCATCAGGTCGGCCCGCAGCGCCTGGCCGCCTGGTGCGAGGAAACGGGCGACCAGCATGCCGTTCCAGGCGCTGGCGCCGGCTTCGCCGCGGGCATTTTCTAGCGCCGCGCGGACCGTGTCGAGCCGCGCTTCGGCGTCGGGGGCGACCAGCACGAGCGTCGCCATGGCACGGGCGCCGGCGCCGGTGGCGCCGCCCTTCATGATCATCTCGCTGTCGCCGTCGAGGCGGAGCGCATCGGCGAAGACGAGCACGCCGTCGCGGCGGATCCGCCAGACATCGCGGGCGAAGACTGTGCGGATGGTCTCGCCCATGGCGGCGCGGCCGAGGACCAGCGGCTCGACGGCGAGGAGCGTGGCGTCGGCGGCGATATCGGCCGTCAGGCGCCGCGACAGGGCGGAGCGGTCGAAAAGGATGGTCTCCTGCGGCAGCCAGTCGAGCCGGCCCCCGGCGCCGACCGCAAGCGTCGTGTCTATGCGGGCGACGCCCTCGCTGCGGCGATAGACGCGCTCGGCGGCCTGGGTGGTGACGACCGCCTCGGCGGCTTCGCCGACCGCCACCTCATAGGCGAGGCGGTCGCCGCCGGTGACGCCGCCGGCGGTGTTGAGCAGCACCCCCTCGAATGGCGCGCCGGCGCGGTCGCGCGGCAGGCGGATCTTGGCCGATCCGCTCTGATAGATGGTCGTCGGCCGGAAGCGACCGTCGCTGCAACGCGACGGCGAGGCGCGCATGGCCGCGCACCCGCTCGAGCGCCGCCGGGCCCTTCGGCGGCTGCACGAGGCGGACGCCGGGCTCGGCTGCGCTATGCATCTGGGTGTGGATCATCGTTCAATCTTTTGCGAGCGGGCGCCTTTGCGCAAGGGGCGGCGTCGCCGTCTTGCAAGCACAAGGCCAGCGTCTCCATAGCGCGAGCCGGCGGATTCCGGTCGGTTGGCCGGGCTGTGAATGTCGATCTGCCAAAACATTCGGCACATGCCGCCGAATAGGGCAGGCATCCGGCACCCCTTTGCCAAGAGGCCCGGATTTCGGCTATTGAAGGCGCGCCGCGCCCGGGCGGCGGATCGCGGCGGAACCGCCAGAACGAGGCTGCGCGTCTTGCGTTATCTCATTCGTATTGCTGTGTTTTTGTCCTTTCTCGCTGGAATTGGGGCCTCGGCCGCGGAAGGACCGAACTATATTGTCATCGACGCCGATACCGGCACGGTCATCCTCGACCACCATTCCAACCGACCTTGGTATCCGGCCTCGGTCACCAAGCTCATGACCGCCTATCTCACCTTCAAGGCGCTGAAGGCCGGGACGCTGACGATGAGCTCGCCGGTGGTCGAATCGGCCAACGCGCTAGCGCGAGCCGCCGGCGAAGATGGGCTTCAAGGTCGGCACGGTGATGAACCTCGACAACGCGCTGAAGATGATGCTGGTCAAGTCGGCCAACGACATCGCGGTCGCCGTCGCCGAGACGGTCGGCGGCAGCCGAGCCGCACTTCGTCGACGATGATGAACGCCGAGGCGCGCCGTCTCGGCATGAACTCGACCCGCTACAAGAACCCGAACGGCCTGCCGGCCGACGGTCACGTCGACCACGGCGCGCGACCTGGCGCTTCTCGCCCGCACGATTTGGACCGAATTTCCCGAATATCGCGCACTACTTCACGATTCCCGGCGATCAAGGCGGGCCGCACGGTCCTGCGCTCGCAGAACTAGCTGCTCGAGCACTATCGCGGCGCCAATCGGCATGAAGACCGGCTTCATCTGCGCCGCCGGCTTCAACATCGTGGCGACCGCGACGCGCGTCGGCCACACGCTGATCGCCGTCGTCATGGGCGAGACCTCGTCCAAGGCGCGGGCGGCGAGCGCGGCGCTGCTTCTCGACAAGGGCTTTGCCACCTGGGCCTACAGCACCGGCGAGCCGAAGATCGATTCCTTCGAGACCGCCGCGCGTCTTGACCGCGCCGGTCGACATGCACGACGTCGTCTGCAGCAAGCGCAAGGTGCAGGCGAGCCGGGAAAGCGATCCGATCCTCGCCTCGGCAGATGCGCGCCCTCGCCCTGGGCGCCGCGCTTCGTGCTGATGGATCCGGTGCAGGTCCGTACCGGGCGCGGCCAGTCACCGGCGGCAGAGCGCCGACGAGCGGCATTCCCCTGCCGCGGCCGCGGCCGGAGGACGCGCCGGTGGCGCTGGCGCAATAGGCGATGCCATGTCCGCGCGCGCCGCCAAAGCCGCCGATCCCGCTCGACGCTGCTCACCGGCTTTCTCGGCGCCGGCAAGACGACGCTGCTCAACCGGCTGCTGAAGACCCGGAATTCGAGAAGACGGCGGTGATCGTCAACGAGTTCGGCGATGTCGGGCTCGACCATCTGCTGGTCGAGAAGGCCGAGGACGACATCATCGAATTGTCGGCCGGCTGCGTTTGCTGCACGGTGCGCGGCGATCTGGTGGTGGCGCTGGAGAACCTGCTGCGCGGCCTCGACAACAAGCGCATCGCCGAGATCCGCCGCGTCGTGATCGAGACGACCGGGCTCGCCGATCCGGTGCCGATCCTGTCGCTGCTCACCCGCCATCCCTACCTCAGGCTGCGCTTTCGGGCTCGATGGGATCGTCACCGTGGTCGATGCCGTCAACGGCATGGCGACGCTCGACGCCCATGACGAGGCCGTGCGCCAGGTAGCTGTCGCCGACCGGATCGTGCTCACCAAGACCGAAGCGGAGGTCGGTGCCGGCGGCCCTGGTCACGCGCCTCAATCGCCTCAATCCCGGCGTCACGCTGCTCGATGCGGGCCGGGGCGAGGCGCGTGCGGCTCGGCTCGTTGGCTGCGGCGCCTTCGATCCGCAAGCCAAGGGCGCCGACGTGCGCGCCTGGCTGGCCGCCGAGGCGGTCGAGGAAGCGCATGACGATCACCATCATCACGGCCACGACCATGGCGAGGACCGCAACCGGCACGACGCCCATATCCGCGCCTTCTCGCTGACCAGCACAGCGGCCGCGCAACGGGCGGCGATCGAGCCGTTTCTCGACCGACTGGTCGAGGCGCACGGGGCTGCCCTCATCCGCGCCAAGGGGCTGATCGCCGTGCGCGAGACGCCGGACCGACCGATGCTCGTCCAGGGCGTTGCCGGCCATTTCTCGCCGCCGGTGCTGCTCGAGCGCTGGCCCGACGCCGATCATCGCAGCCGGCTGGTCGTGATCGGCCGCGATATCGAGCCGGCCCCGGTCGAGCGCCTGTTCGCGGCCTTCCTCGACGATGCGCGCATCGATACGCCCGATCGGGCGGCTCTGACCGACAATCCGCTTTCGATCGCCGGCTTTCCCGGGCGCCGCTGAGGCATCTCCCGGAACCAGAGCAAACGGGTTTCGTTCGGAATCGCCACAAGGTGGCAGGAAAGGGCGCCTATTCGATGAAGCGGGCCGGTGTTCGTGGCCGGCGGTCGACCGAGAACTCGAAGATGTCGGGCCTTGAATAGTGGCCGCAGACGTCGAGCGAGCGACGCGCTCGGTGGGCCGCTTCGACATCGATCTCCGCGTAGAGGATGTCGGTCGAGCAGTGCAGAGGACCGGCGGCGATGGCGCCGGACGGCTTGACGACGACCGCGCCTCCTTCGCAGATCCACTCATCGCTCTTGAACAGCCTGTCGCGCTCGGGGAAGTCCGCCGGGAGGTCGCTGCCCATCAGCGCCGTTGCCGTCCCGAGCACCCAGCAGCCGCCTTCCCTGGCGATGTGTCTCATGCTGGCGAGCCAGGCTTCACCCGTGTCCCAGGTAGGCGCTACGTAGATGTCGATGTTCTGCGCATAAAGCGCATAGCGGGCGAGCGGCATGTAGTTCTCCCAGCAGATCAGGCTGCCGATCCGCCCGACGGGCGTGTCGACGACGCGCAGTCCGGTGGCATCACCCGGTCCCCAGACCATTCGCTCCGGATTGGTGGGAATGAGCTTTCTGTGGCGATTGAGGAGCGTGCCGTCCGCTCCGATGATGACGACGGTGTTGAAAAGCGTCGTGCCGCTGAAGGCGCTGTCTATCTCGGTCATGCCGCAGACGATCGTGACCTTATGCTTGGCGGCCGCCTGCTGGAGGGCGTCAAGGTCGCCGCGGTCGATGTCGACCGCGTTGTCGCGGAGGCGGGCGTGCAACTCGCCGGACAGCGCCATGTCGCCGCCGGGCTTCAGGCGCCAGATCCATGTCGGATAGCCGGGAATAAAGGCCTCGGGAAAGACGAGCAGCGCCGCGCCGGCCTCGGCGGCCTCGGCGATGGATTGAAGAGCGCCGGCGATTGTTGCGTCGCGGTGCAGCAGGACCGGCGGCTTCTGGATGATGGCTGCCTTTATGGACATGGTGCCTCCCCCTTGGCTCCGGGGAGCTTAGCATGTCCGGGCAGGACTACGACCCTGTGGGGTCGCCGGCGCCGCGTTCAATCAGGAATTGTAGACGGCCATTGCTTGTTTCTTGCGCGATCAGCCGGTGGCCGGCCTCGCGGCAGAAATTGGGGATGTCGATGGCGGCGACGGGATCGGTCGCCTCGACCAGTAGCCGCGCGCCGGGCGTCAGGCCCGCCAGCGCCTTGCGGGTCTTCAGCACGGGGAGTGGACAGGCGAGGTCGCGCGTGTCGAGCGTGGCGTCATGGGGCCGGTCGGCTTCGATCATCAGCAGGTGCCCGTTTCCTCGCCGCTCGCCCGGCGGACGGTGCGATGCTAGTTTGCCAGTGTCGCGGGGAGGAAAATGTCACTCGCAGCGCGTGTCAAGAACGACGTTCAGATTCCTGCTGGGAGTTGGGAAGGCACTGGCGCGTGTGACGCCGATGGCGCGCGACAAGGCGCGCACCTTTCCGCAAGTTGCGGAAGAGCTCGCGCGCCGTCATGGCGAGCGGACCGCGTTCCTGTCAGAGCGCGAGACCCTGACCTTTGCCGAATATAACGGCCACGCCAACCGCTATGCCCGCTGGGCGCTCCGCGAGGGAGTGAAGAAGGGCGATACGGTCTGCCTCTTGATGCCGAACCGGCCGGAATATCTGGCCATATGGCTCGGTATCGCCCGCGTCGGCGGTGTCGTCGCCCTGCTCAACACCAATCTCGTCGGTGGCGCGCTCGCCTATTGCATCAACATCGTCAGGCCGAAGCACATCATCGTTGCCGCGGAACTCGCCACCGCCTTCGAGGGGGCGAAGGCGCGGCTCGAGGTCGATCCGGCGGTGTGGTGGTTCGGCGGGGAGGGGAGCGACCACCGCCTCGATGTGGCCACGGCGAAGCTCGACGACGGCCAGATCCCGGAGAACGAACGTCCGGCGCTCACCCACGAGGACCGCTGCCTCTACATCTACACGAGCGGCACGACCGGCCTTCCCAAGGCCGCCAATATCAACCATTTCCGTGTGCTCGCGGCGATGCTCGCCTTCTCCTCGGTCATGGGCGCGACGCGCCGTGACCGCATGTACAATTGCCTGCCGCTCTATCATACGGTCGGCGGCATCATCGCCGCCGGCGCCTGCCTGATGGCAGGTGGCTCCTGCTTCATCCGCGAAAAATTCTCGGCGAGCCAGTTCTGGGACGACGTGGTCGACCAGGACTGCACGCTCTTCCAGTATGTCGGCGAGCTCTGCCGCTATCTGGTGAACGCGCCGCCACATCCGAAGGAGGGTCGTCATCGGGTCCGCCTGTGCTGCGGCAACGGACTGCGGCCGGATATCTGGCCGACCTTCAAGGCCCGCTTCCGCATTCCCCATATCCGCGAATTCTATGCCGCGACCGAGGGCAATGCGGTCCTGTTCAATTTCGACGACAGGCAAGGTGCGGTCGGGCGGATCCCGCATTGGGCGGAGCGCGCCTTTCCGCTTTCCATCGTCCGCCTGGGCCTCGACAGCGGGGTGCCTCTGCGCAATTCGGAGGGCTTCTGCGAGCCCTGTGCCGATGGCGAAGTCGGGGAACTCGTCTCGCGCATCGTCGTTGACCCGCTGAAGCCGGCGCAGCGCTTCGACGGCTATTCCGACCGGGCGGCGACCGAGGCCAAGATCCTGCGCGATGCCTTCGAGATCGGCGATGTCTGGTTCCGCTCCGGCGATTTGATGATGCGCGACGCGCGCGGCTACTACTTCTTCGTCGACCGCATGGGCGACACCTTCCGCTGGAAGGGCGAGAATGTCGCCACGTCCGAGGTGGCCGAGACGATCATGCTTTTCCCGGGGGTCCACGAAGCCAATGTCTATGGTGTGCGGGTCGAGCATGCCGAAGGCCGGGCCGGCATGGCGGCGATCGTCGCCGACGAGTTGCTCGACCTCGAGGCGCTGCGCGCCTATCTCCATCAGCACCTGTCGTCCTTTGCGCGCCCGCTCTTCCTGCGCTTCCAGGGCGAGATCGAGCACACCTCGACCTTCAAGCAACGCAAGGTCGACCTCGCCCGGCAGGGCTTCGATCCGGTCGCGACCGACGATTCCATCTTTTTCGACAACCCGGAGACCGGGTGTTACGTGCGTCTCGACGCCGGGCTTTTCAGGCGCATCCAGGGCGGCGAGATCCGCATCTGACGCGGCCGCCGTACGTTCACGAACGGTTAACCAAGAGGGGCAGTTTAACCTTTCGACAATTGTAACGGAATGCGGCGCGGCCCTATTTCGTCGAACGGGCCGCGTGATTCAGCATTCCTCAAAATTGGTCTGCTTTGATACGGCCCGCGAAATCAGCGGGAGAAAACAGGTGCGCGTGTCCTTCGTCGGCGCCGTCGATCGGGTCCTTGGCCCGAGCCTTGCCGCGCGTGCCCGTCCCTTCGCCGGAATCCTCGATTCGATTCTCAACGACAAGGACGACGTGGCGGTTTCGCGCCGCGTGACGATGATCGTCTTCGTCATGCGCGTCTTCGGCGCTGGCATCGCCTATGTCACCCAGATCCTGCTGGCGCGCTGGATGGGTGATTTCGAATACGGCATCTTCGCCATCGTCTGGGTCGGCGCCGTTCTGCTTGGCGGCCTCGCCTGCCTCGGCATCCAGACGACGATCGTCCGGCTCGTCTCGGAATATCTCGCCCGCGGCGACGAGACTCATCTGCGCGGCCTGCTGATCGGCAGCCGCATCCAGGGCCTGGTCGTCTCGACGGTGCTGGCACTTGCCGGCATGGGGGCGCTCCACGTTTTCGGCCATTCCTTGTCGAGCTATTACGTGATGCCGCTCTTCCTCGGCGCCGTGACATTGCCGATGCTGTCGCTCGGCGAGGTGCAGGAGGGAATCGCGCGGGCCTTCAACTGGGCCGATCTTGCCATGTGGCCCGCCTATCTCATGCGCCCGCTTCTCATCCTCGCCTTCATGGGCGGCTCGATCGCCCTCGGCCACGCGCCGAGTGCTGTCACGGCCATGGCTTCGGTGATCTCTTGCCACCTATGTGACGGCGCTCGCCCAGTTCATCGTCCTCCAGAAGCGCGTGCACGGCGCCGTTGCCTCCGGCCCGCGGTCCTATGAACGCACGCGCTGGGTGAGCCTGGCCCTGCCGATCTTCATCGTCGAGGGGTTTTTCATGCTCCTCACCAATATCGATGTCATCATCGTCGGCCACTTCATGCCGCCGGACCAGGTGGCGGTCTATTTCGCCGCGACCAAGACGCTGGCGCTGGTGCATATGGTCTATTACGCGGTACGGGCCGGCGGGGCGCAGCGCTTCTCGCAATATTACGCCAGCGGCGAGCGCGTGCGGCTTGCGGCCTTCACCCGCGGCATCCTCCACTGGACCTTCTGGCCCTCCCTCGCCATGGTGCTGCTGCTGGTCGTCGCCGGCCGGTGGCTGCTGACGCTGTTCGGGCCGAGTTTCGGCTCCGGCTACGCGCTGCTTCTCATCCTCTCGGCCGGGCTCCTGGTGCGCGCCTCGACCGGGCCGGCGGAGAGCCTGCTTACCATGGCCGGGCAGCAGGGATCACGGCGGCGGTCTATTCAGCGTCCTTCCTGCTCAATGTCGCGCTCAACATCGCCCTCATCCCGCGCTTCGGCCTCGTCGGCGCGGCCACGGCGACGGCCTCGACGCTCACCATTCTCACCCTCATTCTCTATTGGATCACCTTCTCGCGCCTCGGCATCCGCTCTTCCATCGTCGATGCCTTTCGCGGCGACGCGTCACATGACGGAGCCGGTCTGACATGGTCGAAATGTCGCTTCAGCAGATGCGCGCGGCCGGCATTGCGGTCGATGGCGGGCACGCCGGGACCGGTGCGAAGACCGCGCATCGCTTCGCGTTGGTGACAGGCGCGGCGCCGCGACGCACTGGTCGCGGCATGGGACGACCTCGCGATCCGCGCTGCCGAGGACAATGTCTTTTTCACCAGCGACTTCGCCCTGCCGGCCATCGACCATCTGGAGCCGTCCGTGCGTATTGCCACGGTCCATCGGGTCGACGGCCGCCTGTCGGCGCTGGCGCCGGTGACGCGGACGCGGCTCGGCCGCATCGCTGCCGGCGATGCGATTGTGGAGCCACGACTATGCGCCGCTCGGCGTGCCGCTGGTCGATGCCGACGATGTCGCAGGGTCGGTGACCGCGCTGATCGAGGGCCTTGCTCCGCCCGGTAGCCGCTCCAGCCTGATCCTTCCCATGGTGCCGCTCGACGGGCCGGTTGCCGCCGCCTTCCGGCGGGCGGCGGAGTCGCCGGACGGCCGGTTGCCGTTCTCGACGCGCACCGTCGCGCCATTGTCGAGCCGGCCGGCCGAGGGGGACATCGATCTCCGCCGTGCCCTGCCGAAGAAGAAGCGCCACGAACGCGGACGCGAATTGCGCCGTCTCGGCGAGCACGGGGAGGTGACGATCGAACTGGCGAGCGCGCCGGATATCGTGCGGGCGCGCTTCGAGGAGTTCCTGGTTCTGGAGGCGGCCGGCTGGAAGGGCGAGGCGGGATCGGCGCTCGCCTGTCGGGTCGCAACGGCCGAATTCGCCCGCGAGGCGATCTTCAACCGCTCGGAAGGCCGGGCGGCGCGCATCGTCTCCCTGCGCCTCGGCGATCATCCCGTGGCGATCCTCGTCTGCTTCGAGACGGGCCGCACCTCCTACACCTGGAAGATCGCCTATGACGAGACCTATGCGCGGTATTCGCCGGGCGCCCAGATCATGCTGGATGCGCCGCGGCTGCTGTTTGCCGACACGGCCATCGAGACGATCGATTCCTGCGCTTCGGCCAACCATCCGATGATCGATCATCTGTGGTCGGAGCGGCTGGCCGTCGGCACGCTGGTCGTTGGTCCGGTCGGGGGTGGCGCCGTCTACAAGCTCGCGCTCGCCGCGGCCGAGGCCGAGATCGATGCGCGTGCGATGGCGCGGCGCTGGCGCGAGGGCCGCAAGAAGGCCAGCACCGGAAGCTAATCCTTCGTGCCTGCCTCGGTGTCCCGTCTCGCCTGATCGCGCAAGACGCGGCGGATGACCTTGCCCGTCGTGGTCAGCGGCAATGTCGTCGACGAAGGCGATCTCGCGCGGATATTCGGCCGCCGACAGGCGCGTGCGGACGAAGGCGCTTGATCTCCTCGGCGAGCCGCTCGGAGGGCGAGAAGCCCGGCTTCAGGACGACATAGGCCTTGACGATCTCGGTGCGCACCGGGTCGGGCTTGCCGACCGCGGCGGCGAGCGCCACGGCTCGGTGGCCGATCAGGCAGTCCTCGATCTCGGTCGGGCCGATGCGGTAGCCGGCGGAGATGATGACGTCGTCGTCGCGGCCGACGAAGCGGATATAGCCGTCGCGGTCGCGGATGCCCTGGTCGCCGGTCGTCATCCAGTCGCCGACGAACTTCGCCCGGGTTGCCTCGGGTTGCTGCCAATATTCAAGAAACATCACCGGGTCGGGCCGCCGGACGGCGATCTGGCCCTGCGTTTCCGGTGGCACCTCCTTGCCCGTCCTCGTCGATGACGGCGACGGTGTGGCCCGGCACCGGCTTGCCGATGGCGCCGGCGCGCGAGACCCCAAGCGCCGCGCAGGAGCCGAGCACGTAGTTGCACTCGGTCTGTCCGTAGAACTCGTTGATCGCCAGGCCGAGCGTCTCGCGCGCCCATTCATAGGCTTCGCGGCCGAGGCTCTCGCCGGCCGAGCCGATGGTGCGGAGTTGAAGCGCGAAGCGCTCGCGCGGGCGCTTGACGGCGCGCATCATCTTGATCGCCGTCGGTGGCAGGAAGGCGTTGCGCACGCCGGTCTCGGCCATCAGCGCGAAGGCGGCCTCCGGATCGAACGGCCGGAAGGGGCCGAAGACGACCGGCACGCCAAAATAGAGGGCCGGAAGCAGGGCGTTGAGCAGCCCGCCGGCCCAGGCCCAGTCGGACGGCGTCCAGAAGCGGTCGCTGGCCTGCGGAAGGGCAGGTGGCTGTAAGCGACGCCGGGCAGATGGCCGAGGAGGACGCGATGGGCATGGAGCGCGCCCTTCGGCTGACCGGTCGTGCCGGAGGTGAAGATCATCAGGGCCGGCTGGTCGAGATCCGTCGCCACCGCCGCGAAGGGATCGGTGTAGCGCTCCATCGCCTGGCGCAGACCCTCCGCCGGCCCGTCGGGGCCGTCGGTCGACAGGATGGTCTCGAGCCCGGGCAACTGGTCGCGGATGCCGGCGAGCTTGGCGAGCCCGGCGGTGTCGGTGAGGATCGCCCTGGCGCCGGATGTCTCGAGCCGGTAGCGCAGCGCGTCGATGCCGAAGAGGGCGGCGAGCGGCACCGCGATGGCGCCGAGCTTGTAGATGGCAAGGTGAGCGAGTGCGGTCTCCACCGATTGTGGCAGGAGGATCGCGACGCGGTCGCCGATGCCGATGCCGCGCGCCCTCAAGGCATGGGCGAGCCGGTCGGAATCGCGCTTCAGGGAACCGTAGGTGATGGGTGTCTGGCGGCCGCCGGTCTCGTAGCGGATGAGTGCCACGCGCTCCGGTTCGTCCTTCGCCCAGGCATCGGCGCAGGCGGTGCCGATGTTGAAATGGCGAGGCAGCGACCAGCGGAAGTCCCGGATCAGCGCGTCATAGCTTTCGGCCCGCGGCAGCATGCGGTGCTCGTCAGCCGCCCGAGCGGAAGACGGCGATGGGCGGGCCGGCGTCCGGGCCGGCCCGGTCGCGATGCTCGTCGCGCCTTGCCAGCACCAGAGACCAGTAATTGCCGAAGCGGCTGGTCGGCGAGAACGCCACGGCGATGCCGATGGCGGTGACGCCGGGCTTCAGCAGATTGTCGTTGTGATGCGGCGAGGCGCGCCAGCCGGAGAAGGCCTCGTTGAGGTCAGGATAGCCGGCGCCGATATTCTCGGCCGCGATCGCTGCGTCGTAGCCGTGAGCGGCCATTCGCTGGGGGAAGCTGCCTTCGCCGGGCAGGACGTGAGCGAGCTTGTTGGAGGCCGCCATCTTGCGGGCATGGTCGGTGGCAACCGCCATCAGGGTCGGGTCGAGGGTCACCGGCGGCAGGCCGTGGCCCGCCCGGTAGGTGGAGATCATCGCCGCCGCCTGCGCGGGATCGACTGTCGCCGGGCGGTTGGGTCGCGGGTTCTCGACCACCTGGACGCTGACATCGCCGGTGCTGGAGCAGCCGGCGAGCAGCATGGCGGCGAGGATGGCGGTGGCAGCCGCGTGCCAGGAGCGAAGAAGGTGCGCGCAATTCATACGGCGGGTCTCACGTTTGCGGCTCCCGGCCGGTCCTGCCGGTAAGGATCTGTTCGATCCGCGGCAGGTCGCGGAGGTTGAGGTCGCGCTGTGGGAAGGGGATCTCGATTCCCGCCTCGCGCAGGTGCTTGAGGATCGCAAAGCGCAGATCGGAGCGCGCCGTCAAGGTATTCGATATGTCGGCGAGGAAGCAGCGCAGTTCGAAATCGAGGGAGCTCGCGCCGAAATCCATGAAATAGACCTGGGGCTCGGGGCTCTTCAGCACCAGTTCGTGCTCCTGCGCGCAGTCGAGCAGGATGTCGCGCACCTTCTCGGGGTCGGCGCTGTAGCTGACTCCGACGGTGATCGTGACGCGACCGGAATTGTCGCGCAGATACATGTTCTTGACGACGCCGGAGATGAGGTCGGAGTTCGGGATGATGACCGAAGCCCGGTCGAAGGTCTCGATCTCGGTCGCCCGCACGCTGATGCGCTTGACCGTGCCTTCGTTGCCGCCGACCGCGATCCAGTCGCCGGTCCGGATCGGCCGCTCGGCGAGCAGGATCAGGCCGGAGACGAAATTGTTGACGATCGACTGCAGGCCGAAGCCGATGCCGACCGACAGGGCGCCGGCGACGATGGCGACCGAGGACAGGTTGAGGCCGGCATAGGTGGCGGCAAGCGCGGCGGCGAGGATGATGCCGACATAGCCGAACATCGTGCGGATCGAGTTCCTCAGACCCGCATTGAGATTGGTCGTCGGCAGCAGCCGGCGGTCAAGCCAGGCCTGGACGGAGCGCGTGAACAGGAGCCCGACCAGGAAGATGATCAGCGCAGCGAGGATCGAGGAGAAAGTCAGGGTGATCGAGCCGATCTGGATCCCGAACAGCACGCCGCGCAGGCTGGAGGCGAGGCTGGTGGAATCGATCCCCCAGGGCGCGGCCACGGAGAAGGCCGCGATCATCAGGAGCAGCAGGCGCAACACGCCACTGGCGACGACGCCGCCCTGAAGCATCGTCCGCGAGCGGAAGCCGAGATCCTGCGCCAGCCAGCGCCCGGCGCGGCTGCGGCCCGAGGCGAAGGACATGATCGCTTCGTCGATGAAGCGGCTGAACAGGAGGACGATGGCGGCGACGATGCCGACCCAGACGATCTGTCGGGTCAGGAACTGGGCAAGGAAGAGATAGCCGGCGAGGCCGGCGACGATTGCGACGATGGCGGCGATGATGGCCGCGATCAGCGCCCATTGCCACAGGATGCGCGAGCGCGGTTGGTTGGGCTCGACGACCGCCGGTCCGGCCTCTTCGGCTTCGGGCTGGTGGGCGGCGACGCGGCCGAAGGGGACGATCAGGCCGGCGACGATCAGATAGGCGAGCGTCTTGATTGCGTTGGAGAAGTCCGGCGCGGCGGCGGTCATGGCCGCCATGGCGCTGATGATCGGCGGAATCGCCATGAAGGCGGCGACCAGGCTGATCAGGCTGTAAAGCCGGCCGGCGCGCTCGTCGTCGACCGCGACGATCCGCCAGTCCGAGCGGGAGGGAGCCAGCAGGCCGCGTGCCAGGCCGTGCAGCAGGCTGACGATGGTGGCGGCGAAGATCACGCCGCGCAGCCCGGTGTCGATGCCGGGCGGCAGGAAGTCGAGCGCGTTGAGCAGGGTGCGCGCAATGAGCAGGACACCGATCGGTGCCAGGGTGCTGATGACGACGATCCACGTTGCCGCCATGATGCGCCGGCGGTCGGACGGCACGGTCTCGTCGGTGCGCGTGGCAAGGCGGATGGTCAGGTGCCGCAGGAAGATGAAGGCGGCGATGAGGGCGAGGATGGCGAGTGCCGCGACGAGGATCGCACCCTGGTCGCTGCGCCCGCCGATCGAAAGGATCCAGGCGCCGACGATGCGGCCAGTGCCGGCAAGCGAGTCCGGTGTCTCCTGCGCCACCGCTTTCCACAGGACAGGCGACAGGAGGCTCGAATCATGGGCGAGCAGGGTGGTGATGAAGTGCGCGCTCAGCCGATCGGAGATCGTGTTGACCAGATCGACGGCGCGCAGGCGTGCGACCTCGGCCTGCTTGGAGATGGCGTTGAGGCCGTCGAGGGCCGCTTGCTGCTTCTTGCGCGCCTCGGTGACCGCTGCCGGTTCGGGGGCTGTCTGGTCGGTCGTGGCCGGTCCGAGCTTGTCGATCTGCTGCTGGACGGCGGCGATCTGCGGGGCAAGGCTGCGCACCAGCGCCGCGGCGTCGTCGGCGACCGCCTGGGTGCGGTCGCGCAGCGTTGTCAGTGCCTGATTGTCGAGCCCCTCCCGTTTCAGGGTGTTGGCGACGGAATTGAGGGTCGCGTTCCAGCTATTGATCTGATCCTGCGGCGCGGGCGTCTGCGCGGCGTCCGATGCCGCGAACGCACCGCCGCCGGCGAGGACGGTGAGTAGGACCAGGCTGAGAAGCAGGCGAAGGAGGCGCTTCGACATCCGGGTGATCATAAGGCGGATCATCATTTCACGGAATCGATGATCTGCCCTATGTCATTGTCCTTTCCGCCACTGCGAACCGGAAAGCGCTTGCCGCTTTTCCTGGAGTCGTTCCAGTGCCCAGCACGCGCCATGGCGACGCGAGACTGGCCGGCACATTACTCCGCAGCTTGGCGATTTTGTGGCGATCCTTCGGCATCGGAATCCTCTTCCGGCTGGCTCAGCACCTCGCCCACGCGATCGGGCGACAGGACACCGCGCAGCGCTCCGTCGGTGCCGACGACGGGCAGGGGATAATTGGCCGAAAGGGTCTTCGGCAGGGCCTTCTCGATCGAATCCCGCTCCCCGATCGCCGGCACGTCCATGACGAAGTCACCGATCGGCGCGGTTCCGTGGTCGTGGGCGGCCTCGCTCGCGGCCTTGAGCGTCAGCACCCCGCGATAGCCCTCGGCATTGCTGACATAGCCGATCTCGACGCCGCGCTGCTGCATCTCTGCGACCGCCTGCTCAAGCGTTTCGTCGGTGAGGCGGAGCGTCGGCGGCTTCATCACCGTCTCGACGGTCAGCACCCGGGCGCGGTTCACGTCCTTAACGAAGGCGCGGACATAGGCGTCGGCGGGATGGAGCAGGATCTCGGCCGGGGTGCCGATCTGCGAGAGAACGCCGTCCTTGAGGATGGCGATGCGGTCGCCGAGGCGCAGCGCCTCGTCGAGGTCGTGGGTGATGAAGACGATGGTCTTGTGGAGCCGCGCCTGCAGCTCGATCAGCTGGTCCTGCATCTGGCTGCGGATCAGCGGGTCGAGGGCCGAGAAGGCCTCGTCCATCAGCAGGATTTCGGGATCGGTGCACAGCGCCCGGGCGAGGCCGACGCGCTGCTGCATGCCGCCGGAGAGCTGGGCCGGATATTGGTTCTCGTAGCCGGCGAGCCCGACCGGCTCGATCCATTCCGCCGCGCTTCTCAGCCGTTCGGCTTTCCGCACGCCCTGGATCTCGAGGCCGTAGGCGACGTTCTCGATGACCGTGCGATGCGGCAGCAGGGCGAAGCGCTGGAAGACCATGCTCATCTTCTTGCGCCGGAAGCGGCTGAGCTCGCGCAGCGACAGGCCGAGGATGTCGACGCCGTCGACGATGATCTCGCCGGCGGTCGGATCGATCAGCCGGTTGAGGTGGCGGATCAGCGTCGACTTGCCGGAGCCCGACAGGCCCATGACGACGAAGATCTCGCCGCGCTCGACGGAGATCGAGACATCGTGGAGGCCGAGCGTGTGGCCGGTCTCGGCGAGCAGCTCGTCCTTGCCGACGCCGGCGCGCACGCGCTCCAGCGCCTTCTTCGGATTGGGGCCGAAGATCTTGGTGACATGCCGGACTTCGATGACGGGCAAGGCGTCAGCTCCTCACCGAGCGGTAGGCCTGCAGCCGGTTGCCGAAGGCCTGGCTGATCCGGTCGAAGATCGATGGCGAGGATGACGATGGCGAGGCCGCCGAGCAGGCCCATGCCCGGGTCGCTGCGCTGCAGCCCGATGAGCACCGTCTCGCCGATGCCGCGGGCGCCGATCATCGAGGCGATGACGACCATGGCGAGCGCCATCATGGTGGTCTGGTTGATGCCCTGCATGATCGACGGCAGCGCCAGCGGGATCTGCACGCCCCACAGCATCTGCCAGCGGGTCGCGCCGAAGGCGCGGCTCGCCTCGACCACCTCGCGGTCGACCTGGCGGATGCCGAGATCGGTCAGGCGGATCAGCGGCGGCGTGGCGTAGATGACGGTGGCCAAGATCGCCGGCACCTTGCCGAGCCCGAACAGCATCGCCGCCGGGATCAGATAGACGAAGCTCGGGATCGTCTGCATCAGGTCGAGCAGCGGATTGATGACGGCGCGTGCGATGTCGCTGCGGGCGTTGAGGACGCCGACCGGGATGCCGATCAGCATCGACATCGCGACCGAGACCAGCATGATGGCGATGGTCTGCATCGCCTGCTCCCACAGGCCCAGGCAGCCGATGAGCCAGGTGAGCGCGACCAGCACGAGCGAGAGCACCACGCGGCGGCTGGCGAGAAAGCGATGACGGCGATGCCGAGGATCACGACCCAGGGCGGCAGCCCGCGCAGCACCTGCTCGATGCGACCAGCACCTTGATCAGGCCCGCGAGATGCTGGCGAAGACATCGCCGTAGTTGACGATCAGCCAATCGATGAAGCCGTTGGTGACGTCGGCGATCGGCCGGCCGATGTCGAAGAACATGTCCATGGCATCTCACCTCAACGAAAAAGCGGCCGGCGGGCCAGGCCGCCAGCCGCTTCATGATACCCGAATTCGGGTCAGCTACCGAGCGCCGCCTTGACCCGCGCGGCGACGTCGTCGGGCAGCCAGCTCGGCCAGTCGGTGTTTTCCTTGAGGAAATGCACCGCGGCATCGTTGGCGCTCGCCTTGTTGTCGCGCATATAGGCCAGCGCCGCGGAGGTCGCCGCATTGGTCGAGTTATAAGCCTTGAGGAAGGCTGTGATCTCGGGCGCCTTCTTCGAGAATTCGGTGTTGGCGCCGATGATGACCTTGGAGACCGGATAGGCGGTGGCCTCGGTCGGCTTGTCGGACTTCATCATCTTGTCCCAGATCGCCTTGTCATAGGGCGGCTCTTCCAGGCGGGTGAAATCGTATTTGCCGAGCAGCCAGGTCGGGCCCCAGTAATAGAAGACCGCGGGCTTCTTCTGCTGGGCCGCCGATTTCAGCCGCCGCCGCCAGCGCCTCGCCGGTGCCGGGACGGAAGTTGGTGAAGTCGTCGGACAGGCCATACGCGATCAGCTTCTTGGAGTTGACCACCTCGCACTGCCAGCCGGCGGGGCAATTGTAGAATCGTCCCTTGCCGGGCTCTTCCGGATCGGCGAGCACATCCTTGTACTTGGGCAGGTCCTTGACCGACTTCAGGCCCTTAAGGGGGCCGTCGAGCGCGGCTGTGGGGACGAACCAGCCCTCGCGCGCGTCCGGGTAGGTGGTACCGAGGGCGACGGTCTTGCCGGCCTTCTCGGCGTCGACCCAGGCCTGCGCCGGATTGGCGGTCCAGATCTCCATGATGATATCGGCATCGCCGCGAGCGACGCCGTTGATGAGCGGGATCGTGTCGCCGGGAATGGCGTCGATCTGGCAGCCGAAGCCGTTCTTGACGATGTATTCGGCGACGGCGGTGTGGAACTGGGCCGAGCCGTAGTTGAGGTCGGCGAAGACGACCGGACGATCCATCTCGCATTGGGCGTCGGCGGCAAGCGCTGGGGCGGCGAAGGCGGCGCCGGCAATAAGGGCAAAGGCAAAGCGGAGCATCAGCTAGTCCTCCTCACAATTCATGGGCTGGCTGCGGTGCGGCGGCGGTCCCGCCGCCTGGCAGTTGAAAGGCTCGATAGATATGGCGCACTTCCCGTCGATGCCGAGAGTTGCCGTCGACATCTCCTGACAACACTATGGCAGCAACATTGTTCCGGATGCGCCAACGCCGATCGAAACGCGCCAGACGTTCGATCGGGGCAAATTCGATCAGATCCTCGGCAAGCCTGTCGGCATGGCGCTTTCCCGGCCCGCAAATGCACTGGGAAAGCTACTTTCCGGAGTGAGCCCCGACCCGGGTGCCGCCGTGAGCAAGTGCCGGGCTCCGGAGAAAATGGCGGCCGGCCAAGCATAGGCAACGGGGCCGGAATGTCAAAACCGATCGGGCCTCAGTCGATGTCTTCCAGTTCCTCGCGCAAATCGTCGATGAGCGCCGCTGCGGCGGAGCGCGATCGGCCCGAGCTTGGCGGCGACCGCGTCGGACAACAGTGCCAGCATGGAAAGTGCGGCGGTATAGGAAGTGGCGCCGGAGGGCGCCGAGACGTGGCAGGGGAGCGCCGTGGCGCCATAGCGGGCGGCGCGGGCGGCGCTTGTCGGATCGGTGACGACGACGCGCTCGATGCGGCGTGGTGCGGGCGAAGTCGAGGAGGGCCGAGAGATTGCGCGGCCAGGGGCGGATGGCGATGGCGAGGAGCCCGTCGCCTGGGCCGGTGGAGGCGAGTTCCTCGGCCCACATGCCGGTGTTTTCAGAGACCAGATGGACGGCAGGCCGGATGCGCCGAGGACGAACTGGGCGTGGCGGGCAAGCGTCGCTTCGGCGCCCAGCCCGACGACCCACAGCCGCGGCGCGCCGGCAAGCTTTTCCGCGATCTGCTGGACGAGATCGGAGCGCAGTTCCTCGAAGGTGCGGGTGAGGTTGGCGATCTCGACCTGGAGATGGGTCGAGACCGTCGTCGCCGCGCTCGCTCGCTCAAACGGCAGGGCCGCCTGATGGATCGGGCCGGTGCGATTGCGCTCCTCGCGGGCCTGCAGGCGCACGTCGTTGAAGTCGGCATAGCCGAGATTGCGGAAGAAGCGGGCGGCAGTCGCCTTGGACACCCCGGCAAGGCGCGACAGTTCGGAGGCCGAGAAGGTGAGAATCTCGTCCGGCCGGTCGAGCAGCAGGTCGGCGAGCTTGCGCTCGCTGGCGGTCAGGGCGTCGAAGCGCTCCTGAATGCGCAGCGCCAGTCTCGTTCCCATGCGTCCAACCTCATCCGTCCGATCGGGCAGGCCACGGATCGTTCACTGTTTCAATAGGTCTGAAACGCGCGGACCGCAACCGCCGCGCCGAGATTCTGAGTCCTGTGAATGGCCTCATTCCGCCAGCTTCGCCGCATCTTCATGCAGCGTGGCGCAAAAATGGGCGTGACTCCTTTCGCGGCATATGAAACGATCGTTTCACATAATATGAAACACGAAACAAGTGGATCGGACGGCTTCGAGCGATGACCAGCACAAAGATCGTCAGGGAGAAGATCTGGGGCCGGCTGAAGGACGTGGCGCTGCCCGATTCGCGCTTCCACCTCAACTTCGCCGAGGTGATCCCGGATTTCGTCGGCTCCGACAAGGCGACCGACCGGCTCGTCGCCGAGCCCTTCTTCTCAAGAGGCCGCTACGCCTTCATCACACCAGACAATTGCCTGGTCGATCTCAGGCGCCGGATGCTGCTCGCCGGCCAGTCCATGGTCGTCTCGACCTATGGCATCTATCGCGGCTTCCGGCTGCTCGAGCCGTCGATGGTGCCCAAGGGACAGGAGCTCTTCGCCGCCTGGCTCGACGGCATCGAGCATTTCGGCCGGCCGATCACGCTCGCCGAGGTCGCCGAGCGCGGCCGCTTCGATTTCATGGTCACCGGCGCCTCGGCGGTCTCGCTCGACGGCGTGCGCTTCGGCAAGGGCCACGGCTTCTTCGACCTCGAATGGGGCATGTTCACCGATGTCGGCATCGTCGACGAGGCGACGCCGGTCGCCGCCGTCGTCCATGACGTCCAGGTGGTCGAGGACAAGCTCTTCCCGAGCCCGACCGACATTCTCGTCGACGCTCATCGCCACGCCGACGCGGCTCATCCGCGTCGAGCGCCGGGCGGCGCGGCCGCGCGGCATCAAATGGGACCTGCTCGATCCCGAGCAGATCGCCCAGCACGCCGCCCCTGCAGGAACTGCAGAAAATCAGGGGAGAAGCGCCCGCCTGAGGCGGGCTGCCAGAGGACCTTCCGACAAGCACAGGGAGACATCGACATGCGCATCGTCCTGGACCGCCGCAGATTCTTGAGTGCCGCCGCCGGGGACTTGCCGCCGGCATGATGCCCGGCTTCGCCCGCCGCGCCGCCGCCGACACGCCCTTCACTTTCCAGGCATCGTGGATCAACGATGCCGAGTTCACCGGCTACTTCGTCGGCATCGACGAGGGCTACTACAAGGCCGAGGGGCTGGACCTCTCACTACCTCTCCGGCGGGCCGGACGTCATTCCCGAAAGCGCGCTCATCGCCGGCAAGGCCGACCTGACGCTGACGACGCCGGACACCACCGTCTCGGCGATCGTCGACCAGGGCGCCAAGTTCAAGATCATCGGCGCGCAGTATCAGAAGAACCCGGTCGGCATCGTCAGCCTCGCCAAGAACCCGATCAAGACGCCGGCCGACCTTGTCGGCAAGACGCTCGCCGTGCCGCCGGTCAACGTCATCTCCGTCGAGGCGATGCTGAAGCTCAACAAGATCGACAAGGACAAGGTGCGGATCGTGCCCTACGAGTACGATCCCGACGCCGCTGATCAAGGGCGAGATCGATGCCTCGCTCGATTTCACCACCAACGTGCCCTACACGATCGAGCAGGCGGGCGAGAAGGCGACCTCGTTCCTGCTCTACGACTTCGGCTTCACCATCTACAACGACACGGTGGTCGTGACCGAGGACACGCTGAAGGCGAAGCGCAAGGAGACTGGTCGCCTGGCTCAGGGCGAGCCGGAAAGGGTGGACCGACAATCTCGTCGACCCGACCGTCTGGCCGCCGAAATTCGCCGACACCTGGTACAAGGGCACCGGCCGCACGATCGAGAATGAGATCTATTTCAACAAGGCCCAGAAGCCACTGATCGAGAACCCCAAGGGCGTCTTCACCATGGACGAGGAGGGCATCGCCAAGAATGTCGAGGCACTGAACCTCATCGGCATCAAGGCGACCAAGGACATGTTCGACGCCAGCCTTCTCGCCGAGATCTGATCGCGATGGCGGGCGGGCGTTCGGTCGCGTTCGAGAACGTTTCCAAACGCTTCCTGGTGCGCGGCAGCCCGCTCGCCGTCCTCGACGATATCTCGCTCGACTGTCGCGCCGGGCTCCTTCACGGCGCTGATCGGCCCGTCCGGCTGCGGCAAGTCGACCCTCCTGCGCATCGCCCTTGGTCTTGAGGGCTTCGATGCCGGCACGGTAACGGTCGGCGGCGAGACGCCGGACGCCGTCCGCAAGCGCGGCGAGGTCGGCATCGCCTTCCAGGATCCGGCGCTCCTGCCTTGGAGGTCGGTCGCCACCAATATCGCCCTGCCGCTCGATGTGCTTGGCGGCGACCAGCGCGATGCCCGCCGGCGGATCGATCATCTCATTTCGCTGGTCGGCCTTGCCGGCTTTGAACGGGCGCTGCCCAGCGAATTGTCGGGTGGCATGCGCCAGCGCGTCGCCATTGCCCGCTCGCTGGTGACGGATCCGGACGTACTCCTCATGGACGAGCCCTTCGGCGCGCTCGATCTGCTTCTGCGCCGCCAGATGAATCTGGAATTGCAGCGCATCTGGATGGAGCGTAGCCCGACGACCATCCTCGTCACCCATGGCGTCGACGAGGCGGTGTTTCTTGCCGACCGCGTGGTGGTGCTCGGCGGCCGGCCGGGCCGTATCGTCAATATCGTTGCCATCGACCTGCCGCGCCCGCGGCCGACGACGATCTTTCGCGATGCGCATTTCCATGAATTGACCGACCACATCGGCGAAATGCTCGGCGAGGGGGCATGAGCCGCCTCGAGCGCCACACCACCGCGCTCACCCTTGTGGCGATCCTTGTCCTGTGGGAAATCGCCGGTCAACTGCATCTGGTCGCCAGCGGCGCGCTGCCGGCGCCTTCCGAGATTCTCGCCCGGCTGTGGGTCGACCGCGCCGAATATGTGCCGCATGTCCTATCGACCGTGCGCGCCGCCTTCATTGGCTTCGTCGCCGGTAATGTCGTCGCTGTGCTGGCGGCGATCCTCTTCGTCCGTTTCCCCGTTGCCGACCGGCTGGCGCGCGGCATCAATATCGCCATCTTCGCGCTGCCGCCGATCGCAATCGTGCCGGTGCTGGTCATTGCGCTGCATGGTGACGGGCCGCGCCTGGTGCTGGCGGCGGTCGCCGTCTACTTCCCGACCATGATCGCCATGGTCGTGGGCCTCAGGGAAATCGACCCGCGTGCCGTCGACGTGGTGCGTGCCTATGGCGGCGGCGAGGGCAAGGTCATGCGTCTCATCCGCCTGCGCTCCAGCCTGCCGGCGCTCCTCGGTGGCTTGCGCGTCGCCGCGCCCAATGCCGTGCTCGGTGCGATCCTGGCGGAGTTCGGCAGCGGCGCCCGCTGGGGTCTCGGCACCTATCTCCTCGGCTCGCTCGGGCGCGCCGAGCCCGACCGGCTGTGGGGCATCGGCCTGGTGGCGACGGCGATCGCGGGGCTCGCCTATGGCATCGTTGCTTTCATCGCCACTCGCGTCACCGGCGCCAGCCGTGCCGTCACCATCGCCGCCGCGACCATGCCCTCGACGTCAAGCGCCGGCGAGAGTTGGCAGCGGCGCGTCGGCCTGGGTCTCGCCGCGCTGCTCCTGCCCTTCATCGTGTGGTGGCTGCTGCTGGTGATCGCGGGCCTGTCGCCGATCATCGCCAAGACGCCTGTCGGCGTCGTCGATTATCTCTTCTTCTCGCCGGTCGCGGCCAGGGCGCAAGCTCGCCTGCTGGCGGCGCTTGGCGAGACGCTGCCGCTGACCCTGCTCGGCATGGCGGCGGGGCTCGGCTTTGCCTTCCTGCTCGCGGTCGCCGGCGCGGTGAAGCCGGCGATCGTCAAGGCCTTCATGCCGATCGCGCTGGTCACCCAGACCATGCCGCTGGTGGCGCTGACGCCGCTTCTCGTGTTGGTCTTCGGCCGCGGCGTGGCGGTGACGATCGCCATCACCATCTCGGTCACCTTCTTCCCGGCCTATGTGACCCTGGCGCAGGGGCTGGCGCTGGTGCCGCGCGCCGCTTTCGATCTCGCCCGTGCCTATGGCGCTTCCGGCACCAAGGAGCTGCGCCTCGTCGCCCTGCCGGCGAGCCTGCCCTGGCTCTTCGCCTCGGCTCGCCTCGCCGTGCCGCGGGCGCTCCTCGGCGTCATGATTGCCGAATGGCTGGCGACCGGGCGCGGCCTCGGCAACCTACTCAACCAGTCGCGGGGCTATCTCGATTATGGGATGATCTGGACGGTGGCGCTCGTCTCGGTGCTCGTTTCCGTCGCGCTCTATCAGGCGGCGACGTTTGTCGAGCGGATCAGCCAGCCGGGTCGGCTGCGGCGCGGCGATCGCACCGCGTGAGGTGCGATGATCGGGCTGGTTCTGTCTTGGGCTGTTGGTTCGGGCTGGTCTCGGTCGGGAAGGGAAATTCGAAACAGACGGCGGTCGCCCGTCGGAGCAGACCGCCGACCGTTTGGAGCGCTATCAGCTCTCCGGCGTGATCATGGTGGCCGTCATGTTGCCACTGTCGTCCTTGCTGTACTCGATGGTCACATTCTCGCCGACCTGGATCGAACTCGATGTCGAAATCCTCCGGCAACAGATAGGTGGTGCCATCTTCCAGCGTGATCGACATGGCGTCCTCATCGATGCTGCTGATCGACCCCGACGCTCCATCTGCCAACGCCACGATAGACGACGCAACCAGAAGCATCGCCGCGCCCGCGGCGATCATCAACCGTCTCATTTCAGTTCTCCTGAAACCTTACGACGTGAACGACGTCGCGCGTCATTTCCCCAGCCAGGAGCGGAATTCATTCCGGATTCCGGGCTTTTGGTGGACGGAATTACGGCGCTTTGGTGGTCGAAGAAAATATCGTCAGTTCGTCGTCAGGTGGTGGAGGACGATGCCGCTGGTGGTCGCGACGTTGAGGGAATCGAAGCCGGAGGCCATGGCAATGCGGATCGTTGTCGTGCGCGTCAGCACCTCCGGCGGGAGGCCGGGTCCTTCGGTGCCGAAGAGAATGGCCGCGCGCGGCGGCCGCTGAAGCTCCGACAGCGTCGCCTTGCCCCGTGGACTGAGAGCGATCGGCGCGATGCCGGCGGCGGCGAGGCGATCAAGCATGTCGTCATCGCGCTCGAGCCTGGCGAAGGGCACTTTCAGCACGCCGCCGACCGAGACCCGGATCGCCTTGCGATAGAGCGGGTCGCAGCAGTCGCTGTCGAGGAGCACAGCGTCGGCGCCGAAGGCGGCGGCGTTGCGGAAGATGCCGCCCATATTGTCGTGATTGGCGATGCCGAAGAGCCCGACGACCAGGGCCCGCTCGCCGAGACCGGAAAGAAAGTCGCCCGCCGCGGGGCCGGGCGGCCGGCGGCCGATCGCCAGGATGCCGCGATGGAGGTGGAAGCCGGCAATCCGGTCGAGCGCCTCCTGTGTCGCCGCATAGACCGGCACGCTTTCCGGCAGACTGTCGAGGAGCGGGGCGAGGGCCGCGACGCGTTTGTCGGCGAGCATGACGGAAAGAATTTCGTAGCGCGTCTGGCGGGCGAGCACGCGCAGAACCACTTCGCCCTCGGCGACGAACAGGCCCTTTCGGCCAACAAGATCGCGTTCCCGCACGTCGCGGTAGAGCGTGGTCCTGGGATCGGTCGGATCGGTGATGGGAATAGTTGTCGGCACTGGCGGTCCCGGTTCGGCGCCGCCGATTGTAGCATTCCTCGATGGGGGAGGGCTTGCC
>CAWEUR010000010.1:0-34487 GCA_963812285.1 uncultured Alphaproteobacteria bacterium | reverse complement strand
CTGCTCGCGGTTCTCGGCGTGGCGGTCGTCGTCCTCGGGCTCATCCTGTTTGTCGCGCGTATCTAGCTGCCACGACGGTGCCTGTTGTACGCCGCGTACAACGGCGTTATACATCGCGTATAACGCTGCTTGAAAGGAACACGCCGTGAAGCTCGAAGTGAAGAAGATCGGCAATTCAACCGGCCTGATCCTGCCGAAGGAACTGCTCACGCGACTCAATTTCCGCCAAGGGGACTGGGTAACGGTCACCGAGCTGGCCGATGGTGCTCTGCAGCTCCGTCGATCCGAAGAGATTTTCGATAAGGGCATGGAGATCGCAGAGAAGGCGATGGAGACGTATCGCAACGCGCTCAGCGAATTGGCGAAGTGACCGAACCGGTCTGGCTCCCAACCGAATTGGTCCTTGCCGTTCACGAAAGCCAGTTGCGACGGTTCGGTGGGCCTTCTGGTGTGCGAGACTTGGGAAGTCTGGAGTCAGCACTCGGACGCCCGCGGAATCGATGGGCCTATGAGGATGCTGACCTGGCAGCGCTCGCTGCGGCCTATGCATTCGGAATTGCACGCAATCATCCCTTTGTCGACGGCAACAAGCGGGTGGCGCTGCTCGCGGTGATCGTCATCCTCGGGTTGAACGGCATAGACTTTCGGGCGGATGAGGCACAGGCGGCGATCATCATTCGAGACTTGGCCGCCGGCGACGTCTCGGAAGAAGGCCTCACGCGCTGGATCCGGGATAATCTGCCGACAGGGTGATGCGGCGCTGCGGCCGGTTGGAAACGGCCGCGCATGAGGCCATATCCCTTGATGTTTCCTCGATTGGCGAGTTGTTCGTGCCGCATTCCCGCGATCCTGAGAAGAACCGCCTGAGCGGTCGCCTGACGCGCTATGCGCGCGTCGGCGCCAATGTCGGTGGGATGGCAGCGCGCATGGCGGGCGGACGCCTGTTCGGCCGCGATCTCGGCGATGTGCGCAATGCCGCCGATCTGGCGGCGGTGCTGGGTTCGCTCAAGGGGCCGTTGATGAAGGTGGCGCAGCTTGCCGCCACCGTGCCCGACGTGCTGCCGCCCGAATACGCCGCCGAACTGCAGAAGCTGCAGGCGGCGGCGCCGCCGATGGGGCCGGCCTTCGTGCGCCGGCGCATGGCGGCCGAACTTGGGGCCGACTGGGAGAAGCGCTTCCGATCGTTCGACAAGGAGCCGGCCGCGGCCGCTTCACTCGGCCAGGTCCACCGCGCCGTCGGCCCGGATGGCCGAACGCTCGCCTGCAAGCTGCAATATCCCGACATGCAGTCGGCCGTGGAGGCCGACCTCAGCCAGCTCGGCATGGTGCTGGCGCTGCAGAAGCGCTTCAGCCCCGAGATCGACACCAGCGAGATCGCCAAGGAACTCAGCGAGCGGCTGCGCGAGGAACTCGATTATTTTCGCGAGGCGAAGCACGCCGCGCTCTATACGCGGATGCTTGCCGACGAAAGCGCTATTCGCGTGCCCGAGACAGTGCCGGCCCTGTCGACCCGGCGCCTGCTGACCATGACCTGGCTCGAGGGTAAGCCGCTGCTCGCCTTCGTCGATCATGACCTTGAAGACCGCAATCGGATCGCCACGGCCATGTTCCGGGCCTGGTGGCTGCCCTTTTCCCGCTTCGGGGTCATTCATGGCGACCCGCATCTCGGCAATTACACGGTATTCGAGGAAGACGGCCGTCCGGCGGGCCTCAATCTGCTCGATTATGGCTGTATCCGGGTCTTCAACGCGCGCTTCGTCGGCGGCGTGGTCGATCTCTTCCACGGCTTTCGCTGCGGCGACGAGGCGCGCATCGTCGAGGCCTATCGCAAATGGGGCTTCGGCGACCTCGACCGCGAGCGCATCGAGACGCTGAATATCTGGGCGAAATTCATTTACGGCCCGCTTCTCGACGACCGCGTGCGCACGATCGCCGACGGTATCTCGCCCCAGCACTACGGACGGCAGGAGGTCTGGCGGGTCAAGCAGTCGCTGCGGCCCCACGGCGCGATCACCGTGCCGCGCGAATTCGTGCTGATGAACCGCGCCGCGGTTGGTCTCGGCGCCGTCATGTTGCACCTCAAGGCGGAGCTCAATTTCCATCGCCTGTTCGCCGAGGCGATCGAGGCCTTCGACGAGGATGTGGTGGCGCGGCGCCAGGGCGAAGGGCTCGAAGCCGTGGGCCTTGGCGAGACTGAGCCCGTTGCCGCTTCAAAGGGCCGCGGGGGCTGACGGTGGCAAGATCGGGGGGAGGGCCACAAATCTCCGGGTTGCGGCGCGGTGCGCAATTGCCGTTCTGCGGCCATTTGCTATAAAACGCCGCCGTCAACTTTCCGAAGAACTCTCGGGAGATCAGCCAATGGCCGAGCAGAATGCCGTCGCGATCGATTATGTCGACCACCTGAAGACCTACCATTCCTTCCTCAAGCTGTCGAAATACGGCACGGCCGGGGTCATCATCCTTCTGATCCTGATGGCCTTCTTCCTTCTCTGATCCCCGACGGCCGGTCCGGTTCCGCGGACCGGCGCTATTCGCCCGAACATTCTTCATGCCGCCGGACGGCCGATGCCCGACGGCTGGAAAAAGGGAAGCCCCATGAAGATCGCGGTGCCGGCGGAAGCCGACAAGGCCGAACCCCGGGTGGCGGCAACGCCGGAGACGGTCAAGAAGTTCATCGGCCTGGGGGCCGAAGTGACGGTGCAGGCCGGTGCCGGCGCGGCCTCCCGCTATATCGATGCCGAATACGAAGCGGCCGGAGCGAGCCTCGCCAAGACGGCCGCCTCGGTGCTCAAAGACGCCGACATCGTCCTCAAGGTCCGCCGTCCCGGCGAGGCCGAGCTCAAGAACTACAAGTCCGGCGCGCTGGTCGTCGGGATCATGGATCCCTATGGCAACGAAGCGGAACTGAAGACCCTGGCCGGAGCCGGTCTTGTCGCCTTCGCCATGGAACTCATGCCGCGTATCACCCGCGCGCAGGTGATGGACGTCCTGTCGAGCCAGGCCAATCTCGCCGGCTATCAGGCGGTGATCGATGCCGCCGAATCCTATGATCGGGCGCTGCCCATGATGATGACCGCCGCGGGCACCGTACCGGCGGCGCGGGTCTTCGTCATGGGGGCTGGCGTTGCCGGCCTGCAGGCGATCGCGACGGCGCGGCGCCTCGGCGCGGTGGTCAGCGCCACGGATGTGCGCCCCGCCGCCAAGGAGCAGGTGGAAAGCCTCGGCGCGAAATTCGTCGCGGTCGAGGATGAGGAATTCAAGCAGGCCGAGACGGCCGCCGGCTACGCCAAGCCGATGTCGGCCGAATATCAGGCCAAGCAGGCGGCGCTGGTCGCCGAACACATCACCAAGCAGGACATCGTCATCACGACGGCGCTGATCCCGGGTCGGCCGGCGCCGCGGCTGGTTACCAAGGAGATGGTCGCCTCGATGAGACCGGGGTCCATCATCGTCGACCTCGCTGTCGAGCGCGGTGGCAATGTCGAGGGCGCCGAGCCCGGCAAGATCGCCGAGGCCGGAGTGGTCAAGATCATCGGCTATCTCAACGTCGCCGGCCGGATCGCGGCCAGTGCCTCGGCCCTCTATTCGCGCAACCTCTACGCCTTCGTCGAGACCCTGATCGACAAGGAAAAGAAGGCGTTGGCCGTCGACTGGGACGACGAACTGGTCAAGGCGACGAATCTCACCCGTGACGGGTCGGTGGTCCATCCGGCCTTCGCCGACAAGGAAGCGACGTCATGAGCCAACTTACGCCGCAACAGGCACTCGACGCGGCCGATGCCGCCGCGAAAACCGCGCGGGATGCCGCGGAAGTAGCGCGCGAGGCGGCAACCGCCGCCCACGCCTATGCCGACCAGCTCGCCGCGGCGGCGGGCGGCGTCGCCCATGCCGCGACCGGCGGGGCGATCGATCCCTTCGTCTTCCGGCTGGCGATCTTCGTGCTGGCGATCTTCGTCGGCTACTACGTCGTCTGGGCGGTGACGCCGGCCCTGCACACGCCGCTGATGTCGGTCACCAACGCGATCTCGAGCGTGATCGTCGTCGGCGCGCTGCTCGCGGTCAGCGTCGGCGTCGCCGACGCGATCGATGCGAGCGGCCACTGGTGGGCGCGGGCCTTCGGCTTCTTTGCCGCTGATCCTCGCATCGGTCAACATATTCGGCGGCTTCCTGGTCACCCAGCGCATGCTGGCGATGTACCGCAAGAAGACGAAGTAGGGGACGGCCCGATGCTCAACGCCAATCTCACGGCGCTCCTCTATCTCGTTGCCGGGGTGCTCTTCATCCTGGCGCTGCGCGGGCTGTCGAGCCCGGAAACCTCGCGGCGGGGCAATTATCTCGGCATGGCCGGCATGGCGATCGCCATTGTCACGACGCTGCTGGTCGCCGCGCCGGGCTGGGGCAGCTTCGGCCTGATCGTCCTCGGCATCGCCATCGGCGGTGGCGTCGGCGCCTTCATCGCCCGGCGCATCCCGATGACGGCGATGCCGCAGCTGGTTGCCGCCTTCCACTCGCTGGTCGGCCTGGCGGCGGTGCTGGTCGCGGCGGCGCGCTCTTATGCGCCGACGGCCTTCGGCATCGGCGAGCCGGGCGGCATCCATCCGCAGAGCCTGATCGAGATGTCGCTCGGCGCGGCGATCGGCGCGATCACCTTTACCGGCTCGATCATCGCCTTCCTGAAGCTCGACGGGCGCATGTCGGGCAAGCCGATCATCCTGCCCATGCGGCATTGTGGTGAATGCCGGCCTCGGCATTCTGCTCGTCGTGCATGATCGCGCGTTTTCTTCGGCAGCCAGAGCCACGTCGTCTTCTGGCCTGATCGTGCTCATCTCGCTGGCGCTCGGCATCCTGATCATCGTTCCGATCGGCGGCGCCGACATGCCGGTCGTCATCTCGATGCTCAACTCCTATTCGGGCTGGGCGGCGGCCGGCATCGGCTTCACCCTCGGCAACACGGCGCTGATCATCACCGGCGCGCTGGTCGGCTCCTCCGGCGCGATCCTCTCCTACATCATGTGCAAGGGGATGAACCGCTCCTTCATCTCGGTCATCCTCGGCGGCTTCGGCGGCGAGACGGCCGCGGCCGGCGGCGGCGAGGAGCACCGGCCGGTCAAGCTCGGCTCGGCCGACGACGCCGCCTTCATCATGAAGAACGCGCAGAAGGTCATCATCGTGCCGGGCTACGGCATGGCGGTGGCGCAGGCCCAGCATGCGCTGCGCGAAATGGCCGACAAGCTGAAGGCCGAGGGCGTCGAGGTCAAATACGCCATCCATCCGGTCGCCGGCCGCATGCCCGGCCATATGAACGTGCTGCTGGCCGAGGCCAACGTGCCCTATGACGAGGTCTTCGAGCTGGAGGACATCAACTCCGAGTTCGCCCAGGCCGACGTCGCCTATGTGATCGGCGCCAACGACGTGACCAACCCGGCGGCCGAGGACGATCCGTCCTCGCCGATCTACGGCATGCCGGTGCTGCAGGTGTGGAAGGCGGGCACGGTGATGTTCGTCAAGCGGTCGCTGGCCTCGGGCTATGCCGGCATCGACAACCCGCTGTTCTACCGCGACAACACGATGATGCTGCTCGGCGACGCCAAGAAGATGACCGAGGGCATCGTCAAGGCGCTGTAGGGGCCGGCGGAGATTTTCTTGCCGTTGAGTCGTGAATTGACCTAGGATTTCTACCTTTCCGAGCGTGTCGGAGGGGGAGAGATGGGTCAGCAGCAAGCGGCTGCCCCCGCCGCGGGGCCGGCGGGCGGGGCGGCTCCGGGCACCACAAGGCCGAAGAAGCGCGCCGTGGTCATGATCCACGGCATGGGCAGTCAATCGCCCATGGAGACGCTGCGCGGGCTGGTCCAGGCCGTGTGGACCAGCGTTCCGGCCCTTGGCAAGTCGGGCAAGGCGCTCACCTGGTCGCAGCGCGACCGCATGTCCGACAATCTCGAACTTTGGCGGATCACCACCAACAGCGATACGTCTGGCGTCAGGACCGACTTCTTCGAGTTCTATTGGGCCGACATGATGGAGGACACCAAGCTTTCGAGCGTGGTGTCCTGGCTCGTGCGTCTCTTCGTGCGTTCGCCAAAGCGGGTGCCGCCGGCCGTGATGGTTCCATGGCTGGCGGGCTGGGTGGGCGCGATCATCTTCCTGCTCATCTTCCTCCTCGGCTACTATTTCGGGCAGAAAAGCTCCATCGGCAGTGTCGGAGGAGTCATTGCCGGTATTGTCGCGGCCGGGATCGCCGCCGCGATCGGCTATTTCAGGACGGCCATCCTGGTTGCGGTGGTTGGCGATGCGGCGCGCTACCTGACGGCCGCGCCTCCCAATATTGCCGCGCGCACCCGCATTCGGCTTGCCGGTCTCCAATTGCTTCGCGCGCTGCACGAAGACGACGGCTATGACCGCGTCATTCTCGTCTGCCACAGCCTCGGCACGGTGGTCGGCTACGACCTGATCAATTTCTACTGGAGCGATATCAACGATCGGATCGAGCACGCGATACCGCCCCGCAGTCCGGTGTTAACCGCGATCGATGCGGCGAGCCGCGCGCTGAGGGACAATCCGGAAGACCCCGCCCGGCTCGAGGCTTATCGTAACGCGCAGCGGGACTATTTCGCCGAAATCAGGCGTGTTGCACCCGATGTCTGGAAGGTGAGCGACTTCGTCACGCTCGGCTCGCCGCTGACCCATGGGCACTTTCTTCTGGTCGACGACGGGGAGCCTCTCTTTGCCAGTGAGGAGAAGGCGATCGATGCACCGTGGATCCAGTGCTGGTGGTCGCAACTGGACGAGAAGACGAAGGCGGTGGCGGCTTTCTTTCGTGCCCGGGCAGCGCAGCGCGAACTGACGCTCTGTCCGCCCCTCACCGAGTATGGCGACGAATTCACCTTCGACCCGAAAAGAGGGGCCTTCGTCGTTCCGCATCATGCGGCGCCCTTCGCCCCGGTGTGCTGGACCAACGTCTATGCGCCGCGGCGCCATCTCCTGTGGGGCGATGTCGTCGGTGGTCCGGTTGCACCCCTCTTCGGGCCGGGCGTTAAGGACGTGCCGCTCGTCGGTGAGGCGTCCCGATCGTTCATCGCCCATACCCGCTATTGGGATCTGGGCTACGCCGACGACGCCCATCTGCAGGCCTTGCGGGCCGCTCTCAATTACGCAAATGCCGACGACACCACGACGTGGGCCATGTACGAGCAGACCCGCACCGAGCTGCAGCGCGGCGAGCCGCCTCAGGTCGTCGAGCCGCCGGAGGCTGAGGAGGTGCGGCGCATGCCTTCCTGGGCGGGGCTGTAGTTCGGATTGATGGCCGAGGCGCGGGCGAAGGCGGCGAAGGCCTTCTAGCGCTCGCCGAGCTTCTCGAGCGCGAGGCCCTGGTTGGTCCAGCCCTCGTAGGAATTCTTGTCGCGCTTGACGACCTCGTTGAAATCGTCGAGGGCGGCCTTGTAGTCGCCGGTGGCGAGATAGGAGAGGCCGCGGCCGTCGAACGGCTCGCTGGCGGTCGGCGGCGAGCGAGATCGCCTTGGAGAAGTCGTTGATCGCCTGCAGTGTGCTGGCCGAGCGCCTGATAGATCAGGGCCGCGGTTATGGTAGGCGCGCGGATCGTTCTGGTCGATGCTGGATGGCGTGATCGAAGTCGGCCAGCGCCAGATTGTACTGCTTGTGGGCGCGGTACATGTTGCCGCGGCCGACATAGGCGGTGGCGTAGCTCGGATTGATCTGGATCGCGGTGTTGTAGTCGTTCGAGCGCCTGGTCCTCATGGCCGAGCTGGCGCTGGACCAGTGCCCGGTTGGCATAGGCCTGGTAGAAGTTCGGATTGAGGTCGATCGCCTTGTTGAAATCGGCGATCGCTCGCTGTAGCGGCCCGGCTTGCCGTAGGCGGTGCCGCGAACGTTGTAGGCGTTGGGATCGCTCGGGTTCTGTTGGACGACGGCGGTGAGCGAATCGATATTGACCACGGAGCCGGTCGCAGCCTGGACGCTGTTCAGCCGGAATGATGGCGCGCTGGGTCTGGCAGCCGGCGAGCGCGAGCGGCGCCAAGGGCCAGGGCGACCAGGCCGGCGCGCGCTCCCGTGACGCTCGCGCCCATGCCCCGCTTCCAGTCGGTGGAATGGTGTCCGTCCTGGACGATCATGCCGCCGCTCCCGATTCCAGTGCCATGCTGCCCACCCCGATCCGCCCGCATCCATCGCGAGACCGATCTGACCGAGCACGGTCACGGCTGATCCATGCCGCTTCGCCCGACTCGAGCCAAAAGGCAAAGCCGGCGAATTAAGGGCGCGCCGGACGAATTCCATCTCCGGCAGCGTCAGAAACCTTGTCGGTACCGGTGTCGATTGGAAAAGTGGCGCCCACTCTTCCAATCATCATTCAGCGCGTTTTCGGCTTGCCGGCAATGAGGCCCTCGCGCTGGGCGCGCTTGCGGGCGAGCTTGCGCGCCCGGCGCACGGCTTCGGCCTTTTCGCGCGCCCGCCGCTCGGACGGCTTCTCGTAGTAATTGCGGAGCTTCATCTCGCGGAAGAGCCCCTCGCGCTGCATCTTCTTCTTGAGAGCCTTCAGCGCCTGGTCGACATTGTTGTCGCGAACGAGTACCTGCACGCGAGTAGATCCTGTGGTGTCGTGAATGACGATGAGACGGCCACCCGACCAGAGTCTATTCTGCACCCTGACCGCGTGCCGTCTCGAATGTCGGGCTGCTGTAGCAGATGCACGGGCCGGCTGTCAAAACGTCGCGCGCCCAAAATCGCCGATTCAGCGCGTCGGAGCGGGGGTGAGGCGGTTGATGTGGCCCATCTTGCGCCCGGGCGGGTCTCCGTCTTGCCGTAGAGATGGACCCGGGCGCCCGGCTCGGCGGCGACCGCCGGCCAGGTCTCCACCGACTCGCCGATCAGGTTGGTCATCACGACGTCGCTGTGGCGGGCGGGATCGCCGAGCGGCCAGCCGGCAATGGCGCGGATATGCTGCTCGAACTGCGAGATCAGGCAGGCATCGCTGGTCCAGTGACCGGAATTGTGGACGCGCGGGGCGATCTCGTTGACCAGCAGCCGCGCCGGCATGCCGGCGCGAAGGACGAACATCTCGACAGCGAGGACGCCGACATAGTCGACCGCCGCGGCGATCGCGCGTCGGCGATGTCGACCGCCTCGGTCGGCAAGTTCCGGGGCGATGGCGGCCGGCACCTTGCTGCGCGCGAGGATGCCGGACCTGTGCTCGTTCTCCGGGACGTCGAAGGCGCGCACGGCGCCGTCGCGGCGCGGGCGAGGATCACCGAAATCTCGCGTTCGAAGGAGACGAAGGCTTCGAGGACCGCCGGGACCTCGCCGATCGTGCGCCAGGCCGCCACCGGATCGTCGCCGGCGCGGACCAGCGCCTGGCCCTTGCCGTCATAGCCCGAGCGGCGGGTCTTCAGGATCGCCGGCCGTCCGGTCCGGGCCAGGGCGGAATAGATGTCGGCCTTTTCGCCGACCGCGGCGAAGGGCACGACCGGAATGCCGAGCGAGGTCATCAGCTCCTTCTCGCTGAGGCGGTCCTGGGCGATGGCGAGGATGCCGGGCTCCGGCCGGACGGCGACGCGCTCGGCAAGGAAGAGGGCGGTGGCGGCCGGCATGTTCTCGAACTCGAAGGTGACGACATCGACCGAGGCGGCGAAGGCGGCCAGCGCCGCCTCGTCATCATAGGGCGCGACGGTGCGTGCGGCCGAGACGGCGAAGGCCGGGCTCTTCGGATCGGGGCAGTAGATGTGGCAGTTGAAGCCGAGTTCGGCCGCGGCGATCGCCAGCATGCGGCCAAGCTGGCCGCCACCGAGGATGCCGATGGTCGCTCCGGGTCTGAGCCGGCTCTGTTCAGCTGTCACGGCGGGGGCGCTCGGCAACTGCTGCTGTCTGTTCTTCACGCCATGCGGCGAGGCGATTCGCGATCGTCTCATCGGAAAGCGCCAGCACTGCGGCGGCGAGCAGGGCGGCGTTGACGGCCCCGGCGCGACCGATGGCAAGGGTGCCGACGGGCACGCCGGCGGGCATCTGCACGATCGACAGGAGGCTGTCCTGGCCGCTGAGCGCCTTGCTCTGGACCGGCACGCCGAAAACGGGAAGCGGGGTCATGGCGGCGAGCATGCCGGGCAGGTGGGCGGCGCCGCCGGCCCCGGCGATGATCACCTTGAGCCCGGCACCGGCCGCTCCCTTGGCGAAGGTGGCGAGGCGGTCGGGCGTGCGGTGGGCGGAGACGATGCGGTCGTCATGGGCGATGCCGAGCGAATCGAGCGTCTCGGCGGCGTGGCGCATGGTCTCCCAGTCGGACTGGCTGCCCATGACAATGGCGACAAGCGGCGCCGTCTCGATCATGACGCGAATTCCCATCGAACGGTTTCAGGAAGAGTGGCGGATTATAGTGCCGGGCAAATGGGCTGCAAGGCAAAGCCGGCTCAGGCGATGATGTCGGGCAGAAGTCGGTCTTCGAGACTGGCGATGCGGTCCTTGAGGACGAGCTTGCGCTTCTTCATGCGCTGAATGCGGATTGTATCGGCGCTGGCAGTGTCGAGTATGGCGGCGATGGCCAGATCAAGGTCCCGGTGCTCCTGACGCAACTCGGCCAATTCGAGCCGGATTTCGGCTTCTTCCTCGTCACTGATCCGCCGATCGTCCGACGCCATGGTCGCTCCTGCCGCGAGAAGGCCCATCCGAAAACAGGCTTAACAAGAATATCACGAAGCAGGCGGCCATCCGAAGCGCTTTTGGCGCCGGCGGGACGCGCTTGCGGCCACTTCTGATGCCTTGCGATGTTGAAAGCCGGCTCAGCCTGACATAGGTGAGGAAAAGCGCCCTGAAGACGTGGAAAGGCTCATTGTGCGTTGCACAATCCGGGGCTGTCAGGTTCGACAGAGGCGCGGTGTTGTGTCAGACTGATGACGCTCTGACGGTCAACAGGGAGGCCTCGCTGATGACCCTGCAATCGCATCTTTACGAGCTTGAACGCCGCCACCAGGCCCTCGAAAAGGAGATCGAGGACGCGATGGGGCATCCGGGTACCGATACGCTCGAACTCACGGAACTCAAGCGCCGGAAGCTGGTACTGAAGGATGAGATCGCCCGCATAAGGGGCGAGTTGATCCATTGAGCGAGTTGACCCCGCGTTGAACTACGAGGCGCCGTGGCATGAGCCGCGGCGTTTTCGTGTGTGGGGGAAGTGATTCGGTCTCCGGCGTGGCCTGTGCCGCAGAGAGGTGGGTGCCGCAGCCGGCAGCCGCGCCTACACCGCTTTCGCCATCTCCCTCAGCTTGAACTTCTGGATCTTGCCGGTCGAGGTCTTCGGCAGTTCGGCGAAGACGACGTGCCGTGGCACCTTGAAGCGGGCGAGGTGCTCGCGGCACCAGGCGATGATGTCCTCGGCGCGTCGCCGTCTTGCCGGCTCTCAGCTCGACGAAGGCGCAGGGCGTCTCGCCCCATTTCTCGTCGGGCTTGGCGACGACGGCGGCGGCGGCGACGGCCGGGTGCTTGTAGAGCACGTCCTCGACCTCGATCGAGGAGATGTTCTCGCCGCCGGAGATGATGATGTCCTTCGAGCGGTCCTTGAGCTGGATGTAGCCGTCGGGGTGCATGACGCCGAGATCGCCGGAATGGAACCAGCCGCCGCGCGAAGGCCTCCTCGGTGGCCTTCGGGTTCTTCAGGTAGCCCTTCATGACGATGTTGCCGCGGAACATGACCTCGCCCATGGTCTCGCCGTCGGCCGGCACCGGCTCCATCGTCTCGGGATCGCATCACGGTCAGCGCCTCGAGCGCGGCGTAGCGCGACGCCCTGGCGCGCCTTCTTCGGGCGCGGCCGGCGGCGTCGAGCGCGTCCCAGTCGGCCTTCCATTCGTTGACGACCGCCGGGCCGTAGGTCTCGGTCAGGCCGTAGAGATGGGTGACGTTGAAGCCGTTATCGGCCATGGCGGCGAGCACCGCTTCGGGCGGCGGCGCGGCGGCGGTGAAGAACTCGACCGTCGCGGTCGAGCTCGCGCTTGTCGGCGTCGCGGCGTCGACAGGATCGTCGACATGACGATCGGCGCGCCGCACAGATGGGTGACGCCGTGGTCGGCGAGCGCGTCCTACATCGGCTTCTGGCGCACCGCCCGCAGGCAGACATGGGTGCCGGCGACCACCGACATGCGTCCACGGGAAGCACCAGCCGTTGCAGTGGAACATCGGCAGCGTCCACAGATAGACCGCGTGCTTGGGCATGGAGCCGGTCAGCACGTTGCCCTGGGCCATCAGGTAGGCGCCGCGGTGGTGGTAGACGACGCCCTTGGGATTGCCGGTCGTGCCGGAGGTGTAGTTGAGCGAGATCGCGTCCCATTCGTCGTCGGGCATCGACCAGGCGAAGTCGGGATCGCCCTCGGCGAGCAAGCGCCTCGTAGTCGAGGGTGCCGAGCCGCTCGCCGTCCTGCGCGAACTCCGGATCGTCGTAGTCGATGACCAGCGGCTTCACCTTGCACTGCGCCAGCGCCTCGCCTGATCGTCGGGGCGAACTCGCGGTCGGTGATCAGCACCTTGGTCTCGGCGTGGTCGAGCATGAAGGCGATGACCGCGGCGTCGAGGCGGGTGTTGATGCGAATGCAGCACGCGCCTGGCCATCGGCACGCCGTAGTGCGCTTCGAGCATCGCCGGCGTGTTGGCGAGCATCACCGAGACCGTGTCGCCCTTGCCGATGCCGCGCTTCGCCAGCGCCGAGCCGAGCCGGCGCGAGCGGGCGTAGAACGTCGGCATAGGTCGAGCGCCGCTTGCCGTGGATGATCGCGGTCTGGTCGGGAAAGACGGCGGCCGGCGCGCTCAAGGAAGGAGAGCGGCGTCAGCGGCTGGTAGTTGGCCGGATTGCGGTCGAGATCGCGATCGTAGGCCGATGCCGTCCCTGGCGAGGTGAGCATGGCGTTTCCCCTGGCTGATTTTCGGCCATGAAAGCCCAAGTCGCTCCGGCCGGCAATCGCCGTTGATCCGGCGTGGCCCTAGAATATCTCGGTGATGCCCTCCCAGACGAGGAAAATGCCGACGAGGAAGATCATGGCGTAGATGAGGTTGTAGAAAGCCTGCGGGTTGAAGCGCTTGACCAGCCAGACGCCGAAGAACCGTCGCGGGAACCGAGATCGGCAGCAGGACCGCCGAGGTCAGAAGGTTCTGCGCAGTCGAACTGGCCGAGGAAGAAATAGGGGACGAGCTTGACCGCATTGATGATGGCGAAGAGCAGGACCTGGGTGCCGGCGAAGAGGCGCGGCTCCATGCGCAGGGGCGCGGCGTACATCTGGTAGGGCGGCCCGCCGGCATGGCTGACGAAGCTGGTGAAGCCGGCAATCGTGCCCCAGAACCAGCCCTTGGCGGCGTTCGGCTCATGGGCGTGGCTGCGCAGGCGGTCGCGGAACCAGTAGTTGAGGGCGAACAGCACCGAGATGATGCCGACGATCAGGCGGATCTGGTGCTCGGTTACCCAGGCGGCGGTCAGCCAGCCGATGCCGATGCCGACAACGGCCGCCGGCAGCATGAAGAGCACGGTCCGCCGGTCCCATATGCCCCAGTAGGAGACGATGGCGACCACGTCGCTCAGCACCAGGATCGGGCAGCGTGATGCCGGCCGCCTGGACCGGCGGGATGACGATGGCGAGGATCGGCACGACCAGCATGCCGATGACGCCGAGGCCGCCCTTGGACAGGCCGAGAATGAGCATCGCCGGAACGGCGGCGACGTAGAACAATGGATCGCTGATCATCGGATAATTTCAAGGCGGGAGGTATGCACCGGAAACCGGGCGGCGCGACCATAGCCGTTCCGACCTTGTCCGACAACTCGCTGTCATCAAGGCCGTGATTGCCGGTCTTCTTGTCGGGTACACACTAACATGTTAGCTGGACTGTGAGTGGCGCGCGGCCTGTTGGCCGAGTGCAAGGCAAGGACAATCGGATATGAGCAAGCAGCAATTCGGCATCGCCGCCGCCCTGACCACACCTTTCCGGGAGGGGCGGATCGATGTCGACCGGATGTGCCGCCATGCGATGGATTCGCTTCGCCGGGGATGCGCCCGCCTTGCCCTTTTCGGCACGACGGGCGAGGGGGCCTCGGTCGGCCTCGGCGAGCGCAGGGCAGTGCTCGAGGGCTTCAAGGCGGCGGGCGTGCCGGAAGAGAAGCTAATCCTTGGCGTGTCGGCGTCGGCGCTCGAGGATGCGCTCGCCCATGCGCGCCTCGCCGCGGATTACGGCCTGCCGAGACTGCTGGTGACGCCGCCTTTCTACTTCAAGGGCGTCGACCCGCAGGCCGTGACCGACTGGTTCGCGGCTTTTGTCGGCGGCCTGCCGGAGGGCGGTCCGGACGTCATCCTCTACCATATCCCGCAGGTCACCGGCGTTGCGGTGCCGGTCGACGCGGTTGCCACGCTCAAGGAGCGGTTTCCGGGTCGTATCGTCGGCGTCAAGGATTCCTCGGGCGACTGGGACAACGCCGAACAGCTCCTTGCCCGGTTTCCCGATCTGACGATCCTGATCGGCGATGAACGGTTGCTCGCGCGCGCGGTCCAGGCTCGGCGCTGCCGGGTCGATCAGCGGTGTCGCCAATGTGCGACCCGACCTGCTCAACCGGATCATGAGCGGCGAGCCGGCCGATCCGACCCTTGAGCCGCTGGTCGAGGCGGTCATCCAGTATTCGCCGACCTCGTCGATCAAGGCGCTGGTCGCCCACATGACCGGCGACGATGGCTGGCGCGCCGTACGGCCGCCACTGACCGCGCTCAGCGAAGCGCAGGCGGCCGGCCTGGCGGCGACCTTCGACCGCCTGCGCGATCGCATGGTGGCATGAGCCGGCCGGCGGCAGGGCAGGCGAGCAAGGGGCGGGGCTCGCCTCGTCCCTCCGCGCTGAAGTTGCGCGAGAAGGCCTATCAGAGCTTCACCGAACGCCTGCTGGCGCAGGACATCCGGCCGGGCCAGTTCGTCTCGCAGCGCGAGCTCGTCGACATCACCGGCATGACGCTCGGCGCGATCCGCGAGCTGATCCCGCGGCTCGAGGCGGACGGCCTGATCAAGACCGTGCCGCAGCGGGGCATGCAGGTCGCCCATGTCGATCTCAGCCTCATCCGCAACGCTTTCCAGTTTCGCCTCGTGCTGGAAAGGGAGGCGGTGGCGCATTTCGCCGAGACGGCGACGGACGAAGAGCTGGAGACGCTGCACGAAGCGCATGCAGCGACGCTGGCGGAGGCCGGGCGCGGCGTCACTCCGGAGCTTCTCCGCCGCGCCCAGCAGATGGACTGGGACCTGCACGACCTGATGATCGACCGGCTCGGCAACGAGATCATCTCCAGCGCCTATCGGGTCAATTCGATCAAGATCCGCCTGATCAGCTTCGAACGGGTGCGCATGCTGCCGGAACTCGTCGTCTCGGTGATGAAGGAGCACCTGCCGATCATCGAGGCACTCCAGCGGCGTGACGCGGCGGCCGCTGTCGCTGCGCTCGAGGCTCATGTCGCCAGCGCTCGCAGTCGCGCGCTGAGAATTCAGGAGGATGTCGGCCTGCCGTTGTCACGGCCGGCGCGCTGTGGCCCACACTTTCGCCTCTCATCGGCCGGGCCTCTCGTTGCACACATACGAAATGGACGTTCCGACGAAGGGGGCGCGACGACTGAGGTGACGATAGGCCGGCTCCCACCTATCCCGTGTGCGGCGCTCCAGCACGCGCATGACGACGAGGCCGAATTGCCTGTGGATGGCCAACCGACAGGCGCCCGTCACGATGCCGTCAAGCAGTGAACCCACCAGTTGGCGCTCGCGCACGAAGGGGAAGAAGGCGCTCCAGAAGCCTTCAAACCCGATATTGAGTTCGTCACAGTCCTGAAGGCCAAGAGTCAATTCGAAAGAGAGGCCAGGCTGGAGCGGCACCTTCATGAGCAAGTCGACATTGGGCTCATCCACGGCTTCAATGGTGAGCGAATGGCGCCCAGCGAAGTCGCGAAACAGCGTTTCTGCTGTCTTTCTGTGATCCTCCATGGCAGCGAAAGATACCAGAACGGGACGACGGTTGCCTTGGGCTATGAACCTTCGCCTCAAGGTACTGGTACTGGTGCCGCCGCGACCGCAATTGTCCACGTGCGTCGTGCCAATGACGGTCTCGCGCCTGTCGGCCGATGGGGCTAATCTGGCAGGGAGGTCTTGAGGCGGATGGCGGGTCGGCGAAGCCGAGAGTCCGCTTGGTCTCGCAAGTCATGACGCAGTTCCGGTCGGGGCCCCTGGTCCCGCCTCCCCCGGAACGCTTCAGGGAGAATTGCATTGGCGCTCGAAGACAAGGTTGCCATTGTCACCGGTGGCGCACGCGGCATCGGCTATGCCATCGCCCGACGATTCCTCGACGACGGCGCCCGCGTCGTCCTCGCCGACAGGGACGATGAAGCCGGGAGCAAGGCGGCGGCCGAGCTCGGCGGATTCGGTCCGGTCCGCTTCGTCGAATGCGATGTCGGCGAGCGGCTGGATGTGCGCAATCTCGTCGCGTCGGCGACCGATGCCTTCGGCGAGATCGACATCCTGGTCAACAATGCGGCCCAACTGGTCGCGGCCGATTTCCTCGATCTCGAGGAAGGGGATTTCGACCGCGTCCTGAAGACCAATCTCAAGGGCTCGTTCCTCTGCGGGCAGGCGGTCGCCCGACAGATGGTGGAGCGGGTGAAGGAGGGCGGCGATCCGGGTGTCATCATCAACCTGTCCTCGGTCAACGCCGTCTTCGCCATCGCCAATCAGGTGCCCTATTCGATCTCGAAGGGTGGCATCAACCAGCTCACGAAGGTCATGGCGCTGGCGCTGGCCCCCCATGGCATCCGCGTCAATGCGATCGGTCCCGGCTCGATCATGACCGAGATGCTGGAGACGGTGATGAGCAATCCGGAAGCACGCGAGACCATCCTGTCGCGCACGCCGCTCGGACGCATCGGCAATCCCAGCGAGATCGCGGCTATCGCTTCCTTCCTCGCCTCCGACGAGGCGAGTTACATCACCGGCCAGACCATCTATGCCGATGGCGGGCGACTGCCGTTGAACTACACGGTGCCCGTTCGCGAATGAGCGATGGCGCCATCCAGACCGCGAGGGCCGGCGAGGTCGTGCCGCTCGATCGCCTCGACATGCGGTTCTCGCGGCGCGAATGGGCCTTCGCGCGGGTGCATCGCGACGCGATCGAGCGCCATTTCGCGGCGCGACTGGCCAAGCAGCCGAAGCTGTGGAACGGCAAGGTGCTTCTCCTTCGCGAATTTGCCTTTCGCGATCGCACGCTGGAGGGCGAGTATTCCGCCGTCGATTTCGCCAGCTTCCTCGCCTGGGCCGACTGGGGCTTTCCGGACGAGCAGGCGCGAAGCTGTTTTGCCATGGTGGCGCTGCAGGCGAATGACGACGCCTTTCTTCTCGGCGTGATGGGGCCGAACACCGTCAACAGCGGCGCGATCTACTTTCCCGCCGGCTCACCCGATATGTCCGATGTCGACGGCGGCATGTCGATCTCGAGGCGAGTGCGAGGCGCGAGCTTGCCGAGGAGACGGGGCTTGATGCGGATGCGGTCGCGTTCGAGCCGGGCTGGAACGCGGTGATCGAGCCGCCACGCATCGCGCTGATGAAGCGCGGCCGGGTCGATGCGCCGGCGGAAGTCGTGCGCGCGCGCATCCTTGACTTTCTCGCCGCCGATCCCGAGCCCGAGCTGGCCGATATCCGCATCGTCCGCTCACCCGCGGATCTCGACGCGAAGGTCCGCGAACATGTCCGCGTCTATCTCGAACATGTGTGGCGCTGAGGCTCCGGAAATGGCGCGGATCGTCCGCTGACGGACCGGCTGCCAGCCTCCTGACACGGGGCTGTCAGGAGGCCTGTGAGAAGCTGGTATCATCCACAGCGAAGAGGAGATCCAGCCGTGGCAGACTTCACCCCACCCAATGCCGCCGTATGGTTCGAAATTCCCGTCACCGACATGGCGCGCGCCAAGGCCTTCTATGGCGCGGTGCTGCAGACCGCAATTGCGCGACGAGAATGACGGCCCCAATCCGATGGCGATCTTTCCCGCCGCCAGCCAGGGCGCCGTTGCCGGCCATCTCTATCCGGGCAAGCCGGCGGCATCCGGCACCGGCAATACGATCCATCTGGCCAGCCCCGATCCGCTCGAGGACGCGATCGCCCGCGTGCGCGACAATGGCGGCACGGTCGTCACCGACGTGATCACCATTCCGGCCGGCCGCTTCGCCTATTGCCTCGATCCCGACGGCAACAGCATCGGACTTTTCGGACGCTGAGGGCCATGCGGCGCGCCGACCGGCTCTTCGAGATCATCCAGCATCTGCGCGGCGATCGCTTGGTCACCGCGCAGATGCTCGCCGAGAGGCTGGAGGTCTCGGTCCGCACCATCTATCGCGACGTGCGCGACCTGCAGACGGCGGGCGTGCCGATCGATGGGGCGGCCGGTGTCGGCTACCTGCTGCGTCCCGGTTTCCAACTGCCGCCGCTGATGTTCACGCCCTCCGAGATCGAAGCGCTGATCGTCGGCGCCCGGCTGGTCGAAGCCTGGGCGGGACGGGGCCTGGCGGAAGCGGCGGCGGAGGCGTTGATCAAGATCGGAGCGGTCGTGCCGCCCGACCGCATGAAGGCGGCGGGGCGGGTGGCGATCTTCGCCCCGGGCTACCGCTTCGACGAGACGTTGCGCGTGCGCTTCGATCTGGTCGCCAAGGCGATCGACGAGAAGCGCAAGATCCGCTTTGCCTATCGCGACGCCGAGGGCGGCGACAGCGAGCGCACCGTGAGGCCGCTGGCGCTGCATTTCTGGGGCGCGGCCTGGACGCTCGCCGCCTGGTGCGAGCTGCGCGAGGATTTCCGCACCTTCCGCATCGACCGGACGGACCGGCTGGAAGTGATGGTGGAGACTTACCCGCACGAGGCCGGACGGCGCCTGGAAGACTATCTCGCCCGGGTCACGCGTACGCCGTGAGGCCGATCAGTCCTCTTCGTCGGTGTCCTCTTCCGACCGCTTCATCGAGCTGAGCTTGGCGAAGACGGCGTCGGCCTCGCGTTCGGCCTCCCTCTCGACTTCGCGCTCGGTCGGTGGGCTCGTCCGCGTGGCGGCGGCAGCGAGCGCGGCGGCCGCGGCCGTCGTCGTCTCGGCAGCCGGCAGCAGTGTCGCGCCCTCGGGCTGGGTCTCGCTCGCCGGCGCCGACTTGGCGGCCTTCTCCACCTCGAAATCGAGATCGATCTGCGAGCACAGGCCGAGCGAAACCGGATCCATCGGGGTCAGGTTGCTGGCGTTCCAGTGCGTGCGGCTGCGGATCGCCTCGATGGTCGGCTTGGTCGTGCCGACGAGGCGCATGATCTGCGAATCCTTCATTTCCGGATGATTGCGCAGCAGCCAGAGGATCGCGTTCGGGCGGTCCTGGCGGCGCGACACCGGGGTGTAGCGCGGGCCCTTGCGCTTGGCGACGGGGACGCGGACCTTGGTCTCGGCCATGCTCAGGCGGTGATTGGGATCGGCCTCGGCGGCGGCGATCTCATCGCGCGTGAGCTGGCCGGTCAGGACCGGATCGAGCCCCTTTATGGTCAGGGCCGACTCGCCGTCCGCGATCGCCTGAACCTCGAGCGGGTGCAGCTTGCAGAAGTCGGCGATCTGGTCGAACGACAGGGACGTGTTGTCGACCAGCCAGACGGCGGTCGCCTTGGGCATCAGTGGGGTACTGTTCGTCATAATTCTCTCCCGTTCGCTCCGGCGGGTGTCTGCCGGCGGAGCCGTTTGTCATGCGACCATGACGGGAATGGGCTCTATATAGAGTGCGGTTGGCCGTGAAGCAAACGGCGATTGATCGAATATCGGCCGGCTTTCGCTCGATGGATGGCCGGGGTGTTGAACGTGGATAGGGCTGGACGGTCAGGAGACCGTCAGCACGATCTTGCCGACATGGCTGGAGGATTCCATGCGGGCGTGGGCGTCGGCGGCTCGTTCCAGAGGGAAGGTCGAATTGATGACCGGGACGACCTTGCGCGCCTCGAAAAGAGGCCAGACCTTCTCATGCAGAGCCGTGGCGACGAGGGCCTTGAAGGCGACCGGACGCGGGCGAAGGGTCGAGCCGGTGTGGGTCAGCCGCTTGCTGAGGATCGCGCGGAGATCGACCGTCGCCTTGGTGCCGGCCTGGACCGCGATCTGGACGATGCGTCCCTCCTCGGCGGCTGCGGCGTAGTTGCGCGTCACATAGTCGCCGCCAACCATGTCGAGGATCACGTCGGCGCCGCGTCCTTCCGTTGCCTGCCGGACCCGCTCGACGAAATCCTCGGTCTTGTAGTTGATGGCGATGTCGGCGCCGAGCCTGACGCAGGCTTCGCATTTCTCGTCGGTACCGGCGGTGACGATGACCCGGGCGCCGAAGGCCTTCGCAAGCTGGATGGCGGTGGTGCCGATGCCGGAAGAGCCGCCGTGGATGAGCGCGGTTTCTCCGGCGGCGAGCCGGCCGCGGTCGAACAGGTTCGGCCAGACGGTGAAGAAGGTCTCGGGGATGGCGGCCGCCTCGACCATCGAGAAGCCGCGCGGAACAGGCAGGGCGTTGGTCTCGTGGACGAGGCAATATTCCGCGTATCCGCCGCCCGGTACCAGCGCCGTGACCGCCTCGCCAAGCCGGAAGCGGGTCGCATCGGGTCCGAGCGCGGCGATCTCGCCGGCGATCTCGAGGCCGGGGATGTCGGGCGCGCCCGGCGGCGGCGGGTAATGGCCCTGGCGCTGCATGACGTCGGGGCGGTTGACCCCGGCGGCATGAACGCGGACGAGCACCTGTCCCGTGGCGGGAACGGGCAGGGGGCGCGTTTCCGTCACGAGCGCCTCGGGACCACCAGGCGTGCTGATGCCGATGGCGGTCATGGTCTGCGGCAGGTCGGGCATGATCGTGGCTCTTTCGGTTGGCGTTTCGGGTTTATTCGTCAGGCCGACCGCTGACAATGGCGGCCCGGTCCCCTAGATTCGCTTCCAGAATGGAGGCGACCATGGCGCTGTTCGACGAGGATGTCCCCAGGAAACGGCCGATTTACGAGCTTGGCGAGGATCTCAGTACCCTATCGATCGGAGAACTCGACGAGCGTGTCCAGATGCTCAAGGACGAGATCGCCAGGATCGAGCAGGTTCTCAGCGAGAAGAAGTCGAGCGTCGATATCGCGGCCTCCTTCTTCAAGAGCTGAGACGGGCGCAAACAACAACGGGGCTGCCGATTTCTTCCCGTTTTGGCACGGATGACGCCGATTTCCGGCGGATTGGCGCGATTTGTCAATTCCTGGTTAACCAAAATTTAAGCTTTACGCGCCATTACTAAAGCGTCCAGTCATCTGGATTTGAGTGGCTCCTGTCCACTCTGTTTGACGCCTCCCTGTTTAAACTTCTTAGAGCCGCTCCGCGCGGCTCTATTTTTGTCTTGCCGCCGGTGGTACGGCCGTGGGACGACGACGCTGGCCCGGGACTTGCGGGGAAGAGGGGAGCGTGGTCCCATAAAGAGACGGCGCGGACAGGCATCGCGCGGTCCGGGCCGGGGCAGGCAGGGTAATGGCGGACGAAGACTATCAGGCAGCGACAGAGCCGAAGCAGCCGATCGTGTTCGGCGCGCGGCTCGCGGGCTCCGATGCCTTCAAGGCGATGTTCCGCGAGGGCATGGGCCTTGTCGAGGAAACGGCAAGTTATCTCGACGGCGACGGACGCGCGGACTCGCGGCGGCTGACCCGCGCCGGCTCGCTCGCCTATGCGACCGAGTCCATGCGCCTGACGACCCGGCTGATGCAGCTCGCCTCGTGGCTCCTCCTGCAGCGGGCGGCGAACGAGGGCGAGATGAGCTCCGGATCAGGCGCGGATCGAGAAGGGCAAGATCAAGCTCTCCGGTCCATCATCCGCCACCTCGGGCAATGGCTGGGACGATCTGCCGGAGAAGCTGCGGCACCTGGTCTCGCGCTCCATCCTGTTGCAGGAGCGCATCCGGCGCCTCGACGGTGCCCTCGACCGCCCGCCCGAGCCGGCGGAGAATCCGGTCGCGCGCCAGCTCGGCCGCCTGGCCGAGGCATTCCGCGCCACGAAATAGTCGCGACCGCGAACGTCCGGAAAAGCAAACGTCCGGAAATGCAAAAAGCCCCGGCGAGCCGGGGCTTTGGCAGGTTTGCGGCAGGTGCCGACGGCGTCAGTTGCCAAGCAGGCCCTTGTACCGGTTCTTGAAGCGCGACACGCGGCCGCCACGGTCGACCAGGTGCTGGCCGCCGCCGGTCCACGCCGGATGCGTCTTCGGATCGATGTCGAGGCGCAGGACCGCGCCTTCCTCGCCGAAGGTCGAGCGGGTGGTGTATTCGGTCCCGTCGGTCATCACGACCTTGATGTCGTGATAGTCGGGATGGATTTCTTTCTTCATGGGCGTCGGGCCTTGAAATTCGGTGGGCGGAGCCAAGCTCCGCGCGGGATTGGGGCGAGGATATAGCCCACGTCTTCGCGAGGGGCAAGCATGGAGGCCTGGTCAGGCGGTCTCGGCCTTGGCCAGGCGCTCGAAGGCGCTTGGGCGCGGGATGCCGGCTGCGAGTGTCTTGCGGATGGCCTCGGCCGAGGCCTCGGGGCTCATGACGCTGGTATCGACCTCGAGGTCGTAGATGCCGGGGATGTGGACCGCCTCGGTGTAGCGGCGCACCGGTGCCGGTATCGCCTCGCTCGATGTGGCCGCCTCATAGGTCCGTCCCGGTTGGCCGGCCCGCATGCGCTCCATGATGATTTCCACCGGGCAGCGGATGCCGACGAAGAGGACGGGCAGGCCAGCGAGGCGCCGGGCGCAGGCGGGAAGGATGCCAAGCGATCTTGTGTAGCCGTCGTGATGGCCGAACTCGGCGATGACGTTCAGGCCGAGGCGGGAATGGGCGGCGATCGATTTATAGAGCGCGGCATAAAGGGTCGGGATCAGCGGTTCGAGGTCGGGCCGTTCGCCGCCGGGCCTGAGGCCGATGCCCGGGCGACAGCGCGGCGGGATCATGGAGAGGTTCGAAACGTCGACGCCGAGATTGATCCAGACGCCGTCGAAGCGCTCCTGGATGGCGGCAACGATGCTCGATTTGCCGGCACGGGGCGCGCCGTTGAGGATGATGATCTGGCCGGGTTCGGTCATGTGGCCTCGCGGTCGAGAGGTTCGGGTGGTCGAATCCCCGGATGGACTGTCACTCGCGGCACCGCCCGGAGCGGGCCATCGTTCGATGGAATCGCTGATCCGCTCCAGCTCGTTCTTCTCACCGACATTTCGGACGGAAAAATGGTGCCCACTCTTCCTGCAATTGCCCTAACGCGCGGTCAGCTTCAATTCGATCCGGCGGTTCTTGGCGTAGGCTTCGGGCGTGTCGGCATCCTCGATCGGCTGGAACTCGCCAAAGCCGGCGGCGACAAGGCGCTGCGGCGGGATGCCCTGTGAGATGAAGTACTGAACGACCGAGATCGCGCGCGCCGCCGAGAGTTCCCAGTTGGACTTGAAGCGGCCGCCGGTGATCGGGCGCTTGTCGGTGTGGCCGTTGACCTGGAGCACCCAGTCGATGTCGTTCGGGATCTCGCTGAGGAGCTGTTTGACGGCATCGGCGACCTTGGAGAGCTCCTCGGCGCCGGCGGGGCTGATCTCGTCCGAGCCCGTCGCGAACAGGACCTCGGACTGGAAGACGAAACGGTCGCCGACGATGCGGATATCGGGCCGGTCGCCGAGAATCTGGCGCAGGCGCCCGAAGAAGTCCGAGCGATAGCGCGAGAGCTCCTGGACGCGTTGGGCCAGCGCCACGTTCAGGCGGCGGCCGAGATCGGCGATCTTGGTCTGGCTCTCCTTGTCGCGGCTCTCCGAGGCTTTGAGCGCCTCCTCGAGCGCGGCGATCTGGCGGCGCAGGGCGGCGATCTGCTGGTTGAGGAGCTCGACCTGGGAGAGGGCGCGCTGGCTGACCTGCTTCTGATTGTCGAGATCCTTGGTCAGCGCTGTGACCTGATCGCCGGCGCTCGCCGCCGCGTTCGACTGGTTGTCGAGCAGGCCGCGCAGGCGGTCGCGCTCGGCCTCGGCCGCCGTCAGGCTCGCCTGCATGGTGGCGAGATTGTCGGAAAGCTCGCCCTTGCTCGCCTTTTCCAGCGCCAGCATTTCGGTCAGCTCGGCGATCTGGGCGTTGAGGCGGTTGAGAACCGTATCCTTGCCGGAGATTTCCTGGCTGAGCAGGAACTGGACGAGGGCGAAGATCGACAGCAGGAAGACGAAGACCAGCAGCAGGTTCGTCAGAACGTCGACGAAGCCCGGCCAGTATTCCGTCCGGGCCATTGCCCGGCGGGCGCGGGCCGCCATGGCTTATTCCCCGACCGGCGTCTGCAGCGCCTTGGCGATCGTCTCGAGCAGGGCCTGGATGTCGCGCTGCTGCTCCGACTGGCTCTCGACCCAAGTGCGGACCACCTGCTGCTCGGTGCGCATGTGCTGGACCAGCCCCTGGATGCCCTCCGCCAGATTCGCCATGGCGGTGGTCGCCCGCTGGGTGCCGGCGCCGTCGGAGCGGACGCCGGCGCCTCCGCCGCCGTCCTGGATGGCGCGCGATAGCCGCTCGATGGCGATCCGAAGATCCTCGGCGCTGGTATTGCCGCGGCCCTCGATCAGGTCGGGGTCGAGGTCGGTGACGGTCGACAGCCAGTCTTCCAGGTCGTTGTAGAACATGTTCTGCGCCTGGCCGGCCTGAAGATCGAGGAAGCCGAGGACCAGGGAGCCGGAGAGGCCGAAAAGCGAGGACGAGAAGGCGGTGCCCATGCCGCCGAGCGGAGCGGCGAGGCCGGCCTTGAGGTCCTCGAAGATGACGCCGGTATTGCCCGAGGTGACGTCGAGGGAGCGAATCGTGTCGGCGACGGCGCCGACGGTCTGCAAGAGGCCCCAGAAGGTGCCGAGCAGGCCGAGGAAGATCAGTAGGCTGGTGAGGTAGCGCGACATGTCGCGATCCTCGTCGAGGCGCATCTGGATCGAATTGAGGATGGACCGCATGGTCTGGGTCGAAATGACCATGCGGCCGATTCGGTCACCGAGCAGCGTCGCCATGGGGGCCAGCAGCACCGGCGCGCGCTCAACCTCGATGCCAGGCTCGGCGACGCGGAAGGTGTTGACCCAGCGGATTTCCGGGAAAAGCCGGATGACCTGGCGGAAGGCCAGGATGATGCCGATCGCCAGCACGGCGATGATCACGCCGTTGAGGCCGGGATTGGCGAGAAAGGCCTTCTGGACCTGGAGATAGAGAATGAGCGCGATGAAGCCGGCGATGATCAGAAAGATGATCATCCGCCAGAGATAGATCATCGGCGTCGCCAACTTATAAGGGTCGTATTCCCGTGTCCGGGGCCGTCTGAAAAAAAGCACGCCTGTGCCCTCTCTCGATCCTCACGATTCTTAACGTGATTTGCGGGCGGAGAGAAACGGCAAAATCCCTAATTGAGTCACGCAGTTCGGGTTTCTGCACGCGTTGGCGCTATTGCCGACAGAAGCGCACCGTGAATTGCTTCGTTGCCGGCAACGACCGTGCCCGTGTCGAATATCGCGTCGCCGCCTCTGAAGTCGCTGGCAAAGCCGCCAGCCTCGCGTACCAGAATCAGCCCGGCGGCGACATCCCAGGGCGAAAAGCCGTGCTGCCAGTAGCCGTCGAAGCGGCCGGAGGCCACCCAGGCGAGGTCCATGGCGGCCGAGCCGGTGCTGCGGATGCCGGCGGTCTTGGCCCTCACCGTCGACAATTGGTCGAAATAGGCCTCGACGTTTGCCGTCCGGCCATGCCCGGAAAGCCGGTGGTGATGGCCGAATCAGCCAGATTGCGGCGCGCCGGCAACGCGCATCCGGCGATCATTGAGGAAGGCGCCATTGCCGCGCTCGGCGGCGTAGAGCTCATTGAGGATCGGGTTGTAGATGACGCCCGCCACAATCTGCCCCTCGCGCTCGAGGCCGAGCGAGATGGCGAAGAGCGGGATGCCGTGCAGGAAGTTGGTCGTGCCGTCGAGAGGATCGACGATCCAGCGATGGGAGCCGTCGGTGCCGGGGATCGTACCGCTTTCCTCGGTGAGGAAGCCATAGGCCGGCCGCGCCTTGCGCAATTCGTTGATCAGCGTCTGGTCGGCGCGCCGGTCGGCGGCGGAGACGAAATCGCCCGGGCCCTTGAGGGAGACCTGCAGGTTCTCGACCTCGCCGAAGTCGCGGGTCAGCCCGCGGCCGGCCTTGAGCACGGCCTGGACCATGACGTTCATCAGAGCGCTGCGGGCCATGGCATTCCTTCTGCGGCCGCAGGGCGCGGCGGAGCGTCTGTGCACCACACTTCCGGCCTCGGATCAAGTACGACGCGGCCGGTCGGGCGGCGCGGTGTCAGTTGGCCGGCCAGCGCTGGGCTTCGGCCAGTGCGGTCTTGCGCTGGTCGTCGGTGAGCTTGCCGACGAAATCGTTGAGATAGGCGTCCTTCTCGCCGGCCCGCCTGGCGAGGAAATGCCACTTGGCGGCGGCGACCGGATCGGCTTTCACGCCGCGTCCGGCGGCGAGGATGCGGGCGAGGCGGTTCTGGGCGATGGGGCTGCCCATCTCGGCGGCGCGCTTGAACCAGCCGGCGGCGGCGGCCTCGTCCTTGGCCGTGCCGATGCCGTTGAACAGGCGGATGGCGTATTCGATCTCGGCGTCGACATAGCCGGTCTGGGCGGCGCGCTCGAACCAGTGGGTCGACTGGACCGGGTCCTTGGCGACGCCGCGACCCTCGGCGTAGAGCTGGCCGAGCGCGTATTCGGCGTCCGGATTGCCGGCCTCGGCCGCCCGCTCGAACAGGGCGGCGGCGCCGGCAAGGTCGCGCGGGCGGGCTTTGCCCTCGAGCAGCAGGAGGGCGAGATTGTACATCGCCTCGATCTTCCCCTGCTTGGCGGAGAGCTCGAAATAGTCGGCGGCCTTGGACCGGTCGGCCTCGGTCCCGCGCCCCTGCAGGTACATCATGCCGAGGGCGAACTGGGCCTCGCGGTCACCGCCCTTGGCGGCGAGCTGGTACCAGCTGAAGGCCTCGCCGAGGTTTTGCGGCACGCCGTAGCCACCTTCGTAGATGAGGCCGATCAGGGTTTCCGCGGCGACGTCGCCCTTCTCGGCGCGCGGAATGGCGAGCTTGAAGGCGGTCAGGTAATAGCCCCGCTGGAACGCACCATAGGCAAGGTCAGGTGGCGGGCTCTTCTTCGCGTCGGGCGATGGGGTGTCGGCCGGGGCCGTTGCTGTCTTGGGGCCGGGCGCCGGCGTTGCCGTGTCCGGCGTTGAAGTCGGTGGCGGCGGCACGGCGGGCAGGGTGGTGGTTCGCGTCTCGACCGCGGTCTCGTCGGCCAGCGCCGGCGGAGCGGGCGCTTTCGTGGCGGGCTTCGCCGGCACTGACGGCGCAGCGGGGGTCTCCGCCTTGGTGTTCGCTCCGGGCCGCAGCGGTGGCGTCGGCGTATCCGGTTCGCGTGCGATCGGGGTCGCCGCCGGTTTGCGCCGCACCGGCTTCGCTTTCTTAAGCGGGACGGGCTCGGGTGCGGGCGTTGGCACGAGCTGAATTGGCGCGCCGGTGCTGCTCGATGAGGTCGTGGTCGCCGCGCCGGGCGGCGTCAGGTCGATCGGCGCCTGCGCGCGCGCCGGCAAGGCGCCGAACGCGGCGGTGAGAAGGACCGCCGGCAGGGCGGCGCGGCGCATCAGGCGGGCTCCGCGGTGAGCGAAAGAAGCCGGTTGGCTTCCGCGACGGCCGCGGCCGGCCCTTCGGGATGCTCCCAGACGGCGGTCCGCAGGGCGACGAATTCGATCGAGGCGCTTGCCGCCTCGCGCACCGAGGCGAGCGCATTGCCGCCCATGACGAGCGCCGGTATGACGAACATGGATGACCACCAGGTGGCGAGATCGAGGGCCTTGGGAAAGATCTCGGGGCCTGTATCGCCATCGAGGCGGCCGAAGAAGACATAGTCCGGGTTGAGCTCGCCGGCCGTCATCGCCTCGTGGCGTGAGGTAACGCCGCCGGCGCCGACGATGTGCTTCGGCCGGAGCGCTTCAACGGCTCCAGCGAGGTCGACGGTGCCGCTGTCGACATGCAGTCCGTCGGCCCTGGCGCTCTTGGCGACCTCCCGGTCGTTGTGGATCAGGGCGGCGACACCGCGCTCGGCGGCGATCGGAACGAGACGGTTGGCGGCGTCGGCGAGTGCGTCCGGATCGGGCGCCGTGATGATGAGGGAGGCGACGTCGCCGCCTGAGAGCGCGTCGGCGAGCTTTTGCGCGAATGCGGCCGCCTCGATCGCGCTCGGCGTCACCAGGCAGAGGCGACAGCGGATGTGATCCGGTTCAGCCATCGTTCCGATCCATGGGGTGTCCCAACTCATCGACTTTGGATGCGAGGTCGACGCCGAGCAGGGAATCCACGGACCGGCGCGCGTCAGCTCTGCCGCCAGACCCTCGCGAAATCAACAATATACAGCAATCTACTCAAAATAAGGCATCAATCCGCCACCGGGCTTAAGGGCACCTCGGATCACGACTTCGGCCGGAAGGCGTCGCGGATCAGCAGGCGATCGAAGCCGCCCGGCGTCTCGCCACCGACGGCGAAGCGGTAGACGGCCGCGGCATAGACCGCCGAAAGGGCGCTGCCGAGCACGATCAGCACGAGCAGCAGGATGCCGGCGACGACAATGAGCGGGACGCCAAGGGTCGGTTCGCCACGCTTGACGAGGGCGGTGCCGCCGCCGATGCCGACGAAGGCGATGATTCCGGTGGCAAGCGATAGGACCAGCGAGATACCGGCATTGCCAATGAGGTTCTCGCCCCAGCTCCGGCGCAGGAGCGAGGCACTCTTGGTGATGGCTTCGACGGGACCGAGCCCCTCGGCGGCAAGGATCGGCACGACAAGAAAGGTGGCCACGGTCCAGGCGAGGCCGACGCCGCCTTCGATCAGGCGACCGATGAAGCCGAGCCGCTCGGCGAGCGCGCGCAGAAGGACGCCGACCGTGGCGGAGACGATGGCGTAGCCGAAGATCGGACCGATGCGGCGAACGGCGAGGGCGAGAGCCGAGGCGACGGTCGGATCACCGCCTTCGAGACGCTCGATGGCGGCGCCGACCAGCGCGGTATTGAAGAAGATGACGACGAAATACTGGCAGAGATAGAAGACGAAAAGCCAGCCATAGAGGCCGCCGAGGTCGCTCATCTGGCCACTCTCGCGCAGCTTGTCGAAGGTGCCGTAGTCGTAGGCCTGCCAGACGAGGGCGCCGCAGACGATCGTCGTGGCGATGCCCGAGAGCACGGGCAGGATGACAAGCTCGCGGTCGGAACGCAGGACCGCGGCACTCGCCTTGATGAGCTGCCAGCTTCGCGAAAAGCGATCAATCAGATCAGGCCCGGACATGAGCAGTCGCCCCGAAGTCGTTGTCGAGACGGCGATTGTCGTGTCGGGGACTTAAGAAAGATCAAAGCCGGAGATCGATGTCGATCTCCGGCTTTGCATGTCGATCTTTCAAAGAGGCGGTGCGTGCCTCAGGCGGCCTGCTTTTCCTTGTTCGCGGACCAGGCGCCGGTGGCGGCGAGGCTGTTCATGCGGGCGCGGTGGGTGAAGGCGCTTTGGGCAGCCGGCACGTTCTCGGCCTTGCCGGCCCATGCCTTGAGGGCGGCCGCCTGCAGGGCGCGTCCATAGGAGAAGGTGAGCGGCCAGGGGAGGGCTCCGTCACCGAGGGCATTCATCAGCGACAGATGCTGGGTCGCCAACTCGTCCGACTGGCCGCCGGAGAGGAAGGCGATGCCCGGCACGGCGGCCGGCACGCAGGCTTTCAGCACCTTGACGGTCTTCTCGGCGACTTCCTCGGGCGCGGCCTGCTTCGGGCACTTCTGGCCGGGCACGATCATGTTCGGCTTGAGGATCATGCCCTCGAGGTTCACACGGGCATAGTAGAGCTGCTCGAAGACGGACTTCAGCGTCCACTCGGTGATGGCATAGCAGGTGTCGATGTCATGGGTCGCCTTGGGCCCGTCCATCAGGACTTCCGGCTCGACGATCGGCACGATGCCGGCTTCCTGGCAGAGGGCGGCATAGCGGGCCAGGGCGTGGGCATTGGCGTTGATGCAATTGTGGCTCGGCATGCGCTCGCCGATCGAGATTACGGCACGCCATTTGGCGAAGCGGGCGCCGAGGCCATAATAGTCGCTGAGCCGGTCGCGCAGGCCGTCGAGGCCCTCGGTGATCGTTTCGCCGGGCTGGCCGGGCAGCGGCTTGGCGCCGGTATCGACCTTGATGCCGGGAATGCTGTCGGCGGCCTTGATGACCTCGACAAGCGGTGTGCCGTCCTTGGCCTTCTGGCGGATGGTCTCGTCGTAGAGGATGACGCCGGAGATGGCGCTGCGCATGGCCTCGTCAGCACGGAACATCATCTCGCGGTAGTCGCGGCGGCTGTCGGCGGTCGATTTCGATGCCAAGCGCGTCGAAGCGCTTGCCGATTGTGCCCGTGCTCTCGTCCGCGGCAAGGATGCCCTTGCCGGGCGCGACGATGCGGGCGGCGATGTCTTCAAGGCGTTCGGTCATCCCTGTCTACTCCCTGGTGCCCTCGAAGGGGCTGTTGGCCGATGCCGGATTTCTAGCGTCAAGAGGCGTCAGGATTCCACAGAAAGATGCACGTGGCGAGCCTGCGCCCGGCGGGCTGGCGAGATTGCGGCGTTGATTGTCACATTCCGCGACCCATCTCAAAAGGCAGGCAACCGGCCGGCATCGCGTCGACCGTCCACCGAAACCTCAGGAGGACGGACCCATGGCCCAACACGCCCATCCTATCGCACCCAGCACCACACCCGATCCGAAACGCGGAAATGCGCGCCGTGGCGCGCCCGGCGGCGGCCGGCGTCCCGTGCAAACCTCGCGGAGCGGGCGCTCGCCGAAGAATACGGCAACGGACCGGCAAGCCGGCAGCCGCGGCATTCCGAGGCGGGTCGTCGGCTTGGCGGCCGCTGGCGTCATCCCGTTTCTGCTGGCGATCAGCTTCTTCCTCAGCGGAAACCTCGGACACGATCTCGCCAAGCTCGGCGTCATCGGCTTCGCCGTAATCTTCTTCACGCTGACGCTCGGACTGACCTCGCGCGTATCGCGTGAGCCGCGATGGGGCGGGCCGAATCCGGAAAGCCTGGAAATGTTCTCGAAGGAGAAGAATGTCGCCATCCACACCGGCACGATCTCCGGCCGCGAGGCGCTGACCCAGATCCTGTTGCTACCGGCAACGCTCGCCGTCGGTATGTGGGCGATCTCGCTGGTCTTCGCGTTCAGCCGGTGACTGCGGCCGCCTTCAGGGCGTCACGCGGTACTGGATGAAGCCGGCGTTCACCGCCACCTTTTCGTAAAGGGTGCGCGCCGTGCGGTTCCCTTCGTCGGTGTGCCAGTAGACCCGCTCCGAGCCTGCTGCCCACGCCTTTTCGAGGACGGCTGCGATCAGCGTCCGCCCGGCCCCGTGACCGCGCGCTTCCGGTGCTACAAACAGATCTTCCAGGTAGCACCGGTCGGTCACCGACCAGGTGGTGCGATGAAAGAGGTAGTGGACGAAGCCGACAAGCTTGCCGTCCACGAACGCGCCAAGCGCGAAGAGCGGCTCGGCCGGGTCGTGGAAGCGCGCCCACACCATGTCCGTGACGCTTGCCGGCAGCGGCTGTCCGTAAAAGGCGAGGTAGCCCTGCCAGAGCGGGTCCCATGCCGCTCGGTCGGCGGGCGTGATCGGGCGGACAATGGCTGGTATCATCGGGGCGGAATGACCGTGCCTTGGTGGAATAGCATCTGCCAGCGTCCGTCGACGAGGTTCCAGACAGAACTGCGGAGCGTCTGCTTTCCAGCCGTAGTCCGAATTGCATGCCGGACGCTTCTATAGGTCACGAGGACGCTCCCGGACGAAATGGGTGTGACGGCAAAGTCGAAGACCTCCGGCTGCAACGCGTCCGCCTGAGTCTCATGCGACAGGGCGTCGATGACAAGCGCCTTGTTGTAGACGGCGCCGGAACTGCCGAATTCGACGAAGTCATCCGCCAACAATTCGTCGACGGCTTCCGGGGAGGCGCGGACTTCGGGCCGGTGCAGTCGCTGTTCAAGGGAGCGAAAGAACGCGACGTCCGGCCGGGCCTTCGAGACGGACAATGATTCCTATGCCTTCTGCCGCAGCACCTCGACGCCCGGCAGCGCCTTGCCCTCCAGCCATTCGAGGAAGGCGCCGCCGGCGGTCGAGACGTAGGTGAAATCGTCCGCCGACGCCGGCATGGTTGAGCGCCGCGACGGTGTCGCCGCCGCCGGCGACCGAGAGCAGCGCGCCGCCTTGGTGCGCTCGGCGGCGTGCTTCGCCACGGCGACCGTCGCCTCGGTCGAACGGCGGCATCTCGAAGGCGCCGAGCGGGCCGTTCCACACCAGCGTCTTCGCCTCGTCGATCCAGCCGTTGATCGCCTCGACCGCCTTGCGGGCCGATGTCGAGGATCATCTGTCGGCGGGCACCTCGTCGATGCCGACGACCGTCGCGGCTCGGCGCCGTCCTCGAACTCCCTCGGCGACCACGACGTCGACCGGCAGGACGATGGCGCAGCCGGCCTTGTCGGCGGCCGCCATGATCGCGCGGGCGGTCTCGGCGAGGTCCGGCTCGCCCAGCGACTTGCCGATGGCGACGCCCTTGGCGAGGAGGAAGGTGTTGGCCATGCCGCCGCCGATGACCAGCGCGTCGACCTTGGTGACGAGGTTGGTCGAGCACGTCGATCTTGGTCGAGACCTTGGCGCCGCCGACGACGGCGACGACCGGGCGCTCGGGGTGCGCCGAGCGCCGTTTCGAGCGCCTCGAGCTCCGCCTGCATGGCGCGGCCGGCATAGGCGGGCAGGTGATGGGCGAGCCCTTCGGTCGAGGCGTGGGCGCGGTGCGCGGCGGAGAAGGCGTCGTTGACGTAGATGTCGCCGAGCTTCGCCAGCGCGGCGGCGAATTCGGGGTCGTTCTTCTCCTCGCCCGGGTGGAAGCGGGTGTTCTCGAGCACCAGCACGTCGCCGTCCTTCATGGCCGCGACGGCGGCTTGCGCCGTCGGCGCCGACGCAGTCCGTCGGCGAAGCCGACCGGCCGGCCGAGCACGCGCGGCGACCGCCGGCACGACCGGATCAGCGAGCATTTCCGTCCGGGCCTTCCCTTCGGGCGGCCGAAATGCGGCAGCAGGATCGCCTTGCCGCCCTTGTCGGCGATGCTCGTTGATCGTCGGGGCGACGCGCTCGATGCGCGTGTCGTCGTGACCTTGCCATCAGCCATCGGGAACGTTGAGGTCGACGCGGACAAGCACGCGCTTGCCCTTGAGGTCGACGCCGTCGAGGGTGCGGAAGCTCATCCGTATCCTCTCCTGGATGTCGGCTCCGTGAATCGCGGGGGCCATCCGCAGCAACGCCCGTGCGGTCTGCGACGGAAGAAGACGCGTATCGCGGCGATGCGGATCGACCACGACGAAGATCGTGACGAGTTCACGGATCATGTCCGCCGATCGAGCGATCATCGCCGCCTCAACTGTGGCGGCGCTCCCGCGGCGCGCGCAGTCGGTATCTCAGAGCAGCTTGCCCATGGCGACGGCGGTGTCGGCCATGCGGTTCGAGAAGCCCCATTCGTTGTCGTACCAGCGACACGACGCGGACGAAGTTGCCGTCGATGACCTTGGTCTGGTCGAGGGCGACGGTCGAGGACGCCGAGTCGTGGTTGAGGTCGGACGAGACGAGCTTCTCCTCGGTGTAGCTCGAGAATGCCCTTCAGCCGGTTCGACTTCGCCGCCTCGATGATGGCCTCGTTGACCTCCTCGACGCTGGTCGCGCGCTTGGCGACGAACTTGAAGTCGATCAGCGAGACGTTCGGCGTCGGCACGCGCATGGAGGCGCCGTCGAGCTTGCCGTTGAGTTCCGGCAGCACCAGGCCGACCGCCTTGGCGGCGCCGGTGGTGGTCGGGATGATGTTCAGCGCCGCGGCGCGGGCCCGGTAGAGGTCCTTGTGCAGCGTGTCGAGCGTCGGCTGGTCGCCGGTATAGGAGTGGATCGTCGTCATGAAGCCGTGCTCGATGCCGAGGGCGTTGTGGAGCACGTTGACGACCGGCGCCAGGCAGTTGGTCGTGCAGGAGGCGTTGGAGACGACGATGTGGTCCTTGGTCAGCTTGTCGTCGTTGACGCCGTAGACGACGGTCAGGTCGGCGCCGCTCGGCCGGTGCGGAGACCAGGACGCGCTTGGCGCCGGCGGTGAGGTGCGCCGTCGGCCTTTTCCTTGGCGGTGAAGATGCCGGTGCATTCGAGCGCGATGTCGACGCCGAGCTCCTTGTACGGCAGCTTCGCGGGATCGCGCTCGGCGGTCACCTTGATGCGGCCGCGGCCGACGTCGATCGTGTCGCCGTCGACCTTTGACCTCGTGCGGGAACCTGCCGTGCACGGAATCGCGGCGCAGCAGGTGCGCATTGGTCTCGACCGGCCCGAGATCGTTGATCGCGACCACCTCGATGTCCTTGCGGCCGGATT
>CAWEUR010000009.1:0-8382 GCA_963812285.1 uncultured Alphaproteobacteria bacterium | reverse complement strand
GCAACGGCCTGACCAAGCGCTCGCATCCCTGCCAGGCCATGGCCGACGTCATGACCTTCGAGGAGCATCGCGGGCCGATCGCCGGCAAGACGATCGCCTGGATGGGCGATTCCAACAATGTGCTGGTCTCCTGGGTCGAGGCTGCGGCCCGCTTCGGCTTCCGTGTCGTCGCCGCGACGCCGCCGGAGCTGGCGCCGTCCGACCGTCTCCTCGCCTGGGCGCGCGAGAACGGGGTCGATTTCACCGTCACCACCGACGCCGAGGCGGCGGCCAGGGGCGCCGACTGCGTCGTCACCGACACCTGGGTGTCGATGGGCGACGACGAGGCCGCCCGCCGGCAGAACCTGCTCAAGCCCTACCAGGTGAACGCACGTCTGATGGCATTGGCCAAGCCCGACGCTCTCTTCATGCATTGCCTGCCGGCCCATCGCGGCGAGGAGGTGACCGACGAGGTGATCGACGGCCCCAACTCCGTCGTCTTCGACGAGGCGGAGAACCGTCTGCACGCGCAGAAGGGCATCCTCGCCTGGTGCCTCGGCGTGGAAGGCAGCGAGGCGTCATGAGCCTCCAGACGTCGATCGGAAGCTACGAGCCGGCGGGCGACGATTCCGTCCGGCCCTTCGCGGTCGAAGCGCTCGACGTGCGCGGCCGCGCCATCCAGATGGGCGGCGAGCTCGACGCCATCGTCAAGCGCCACGACTATCCGCCCTCGGTCTCCAAGCTGCTCGGCGAGGCGGTCGTGCTCGCCGTGCTTCTGGGCTCGTCCCTGAAGTTCGACGGCAAGTTCATCCTGCAGACCGAAACCGACGGTCCGGTCGACATGCTGGTCGTCGACTACCGCGCCTCGGGCGCCATCCGCGCCTACGCCCGTTTCGACCGCGCCCGTGTCGAGGCGCTGGAGACTTCAGGCGAGGCCGATCCAGGCACGCTGCTTGGCAATGGCGTGCTCGCCATGACCATCGATCAGGGCGCCCACATGAACCGCTACCAGGGTGTCGTGCCGCTGGAAGGCGGGACCCTGGAGGACGTGGCGCACACCTATTTCCGCCAGTCGGAGCAGATCCCCACCCGCGTGCGCCTCGCGGTCGCCGAGATGGAGGTGCGCGAGAACGGCGCCCTACGCCATGCCTGGCGAGCCGGCGGGCTGATCGTCCAGTTCCTCCCCGAGGCGCCGGAGCGCATGCGCCAGGCCGACCTTCCCGGCGGCGACGTGCCCGAGGACATGGCCGACGACGTCGGCGACGACGACGATGCCTGGGTCGAGGCGCAGTCGCTGGTCGGCACGATCGAGGATCACGAGCTCATCGATCCGGAGGTTCCCGTCGAGCGCCTGCTCTACCGGCTCTTCCACCAGCGCGGCGTCCGTGTCTTCTCCCGTATCGAGGTGCATGACGACTGCTCCTGCTCGCGCGACCGCGTCGCCGAGATGCTGCGCCAGTTCTCCGCAGAGGAGATCGAGGAGAGCATCGAGGACGGCGCCATCACCGTCACTTGCGAGTTCTGCAGCACCAAATACGTCTTCGATCCGGCCGAGTTCCCCGGCCGGTCGGACGACGAAAGCTGATCCGCTCCAGCTCTTTGTTCTTGCCGCAATTTCGGACGGAAAAGTGGTCCCCACTTTTCCTGCAACTGCTCAAGCCAACCGAAGCTTCCGCCGCCTCAGCCGTCGACGAGGTAGCCGCCGGCCCGGAGCTTTTCGATGACCTGGTCGGCGAGCAACTCGGGATCGGCGCTGCTCGAAATCGAGGTGGATGTCGGGGTTGAGCGGCGGCTCGTAGGGGCTGTCGATGCCGGTGAAATGCTTGATCTCGCCGGCGCGGGCCTTCTTGTAGAGGCCCTTGGGATCGCGCGCCTCGACCACGTCGAGCGGAGCGTCGACGAAGACTTCCAGGAACTCGTCCGCCTCGACCAGCTCGCGCGCCAGGTCGCGCTCCGAGCGGAAGGGCGAGATGAAGGAGACCAGCACGATCAGGCCGGCATCGACGAAGAGCCGCGCCGTCTCGGCGACCCGGCGGATGTTCTCCACCCGGTCGGCATCGGTGAAGCCGAGGTCGCGGTTGAGGCCGTGGCGGACATTGTCGCCGTCGAGCAGATAGGTGTGCCGGCCCATGAGCTGCAGCTTGCGCTCGACCATGTTGGCGACGGTCGACTTGCCGGCGCCGGACAGGCCCGTGAACCACAGGATGCACGGCTTCTGGCCCTTGGCCGCCGCCCTCACCTGCTTGCCCACGTCGAGCGCCTGCCAATGGATGTTGGTGGCGCGGCGCAGACCGAAGCGGATCATGCCGGCGGCGACGGTGGCATTGGTGAAGCGGTCGATCAGGATGAAAGAGCCGGTCGTCCGGTTGTTCTCGTAGAGATCGAAGGCGATCGGCTCGGCCAGCGACAGGTTGGCGATGCCGATGTCGTTGAGATGCAGCGTCTTGGCGGCGAGCGGCTTGAAGCTCTCGATGTCGATGCGGTGCTTGAGCTCGCTCACCGCGGCGCCGACCGTGCGGGCGCCGGCCTTCAAGAGATAGGGCCGGCCGGGCAGCAGCTCCTCCTGCGCCATCCAGATGAGATGGGCGGCAAGCTGATCGGTGACCTCGGGCCGGGATTCCGGCGCCGAGAGCACGTCGCCGCGGCTGATGTCGATCTCGTGGTCGAGGGTCAGCGTCACCGCCTGGTCGGCCATGTGCCTCGGTCAGGTCGCCGTCATAGGTGACGATCCGCTCGACCCGGGCGCTTTCGCCGGTGCGCGCGACGACGATCGGATCGCCTGCCTTGACCGTGCCGCCGGCGACGGTGCCGGTGTAGCCGCGGAAGTCGGCATTCGGCCGGTTGACCCACTGGACGGGGAAGCGGAAGGGCCGGCCGGCGCCGCCGTCGTCGATCTCGACGGTCTCGAGGTGCTCGAGCAGCGTCGGGCCGCCATACCAGGGCGTGCGGCTGCTTGGCTCGATGACGTTGTCGCCATAGCGGGCCGAGATCGGCACGGTGACGATGGTCTCGAAGCCGAAGGGCTTGGCGAACTCGGCGAAGTCGTTGCGGATGTCGACGAAACGCGCCTCGTCGAAGCCGATCAGGTCGATCTTGTTGACGGCGAGGACGACGTGGCGAATGCCGAGCAGCGAGACGATGAAGGCGTGGCGCCGGGTCTGGGTGAGGATGCCCTGTTCGGCATCGACCAGAAGCACGGCGAGATCGGCGGTCGAGGCGCCGGTCGCCATGTTGCGCGTGTACTGCTCGTGGCCGGGCGTGTCGGCGACGATGAAGCGGCGGCGGTCGGTGGCGAAGAAGCGATAGGCGACATCGATGGTGATGCCCTGCTCGCGCTCGGCGACGAGGCCATCGACGAGAAGGGCGAAGTCGATCTCCTCGCCGGTCGTGCCGAAGCGGCGCGAATCCGCCTGGAGAGTTGCGAGTTGATCCTCGAACAGGCGCTTGGTGTCGAACAGAAGGCGGCCGATCAGGGTCGACTTGCCGTCGTCGACGCTGCCGCAGGTGAGGAAGCGCAGGAGGCTCTTGTCCTCATGCTCGGCGAGGAAGGCGGCGAAGCCTTCCGGTTCCATGACGTCATGGGCCATCAGAAGTAGCCCTCGCGCTTCTTCAGCTCCATCGAGCCCGCCTCGTCATGGTCGATCAGACGGCCCTGGCGCTCCGAGGTGCGGGCGACGAACATCTCGGCGACGATCTCGGGCAGCGTCTCGGCGTCGGATTCGATCGCCGCCGTCAGCGGATAGCAGCCGAGGGTGCGGAAGCGGACCCGGCGCTTTTCGGGCACCTCGCCCGGCTCGAGCCGCATGCGCTCGTCGTCGACCATGATCCACTGGTCGCCGCGGCGCACCACCGGCCGCTCGGCGGCGAAGTAGAGCGGCACGATGTCGATCTTCTCGGCGAGGATGTACTGCCAGATGTCGAGCTCGGTCCAGTTGGACAGCGGGAAGACGCGGATCGACTTGCCCGCTTTCACCCGCGTGTTGTAGAGCGACCAGAGCTCGGGGCGCTGGTTCTTCGGGTCCCAGCCATGGCTCGCCGAGCGGAAGGAGAAGATGCGCTCCTTGGCGCGGCTCTTCTCCTCGTCGCGCCGCGCGCCGCCGAAGGCGGCGTCGTAGCGGCCGGCGGTCAGCGCCTGCTTCAGCGTCTCGGTCTTCATGACCTGGGTGTAGTAGCTGGAGCCGTGATCGAAGGGATTGATGCCGCGCTCGACCCCCTCCTGGTTGGTGTGGACGCTGAGGTCCAGCTCGTGCCGCTTGGCCGTCTCGTCGCGGAAGCGGATCATCTCCCTGAACTTCCAGGTCGTATCGACATGGAGGAGCGGGAAAGGCGGCGGCGCCGGATAGAAGGCCTTCAGCGCCAGATGCAGCATCACCGACGAGTCCTTGCCGATCGAATAGAGCATGACCGGCCGCTCGAAGGTGGCCACGACCTCGCGCATGATGAAGATGGCCTCGGCTTCGAGGCGCTGAAGATGGGGAATGCTGGTGGCGGACATTGGCGGGTTCTTAGCGCAACTGACGGGCGGAGCCTAGCGAAAGGCGGCAGGTTTCCTCAAGCACAGGCGCATCGAATTTGGCCGGCTTTGGTCCGGGATATCGCGCCAATCGGGCAATCGTTGGAACGCTGTTTCGATTTCCCGGCTAGAGCTTCGGCGCGATCCCACCAAGGGCGATGAACCAGGGATTTCTGAAGGCCTCGACTCCGGGCGCCTCGGTCGGGCCATAGGGAAACGGCTCGCCCTCCATGGTCACGACCGTTCCGCCGGCCGCGCGCAGGACCGCATCGCCGGCGGCGGTGTCCCATTGCATGGTGGGGCCGAGACGCGGGTAGAGGTCGGCCTCTCCATCGGCGAGGAGGCAGAATTTCAGCGAGGAACCGGCCGAAACCAGCCCTTCGACCGGAATAGCGGGCGATATAGGCGTCGGTCTCGGGCGTGCGGTGCGACTTGCTGGCGACGACCTTGATCGGCCCCTCGGGCGCGGCGCGGACGCCGATCGCGTGGCGGCCTGTAACTCGCCCCGTCCGTGACGGTCGCCGACCAGGCGCCCTCGCCCGCGACGCCGCCATAAAGCGTGCCCGTGGCCGGCGCATAGACGAGGCCGAGAACCGGCTCACGATCTCGGATCAGGCCGATATTGACGGTGAAATCGCTGCCGCCACGCACGAATTCCTTGGTGCCATCGAGCGGGTCGACCAGGAAGAAAGCGTTGTCGACCGCAGGCAGGCGGCCGGCGGCGCAGGCTTCCTCGGCGATAACAGGGACGCCTGGGGCAAGCTCTGCCAGCGCGGCAAGGATCACCCCCTCGGCGGCGCGATCGGCCTCGGTTACAGGCGAGGAATCGGCCTTGTGCTCGACATTGAGGCCGCCGTCGCGGATGGCAAGAATGACCGCGCCGGCTTCGATGACAGCGGGAATCAGGGCCTCGGCGAGGGCTGAATCGGAAAGGTCTATGTCGGAAGGCGCGTTCACGGGGGCTTTCTCTACAGCATTGCGGACTGACGGCAAGCCGAAATGGTCCGCGATCGCGATCAGGCTTCCGGCTTCTGCCATTCCATGACCAGGAACTGGGGCACGCGGCGATAGATGGCCATCTGATCCGCTCCGCCGCCGGTGCGGCGCCGGCTCGTCGAAGACGCGGAGGATAAGGCCGGCATCGAGGAGTTGGGTCATATAGGCGCTCAAGGGGCGGTGCCAGTTGAGAATGTCGATTCCCTTCCAGCCGACGCGGACGGAGCGTTCCTCAAGATAGTCATCGACGGGATAGTAGAGGCGCTTGCCGTCGGCGTCCCGGACCCACCCCTCGGGCGGTCCGGCGCTGGCGAAGCTCTGCATGTTGGCGATCAGCAAGATCCCACCCGGCTGCAGCACGCGCGCCATTTCGGCGATGGCGGCGCGGAAGTCGGGGATGTCGATGAGCGACAGATAGCTGACGACCAAATCGAAACTGTCGTCTGAAAAGCCAAGGTCCTCGGCCCGGCCGCGATTCGTAACGGCCGTGCGGATCGCGGCGCCGCGCCTCTTCGATGAGGGCAGCGGTCGGGTCGATACCGGTGGCGTCAATGCCGCGCTGGCGCATCAGCCGGCAGAAGCGCCCCTCGCCGCAGCCAACGTCGAGCGCGGTCGCGAAGCCGCGGCCCTCCAAGCGCTTCAGCATCGCGGCGTCGAGCACCCAGCGGCGCGACCAGTCGCCGGTCTCGCCCTGCGAGGCGATCCAGGCCTCGGCGGAATTGTCCCAGTCGCTCATGGCGCCGGCTCCATGGCAAGCAGTGTCGCACAAAAGAAAAGGCCCGCCGGGGGAGGTGGCGGGCCTTCGTTGATGACAGCGCTTGCGGGAGGAATCAAGCGGCCATCAAATCCTGTGGCTCTTCAAAGGCAAGGCCGAGACTTTCGGCGACGGCGCGATGGGTGATGCGCCCCTTGTGAACGTTGAGGCCGTTGCGCAGATGGGGATCGCGGGCGAGCGCCGCAAGTCCCTGATCGGCAAGCGCCAGGCCAAAGGGCAGCGTCGCGTGGTTGAGGGCGTGGCTGGAGGTCAGCGGCACGGCGCCCGGCATGTTGGCGACGCAATAATGGACGATGCCGTCGACGACGAAGGTCGGCTTGTCGTGGGTGGTGGCGTGCGAGGTCTCGAAGCAGCCGCCCTGATCGATGGCGACGTCGACGAGCACCGCGCCCGGCTTCATGGTGCGCGAGCATGGCGCGGGTGACGAGCTTGGGCGCGCTGGCGCCGGGCACCAGCACCGCACCAATCACGGCGTCAGCGGCGGCGACTTCCTCGGCAAGCGCCTCGCGGGTCGAGAAGCGGGTGCGGACGCGGCCGTCAAACAGATCGTCGAGAGCGCGCAGGCGCGGCAGGGAACGGTCAAGGATGGTGACTTCGGCGCCGAGGCCGACAGCCATGCGGGCCGCCTGCGTGCCGACAACTCCACCACCGATGACGGCGATCTTGCCGGCGGGAACGCCAGGCACGCCACCAAGCAGCACGCCACGGCCGCCATTGGGCTTCTGCAGGGCCGTCGCCGCGGCCTGGACGGAGAGGCGGCCGGCAACCTCGCTCATGGGCGCAAGCAGCGGCAGATGGCCGTCAGGGTCGGTGACCGTCTCATAGGCGATGGCGGTCACGCCCGAGGCCATCAGACCGCGCGCTTGGGCAGGATCGGCGGCAAGGTGAAGATAGGTGAAGAGGATCTGTCCGGGGCGGAACTGCGCCCATTCCTTCGCCTGAGGCTCCTTGACCTTGACGATCATGTCGGCCTTGGCGAAGACCCGCTCGGCGGACTCGGCGATGCGGGCGCCGGCCTCGACATAGGTCGTGTCGTCGGCGCCGATGCCGGCCCCGGCGCCGGTCTCGACCAGCACATCATGGCCGTGCGCGACGTATTCGCCAACGGCACCCGGCGTCAGACCGACGCGGGCCTCGGCAACCTTGATTTCCCTGGGGACCCCGACGAGCATGGCGACCTCCGCGATCGGCTCGAATTCATTTGCACACCATATCCCCTTTTTCGGTGTGTTTCCGTGATCTCTTGGGTGTCATTGCGCGCCATCCTGCACTAAAGTCGCGAAAGTCTCATCCAAATCGGTGATTTCGTGCAACTCGATACATTCGACCGCAAGATCCTCTCCGTGCTGGCGACCAATGGGCGGCTGACGACGGTCGAGCTCGCCGCGCGGGTCGGCCTGTCGCCGTCGGCCTGCACGCGCCGGCTGCAGGCGCTGGAGGGCGCCGGCGTCATCCACGGCTACCGGGCGATGCTCGACGCGGAAGCGATCGGCCTCGGCATCAACATCTTCGTCGAGATCGCGCTGGAACGGCAGAACGACGATTCCCTGCGCGCCTTCGAGGCGGCGCTTGCCACCTGTCCGAATGTGCTCTCCTGCCACCTGATGTCCGGATCCAGCGACTATCTGGTCCACATGGTGGCGCGCGACCTGCCCGACTACGAGCGGCTGCACGCCAATGTGCTCGGCCATCTGCCGGGAGTGGCGCGGATCGAATTGAAGTTCGCCCTGCGCGAGGCGATCGACCGCCCGCTGGCGCCGATTGGTTAGCCATGGCGACGCGGTCCAATGACGTGATCATCGTCGGCGGGGCGGTGCATGGCGCCTCGCTTGCCTATCACCTCACGGCCGATCCGGATTTCGACGGATCGGTGCTGCTGATCGAGAAGGATCCGACCTTCGAATTCGCCGCGACGGCGCTTTCGGCCGGGTCGATCCGCCAGCAGTTCTCAAGCCCGATCAACATCGCCATCTCGCTCTTCGGCATCGACTTCCTGCGGCGCATCGGGGACCTGCTCGAGGTCGACGGTGACCGGCCGGATATCGGGCTGAAGGAAGGCGGCTATCTGTTCCTGGCAACGGCCGCCGGAGCCGAGACGCTGAAGCGGAACCATGCGCTG
>CAWEUR010000008.1:0-68499 GCA_963812285.1 uncultured Alphaproteobacteria bacterium | reverse complement strand
GTCCGTCACCCCGAAGACCCACGTCGTGATCGCGGTCTACAATTGATCGAGCCCCCGCGCGGCGGTCCTCGGGACCGTCCCGCGGCCCGACTGATGGGGAAGGCGTTTCCTCACCGGTCGCCGGCCGGCAGGCGCCGGTCGGCGGCCGGAACACGGCGTCCGTCAGCTCGCCACCCCGCCCTGCATCGAGCGGACCAGCACCACGATCTGCCACAGGCCGGAGAGGCCGACGACGATGTAGATGATCTTCACAAGGACGGGCGCGAACCCGAAGATTACCGCAACCAGAATTCCAGTCAAAGAGACCGACAAGGCCCCGATTGATTCCGCCGATAATGATCAGGATCAGCGTAATCATGTCGAGCGCTTTCATCTCGGTCTCCGTGGTCGTGGAATCCTTCCATTGCCGGCGGGCATTATTGTTGAAGGCGTCGAAAATCACCCGCCGCGCGGGCGTATGGTGGGCTTGTGGGGTGGGATGCGCAAGTTTCGGCAGACGAGCGGCAGTGAAAGGACAACAGCGCGGCGGCGTGCAAGTCGTCCGGCGCGACGCGGAACAGAAGTCGACGGCCGATGAGGCAGAGGAAGCCGCCGCCAACATCGAAAAGCAGATCACCGACAAAACGATCGAAGCCAGCATGCGGTCCATCAGCGCCGGGATAACCGGATCATACGCCGCAGCGACATCGTCATTGAGAATTCTTGTTGAAATGGTTCTGGTAGAGGATTGCCGCTGGGAGACCAAATGATCAAGCGCCAAAATATATCGCTCACGCAATAAACGAAAGTTGCCGAATTCGCGTGTGTGCTCGGAAGCGCGCCTAGCAAAGTGTGCCTCGGCGAGAATAGTTCCAGCCACGATGCCAGCGTCGGACTATCGAAGGTGACATGGATATCGTCGAATAAATTGGCAATCTCTTGCGTGGCGAACGAGATGTCTTCCATCGTATGAGCGAAAGCATTCCAATTAGGCGGATCGCTTCTTAGTTGGTCAAAATCCCACCGATCCACAATGCCCAAAGCCCGAGCCAAACGAATACGTCCGGCCAGTTCACGGTCAGGGGCGTCATTTGAGTCAAATAGGTAGTCAAAGGCCGGATCGCTTGGATCTGGTGTGAGGCATCGACAAATCGCTTGTCGCAGCGCGTGTTCAAGAAATGTCGCACCCATGATTGCAGCGGTGCGATCTTTGGCTGGGCTCTTCTCGAGGAGAGGGTCTGCCAAACCAAAGAGCGTTGCAAACAGTGCCTCGCCTTCCGGCACCTTACGGGTCAATTTGCGCAGTGCATTTCGACGACTGTTGCGCGCTTTGGATGACCGCTGCGGCATGCATCCTTCCCGAATGGGCACAAGGCAAGCGGAACGATCCGGCGACAACGAAACTTAAGAGCGCTTCTAGAAGTGCCAACGTGCGAGTTCAATGCCCCGCATAAGCCAGCCAAGGCTATGCGGAAGGAATTCCCATCGCAATCCGGGAGACCACAAGACAAGGCAATCGCGCAAAGTAGTGTTACGCGATATCTGCCTCATCGTTTTCGGAACGATTTGGATCGTAACTTACTCGGGCGGCGCTTCGCCTCACCGGTAACCACGAACTCGCAAATGTCTCGCAAGTCCGGCCGCTAACTCTGCGGCAGCGGATTGCGATATCTCCAGAACCGCACGACCGGCAATCGTCCGAACTTCTAGCCGGATCGGAATGGGCCTTGTTGGACCCATCGGGGTTTCTCGCCATCCGTGATGGTCTCGATCGTTACGATCTCTCCAAAAATCATCATTGCTTGTCTCCTAGGATTCTTAGCACTACCTAGGACAATAGTTGCGAGGTCGCGTGAACGTCCGGCTTCGCTCCCACGGGAGCCAATCATGATCCAGCTATATTTGCGCCTTGCGCCATTTCTTCTAGCATCTTTGTTCTAGGTGGATTGGTGCTCGGCTGGTTTCTGCCGGCGACACGCGATCTGGTCTTCGTTTTCGCGCTGATGCAGATCGTGTTGGCCGTGATTGTCTTCATCCAAGAAGGCATCAGATTGTTCGTCAAAAACGGGTGAGCCGGGCAACTCTCTTCACATCTTCAGCAACAGATTGCGCAGCTTCGCAGTTGAAATCCGGCTTGCGCTAGGCTGCAACAAGCGAGAGGCTTGCCTTCGGCGTACCTATTACGGCAGAAAGCTCAATATCTAGGACAAACCGGGTCGGCGGTGCCAGGTCAAAAGCGGAACTCCGCCGGTCAGAATGCCCCTCACCCATCCGCCCGCGCCACATCGCACCACCCCTCGCGCCGCCCGCCGTCATAGGCCCGCGCCAGGCCGCTTGTCAGCATCAGCGGGCCGACGGCGCGGCCGTCGGGCGTTGTCACGTCGGCGATGACGCGGCCGTAATATTTGCCGCCTGAAATGGCGCTGAGGCGGACGCTGCCGCCGGCCACCAGCGCGGCGAGGCGCTCCGTTGCCGCCCGCGCCATGTCCTTCTCATGCTGGCAGCGGCCGTGGATTTCCGGCGCGTCGATGCCGCGGATGCGGATCCGGGTGGTGATCGCCATGCCGAGCCACACCGACGCGCGCACCTCCAGCGTGTCGCCGTCGATCGTGCGCAGCACCTCGGCCGTCACCGGGCCGGCCAGAACCTCGCCGGCGCCCGCCGGCGCCGGGACGGACAGGAGCGGCAGGAGCGCCAGCGCGCCGACCAGGAGTCGCCGCGTCCGGCCCGTCGCGCCCCACATCCCGTTCCCCTGATCACACCGCATCGCGCGTCGGCCGGCTGGTTTCGATTCGGTGATAGGAATATTTTCACATTCCTCGGCCGTGCGGCAAGGAATTTCTCGCTAATAGCGCATTTCGCAGATACTACACGCATTGCGTGCTTTTCGACCGCCCCGGCAATCGCCTACACCGTCCCGGCCGGACCGGACTCTTACGGCGATTTCATCCGGCGGCGGTCCGGCGCGATCTTGCGGCGATGGACGGCGCTTCCCATCATTAAGGCCTGCCGGCCGGCGCTTCGCCGGCCCAACAGGGTGGTTCGCCCCAACAGGGTGGTTCGGATGAACATCTTGCGCACCGGAATGCTGCTCGCCGCGCTGACGGCGATCTTCATGGGCGTCGGCTATCCTGATCGGCGGCACCGGCGGCATGGTGTTCGCCTTCCTCATCGCCGCCGGCATGAATTTCTTCGCCTACTGGAACGCCGACAAGCATGGTCCTGTCGATGAACCGGGCGCGCGAGGTCGATGCCCGCACCGCGCCGGAATTCTATGGCCTGGTTCGCGAACTGGCAGCCAAGGCCGACCTGCCGATGCCGCGCGTCTATATCACGGACAACCCCCAGCCCAACGCCTTCGCCACCGGCCGCGACCCCGAGCACGCCGCCGTCTGCGCCACGAGCGGGCTTCTGCGCATGCTCTCGCGGGACGAGATCGCCGGCGTCATGGCCCATGAGCTCGGCCATGTGAAGCACCGCGACACGCTGACCATGACGATCACCGCGACCATCGCCGGCGCCATCTCGATGCTCGCCAATTTCGCCTTCTTCTTCGGCGGCTTCGGCGGCAACCGCAACAATCCCTTCGGCTTCGTCGGCGTGCTGGTCGCCGCCCTCGTCGCGCCGCTCGCCGCGATGCTCGTGCAGATGGCGATCAGCCGCACCCGCGAATATTCCGCCGACCGCGCCGCCGCCGAGATCAGCGGCCGGCCGGACTGGCTCGTCTCGGCGCTCGGCAAGATCTCCAAGGGCGCCGCCGCCATTCCCAATCCCGATGCCGAGCGCAATCCGGCGACGGCCCATCTCTTCATCGTCAATCCGCTCTCCGGCGCGCGCATGGACACCTCTTCTCCACCCATCCGGCGACCGAGAACCGCATCGCCGCCCTGCGCGCCATGATGCCGGAATTTGCCGGCGCCACCGCCGCCCCGGTCGCGGCCACGTCCGCCGGCGCGCCCGCCCGTCATCGCGGCTTCGTCTCGGCGCCGCGCATCGGCCGCACCGGCTCCGCCACCCCGCGTGGGCCCTGGGGGTGAGCCGAACCGCGACCCGCCCGGTGAAGACCCTACCGACGAACGGCGGCGCCCGCCCCGGCGCCGCCGCCCGCGATGCCGCCGCCTCGCTTCTCGCCGCCGTCCTTCATGACGGCCGTCCCCTCGACGGCCTGCTCGACCCCGCGACCGGCGATGCCGCCTTCCGCGCCCTCGAGCCCCGCGACCGGGCCCTTGCCCGCGCGATTGTCGGCGCCGCGCTCCGCCATCACGGCGAGATCGAGGCGGCCCTTCGCCTGCTCGTCACCCGCGGCATGCCGCGCCGCGCCGGCCGCCTCGCCACCATCCTCGACATCGCCGCCGCGCAGATCCTCTTCATGGACGTCGCCGACCACGCCGCCGTCTCGCTTGCCCTCGACGCGCTCGCCGCCGACCGCGACGCCCGCCACTTCAAGGCCCTCGCCAATGCCGTGCTGCGCCGCCTGGCGCGCGAGCGCGACACGCTCCTCGCCGGCACCGACGCCGAGCGCGCCAATACGCCCGACTGGCTGTGGCAGCGCTGGATGGCGACCTATGGCGAGGAGACCGCCCGCCGCATCGCCGGCGCCCATGCCTCACGAGCCGAGCCTCGACCTCACCGTCAAGGTCGACCCGCAAGGCTGGGCCGAGCGGCTCGGCGGCATCGCCCTGCCGACCGGCACCGTGCGCCTCGTCGCCTCCGGCCCGGTCGAATCCCTCCCCGGCTTCGCCGAGGGCGCGTGGTGGGTGCAGGACGCCGCCGCCGCCCTTCCCGCGCAGCTCCTCGGCGACGTCAGGGGCCGGCGGGTCGCCGATCTCTGCGCCGCGCCCGGCGGCAAGACGGCGATGCTCGCCAATGCCGGCGCCGTCGTCACCGCGCGTCGACTGCTCCTCCCAGCGGCTGGCCCGCCTCACCGCCAACCTCGCCCGCCTCGACCTTGCCGCCGAGACCGTCGCCGCCGACGTCCTCGCCTGGACGCCGGACCAGCCCTTCGACGCCGTCCTTCTCGACGCGCCCTGCACCGCCACCGGCACGATCCGCCGCCACCCGGACATCGCCTGGTTGAAGAAGCCGCAGGACGTCGCAACCCTTGCCCGCGTGCAGGCGCGCATGATCGACCACGCGCCGACGCTGCTCAAACCCGGCGGCCTCCTCGTCTACTGCACCTGCTCGCTCGAGCCCGAGGAAGGCGAGGACCAGTTCGCGCGCATCGCCGCGATGCCCGGAATCGAACCGGTTCCGGTCCATCCGAAGGAGATCGGCGGGCTGAGCGAAGCGGTGACGCCCGCCGGCGCGGTGCGCACGCTTCCCTGCCACCTCGCCACCGAGGCCGCCAGGCTCTCCGGCCTCGACGGTTTCTTCATGATGCGCGTGCGAAAACGCTAGGAACGCTGTCGGATTGCCCGATCGAGTCGATAGAGGGATAGTCCGCAATTGGCCGCTGATTCGGCGGCCCCGGGTAGAGGACCGCCGAAAGGAGGCGTAGCGCAATGGCGATCGGATCGGTTTCCGGTCAGGGTCGACAGATGCGCTTTGCCATTGGCGCCTTCGCGCGCGCGCTCGCCTTTCGCTACCACGCCAGCCTCCTCTATCGCTGGCGCTATGCCGGCCCGGTACCCGAACGCCTGCTGATCGCCCCGATCGACCTGCGCACCGCCGATCCGACGGTCGCCCTCGACATCTATGCCGGCCGCTTCGTCTTCGCCGGCGACGGGCTCGATGTCGACGGCATCTCGGTCTTCGACGCCGAGCCGCCGACCGAGGACTGGGCGCGCGAATTGCACGGCTTCGGCTGGCTGAGGCACCTGCGCGCCTCCGACATGGCCCTGTCGCGCTCCAATGCCCGCAGCCTCGTCGACGAATGGATTCGCCTCTCCAAGCGCCTCGACCCGATCGCCTGGGAGCCGGAGGTGGTCGGCCGCCGCATCATGTCCTGGCTGGCCCAGACGCCGCTGATCCTCGATGGCTGCGACCTTGCCTTCTACCGCCGCTTCATGCGCTCGCTCACCCGGCAGATCCGCTATCTGCGGCGCACCGCCTATGACGGCCCGCCCGGCCTGCCGCGGCTGAAGATCATGATCGCGCTGGCCGCCGCCGCCCTGTCGATGTCGGACCAGCCGCGCTTCCTCAAGCAGGCCGACCCGCTGGCTCGATCTCGAGCTGGTCCGCCAGATCCTGCCCGATGGCGGCCATGTCAGCCGCAATCCCGGCGGCGATCCTCGAAGTGCTGATGGACCTCCTGCCGCTGCGCCAGGCCTTCACCGCGCGCGGCACCCAGCCGACCCGCATCCTCCTGTCGGCCATCGACCGCATGATGCCGATGCTGCGCTTCTTCCGGCAGGGCGACGGCAGCTTCGCCCGTTTCAACGGCATGGGCGATACGCCCGGCCGACCTGCTCGCGACCGTGCTCGCCTATGACGACGTCCGCGGCGCGCCGCTGTCGACCGCCCCGCACAGCGGCTATCAGCGCGTCGAGGCCGGCGAGACCGTCGTCATCGTCGATACCGGCCGCCCGCCGCCGATCAACTTCTCGGTCGACGCCCATGCCGGCTGCCTGTCCTTCGAGATGAGCGTCGGCCGCCAGCGCCTGATCATCAATTGCGGCGTGCCGGGCCCGGACGCGGTGCCGCTGCGCCGCCTGGCCCGCACCACCGCCGCGCATTCGACCGTCACCCTCAACGACACCTCGTCCTGCCGCTTCCTCAGCCGCTCATGGATCGGCGAGTGGCTGGGCGAGGCGATCGTCTCCGGCCCGACGCGACGTCGAGTCCGAGCGCCGCATCGAAAGCGGCGTCACCGTGCTCGACATGCGCCACAACGGCTATGCCGGCCGCTACGGCATCGTCCACGAGCGGCTGTTGAGCCTGTCGCAATCCGGCGACCGGCTGGAGGGCACGGACTCCTTCACCACCCCCTCCGGCGGGCCGATCGGCCGCAGCGGCAAGGATGCCTTCGCCGTCCGCTTCCATCTCCATCCGAGCGTCAGCGCCACCCTTTCGGAGGATGCGGCAGCGTCTCCCTGGAGCTTCCCGACGGCGAGCGCTGGGAGTTGGAGACCGACGGGCCGACCCTCGAGATCGAGGAGAGCATCTTCATGTCGAATACGCGCGGCAACCGCGCGCAGCGAGCAGATCGTCATCCACGGGCGGGCCCAGCACACCCACAGCGTGACTGGCAATTGCACCGCACCGCCCTCGGCGGCCGGCGCCAGCGGCGCCACCGCCGCCTGCCGCAACCCAGCCGCCAGCCCGTCGGAGGCTGATCGCCGCAGCGGCCCGCCGGCGGTTTGCCGGCGGCGGGAATCGTGCTATCGCGCCATCCGTCCCTTTCCCGTCCCATCCGGATTTGCCATGGCCGTCCCAAGCCGAAGACTATCGCCGTTCCCGACGCGGTGCCCGTCCGCCGCGCGCTCCTCTCGGTCTCCGACAAGACCGGCCTCGTCGATTTCGCCAGGCGCTCTGCCGGCCGCGGCGTCGAGCTCGTCTCGACCGGCGGCACCAGGGCGGCGCTCGCCGCGGCCGGCATCGCCGTCATCGACGTCGCCGACGTCACCGGCTTTCCCGGAAGATGATGGACGGCCGCGTCAAGACGCTCCATCCGAAGGTCCATGGCGGCCTTCTCGGCGATCCGCGACGACCCCGACCATGCCGCCGCGATGGCAGAGCACGGCATTGCCGGCATCGACCTGCTGGTCGTCAATCTCTATCCTTCGAGGAGACGGTCGCCGGCGGCGCCGGACTACGCCACCGCGATCGAGAACATCGATATCGGCGGCCCGGCGATGATCCGCGCCGCCGCCAAGAACCACGCCTATGTCGCCGTCGTCGTCGAGCCGGCGGACTATCCGGCCGTGCTCGAGGCGCTCGAGGCCAACGACGGCGCGACGCCCTCGCCCTGCGCCAGCGCCTCGCCGCCAAGGCCTTCGCCCGCACCGCCGCCTATGACGCGGCGATCTCCGACTGGTTCGCCGCCGACGCTCGACGAGACCGCGCCGGCCTGGCGCAGCTTCGCCGGCCGCCACGCCCAGGCGCTGCGCTACGGCGAGAACCCGCACCAGCAGGCCGGCGCTCTATCTCGACCGGCGACGCGCCGGCCCGGGCGTCGCCACCGCCCGCCAGCTCCAGGGCAAGGCGCTCTCCTACAACAACATCAACGACACCGACGCCGCCTTCGAGCTGGTCGCCGAGTTCGATCCCGCCGACGACCGCCGGCCGTCGCCATCATCAAGCACGCCAATCCCTGCGGCGTCGCCGAGGCGACGAGCCTCGTCGAGGCCTACCGCAAGGCGCTGCGCTGCGATCCGGTCTCGGCCTTCGGCGGCATCGTCGCCCTCAACCGGCCGCTCGACGCCGAGGCCGCCGAGCGAGATCGTCAAGATCTTCACCGAGGTGATCATCGCGCCGGAGGCCGACGACGAGGCGCTGGCGATCGTCGCCGCCAAGAAGAACCTGCGCCTGCTCCTCACCGGCGGCCTGCCCGACCCGCGGCGCCCGGCCTGACCGTGCGCAACGTCGCCGGCGGCCTGCTCGTCCAGGACCGCGACGCCGGCATGGTCGACGACGGAGGAGCTGAAGGTCGTCACCAAGCGCGCGCCGACCGACGGCCGAGCTCGCCGACCTGCTCTTCGCCTGGCGGGTCGCCAAGCACGTCAAGTCGAACGCCATCGTCTACGCCAAGGACGGCGCCACGGTCGGCATCGGCGCCGGCCAGATGAGCCGCGTCGATTCCGCCATGATCGCCGCCCGCAAGGCGCAGGAAGCGGCCAAGCGGCGAGGGTCTGCCGGAATCGCTGGCCAAGGGCTCGGTCGTCGCCTCCGACGCCTTCTTCCCCTTCGCCGACGGCCTGATCGCCGCCGCCGAAGCCGGCGCCACCGCCGTCATCCAGCCCGGCGGCTCGATGCGCGACGAGGAGGTCATCGCCGCCGCCGACGAGCGCGGCCTCGCCATGGTCTTCACCGGCATGCGCCACTTCCGGCACTAGAGCAATTGCAGGAAAAGTGGAGACCACTTTTCCGTCCGAAATTGCGGTGATAACAAAGAGTTAGGGCGGATCAGCGATTCCATCGAACGATAATTCGCTCTAGCGATCGCGCTGAAGCAGGCCCCCTCTCCGGTCATCCCCGCGAAAGCGGGGACCTCGACCCGCAGAAGACGCACCCAAGGGGAGCCGGACACCCACCGCCCGGCCACGCCCCTCACCCCGCCGCCACCCGCTCCCGCAACGCCGCCGCCATCTCCGCAAAGACGGCCCCCCAGTCGCCATGCGCCGGCTGGCGGAACAGCCGCATCGTCGGATACCAGGGGCTGTCGGCGCGCCCTTCCAGCCAGCGCCAGTCGGGGCGGAAGGACAGCGCCACCCAGGTCGGACGACCGAGCGCGCCGGCGAGATGCGCCGCCGCCGTGTCCGAGCAGACGATGAGATCGAGATTGGCCATCACCGCCGCGATCTCCGTCAGCCCGTCCGAATTGTCGGTGATCTCCGGCCCCAATTGCTCGACCGTCATGCCCGCCGGCAGGGCGTCGAGCTGGTCGAGACCATGGACCGCCTGCAGGCTGATCAGGCGCACGCCGGGAATGCGTGCCAGCGGCGCGTAGTGCGCCAGCGGCGCCGAGCGCAGGCGGTCGCCGCGGAAAGCCGGATTGCCCTGCCAGACGATGCCGATCTTGAAGCCGTCGCCGCCGAGCCGGCCACGCCATTTGTCGACAAGCGCCGGATCGGCGAAGACGTAAGGGACGGATGCCGGGATCGTCTCCAGCCGCGTTGCGAAGACATGCGGCAGGCTCATCAGGCCCGATTGATGGGCGAAGCCGGCGCGCAGGCCGAGACGATCGGCGATCGCGATGCCCTCGAGGGTCGGGCGCAGGAGATTGGCGAGGGCCGGGGCGAGGATGAAGGTGATCTCCGCCCCGCTCTCGCGCACGAGCGGCAGATAGCGGACGAATTGCAGCGTGTCGCCGAGCCCCTGCTCGCAGAAGACGAGGAGTTTCTTGCCGGCGATATCCTCGCCCTGCCAGGCCGGAGCGACCTGCGTGAAGGCCCGCGGCAGGAATTCCAGCGTCTTCAGCCGCGCCTCGTGGTCCCGCCAGCCGCGCGCGAAGTCGCCCATGCTGAGGGCGACGTGAGAGGCATCGTAGCGCAGCACCGCGTCGCCGGGATCGCGGGCGAGCGCGGCGTCATAGGCGGCGAGCGCGCCGGCCGAATCGCCGCGCGCGTAATGGGCGATGGCCCGGGCGCGATGGAACTGGGCATCGTCGGCGCCGAGTTTCGCCGCCTTGTCGAGCATGACCTGCTGTTCCGCGAAGCGACCGAGCTCGCCGAGGACGACGGCGCGCGTCGTGATCGCGTTGAGATTGTCGGGCGCGATTCGCATCGCCGTGCTCGCCGCATCGAGCGCCGCCTCGACCCGCTTCAACCGCCACAGGACGAGGGCGCGCGCCGCCTCACCCTCGGCGCTTTCGGGCCGCGATTCGAGATGCGCCTCGACCGCGACAAGGGCTTCGGTGAATTGCTCCGTGGCGAGGAGGATCTGGCAGCGCACCAGCAGCGCGTCCGCCTGCCCGGGATGAGCGGCGAGGATCGCCGCGACCGCGCTCGCCGCCTCCTCGAAGCGGCCGAGCGCGCGCAGCGCCGAGGCGCGGCCGATCTGCGCATCGAGATAGCCGGCCCGCCGCGCCAGCGCCTGGTTGAAGTCGGCGAGGGCCTCGAGAGGGCTGCCGAGATCGAGACGGGCGCTGCCACGATTGAGGTGGGCCTCGGCAAACCCCGGCTCGGCCTTCAGCGCCGCGCCATAGGCGGCGACCGCCTCCTCGGTGCGGCCGAGCGCCTTCAGCACATTGCCGCGATTGAAATGCGCCTTGGCATAACCGGGCCGCAACCGAAGCGCCGTCTCGCAAGCGGCAAGCGCGTCCCGCTCGCGCCCCAGCGCCTGCAGCGCCACGCCGCGATTGCAGTGCGCCTCGGGGAAGCGCGGCGCCGTCTTCAGCGCCCTGTCGAAGGCCTTCAGCGCATCGCGGGCACGGCCCTGGTCGAGGCGGATGCTGCCGAGCACGTTCTGCGCGACCGGGTGGGAGAGCAGCGGCCGGCCGGCCGATTCGAGGGCCCGCGCCGCCTCATCGAGGCGCCCCGACGCGGCAAGCTGGACGGCGGCGTTCAAAACGCCGGCCAATGCCCGTTCGTCCAGCGTTTCGCGCCCCGCCATGGGTCCGGTCAGGTCCTGTCCATTGTGGACGCAAACTAGCCGAGCCGGCCCGCCGGTCAACCGCGCGTGGGGCGCACCCTGCCGAGCATCAGGGCGCCAATGATGAAGAAGGCGACAAGCACCGAGATGCCGATCCGCTGGCTGCCGGAAAGGCTGGTCAGGATGCCCACCAGAAGCGGCCCGACGAAACTCGTCGCCTTGCCGGAAAGGGCATACAAACCAAAGAATTGCGCCATCCGCTCGCGCGGCGCTATGCGCGCCATCAGGGTCCGGCTCGCCGCCTGCAGCGGCCCCGCCACCGCCCCGATCAGCGCCCCCAGCGCCAGATAGGCCTTCTCCCCGAATGAGGCGAACAGCCCGTCGCCATCGGCCGGCGGGGTCACCACGAACACCCAGCCGACATGCGAGCGGTCGATCGACAGAATCCCGAGGCTCGAAAAGGCCAGCAGAATCAACGCTCCAACCACCACCCGCTTGGGTCCGAGCGCGTCGTCGAGCCGCCCGCCGACAAGCGCGCCGATGGTCCCGGTGATGGTCAGGAGAATGCCGAAAAGCCCAAGCTCCACCGAGCTCCAGCCGAAGGTACCGGCGGCATAGATGCCCCCGAAGGCAAAGAGCGCCACCAGCCCGTCCGTATAGATCATGTGGGCGATGAGGTAGCGCAGGACATTGGCATGGTCGCCCAGCGCCGACAGCGTTGCCTTCAATTCGCCGAGCCCCGCCCGCACCGCCGGTCGGAAACGAAGGCGTCGCTTTACATCCGGCGTGAACAGAAAGAGCGGAAGGATGAAGATCACGTACCAGATCGCGGTGAACGGACCCGAGGCGCGGTCCCCCTCGAAATGCGCAGGATCGAGCCCGAAGACAGGCGCCAGTCCGAAAAAGGTCTTGCCTGTCTGAGGGTTGGCCACCAGCAGGCCGAGGGTAATGACAAGGCTGATCAGCCCGCCGACATAGCCGATCGCCCAGCCCGTTCCCGACAGCCGACCAAGCCGGCTTTCATCGACCAGGTCCGGCATCATGGCATTATTGAAGACGGTCGCGAATTCGGCTCCGATCGTGCCGATCGCGAAGGCGACGAGGGCGATGCTGATCGACCATTGGGCCCCCGGCGCCGTGAACCACAGGCAGGCCGAGGCGACCACCAGCAGCGCCGAGAAGGCGAGAATCAGGGTTTTCGCGCCCCGCCGGCATCGGCGACGGCACCGAGCACCGGCGAGAGTATCGCGATGACCAGCCCGGCGGCGCCGGTGGCATAGCCCCACAGCGCCTGGCCCTCGACCGGGCTCGCGGCGACATGAGCGGCGAAATAGGGCGCGAAGACGAAGGTCGTCACCAGCGTGAAGAACGGCTGTGCCGCCGAAATCGAAGAGGACCCAGCCGGCAAGGCCGGGAAAGGACGAACGGCGCCCGCCCATGCCCGCTTCCCGTCAGCCGCGCGCCAGATCGGCGAGCAGGTTGGCCGCGACCGTGACCCGCGAGACGGAAAGCTCTTCGGCCTCGGTCATGGTCGCGATCGCTCGCATCACCCGCTCGACCGCCGCCTGCCGTGGCTCCAGCCAGAAGGCGAGCGGATCCTCGTCGCCGGTCTCGATGGCCGCGATGGCGATACGCCGATGGGCAAGGCCCAGCGTCTCCAGCGCCCGGTCGAGCGCCAGGCCGTCGAAATAGTCGGCGACCGACAGGCGGCTCGCCAGCATCTCGATCCTTCCAACCCTGAAGTGGTCACCGACGGCGAAGAAGACCTTCGCCGCACGCGCCAGGGGCGCCCCCAATTCGTCCGCCACGCGATGGATGTCGACCGCGTCGGCGAGCACCGGCAGGCGCACCACCTGCCGCGCCACATCCTCCGGTACGCCCTTCTCGACATAGTCGCCGGCCGCCGCCGCGAGCCGGTCGCGGAGCTGCTCGGGCATGACATCGTCAAGCATCCCGCCGACGGCGGCGATGCTCTTGCCATAGGCTTCGACGATCGAGCCGATCCCTTCCGCGAAAGAGGCGTTGCGCAGGAACCAGACGGTGCGGCTGAGGACGAGGTCCTGCACCGCACGATAGAGCTCGAGCTGTAGCGACCCGGGAATCCGCGTGTCGATCGCGTCGATCGCCTCGTTCACGGCCCGCAGTCCGAAGGAATCCCTGACCGCGGTATAGGCCCGCGCGATCGCCGCCGTGCCGGCGCCCGTGCGGTCGGCAACGCGCGTCAGATAGGTCGGCCCGCCGCGATTGATCATGGAATTGGCCAGCATGGTGGCAATGATCTCGCCACGGAGCTGATGGCCTTCGATCTCCTTGCGGAAGTCCTTATGCATGCGCTGCGGGAAGTAGCGGATGAGCTCGGCATCGAGCGTCCGGTCGTCGGCGACATCCGCCGCCAGCAGATCCTCGAAAAGGACGATCTTGGCATAGGCGAGAAGGACCCCGATTTCGGCCCGCGTCAGCGGCTGGCTGGCTTTCTGCCGTTCCGCCATTGCCGCATCGTCCGGCAGGACCTCGACCGCCCGGTCGAGCAGGCCGCGGGTTTCCAGCCCCTGCATCATGCGAAGCTGGAATCCGAAATCCTCGAAGCCGCGCTCCTCCGACAGGGAGATGGCGAGCGTCTGCAGGTAATTGTTGCGCAGAACCAGCGCGGCGACGTCCTCGGTCATGGTTCGCAGGAGACGGTTGCGCCGCTTCACGTCGAGCTTGCCGGCGCGCACCGCCAGCCCCAGCGCGATCTTGATGTTGACCTCGATGTCGGAGGTGTTGACGCCGGCCGAATTGTCGATTGCATCGGAGTTGCAGCGCCCGCCCTTCAGACCGAAGGCGATGCGCGCTCGCTGGGTCATGCCGAGATTGGCACCCTCGCCGACGACGCGCACGCGCAGCGCGTCCGCCGTCACCCGAATGGCATCGTTCGCCCGGTCGCCGACCTTGTCGTCGCCTTCCTCGGCGGCACGGACATAGGTGCCGATGCCGCCAAACCAAAGAAGGTCGGCACGCGCTTTGAGGATCGCCTGCATCAGCTCCTGAGGCGTCGCCCGCTCGCCCGGCAGGTCGAGAAGCGTGCGGATCTCGCGAGAGAGACCGATCGACTTCTCTTGCCGGGAAAAGACGCCACCGCCGGCCGATATCTTGTCGCGGTCATAGTCCTGCCAGCTCGAGCGCGGCATGTCGAACAGACGCTGGCGTTCCGCGAGACTCTTCTCCGGGTCGGGGTCCGGATCTATGAAGATGTCGCGATGGTCGAAGGCGGCGATCAGCTTGATCGCCGGTGACAGCAGCATGCCGTTGCCGAAAACGTCGCCCGACATGTCGCCGACGCCGACGACGGTAAAGGGCGTCGTCTGGATATCGACATCGAACTCGCGGAAGTGCCGCTTGACTGCTTCCCAGGCGCCGCGCGCGGTGATGCCCATCTTCTTGTGGTCGTAGCCGGCCGAGCCGCCGCTGGCGAAGGCATCGCCGAGCCAGTAGTGATGCGTCTCCGAAATCTCGTTGGCGGTGTCGGAAAAGGTGGCCGTGCCCTTGTCGGCGGCAACGACGAGATAGGGATCGTCGCTCTCGTGGCGGACGGCCTCCTCCGGCGGCACGACCGTCTCGCCGTCGAGATTGTCGGTGATATCGAGAAGGCTGGAAATGAAGATGCGATAGGCCTCCGTGCCCTCGGCGAAGATCGCGTCGCGGCCGCCACCGACGGGCAGTCGCTTCGGCACGAAACCGCCCTTGGCGCCGAAAGGAACGATGACCGCGTTCTTGACCTGCTGGGCCTTGGCGAGACCGAGGATCTCGGTGCGGAAATCCTGCGGCCGATCGGACCATCGGATACCGCCGCGGGCCACTTCGCCGAAGCGCAGATGGACGCCTTCGACGCGCGGGCTATAGACGAAGATCTCGCGGAACGGTCGGGGCGCCGGCAGGCCATCGATCCGCTTGGAATCGAGCTTGAAGCTGATCTCGGTGCGCAGTTCGCCGTCGGCATCGTGCTGGAACGCATTGGTGCGCACCATCGCCTCGACGACATTGACGAAGCGTCGGATGATGCGGTCCTCGTCGAGGCTCTTCACGTCGTCGAGCGCTGTCTCGATCTGCTCCGTCGCTGCCTCCGCCGCCCCCTCGTCGACGTTCTTCGGATCGAAGCGCGCATGGAACAGCGCGACGATCGCCGCGGCGATGTCGGCATGGCGGTTCAGCGTCGCCCACATATAGTCCTGCGAATGCGGACTGCCGATCTGATGGAGATAGCGCGAGATCGCGCGCAGCGTCGCCACGTCGCGCCAACCCAGACCTTTCGCGACGGTCAGGGCATTGTATCCGTCGCTCTCCGCCTGCCCGTTCCAGATCGCTAGGAAACAGTCGGTGAGAAGGCCGGCGAGCGCCTTGAGATCGACCCGTTCACCATCGGCGCGCTCCAGCGCCATGTCGTGCAGATAGAGCGGCGGCCGCTCGTCTCCCGGCAGGATCTCGTAGGTCCGCTCGTCGATGACGCGGAAGCCCATGTTTTCCAGCATCGGCACCCGCTCGGAGAGTGCGATCGGCGTCTGGCGATGGACGAGCTTGAGATAGACCCCGTCCTCATCGGCCCCGTCGCGACGATGAAACTCGATCGCGATCGGCCGTTCCGGCGCCAGGGTCTCGAAGTGACCGATGTCGCGGACGGCAATATCGGCGTCGAAGTCGTCCCGATAGGAGGCCGGAAAAGCCTGGCCGTAACGCGCGTCCAGATCGAAGGCGGCGCGCACGTCATGACCTTCATGCAGCGCTTCTTCGAGGCGGTCGGCCCACGTCTTGACGATACTTTCGACCGCCTGCTCGAGGACGGTCTGGTCGGGATTGGGCGTCTCCCCGCCAAAACGTCCGATGATGAAGTGGACACGGGCCAGCGGGCCTTCCGGGAAGGCCGGGTAATAGGCCGAAAGACGACCGTCATAGACCGATTTCAGATAGTCGCCGATGCGAATGCGGACATGGCTGTCGTAGCGGTCGCGTGGAACGAAGACGATGACCGAGACGAAGCGGTCGAACTCGTCGCGACGCGCCAGGACCCGCACGCGCGGCCGCTCCTCCAGGGCAAGGATAGCGAGTGCAAACTCGTAGAGCGTCTCCTCATCGACCTGGAACAGCTCGTCGCGCGGATAGGCCTCCAGGACGTTAAGCAGCGCCTTGCCGGAATGGCTCGACGGATCGTAGCCGGCACGGGAAAAAATGCTGTCGACCTTGCGACGGAGAATGGGGATCGCCCGGGTTGAGCGCGTGTAGGCGGTCGAGGTGAAAAGGCCGACAAGGCGCAATTCGCCGGCCAGCCGCCCGTCTCGCCCATAGAGCTTGACGCCGACATAGTCCAAATAGGTGCGCCGATGGATCTTCGACTTGACGTTCGCCTTGGCGATGATGAGCGGCGCCGGACGCATGAGGAAACGGCGAATCTCCGGCGTCATGGTCACCAGTTCGGTGCCGCGCCTCAACACCCGCACATCCGGATCGCTGAGGATGCCGAGGCCCGGCTTTGAGGACCGCGACAGCCGTCCGCGGAGCTTGCCGCCGACATAGTCGTATTCGCGCAGGCCGAGGAAGGTGAAGTTCTCGTCGACCAGCCATTCGAGGAAGGCAATCGCCTCGGACACCTCTTCTGACGGGATCGGTGGCGGTTCGGCCATATAGGCGGCGATCGCTTCGCTGAGCCGTTCCAGCATGGCGCGCCAGTCGACGACGGCACTGCGCACCTGCCGCAGCAATGTGTCGAGCTGCGACTGCAGTTTCTTGCGCTCGCTGTCGATCAGCAGCCGGTCGATATGGACCTGGATCAGGCTTTCACGGATCGCCTTGTCGCCCTGCTCCGGCGGCGTCGTTCCCCGATATTCGGTGAGTTTGCCGTCGCGGCTCCGTTCGACGGTGACGATGGGATGGGCGACCAGCCGGATCGTCGCGCCGAAGTCCTGGATCTCTCCCATGACCGAATCAACCAGGAACGGCATGTTGTCGTTGAGGACCTCGACCAGCGTCACGCCGGCGAGCGGGCTGTCATCGTCGGAAGGCTTCGGATCGGTCAGTCGGATGACATGCTGGCCCGGCTTGCGCTTGGCCAGCAGCGAATCGGCCGACCGCACGAAATCGGCGATTTCCTCCGGTTTGTAGACCGCGACGTCTTCGAGATTGGCATGGGTGAAGAGGTCTGCGACAAGCATCGAAAGCCGCTTGGGAACGCGCTTTGCGGACAAGACGCGGCGGACTCGGCCAATCAGATTCTCCCGGTCATCCGCATGCATCGCCGACCCTCCCCAGTCATCTCGCGCGCCTGGCGAGTGTGAACCCGACAGGCGGACAAGACAACGCTACCTGGCGTTCGTGCCTACAGAAGGACGAGATCGTCCGGCAGTTCGTTGCGATCGTCCGGCCGCGGCGGAAAGTGGGCGGCAAGCACGTCGCCCGTCTTGCCGATAGCGCCAATCAGCCCCTCGGCAAGACGGCCGGCCCGGACCTCACCGAGCAGCGCGTCCATCGCTTCCTGCCAGACCTTGTCCTCGACCTTGGCGGCGATCCCCGTGTCGGCGACGATTTCGGCATAGCGCTCGCCAAGCGAGACGAAGATCAGGACGCCGGTCCGCGCCTCGGTCGTATGAAGCCCGTGGGCGGCGAACTGTTCGATCGCCTTGAGATGGGCGCGGCCGTGCTTGACCGGCTTCGGCACCGTCAGTGGCCTGATCGTCGGAACCGACAGGATCAGGCCGGCAACGAGAAACACGGCCAATTGGGCGAGATAGATCTGCGTCACCGGCATCAGAGTCAGGAAGATCAACGGCAGGGGCGTCAGCAGCGCCAGCAACGTCGCCCAGAGAAGCGGGATGAAGTGATAGTCGTCGCTCACCTCGGCAACGACGACGAAGATTTCACCCGCCGTGCGCGCTTCGGCCGCCGCGATCGCATGGCGGACTCGGGCCCGATCGCTGTCGGTCACCGTGATGTTCGTCGCCATCTCACCAGCTCCCCGACGATCCGCCGCCGCCAAATGATCCGCCACCGCCGGAGAAGCCGCCGGAGCTTCCCGACGACCAGCCACTCGAACCGCCCGAGCCGCCCAGCCAGGTGCCACCGCCGCGGCGGCCAACATAGCCGTGGCCGCGGCCGAAGATCGCTCGCAAGACGACGGTGAGGATGAAGATGAGGACGAAAGGAACGAAGATTGGAAAGAATCCGTCCTTCGATTCCGGCCGTTTGGCTGCGCGTTCCTTGAAGGCGGCGGCGTCGCCGGTCAACACCTGGATGATGTCGTCGACACCGCGCGCGATGCCACCCGGCATGTCATTGGCGCGGAAGCGCGGCAGGATCGAATTCTCGATGATCAGCTTGGTGACCGCGTCGGTGAGGTCGCCTTCGAGGCCATAGCCGACCTCGATCCTGACCTTGTGCTCGGTCGGCGCGACAATGAGCAGGACACCATTGTTCTTGTCCTTCTGGCCGATCCCCCAGGCGCGACCAAGCTGATAGCCGTAGTCTGCGATGTCGGTTCCCTGCAGCGAGTTGAGCGTGACCACGACCAACTGGTCGCTCGTCTTGTCCTCGAGCGCGGCGAGCTTGTCGGTCAGGCTTGCCTTGTCCGCCGCCGGAATGATGTTCGCCTGATCGACGACACGGCCCGTGAGCGTCGGGAAGGTCAACGCGGCCATAGCCGCGGCGAGGCCAAGAGATGAGAAGCAGCGCAAAAGCAACCGGGATGACGCGGACCGTGCGGCGCATCAGAGACCTCCCGAAGCGGTCATGACACTCAATTGAACTTCACCTGCGGCGTCTGCATCTTCTGTTCGTCGATGGTGAAGGTCGCCATCGGCTCGTTGCCGTAGAAAAGGGCGTTCCACCAGCGGCCGGGGATCGTCTTCAGCTCGGTGTTGTAGAGCCGCACCGCCTCGATGTAATCGCGCCGCGCCACCGCGATCCGGTTCTCGGTACCCTCGAGCTGCGATTGCAAGGCAAGGAAGTTCTGGTTCGATTTGAGGTCGGGATAGTTCTCGGTGATCGATAGGAGCCGTGACAGGGCCTGGCCGACCTGACCCTGGAGCTGCTGATATTGCTGGAACTTCTCCGGATTGGTGAGGATGTCTTCCGGTACCTGCATCTGCGTCGCCTTGGCCCGCGCCTCGGTGACGTCGGTCAGCACCGTCTTTTCCTGGGTGGCGTAGCCCTTCACGGTCTCGACCAGATTGGGAATGAGGTCGGCGCGACGCTGATACTGGTTGAGGACCTGGCTCCAGGCGGCCTTCGCCTTCTCCTCATAGGTCGGGATCGTGTTGATGCCGCAGCCGGCGAGCGACAGCGACGTGACGATGACGAAAAGCACGGCCAGGGAGCGGGACAGGACGGTGGCCATCGGGAGCTCCTTGATGAGGAATCGGACTGAGAGGACCGTAATGGCTCCCGGGCCCGGCGCAAAGTGACGCCCTTCATTGGGGAGGAAGGTTCACCGTGCCACCGGCGTCGTGTTGGGGACGCCCTCGGCGCCCATATAGACGGCAAGGATGCGGACCGGCACCGTGCCTTTGTTCGTGCCGTTATGCGGCCAGTTCATCGCCTCGAGCAGGGCGTCGCCGGACTTGTAGACCTTCGTGCCCTTGTCGCCGTAGTCGACCGTCAATTCTCCGTCGAGCATGTAGCCGAACACCGGCACGGCGTGGCTGTGCCAGCCGACGTCGCGCCCTGGCGGAACGGTGACGATGACGGCGGTGACCTTGGCTTTGCCCTTGGGATAGGCGATCGGCTGACCGATCACCGTCTCACTGCTGAAGAAAGAAGCGGCGTCACCGGAATCTTGTAGGACTTCGCCTCCTCGGCCTGGACCGAAACAGTAAGGGCCGCAATGGCGAGAAGTAGCGGATAGGCTGGCGCGGATCGGGATCATGGTTGGCCTCCGGACATGAGAATCACCACCCCGCCGATAGCATGGCCGGCGCAACAACCGTCGATCGTCTCGCGCCATGGTCTCCATTTGGTTAGCCCGCCGCGGCCCCATCTCGCCCCGCTCTCATTTCAATTCCCTGATCGATCGCACTTGACTCGCTGGCCGTTCTCCGGAATCAATAGAACAAAACAGGAACATATTCCTCTTGACGAGGATCGGGAGCCATGCGCGCAAGCGTTTCCATGGCCGGGGACGCGCTTGCCTTTTTGCGCCGCCGGATCAGCGAGATCGAAAGCGGCCAGGCGCCTCACGACAAGCCTGAAGCCGGCGCGCCTTCGCCGTTTTCTTCCGGCAGCAGACTCAAGGCCGATCGGCCGGCGCGCAGCGACAATCGCCTGTCCGCACCGCTTGGCGCCGCACTGAAACGGGAAGGTCTGCCAGCCGTTTCGCGCGCGCTGGAGAGCGCCGGACAGCGCCTCTGCCTCGGCGTCGCCTCGCTCGACCAGCGTCTCGCCGGCGGATTGCGTCGCGACGCGACTCCACGAGATCCGCGGCGGCACCGCGCGGGATGCCTCCGCCGCCAGCGGATTTCGCGATCGCTCTCCTCGCCCGCCTGCTTGGCGAGGACCATCGCCCGATTCTTTACGTCACCGAAACGAGCGCCGTCCGCGACGGTGGCATTCTCTATCGCCCGGGCCTGGCGGGCTTCGGCCTCGATCCGCGACGGCTGGTGGTCGTGCGCGACGAGCAAGACCGAAGGACGCCCTGTGGGCCGGCGAGGAAGGGTCTGCGCTGTCGCGGCCTCGCCGCCGTTCTCATCGAATTGCGGGGCGCGGCCCGTCTCGACCTGACTGCCAGCCGCCGCCTGGCGCTTCGTGCCGGCGAGACCGGCGTGATGGGCCTGCTTCTGCGCCAGGCAGGCGACCCTGAACCCAGGCGCCGTGCTGACCCGCTGGCATGTCGACGCCGAGCCCCGCCGATCCGCCCGAGGACTTCCCCGCCGGCCTCGGCCGCCCGGCCTGGCGCCTCCACCTCGAACGCAATCGCCAGGGCCGGACCGGCGCTTTTCATCTGGAGTGGGATCATGACCGACACGCCTTCGCCCTCGCCGAGCCCGCCCGGCCGGCGCATCCTCGCGCTCGCTCTGCCACATCTTTCGACCGACCGGATCCGGCGCCAGAAAGCGGGGAAATCGTGGCGCTTCGCCGCGCCTCGTGAAGCGATTCGGGGGAAAGCGGGCTCCACTTTTCCACCCGCAATCGCGGATGTCCCAGCGCCGCTCGCCGTCATCGCCAAGGTCAGAAGCGCCCTGCGCCTTGTCGCCCTCGACGAGCAGGCGGAGGCTCTCGGCCTGCGGCGCGGTCAGACGCTCACCGATGCCCGCGCCATGATCCTGACGCTCGAGGCGGTCGATGCGGACGAGGATGCCGACAGGGCCCTGCTCGAACACATCGCCGACTGGGCCGAGCGCTATACGCCGCTCGTCGCCCTGTCGCCGCCGAACGAGCTCCTGCTCGACATCACCGGCGCCGCCAATCTTTTCGGCGGCGAAACGGCTCTCTGCCACGACCTCCTCGACCGGCTCGAGCACCAGGGTTTTGGCGCCTTCGCTTCCATCGCCGACACCCCCGGCGCGGCCATCGCCGCGGTCCGCTTCGTCGGCTCGATCGTCGTTCCGCCGGGCGGAGCGGCGGACATGCTGCGCCCCCTGCCGCTCGCCGCGCTGCGTCTCGATCCCGAGACGGTCGGCACCATGGACCGCCTCGGCCTGAAGCGGATCGGCCAGCTCATCGATGCCATCCGCACGCCGCTCGCGAACCGTTTCGAACCCGTGCTTTTCCGCCGTCTCGACCAGGCGCTCGGCCGCGAGGAAGAGGCGATCAGCCCGCGCCGACCGGTGCCCGCCCTGATCGCCGAGCGGCGCTTCGCCGAGCCGGTCAGCCAGGCCGAGGAGATCGCCGCGACGCTCGCCTCGCTGGCGAAGAGCCTCGCCCGCCACCTCGAGGCGCGCGGCGAGGGCGCCAGGGCCTTCGAACTCTCCCTCTTCCGCACCGACGGCACGCTCGCCCGCATCGACGTCGGCACCAGCCGTCCGATCCGCGAACCGCAGCTTGTCCTCGACCTTTTCCGGGAAAAATTCCTCAGTCTTTCCAGCGATATCGAGGTCGATTTCGGCTTCGACACGATGCGCCTGGCGATCCCCCTCACCGCCCCCATTTCCGCCATCCAGACCGACCTTGCCGGCGACGCGACGGGCGGGGCCGACCTCGACCGGCTTATCGACCGGATCGGCACCCGGCTCGGCCCCGATCGCGTCGGCCACCTGCTCCCGCGCCAGAGCCATATTCCCGAAAAAGCCGTCCAGTTCGGACGGCTGGCGGACGAGCCGCGGACATTGAACGGACGGATGCGGACGGGAGATGTGAACGACGCCTCTTCAACCGTCCAGCATGCCGCGGCCTGCGACCCGCCCGACCGACCGCTCCGCCTCTTCAATCGCCCCGAACCGGTCGAGGCGATCGCCGAGGTGCCGGACGGACCGCCGATCCATTTCCGCTGGCGGCGGGTACTCTATCGGGTGGTGCGCGCCGAGGGACCGGAACGGATCGCCGGCGAATGGTGGAAGGGCGGCGCCGACGATCTCACCCGCGACTATTTCCGCGTCGAGGATGCCGACGGCCGTCGCTTCTGGCTCTTCCGCGAAGGGCTCTATGAGCGCGAGGTCGCCACCCCGCGCTGGTACATGCACGGGATGTTCGCGTGATGCTTCGGGATCGGAGGAAGAGACGCCCCTCAGCTCTGGCGGAAGCTGATATTCGACATCAGCTTCACCGGGCCGCCCGGCGCCAGCTTGTCGGAGACGACGATCCGCAGGCTGCCATTGCCTTCATTGAAAATGATCATTCGCGCCGTGGTGTCGCCATTGACCGGCTTCGGCCAGGTAATGGTGAGGTCGATCCGGTTGCCGGCGCGTTTTCCCACGAGCCGCGCCGGACCAACCGTGGCGCCGGTATAGACACCGCGATAGATCCCCGACGCAGGATCATAGGTCAGCGCCGCACCGATATCGCGGCTGACGATGAGAGCCGCCGTGCAGATCCCGCGCAGACTGATCTGATTGGCGGAAGGATGACCGACCGTCGCGCGGCAGTTCACATGCCAGGGATTGGTCTCGGCGTTCTTTTGAACCGTGCCGGACCCCGACCAGGACCCGCCAAAGCGGGCAAGGAAGACGTCTTCGCCGGCAAAAGCCGGACGCACGGCGGAAATCAGCCCAACGGTCAAAAGAGCAAGAGCGGCCAGGACAGCACTTTTCATGCCCGGGTCTCCAGGTTTCGTGTGACAGGATTGGGTGCGCGATATCAGGTCGCCGTGGCCAAATCGTCTCTAAAATACGACCGCGCCGCGGCAAAACATCGGCTTTTTTCGTTAAAATACGTTACAATAGTGCAGTTCCGTAGAAAAGAACTACCCTCTGTAAAGGTTAAAGTGTCAGAAGAAGAGAGCTCAACCAGCGATCTTCTCGCGTGCCGCCTGAGCAAGAAAGGCCGACCGCATCAGGCCGATAAAGGTGCGGATCGTCATCCGGTCCGCGATTTCGCGCGCTTCTTTTCGCTCTCGACTGCTCAGCGAAGCGTATCGTTGATCCGATCCTGCCAATCCTCGCCGCCCGCACGAAAATGGTCGAGAATATCTGAATCGAACCAGAGCCTTACCGGGACCTTCCCATCTGCATCGCCTTTGCGATCAGTGGACGATCGATTCGAGGGCTTTCCGCGACTTGCCATTTCAGCCGACGATCTTTTCGCGCGCCGCTTGGGCGAGAAAGGCCGACCGGGTGAAGTCCACGCGCTTCGGCCGCTTCGTCGATCTGATCGAGCAGACCACGCTCCACCGTCACATTGACGCGCACGGTACGGCCGGGGTCGGCAAGCAGCGGCACCAGCATGGTCGTCGCGCCACCGCGCAAGGCCTTGCGCACCTCTTTGTCGACCATGACCTCGGTCATCGGACGCGGTGCCGAGATGTTGCGGCCGTTGCTCTCCAGCGCCTCGACATGCTGGCGCAGGACTTCCGCCGCGACACGGGGGAGATCGTCGAAATCATCGGCCGCGGGAAAGCAACCGGGCATGTCAGGGAACCACATGCCCCAGGCACTGCCCGCGTCCTTCTCGACGATGCCGAGATAATATTTGGTGGCCATCTTAACCCGCACTCAAATTTTCCAGCCGGCGATCCGGTAGAGGCTTCTGACCAACCCGATCGGCAGATCCTTTCTCGGATGCGTCAGAGTAATCAAATCGGCTTTTTCAGGATGCTTGAAGGTGTGGTGATCGCCCTTCACGCGATCAAGCACCCAACCATCTCGCTTGAGCCTCAGCATCAGTTTCCGGCTGTTTCGTTCCACAGAAAGATGCCCTTGTGTTCGATCGCCACGTCGCTCTTTGCCTCTTTGGCGCCCAAACTCGGGCCTAATACGGATGTGTATATAAATCCGCATAGACAGAGATGCAAATCGTGACCGCCTTCGTCGAGCTCCTCACCGCGACCAATTTCTCCTTCCTGCGCGGTGCCTCTCACCCCGAGGAGCTGGTCAATCAGGCCGCCGCGCTCGGCCTATCGGGTCTCGCCGTCGCCGACCGCAACACCCTTGCCGGCGTCGTGCGCGCCCACGTGGCGGCGAAGGAGGCGGGCTTTCCCTATCGCGTCGGCTGCCGGCTCGTCTTCCGCGACCGCACCCCCGACATCGTCGCCTGGCCGAGAGACCGCGCCGCCTATGGCCGGCTCTGCCGGCTGCTCTCCCTCGGCAATCGCCGCGCCGAGAAGGGTGACTGTCTTCTCGATCTCGACGACCTCATCACCTGGGGCGAAGGCCTGATGCTCGGCGTCGTGCCGGGACAACGGCTTTCGGGTCATCTCGCTATCGAGAAGCCCGAAAACCTCACATTCGATCGCTCATCCCCGCGAAAGCGGGGATCCAATGAAGGCGGGACGGACGTCATTCAGCCAATAGATTCCCGCTTTCGCGGGAACGAGCGGGGAGAGGTGGATGCTCCACCTGTGGGGGATGATCTCGAGACCACCCTCGCCCGCCTGACCGCGGCCTTTCCCGGCGCGGTGCGGCTGATGGCGAGCCGGCCGCATGGGGCGGTCGACCATCGGCGCCTTGCCCGGATCGACCGTCTCGCCCGCCGCTTCGGCGCCCCCATGGTCGCCACCAACGACGTGCTCTATCACGTGCCCGAGCGGCGCGTGCTGCAGGACGTCGTCACCTGCATCCGCGAGCACACGACGCTCGCCGAGGCCGGCTTTCTCCTCGCCGCCAATGCCGAGCGGCACATCAAGGGCCCGGCCGAGATGGCGCGGCTTTTCCGCGACTACCCGGAAGCCATCGCCGAATCCCGCGCCGTGCTCGAACATCTCGACTTCTCTCTCGACGAGCTCAGATACCAATATCCGGACGAGGCGTTCGAAGCGAGCGGCCAGCCCGCAGGAGGCGCTGGAAAAGCTGACCGAGGAAGGTGCCCGCCGGCGCTATCCGCGCGGCGTGCCGGAAAAGGTGCGCGCCAGCATCGACCATGAGCTCGGGCTCATCCGTGCCAAGGACTACGCCCCCTATTTCCTCACCGTCTACGACCTCGTCCGCTTCGCCCGCCAGGAGCGCGGCATCCTCTGCCAGGGACGCGGCTCGGCCGCCAATTCCGCCGTCTGCTTCTGCCTCGGCATCACCGAGGTCGACCCCGACATGACCGACCTGCTCTTCGAGCGCTTCATCTCGATCGAACGCGACGAGCCGCCCGACATCGACGTCGATTTCGAGCACGAGCGGCGCGAGGAGGTGATGCAATATATCTACGAGAAATACGGCCGCGAGCGCGCCGGCATCGCCGCCACCGTCATCACCTATCGCTCGCGCTCGGCGATCCGCGAGGTCGGCAAGGTCTTCGGCCTGTCGGAGGACGCCACCGGCGCGCTCGCCGGGACGGTCTGGGGCTGGTCCGACGGCGGCGTGCGCAGCGACGACGTGCGCCGCGCCGGCCTCGACCCGACCGAGACGACCATGGCACGGGTGCTGGCGCTGTCGCGCGAGATCTGCGGCTTTCCCCGCCACCTCTCCCAGCATGTCGGCGGCTTCGTCATCACCCGCGACCGGCTCGACGAGGTCGTGCCGATCATGAATGCCGCCATGGAGGACCGCACCAATGTCGAATGGGACAAGGACGACCTCGACGCCCTCGGCATTTTGAAAGTCGACGTGCTGGCGCTCGGCATGCTCTCCTGCATCCGCAAGGCCTTCGAATTTCTCGACACCCATTACGACAAGCGACTGACCCTCGCCTCGATCCCGCAGGAAGACGAGGCGGTCTATCGCATGCTCTGCCGGGCGGATTCGCTCGGTATCTTCCAGGTCGAGAGCCGGGCGCAGATGTCGATGCTGCCGCGGCTGAAGCCGAAAACCTTCTACGACCTCGTCATCGAGGTGGCGATCGTGCGCCCCGGCCCGATCCAGGGCGACATGGTGCACCCCTATCTCAAGCGCCGGCAGAACCCGGGCGCGGTCACCTATCCCTCGCCCGAGCTGGAAGCGGTGCTTGAAGAAGACCATGGGCGTGCCGCTCTTCCAGGAGCAGGCGATGAAGATCGCCATCGTCGCCGCCGGCTTTTCGCCCGGCGAGGCCGACCAGCTCCGCCGCGCCATGGCGACCTTCCGCCGTCTCGGCACCATCGGCTCCTTCCGCGACAAGTTCATCGCCGGCATGGTCGCCCGAAACTACGAGCGCGATTTCGCCGAGCGCTGCTTCCGCCAGATCGAAGGGTTCGGCGATTACGGCTTCCCGGAAAGCCACGCGGCGAGCTTCGCCCTTCTCGTCTACGCCTCGGCCTGGCTCAAATGCCATTACCCGGACGTCTTCTGCGCCGCCCTCCTCAATGCCCAGCCCATGGGCTTCTACGCCCCCGCCCAGATCGTCCGCGACGCCCGCGAGCACGGCGTGGACGTCCGCGAAGTGGACGTGAATTTTTCAGACTGGGACTGCGGGCTGGAGACGACAGCGACAACGCTGGAATTGACCGGGCGGGAAGGATTGACCGGGCAGGACGAGATGAACCGGGGCCACGGCGTCCCCTCTCCCATGACACCATCCGTCTCCACCCGCGCCATGCGGAGATGGCCGGCGACATCCGCGCGGCCCATGCGGTGCGGCTGGGCTTTCGCGAGATCAAGGGGTTTTCCAAGGATGACGCAAAGTTGCTCGTGGAGAATCGCGGGGCTGGCTACGATTCAGTGCGCGACCTGTGGCTGCGCTCCGGCCTGACGCGCGCCGCGATCGAGAAGCTCGCCGAGGCCGATGCCTTCCGCTCGCTCGGTCTCGACCGGCGCGGCGCGCTGTGGGCGGCCTGCGAGCTCGACCATGGCAAGGCGCGCATGCGCCTGCCGCTTTTCGACCGGGCGGAACTCGCCGACATCAGGCGCGAGCCGGATTTCGCCCTGCCGCCGATGCCGATCGGCGAGCATGTGGTCAACGACTACCGCACGCTCGGCCTGTCGCTGAAGGCGCATCCCCTTTCCTTCCTGCGCTCGACACTGGCCGAGAAGCGGATCGTCGCCAATACGAGCCTGGCCGAGCGGCCTGCCGGCGGCCGCGTCTCGATCTCCGGCCTCGTTCTGGTGCGCCAGCGGCCGGGCACCGCCAAGGGCGTCATCTTCATGACCATCGAGGACGAGACCGGCATCGCCAATATCATCGTCTGGCCGAAAGTCTTCGAGCGCTTCCGCCCGGTCGTGCTCGGCGCGCGGCTGGTCGCCGTCAGCGGGCGCCTGCAGAGCGAGAGCGGCGTCATCCACGTCGTCGCCGACCGGCTCGACGACTGGACGCCGCTGCTGGTGGCGCTGTCGGAGGAGGGCAAGGACATCGCCCCGCTCGCCCGTGCCGACGAGGTGCGCCGCCCGACCGTCGACATGCGCGAGAAACCCGGCCATCACGCCCGGCTTGCCCGCAGGATGAAGAAGGAGATGGTGAAGCTCGCCGATTTCACCACCCTCGCCGAGCGCTCGGCCAAGGCGATGCCCAAGGGCCGCAACTTTCACTGACGCCTTTCAGGCGAGCGCATCGCCATCAGCGACGGTGGCAAAGGCGGCGGCCATCAGCTTTTTCGTATAGGCCTCGCGCTGATGGGTGAAGACATCGTCCGTCGGCCCAGCCTCGACCACGACACCGTCCTTCATCACCAGAATCCAATCGGACATCGCCCGCACCACAGCGATGTCGCGGCTGATGAAGAGATAGGAGAGACCATATTCGTCCTGCAGGCGGCGCAGCAGCTCGACGATCTGCTTCCGCACGGTGCGGTCGAGCGCCGAAATCGGCTCGTCGAGGACGACGACTTTCGGCTTGAGGATGATCGCCCGGGCGACGGCGATGCGTTGGCGCTGGCCGCCGGACAATTCGTGCGGATAGGAATCGACCCGCCGTTCCGGCTCGGCGATGCCGACCAGGCCGAGAAAGGAAAGGAAGCTTTCCAGGAGGATCACCTTCGGCACCAGGATGGTGACGAAGATGATCACCAGCCCGACCGTGTTGGGGATGATGTGGCGGCGGATGATGGCCCAGTTGGTCAGCCCCATCGCCTCGGCCGAGGTGACGAATTCGCGCCGCTTCAGGGACAGCGTCTGGCCGCGCACGATGCGCCATGTCGAGCCACTCGATGGCGCCATAGGCGACGCCGATGAGAAGACTGACGAGTGTGTCGAGGATGCCGACGGCGAGCGAGATGCGCCCGCCGATCATGATCCGCGCGAACAGGTCGCGGCCATTGGCATCGGTGCCCATCAGGAAATACTGGCGGAAGACCGTACCGTCGATATGCTGGCAACGAGGCGGCGGAAGGACGAAGGGGCGCGGCTGTCACGGTTTCTTTCACCCCGTCGCTTGCTGGCACCGCGCCGATCGGCCTGCTAAGGTCTCGCGGGGGCTCGAACGGAGGCCGGACCGATGGTGACCTGGGTGATCATCGGCGTGATCGTGGTGATCGCGCTCTATCTGATCATTATCTACAACCGGCTCGTCGGGCTGCGCCAGCGCGCCTCGCAGGCATGGTCCGACATCTCGGTCCAGCTCAAGCAGCGCCACGATCTCGTGCCCAATCTGGTCGAGACGGTGAAAGGCTACGCCGCCCACGAGCGCGGCACGCTGGAGGCCGTGACCCAGGCGCGCAACGCCGCCGTCGCCGCCGCCGACCCGGCCGCGCAGGCCAAGGCCGAGAACATGCTCTCCGGTGCCCTGCGCCAGCTTTTCGCCCTTTCGGAAGCCTATCCGGACCTGAAGGCGAACCAGAACTTCCTCCAGCTCCAGTCCGACCTTTCCGACATCGAGAACAAGATCGCCGCGGCCCGGCGCTTCTTCAACAACGCGGTTTCCGAGTTCAACGCCTCGATCCAGCAATTCCCGGCCGTGCTCATCGCCGGCTCGCTCGGCTTCCAGCAGCGCGATTTCTTCGAGCTCGACGAGGGCGAGCGGGCCGCGGTCAATACGGCGCCGCAGGTCAAGTTCTAGGGGGATTCTGCGGGAAAGAAACGCGGCGTCGCGATGCTCGGGACCTTCGGCCTCCAGACCTATATCTGGAACAACCGGCTCCGGTCGATCATCCTGCTCGCCGGATTCCCGGTCTTGCTGCTGCTGATCTGTTTCGCCTTCGCGCTGCTGATCTCGGCGAGCAACGACCCGAATGTCGGGCAGGGCTTCGCCGACGCCTTCGCCCTGCTGCCGAGCCTCGTGCCCGTCGCCGTCGCCGGCGCTGCGATCTGGTTCATCATCGCCTTCTTCGCCAACCAGACGATCGTCGACCTCGTCACCGGCGGCAAGCGGGTGACCCGCCTGGAAGAGCCGCGGCTCTACAATCTGCTCGAAAACCTGTGCATCAGCCGCGGCCTCACCATGCCGCAACTGCGCATCATCGAAACCGACCAGCGCAACGCCTTCGCCAGCGGCGTGCGCAAGCGCCAATACGCGATCACCGTCACCCGCGGGCTGATGGATGCGCTCGACGATGCCGAGCTCGAGGCCGTGCTCGCCCATGAGCTCACCCATATCCAGAACCGCGACGTCCAGCTTCTCGTCATCGCCGCGGTCTTCGTCGGCATCATCTCGCTGGTCGGCGACCTCCTGATCCGCGGCCCGCGCATCTGGTTCTTCGGTGGCGGATGGGGCGGTGGCGGCCGCCGCCGGCGCAGCGGCGGCGGTGATGGCGGCGGCGGCGGTGGCGCCATCGTCCTCATCCTGGTCGCGATCGCCATCTTTCTTGTCGCCCGCCTGCTCGCCATCGCGCTGCGCTTCGCCGTCTCGCGCAAGCGCGAGTTCCTCGCCGACGCCGGCTCAGTCGATCTCACCAAGAACCCGGACGCGATGATCATGGCGCTGCGCAAGATCGAGGGCCATTCCAAGATCGAGGCGCCCTCGCAGATCCAGGAGATGTTCCTCGATCATCCGCGCGAGACGGGGCTCGCCAGCCTCTTCGCCACCCATCCCTCGATCGACGCGCGCATCAAGGCGCTCATCGACTATGCCGGCGGCCGCGATCCCGGCCCCCTGCCGCCACCACCGCCTGAGCCGGAGACGCCGGCTATCGAGGCCGGGCCGTGGGCGAACACCGGCGCCAAGAATGAAACACCGGGCACGCCGACCACCGGCGGCAGCCCCCGGCACGGACCTTGGGGCTGATGCCGCCACACGGCCTGTGCCACCCGAAAAATCCCGGATAGTCTGGCCAATGGGACGAATCGCCCGCTCGCCGCCGGCGGGGGACCAGGAGGAGGGAGCATCGTGCTGATCGGCAAGCCGGGACCGGCAAGGTCGGCCCTCTGTCACGCCACCGCCGACCGCATCGAGATCCGCGGCCGCGACCTCACCGCCGACCTCATGGGCCGGATGAGCTTTTCCGCATTCTTCTTCTTCCTCACCACCGGCCGCGAGCCGAGCGACGACCAGCGCTTCTTCCTCGACCTGCTGCTCGTCGCCATCGCCGAGCACGGGCTGACGCCGACCGCCCAGGCGGCGCGCATGACCTATGACGCGGCGCCGGATTCGCTGCAGGGCGCCGTCGCCGCCGGCCTTCTCGGCTGCGGCACCGTCGTCCTCGGCACGGCGCAGCTCTGCGCCGACCTGCTCGTCGAGGCCGGCAGGCGCCTCGAGGCCGGCGGCACCGCCGACGCAGTGACCGCCGACATGGCCCGCGAGATCCGCGCCGCCGGCGGTCGCATTCCCGGCTTCGGCCATCCGATCCACAATCCGGTCGACCCGCGCGCCCGGCGTATTCTCGAACTCGCCGACGAGAGGAAGATCGCCGGGCGCTATCTCGAACTCGCCCGATGCTTTCCCGAAGCGGTCGCTGCCGCCTGGGGCCGGCCGCTGACCATGAACATTTCCATGCCCATGGCCGCCTGCCTGCTCGATCTCGACTTCCCGCCCGCGATCATAAAGGGCATCCCGCTGCTGGCCCGCACCGCCGGGCTGATCGCCCATATCGCCGAGGAACAGAAGCGCCCGATCGGCTTCCTCATGGCCGCGCACGGCGAGGAAGCGATCACCTATGACGGTGGCGAAGGAGACGACGCCTGATGCTCGACCCGGACGTCGAGGCGGCGCCCTGGGCCGACCAGCAGGCGAGCGACGAGGCCGTCTATCGCCGCCAGATCGCCTATCTCTTCGCCCGATCGCGCTTCTATCGCGACAAGCTGACCTCCGCGGGCTTCAAGGACGCCGAAGCGGTCGGCGGCCTTGCCGACATCGCCGCCCTGCCCTTCACCGAGAAGGACGAGCTGCGCGCCAGCCGCAGCCGAGGCCGACCCGATCGGCACGCATCTGGCCGCGCCGATGGGCGAAATCGTGCGCATCTTCTCGACCAGCGGCACCACCGGCGCGCCGAGCTACATTCCGCTGACGGCGGACGACCACGCCGCCTGGGTGCGCATCTCGGCGCGCAGCTACGCGGCGGCGGGACTGACCGCCGGCACCCGCCTGGTCTCGACCTACAATGCCGGTCCCTTCGTCGCCGGCATCGGCCTCGACGCCTTCCATGCCCTCGGCCTCTGCCATGTGCCGGTCGGCTCGGGCAACACCGCCCGCCTGATGGAGGCGGTGACCCGCCTCGGCATCGAAGCGGTCGCCCTCACCCCCTCCTATGCGCTGCATCTGGCCGAATGGGCGCGCCAGCGCGACATCGACCTTCCCGCCTCTTCCGTCCGCCAACTGGTGGTTGCCGGCGAGCCGGGCGGCGGCGAGCCGGCCATGCGCGCCAAGCTCGAGGCCGCCTGGGGCGCCAGGGTCAACGAGGCGATGGGCATCGGCGACATCGCCGCCACCATGTGGGGCGAATGCGAGGCGCAGGACGGCATGCATTTCAGCGGCCGCGGCCTCGTTCATTTCGAGCTGATCGACCCGGAGACGGGGGCGAGCCGCGCCGATCGCCGACGGCGCCGAGGGCGAACTGGTCTACACCCACCTTGCCCAGCAGGCGGCGCCGCTGCTGCGCTTCCGCAGCCGCGACCATGTCCGGGTGTGGACCGGCGCCTGCGCCTGCGGGCGCACCAGCCCGCGCATCCGCTGCATCGGCCGCACCGACGACATGCTGATCGTGCGCGGCGTCAATGTCTTTCCGAGCGCGCTGCGCGAACTCGTCGACCAGTTCGCCCCCGCCGTCAGCGGCGTCATCTCGATCCGCCCCGCCCGCAAGGGCGCCCGCCAGAGCCCGCCGCTGAAGCTGCTGGTCGAGCGCGGCCCGACGCAGCCCGACGACGACGCCCTCGCGGACCGTATCGCCGCGCGTATCCGCGAGACCCTGCTGGTCAATGCCGCCGTCAGTCTCGTCCCCTTCGCCAGTCTGCCGCGCAGCGACTACAAGTCGAAGCTGGTCGACTGGTCCGAGGCGGATGAAGCGGACTGAGCGGCCGGCCGCGCCTCCTCAGATATTGACGAAGGGCGTCGCCTTGACCGCGTCGCGGAAGCCTTCCATGGCCTCGTTGATCTTTGGCCAGCTCGGCAGCTTGGCGACCTCGCCAAGCCAGCGCTGGATATTGGGATAGGCCTTGAACTCGTCGCGGGTGACGTAGCCGCAGGTCAGGAGTCCGGCTCCAAACAGGTCGGCGATGGTGAGCTGGTCGCCGCAGAGGAATTTGTTGCCCTTGCCGAGCCAGTGATCGTTGAGGACGGTCAGCCACTTCTTGGTCAGCTCCTTCCCCCACTCGATCGTGCCCTTCTGGATCTCGTCGCTGGGCCGCTTGTGGTGCGGATAGATCTGCGGATAGACGACGCCATAGCCGTAGTCGCGATAGAAGCCGGTATTGAACCAGTCCATCATCTCGTTGACCCGCGCCCGCAGCTTCAGGTCCTTCGGATAGAGGTCCAGGTCGAACTTGTCGGCGAGATATTTCATGATCGACGAGCTTTCGGTGAGCACGAAATCATCGTCGACCAGCGTCGGCACCAGCCGGTTCGGATTGAGCGAGGCATAGGGTTCCTGATGATGCGCGCCGGTCATCAGATCGACGATCTCCTCATCGACCGGCAGTTTCGCCTCGGCGATCAGCATCATCACCGGCCGGCTCGTATTGGAGACCGGGTGCATATAGAGCTTCATCATCGACGTCCCTCCCTGAAAGGCCGCTGCCCGCCCGGCCTATCCGCGGCCTCGCGGACATCGCGGCGTCTGGTTCCAATCCCTCGTCTCGGCCGAGCCTCGCGCGCCGTCTACTTCTTGTGGCGCGCGGCGGCCTTCTTCTTCTTCGTTGTCTCGCTCTTGGCCGGCCAGCGCTGCTTGGCGGGATTGCCGGCATGCGATGCGGCCTTGCCACGCTTGCGCGCGCCCTTGGCATAAGGATCCTTCGCCGTCCGGCTCTCCGACAGGCTGCCGCGATCCTTCAGGATCAGCGCCTCGATGGCATCGGCGAGATGGACTTCCTGAATATTGTAGTCACCGCGCGCGACACGGATGTGATGCGCCTCGAGCAGAACCTCGGCATGGCCGCGCCCGGCCGGCGGCTCGAAGCGATAGGCGGCGAGCTCGATGAGCTGGCCAAGCGGATCGCGGAAATAGATCGAATCCATGAAGCCGCGATCCTTCACCCCACTATGGGTGATGCCGCGCTCGTCGAGCCTCTCGACCGCCTGGGCGAAGGTCGCGTGCGAGACCGAGAAGGCGAGATGATGGACGTCGCCGATCTCGGTCGGGTTGGCGCTCGGATCGGGCTTGCGGCCCTCATTGGTGAAGACGGTGATCAGTCGCCCGTCGCCGGGATCGAAATAGAGGTGGCTTTCCTCGGGCACGTCGAGATTGGGCTGGTCGAAGACGAAGGGCATGCCGAGCAGGCCCTCCCAGAAGTCGATCGTCGTCTGGCGGTCGGCCCCGACCAGCGTGATGTGGTGGACGCCCTGTGTCTGCAGCTTGCGCATCTTCGCTCCCCCTCCGAACTCTGATCCAAGGGCGCCGCGCAGGGCCGGCCACGAGGAGCCGGAGAGCCGCCATGGCCGCCGGGGCTGGATATCGTTGCCGCACTATATCCCAACGACGTGACCGCCGCATCGCCTGTCTGAATGCGATCCAGCGGCAATGGAAAAGGCGAAACGGCGGCGGCACTCTTGACCTGAGGCCGCGCCTGCGCCTTCCTTGTCGGCAAAGCGACGCGGGACCAGGACCGTTGCCGCCAGGCGCAGCCCCGCGCACAGGCCCTTGCCACACTGGAAACGACCATGGACGCAATGACAGAGGCCCCGGCGCCTGATGCCGTGCTGCCGGCTGGCGCCATCGACTGCGACATCCATCCGCCCTCGCCGAGCATGACCAGCCTCCGGCGGCACATGGACGAGTACTGGAGTGACATGATGAAGTCGCGCGGCATCGGCGCGCTCGACTCCAACGCCTATCCCGACAACGCGCCGATCACCGCCCGCCCCGATTGGCGCGGCGAGAGCGGCGGCCTCGACCGCGACCCGGCGCGCCTCAAGCGCGATACGCTCGACCGCTGGGGCATCGGCCACGCCATTCTCAACAGCCTTTACGGCGTCCATCTCGTCTTCGACGAATATATGGCGATCGCCTTCGCCCGCGCCGTCAACGACTGGATGATCGAGGAATGGCTCGACCAGGACGACCGGTTGCGCGCCTCGATCGTCGTGCCGATCCAGAGCGTCGAGGCTTCGGTGGCCGAGATCGAGCGCCTCGCGCCAGACAGGCGCTTCGTCCAGATCCTGCTTCCGGTCATGGCCGAGACACCCTATGGGCGCCGGTCCTATTGGCCGATCTACGCGGCGGCGATGCGCCATGGGCTGCCGATCGGCATCCATGCCGGCAGCTCCTACCGCCATCCGGTCACCGCGCTCGGCTGGCCGAGCTATTATGTCGAGGACTATGTCGCCCAGTCGCAAGGCTTCCAGGCCCAGCTCACCAGCCTGGTGACCGCCGGCGTCTTCGGCGAATTCCCCGACCTCAAGGTCGTGCTGCTGGAATCGGGCGTCGCCTGGCTGCCGGCCTATCTCTGGCGGCTGTCGAAATTCTGGAAGGGGCTGCGCTTCGAGGTGCCCTGGGTCGACCGCTCGCCGACCGAGATCGTGCGCGACCATGTGCGCCTGACCATGCAGCCCTTCGATGCGCCCGACGACCCGGCGATCGTCGAAAAGATCGCCGACCAGCTCGGCAGCGACGAGATGCTGCTTTTCGCCAGCGACTACCCGCACTGGCAGTTCGACGGCGACGCCCTCATACCGCGTGGCTTCGATGCCGGGCTTGTGCGTAAAATGGCGCTCGACAATCCGCGCCGGACCTATCCCCACCTGACGGAGGCGACGGCATGAACGTCCAATCCCCCGCGCCCAAGACCGAGGATGCCACCAGGCTGCGCATCGTCGATTGCGACATCCACACCAAGTTCAGGCGTCTCGACGACCTGAAGCCCTATCTCAGCCAGCGCTGGTGGGACCACCTGCAGACCTATGGCCTGCGCCCGCGCCACGGCCACCAGAAGGGCTCTCCCTATCCCAAGGCCTCGCCCATGGCGGCGCGTCGCGACGCCTGGCCAACCGACGGCGGCGAGCCCGGCTCCGACCTGGAGCTTCTGCGCCGGCAGCTTCTCGATCCCTATGGCGTCGAGTTCGGCGTCATGAACCCGCTCGCCTTCACCGGCGAAGGTGCCCAGAACGACGAGCTCTCGGCTGCGCTGTGCCGGGCGACCAACCAGTGGCAGGTCGAGGCGCTGACGAGCAAGGAGCCGCGCCTCAAGGCCTCGATCTGCGTACCCTATGAGGATGGCCCGGCGGCGGCGGCCGAGATCCGCCACTGGGCCGACCATCCCGATTTCGCCCAGGTGCTGGTGCTCAGCCGCACCGCCGAGCCTTTCGGCAAGCGGCGCTACTGGCCGCTTTTCGAGGCGGCGGCGGAGGCCGGCAAGCCGGTCGGCGTCCACGTCTTCGGCTATTCCGGCTGGGCGATGACCAATTCCGGCTGGCCCTCCTTCTACATCGAGGAGATGACCGAGCATGCCACCTCGGCTCAGGCGCTGATATCGAGCCTCGTCTTCGAGGGCGTCTTCGAGCGCTTCCCCGGCCTGAAGATCGTGTTGATCGAGGCCGGCCTTGCCTGGCTGCCGCCGCTCATGTGGCGCATGGACCGCGCCTGGCAGCGCATGCGCGGCGAGGTTCCCCATGTCACCCGTCCGCCGTCCGAACTGGTGCGCGAACATGTGTGGACGAGCACCCAGCCGATGGAGGAGCCGGAGAACCGCAGGCACCTTCTCGACGTGCTGGAGTGGATCGGCACCGATCGGGTGATGTTCGCCAGCGACTATCCGCACTGGGACTTCGACGACCCGCGCCGCGCCCTGCCGCCGGAAATCGGAGCCGAGCTGCGCGGCCGCATTCTGCGCGACAACGCCGCGGCGCTGTTCGGACTGCCTGCATGAGGCGGCATCCCGTCGCCAGCCTTTCGGACTTCCCCGCCGGCGCGCGCCGGCGCGTCGATGTCGATGGCCGGCCGATCGTCGTCTTCAACGTCGACGGTGATTTCTTCGCCCTGCTCGACCGCTGTCCGCATCAGGGCGGGCCCCTGTCGCGCGGCGACCAGATCGGCCTCGTCGAATCAGCCGGCGCCGGCGACTACCGCTATTGCCGGCGCGGCCAGATCATCCGCTGCCCCTGGCACCATTGGGAATTCGACCTGGCAAGCGGCCGCTCGCGCGTCGATCCCGACCGTACGCGGGTGCGCAGCTATCAGGCCGGCGTCGCCCCTGGGCGGGCCCTGGCGGAAAACGAGGAACTCGTCGCCACCACCTTCCCCGTGCATGTCGAGGAGGATTACGTCTACGTCGAGGCATAATCGCCGCGCCCTCGGCGCTTGATCTTTGCCGCCATTGCCGACGTTATGGCGCATCATTTTCCTCCCGGGAAGGTCCGATCATGCGCCTCAGCGATTTCAAGGTTCTCAGCTTCGACTGCTACGGCACGCTCATCGACTGGGAGAGCGGCATGATCGCGGCGCTGAAACCGCTGACGGACCGCGTCGGGCCGGAGCTCACCCGCGACCGCATCCTCGCCGCTCATGCCCACCACGAGGCGGCCCAGCAGCGCGCCACGCCGACGCGGCTCTACCGGGACGTGCTCGCCGTCGTCTACAGGCGCCTGGCCGAGGAATGGGGCGTGCCGGTGCCCTGGGACGAATGCGTCGCCTATGGCCGCTCGGTGCCCTACTGGCCGGCCTTCGCCGACACCGCCGACGCCCTGCGCTATCTCAAGGAGCACTACAAGCTCGTCATTCTCTCCAATGTCGACAACGAGTCCTTCTCGGCCTCCAACGTCAAGCTCGGCGTCGCCTTCGACGCGATCATGACGGCCGAGGACATCGGCTCCTACAAGCCGGCGCCGCGCAATTTCGACTATATGCTGGACACGCTGGCGGCGCGCGGCATCGACAAGGGCGAAGTGCTGCACGTCGCCGAGAGCCTGTTCCACGACCACGGTCCGGCCAACGCCGCCGGGCTCGCCAATTGCTGGATCCATCGCCGCCACGAGCAGGGCGGCTTCGGCGCGACCACCTCGCCGACGACCATGCCGAGCTACGATTTCCGCTTCACCAACATGGCCGAGCTCGCCGAGGCGCACCGCGCCGAGGCCGGCGGCTGACCCGGCCCGATCAGGTCGAGGCGGCCGCCTGGGCCTCCTGGACGAAGGCCAGCTCCTCCGGCAGATCGTCGAAGGAGGCATAGTTCATGCTGTAGAGGCGGGCATAAAGGCCGCGCTCGGCCATCAGCTGGTCGTGATTGCCGCTCTCGATCATCTCACCGTTCTGCAAGACGATGATGCGGTCGGCATGGCGGATGGTGGCGAGCCGGTGGGCGATGACGAGGCCGGTGCGGCCCTTGAGCAGGGTCACCAGCGCCTTCTGGATCTGCATCTCGGTATAGCTGTCGATATTGGCGGTCGCCTCGTCGAGGACGAGGATCTTGGCGTCCGCCACCAGCGCCCGGGCGAAGCTGACGAGCTGGCGCTGGCCGAGCGACAGGTTGCCGCCGCGCTGCTCCAGCACCGTGTCGTAGCCGTCCGGCAGGCGCTCGATGAAATCGTGGGCGCCGACCGCCGTGGCCGCGCGGATGACCTCCTCGTGGGTGGCCTCGCTCTTGTGATAGCGGATGTTCTCCATGATCGTGCCGGAGAACAGGAAGGGCTCCTGCAGCACCATGGCGACGTTCTGGCCGAGTGAATCCTGCGTCACGTCGCGCACGTCGTGGCCGCCGACCAGCACCTCGCCCTGCCAGATGTCGTAGAAGCGGTGGACCAGCGCCATGGCACTGGTCTTGCCCGACCCGGTCGGGCCGACCAGCGCGACCGTTTCCCCCGGATTGACCTTGAAGGACACGTCCCTCAGCACCGGCTGGCCCGGCACGTAGCCGAAGGTGACGTTGCGGAACTCGACCGAGCCGTCCATGTCGCGTGGCAGCGCCTCGGCGCCCTCGCGATCCTTCACGTCGACGGCGACGTCGAGCACCTCGGAGATGCGGTGGCCGGACGCCATGGCCCGCTGCATGACGCTGTACTGCATGGTCAGCGAGCGGATCGGGTCGAAGAAACGCTGGATGTAGAACAGGAAGGCGACCATGACGCCGAGGTCGAGGCTCTTGCTGAGAACCATCGAGCCGCCGACGACGATGACCACCGCCATCGCGATGCCGGTCAGCGTGTCGACGATCGGCACCATGACCTGCGCGAACTTCGCCGCCTTGAGATGGGCGAGCAGGTTGGCATAGGCCTTGTCGTCATAGAGGTCGAAATTGACCCGCTGGCGGTCCATGCTCTGCACGGTGCGCACGCCGTGGATGCCCTCGGCGAGGGCACCATTGGTCGTCGAATTGGTCTCATGCGCCGCCATGAAGGCCGCGCGCGCCCGCGGCAGCCACCACAGCCGGACGATGAACAGCACCGGCATGGTCGACAGGGTCAAGAACCCGAGGCGCGGGTCGAGATAGACCAGCACCGTGACGATGCCGAAAAGCAGCACGATGTCGCCGACCGAGAGCACCGAGGTCTCGAGGAATTCCTGCATGGAATTGACGTCGCCCTGCAGCCGCGACATCAGCCGGCCGACCTCGGTCTTGTCCATGAAGGAGAGCGAGACGCGCTGGAGATGCTCGAACATCGCCCGGCGCATGTCGAACAGGACGTCCTCCGCCACCCGGCCGACGACGATTTCCTGCATGTAGCTGGCGCCGAAATTGATGAGGATCGTCACGGCGAACATGCCGACGGCGATTCCAAGCTGCGTACGGCCGACCTCGCCCAGCACCATGCCGTGGTCGATCGCGTAGCGGATGATCAGCGGGATCGCGAGCTGGCTCAGCGTGAAGACGAGGACGGAGGCCACCGCCAGCACGACGCGCGACCGGTAGGGGCTGACGAAGTGCCAGATGCGCCGCACGACACGGCCGTCATAGGCCTTGCCGAACATCTCCTCTTCCGGACGGTGCGAACCGACGACGGCCCGCGGCGGGCGCCGCGTCCTGTCTTCCGATTCCATCTCGTCAATGGTGCGATCGGTCATGCGCTCGCTCCTCCCGCGAGGGCGGCGTCCCTCGGCCGGACCTGCAGGTCGTAGAGCGCCGCGTAGCGGCCGCCGAGCGCCAGCAACTCGTCATGCGTGCCGCGCTCGACGATACGCCCCTTCTCCAGGAAGAGGATCTGGTCGGCGTGCATGAGCGAGCTGAGGCGATGCGAGATGACCAGCGTCACCCGGTCCTTGGCAAAGCGGCGGATGGCGCTGCGGATGCGCTGCTCGGTGCCGGCATCGATCGCCGCCGTCGAATTGTCGAAGATCATCACCGAGGGCCTGAGCATCAGGATGCGGGCGATCGACAGGCGCTGGCGCTGGCCGCCAGAAAGCGACACGCCGCGCTCGCCGACGATGGTCCCGTAGCCCATCGGCAGGCTCATGATGTAGTTGTGCAACTGGGCGGATTTGCTCGCCCGCGCGATGCGCCGCTCCTTCGCCCATGGATCGCCATAAACGATGTTGTTCTCGATCGAGGTCGTGAACAGGAAGGAATCCTGCTGCACGATGCCGACCGCGCGGCGCAGCGAGCCGAGCGTCACCGAGCGGATATCCTGGCCGTCAATGGTGATCTGCCCGCCGGTGACGTCGTAGAAGCGCGGAATGAGATGGGCGAGGGTCGACTTGCCGCTGCCTGGCGGGCCGACGATGCCGATCGTCTCGCCGCGCTGCGCCTCGAAGCTGATGTCGCTGAGCACGTCCTGGTCGCTGACACCGGGATAGCCGAAGCTGACATGCTCGAACTTGAGCTGTCCGTTGGTGATGACGAGCTCCTTGGCGCCGGGCTCGTCCTTGACCGCGACCTCGAGGTCGAGCAGGTCGAAGAGGCGCGAGCCGCAGGTCGAGGCGCGGGCGAAGGAATTGACCAGCAGGCCGAGCTGCCTGACCGGCATCTGCAGGATGGTCATGAAGGTGAGGAACGAGGTCAGTGTGCCGACGCTGATCTCGCCCGTGGTCACCTGTTTGCCGCCGACCCACAGCACCAGCCCCATCGACAGGAAGAAGGAGAAGTTCATGGCGCTGGTATTGCTGACGCGGATGCTGGTGCGCTCATGGGAGAGGTGGAGGGCGTCCGCCGAGGCGCGGTCGAACTTCATCATCTCGTGAAGCTGGGCGGCGAAGGCGCGCACGACGCGAATGCCGCCGAGGTTCTCTTCCATGACGCGCGTGACCACGGCCAGCTTTTCCTGGAGCTCGAGCCAGGTGGCGCGCAGGCGCAGCCGGGTGACCGCGGATCGCCAGGCGACGAAGGGCACGAAGGAAAGGGCGATCAGGCCGAGCACAAGGTCAATACTGAGCAGCATGTAGGCGCCGACGCCGATGAGCACCGTCAGCAGGACCAGCCGCACCAGGCCGGTGGAGAAGAACATGCGCACGCCGTCGACATCGAGAATGCCGAGGGTGATCAGGTCTCCGCTATGGGCATGGTCGTGATAGCTGAAGCTCAGATTCTGCAGCTTCTCGTAAACGGCGAGGCGCAGCTCGTAGCCGATCTGGTGGCCGACCGATTCACCGAAATAGTTCTGCATCATGGTGAAAAGGCCGCGCAGGACCGCGACCGCAAGCAGTGTTCCCGCGGTCGTCCACAGGGCCGACTCCGCCGAGGCAGAACTGGACGTCAGCACGCCCTGCGTCTGGTCGACCGCACGCCCCAAAAGCCGCGGGATCGCCAGCTGCAGGGACGCAGCGACGAACGTCGCGACAATCGCCGCTGCGACCAGCCACGGGTGGCGCATCGTCATCCGCGTGATGCGGATAAGCGTGCTGAACCCGCGCCCCCACTCGGTCGCGGTGACATGGGCGAACGAATTTGCGCGCCTGTGCGCGTTTCCGATCGTCTCGGTGCTCAATGGTTGCCAGACTGTTGCGATGTTCTGCCCTCACGTGAGGCAGAACTGAAAGATGCGGACTTAGTCGGGAAAAAACCGGCTCGCGCCTCTTATCGCGCCATTTGCTCCTGTTTTTCAATGGTCTCAGGATCATTTTTGCGGAATTTCATAGAAAGTGATCGCCGCGCGCAGGCTGCGGATGACCGGTTTCGGCACGGAAAGTGCTGCATGGCGAGGCGATGGAGACTGCGCACGAAATCGGCATTTGTGCCATTCTGTCGACCGCGTGATTCTTCCGGAGACACGACCCAAGCCATGGCGGCGCGCAACCAATCCACCCTCAGCGCCTCGATCGTGGCGACGCTCAAGGAGCGCATCATTGCCTGGCAATATCCGCCAGAGCATCGCCTCACCGAAGAAGCCCTGTGCCGCGAATTCGACGTCAGCCGCAGCCCCGTCCGCGAGGCGCTGCGGGTGCTCGCCACCAACGGCTTCGTGCGGCGCACAGCGAGCCGCGGCTACGCGGTGCGCCAGGTCAATCTGAAGGAGCTCGAGGAGCTCTACGAGGTACGGCTGGCGCTCGAGCTCTATGTCGCCGGCGAGCTTGCCGAGCGCGGGGCGCCGCCGGCCGCGATCGAGGCCCTGCGCGAGGTCTGGGAGGGGGTGCGGCGCGAGCCGACGGCGCGCAAGGACGAGGAGCTTGCCGAGCTCGACACCGAATTCCACGAATCGCTCGCCGCCCTTCTCGGCAACGAGACGCTGATCGGGCAATTGCGCGCCATCAACGAGCGGCTTCTGGTCTTTCGCATGATCGATTTCGCCGAGCCCGACCGCATCGAGAGCACCTGCGTGCAGCACCTGGAAGTGCTCCGCCGCATCGCCGAGCGCGACGTGACCGGCGCTCATGCCGCCATCCGCCACAATATCGACGATGGCCGCACGATCGTGCGCACCACCCTCAAGGAAGCGCTGGCGCGCGCCTATTCCATGCGCTGAGCGATGGAGCGCCACGCTGCCGCCCTTGTCGGATACGGCGTGCCCGAGGCGGATTTCGATTCGAAGGTGCACAGCGTCTTCCGGAACGCCGCGATCCTCGCCCTGGCGCCCGGCCGACTGGTGACTCTGGCGCCTCTCGCGGCCGGCGGCCTGCCCGGCGCAATCTCGATCGACCTGCCCGCGGATTTCGATTTCCGGCAAGTCCTCGATTCCGGTGATCCGGCGGCCTGTCGCGCCGGGATCCTGCGGGCGGGGTGCGCCGACTTCACGGTGGAGATGCGGGCGGCGCGGCAGTGGCGCAGCGATCTGGCCGATATCGCCGCCAACCTTGCCGAGAAGGCGCCAGCCGAGGCGTGGCATGAGGCGGCGGCGCTTCTTGGCAATGACGGTGGCGTGGCGGGCCTCGCCGGCCTTGGCGGCGAATCAGTCGTGACCCTGATAGCGGCCCCCACCCGTCACGACGGCGAATCAGCGGGCAAGGCGGCGAGCCGCCTCGTCGGCCTCGGCGCCGGTGGCACGCCAGCCGGCGACGATTTTCTCGTCGGCTTCCTCGCCGGGCTCCATGCAAGCGCGCGCTCCGCCGAGCGCACGGCCTTCGTCATCAGCCTCGCCGACCGGCTGCGCCCCCTGACCATCCGCACCAATGATGTCAGCCGTGTCTATCTCGAGGCCGCGTTCGAGGGCGAGGTGTCAGAACGGCTGACAGCGCTTGCCCGCGCTATCGCCGCCGGAGACATAGCGGGTACCCGAGAGACGGCGCGGGCGGCGATCGCCGTCGGCCACACGTCCGGCGCCGACGGCACCTTCGGCCTGCTTGCCGGCCTTGCCGCGTCGGGCCCGGACTTCGCTGAAGGCGGAGATCGTGGCGCTGGCGAGACCTCAGGCGGCACGCCGGCGCACATAGCGGCGCGGCCGGGCCTTGCGCTGGCGGATGCGATCGAGGACCGGCACCAGCTTCGCCGAACTCGTCACCCAGCCGAAGATACCACCCTGGGCAATGATCATCTTCAGGGCAGAGTGATGAAATTCCGGGATATAGGAGGCGCAGCAATCCTCCACGACCAGGCACTCATAGCCCCGGTCGTTGGCCTCCCGCACCGTGGTGTTGACGCAGACCTCGGTGGTGACGCCGCAGACGATGAGCTGCTTGATGCCCCGGCTCTTCAGGATCTCGCCGAGGTCGGTGGCGTAGAAGGCGCCCTTGCCCGGCTTGTCGATGATCGGCTCGCCATCCTTCGGCGTCAGCGCGTCGATGATGTCGTGGCCATATTCGCCTCGCACCAGGATGCGCCCCATCGGCCCCTTGTCGCCGATCGTCGTCTTGAAGCGCCCGCGTTCCTTCTTCGCCGGCCACAGATCGGCGAGATCCGGGCGATGCCCCTCGCGCGTATGGATGATGAGGATGCCGGCCTTGCGCGCCGCCGCGAGCAGCTTTTTCGTCGGCGGGATCGCCTTGCGCAGCAGCGACACGTCGTTGCCGAGCGCCTCGCCGAAGCCACCCGGATCGACGAAGTCGCGCTGCATGTCGATGATGACGAGGGCGACGCTGGGCGCATCGAACTGGAAGGGATAGGGCTCGGCATCGACGGCGGCCATCTTCGTCTCCTCGGCGGTTCCGCGGCGGCTTGCCCGCGCCATCACGGGGAGACCGCTTCCGTCCGGGCCTCGGCGATATAGCGTCGCCAGTCGCCGAGCGCGGTGATATCCCTTGCATTGATCGTGCCGTAGGCCTCGCAGACGAAGCCCTTGGCCCATTCGCCATCCTCGAGCTCGATCGAGCCGATGCCGAGCGGCGCCGGGATACCGTCGACGAAGCTGCCGAAGGCGGCGACCGGCAGTTCCCAAACCTCGACCGCGATGGCATCGCCGCTTGCGTCGCGCACCATGCCGGGCCGCTCCGGCGGTCCGCCGGGCAGCGCGAACAGGCGGTAATGCGGCGCGGTTCGGCATTGCCGCACCCGCCGTCCGCCGCGATCCGTGAGCTGCCAGTTGAGGGGCAGTCCGGCCATATGGGCGCCGCAGACGACGACGCGCACCATGTCCTTCGCCCGTTCGGCGACGCGCCGCGCCGGCAGCTTGTGGTCGAGCGCGCCAAGCCTCAGATCCTGCGCCCGATGAAGTTGATCGCCGAGGGAAAGCAGCCCGGCCTCGGTGAAGGCCGGCGCCACCAGCGTCACGCCGAAGGCCAGGCCGTCGCGCTGCATGCCGGCGGGAATCGCAAGGGCCGAGAGATCGAGCAGGTTCACGAAATTGGTGTAGAGGCCGAGATTGCTGTTGAGCCGGATCGGATCGGCGAGCATGTCGGCAATGGAATATTGGCGCCCGGCGGTCGGCAGGACGAGCGCGTCGATGCCGTCCCAGACCGGCCCGGTCACCCGCCGCAATTCCTTCAGCCGGTAGTAGGCGGCGAAGGCGTCGGCGGCGCGCGGCCTGGCCCCGCCGAGGATGATGTCGCGGGTGGCCGGGAACAGCGCCTCCGGACCGCTTCTCGATGAAGTCACGGATGGCGACATAGCGCTCGGCCACCCACGGTCCCTCGTAGAGGAGCCGCGCCGCCTCCATGAACGGCGCGAGATCGACCTCGACGATCGTGCCGCCCAGTGCCCGGATGCGCTCGACCATGGCGGCGAAGAGGCGCTTGCCCTCCTCGTTGCCGAAGAAGGCGAGCTGGTTGGCGCGCGGCACGCCGAAGCGGGCTTCGGCGACCCTGTCCGAGCAGGGGTGCGGATTCGGCCTGCCGCGAGAAGGGATCGGCCGCATCAAAGCCCTCGGCCACGGACAGCACGTCGCGCGCGTCGTCACAGGAGAGCGCGAAGATCGAGACGCAGTCGAGCGAGCGACAGGCGGGCACGACGCCGGAGGTGCTGACCAGCCCGCGGGTTGGCTTGAGACCAACGATATTGTTGAACATCGCCGGCACCCGGCCCGAGCCGGCCGTATCGGTGCCGAGCGAGAAGCTGACAAGCCCTGAGGCGACCGCCACGGCCGAGCCGGAACTCGAGCCGCCGGGGACATAGGCCGGATCGAGGGCGCAGCCGGGCGTGCCATAGGGCGAGCGCGTGCCGTTGAGGCCGGTGGCGAACTGGTCGAGATTGGTCTTGCCGATGGGAATGGCGCCGGCCGCCATCAGACGCGCCACGACGAAGGCGCTTGCCTCCGGCACATAGGCGAAATCCGGACAGGCGGCGGTCGTCGGATGGCCGGCAAGATCGATATTGTCCTTGATGGCGAAGGGGACGCCGTAGAGCGGCTTGCCCTCCGGTCCCTCCGCCTCGAGCCTGGCCGCGATCGCCAGCAGGTCCGTGCGCGGCAGGCGGTGGATCCACACCTTGTCGTCACCGCGCGCGGCGATGCGGGCGAGCACGCCCTCGACAAGCGCCGTCGGCGTCAGGGCGCCGCTGCGATAGGCGGCGGCCAGCGCCGCCAGATCGATCGGATCATTCGGGCCGAGCATGGCAGCCGCTGAGCGTTCCGGGGCACGGTCCTTGCATTTTCAGATCTGTCCGTTTTCGCGATCCGGCCGGCGAGGCGACAACCGGGGTTGGGTTTGCATTCAATTTAGTATACCAAGAAATCCGACGCGGCAAATGGACAGGCGGAACCTGCCGGCAAGCCTCGGGCAATGCGCTGGCCACCGGATAGGGGTTGGCCGGTTGGAGCGGGACGAAGGGAGTGCGCCAGCGCTCCCTTGAGCGGGGACGCAATTCGCCATGGCGAGCGCCACCAAGGTCATCCGGAACTTCTACCGGGACTCGGTCTCGCTGATGCAGCTGTCCGCCCGCCTCACCGCCCTTGCCGGCATCTGCCAAGCATCCGCGATCATGGCCTCGGACGCCAACCTCGCCCTTCTGCGCGAGGCGAAGCTGCTCGACGGCGCGGTCGAGGCCGGCCCGAACGATCTTCTGATCGCCGTCGAAGGCGACAGTGACGAAGCGGTCGCGACCGCGATCGCCGAGGCCGAGGGCGCCTTTGACGAGGCGCCGGCAACCGGCGGGACGATCCGGCACGAGCCGCCGCGCAGCCTCGAAATGGGGCTCGCCGAAATGCCGGCTGCCAATCTGGCGCTGATCTCGACGCCCGGCGCCTATGCCGCCGCCGAAGCCATGAAAGCGCTGAGGCTCGGCCTCGACGTGATGCTCTTTTCCGACAACGTGACCGGGGCCGACGAGATCGCGCTGAAGCGCTTCGCCCGCGACCGCGGCCTGATGGTGATGGGCCCGGACTGCGGCACCGCCATCGTCAACGGCGTGCCGCTCGGCTTCGCCAATGTGGTCAGGCGCGGCCCGATCGGCGTCGTCGCCGCTTCCGGCACAGGCCTGCAGCAGGTGACGACCCTTGTCGACCGCATGGGCGCCGGCATCAGCCAGGCGATCGGCACTGGCGGCCACGACCTCAGCGCCGAAATCGGCGGCATCACCATGCTCCAGGGTCTCGAAGCGCTTGCGGCCGACCCAGAGACCGAGGTCATCGTGCTCGTCTCCAAGCCGCCCGCCAAAGTCGTCGCCGACATCGTGCTGGCAAAGGCACGCGAGGCCGGCAAGCCGGTTGTGGTCAACTTCCTCGGCGCGGACGCAACGACGATCACCGGCGCCAACCTCACCGCGACGAAGACCCTGGAAGACGCCGCAAATGCCGCCGTCGCGCTCGCCAACCCTACCGCGCGTCCCCGCGAAAGCCGCGATCCGGTCCATGCGGCGGAAACGGGCGGAGCGGGCTTCGCCAGCGGCCAGAAATATGTGCGCGGCCTCTATAGCGGCGGCACCTTCTGCTACGAGGCGGCGCTGCTTCTCGGCGAGGCGCTGCCGGCGGTCTATTCCAATACACCGGTCGGCGCCGCCAAGGCCCTCGACGACGCCTGGAAGAGCCGGAGCCACACCATTGTCGATCTCGGCGACGACCTTTTCACCCGCGGCCGGCCGCACCCGATGATCGACCACCGCCTGCGCAACGAGCGCATGCTGCAGGAAGCGGACGACCCGGAGACGGCGGTCATCCTCATCGACGTGGTGCTCGGCTACGGCGCGCATCCGGACCCGGCGAGCGAGATGGTGCCGGCGATCGAGGCCGCGCGCGAGAAGGCGAAGGCGGGTGGCCGGACCCTGCGCTTCGTCGGCTTCGTCTGCGGCACCGAGGGCGACCCGCAGGGTCTCGCCCGACAGACCGAAGCGCTGGAGGCAGCCGGCATGATTCTGCTGCCGAGCAATGCGCAGGCCGTGCGCTTCGCCAAGGGACTGGTTGGAGGCGCGTCATGACCCTTTTCGGCAAGGATCTCCGGGTCCTCAATGTCGGCCTCTCCTCCTTCGCCGATTCGATCCGCGCCGCTGGTGGCGCCGCGACCCAGATCGAGTGGACGCCACCGGCGGCGGGCAACGCCGAAGCCGGCCGTGCACTTGCCCGCCTGACCAATGACCCGCATGTCGAAGCGGCCAATCGCACCGCGTTCGAGGCCTATCTCGCTTCGCAGCCGGTGCTCGAAGGAATCGGCCTCGCGCGTCGCAGCATTCCCGGCTTCAGTCGGCGGATGATCCTTCACGCCGGCCCGCCGATCGCATGGGAACGTATGTGCGGGCCGATGCGCGGCGCCATCGTCGGCGCCATCCTCTTCGAGGGCTGGGCCGAGGATAGCGCCACGGCGGAAGCGCTGGCGGCAAGCGGCAAAATCCGCTTCACCCCCTGCCATCACTATCGCGCCGTCGGCCCGATGGCCGGGATCATCAGCCCCTCCATGCCGGTCTGGATCATCCGCGACGCCAGCAATAGCCGCCTCGCCTTCTCCAACCTCAACGAGGGGCTCGGCAAGGCCCTGCGCTTCGGCGCCAACGGGCCGGACGTGCTCGACCGCCTGCGCTTCATGGGCACGCGGCTGGCGAAGACGCTTGCCGCGGCCCTCGCCGTCACCGGGCCGATCGAACTGAAGCCGCTGATGGCGCAGGCGCTGCAGATGGGCGACGAGGTCCATAACCGCAATGCCGCCGCGACCGGCCTCTTCCTCAAGCGCCTCGCCCCGGCCCTGCTGGAATCGAAGGCGCGGCGCGCCGACGTCGCCGAGGCGATGCGCTTCATCGCCGGCAACGACCATTTCTTCCTCAACCTCTCCATGGCCGCCTGCAAGGCGATGACCGACGCCGCCGCCGGCGTCGAAGGCTCGACGATGGTCACGGCCATGGCACGCAACGGCGTCGAGTTCGGCATAAGGATGAGCGGCACGGGCGAGCGCTGGTTCACCGCGCCGGCACCGTTGGTCGAGGGGCTCTACTTCCCCTCCTATTCGATCGCCGACGCCGCCCCCGACCTCGGCGACAGCGCCATCACCGAAACCGCCGGCCTCGGCGGCTTCGCCATGGCGGCCGCGCCGGCGATCGTCAATTTCGTCGGCGGCACGCCCGATGACGCCCTCGCCAACACCGCCCGCATGGGCACGATCACGCTCGGCCGCAATGGCGGCCTGACGATCCCCTCGATCGGTTTCGCCGGAACGCCGGCCGGGATCGACGCGCGCAAGGTGGTCGATTCCGGCATCCTGCCGGTGATCAATACCGGCATCGCCCATCGCGAGGCGGGCATCGGCCAGATCGGCGCCGGCATCACCACCGCGCCGCTCGGCTGTTTCGTGCAGGCCATCAGCGCCCTTGCCGCGACCCTGCCCGACGACGGAGGGCTCGCCCTTGGCTGAGGCGGCGAAGCTCGCGGTCGTCGCCGTCGGCGGCAATGCCCTGATCCGCGACAAGCGACCATCTGCTCGATCCCCGACCAGTACGGCCAGGTCGCGGTCACCGTCGCCCACATCGCCGACATGATCGAGGCCGGCTGGAACGTCGTCGTCACCCATGGCAACGGGCCGCAGATGGGCTTCATCCTGCGCCGCTCGGAGCTCTCGATCCACGAGGTCGCGCCGGTGCCGATGGATTATGCCGGCGCCGACCTTCAGGGCGCCATCGGCTACATGTTCGTCAAGGCCTTCCGCAACGAGTTCCGTCGGCGCGGCCTGCGGCGCGAGCCGGTGGCCGTAGTCACCGAGACCCTGGTCGACCGGGATGACCCGGCCTTCGCCGACCCGACCAAGCCGATCGGCTCGCACATGGAAGAAGCGCGCGCCAGGGAACTCGCCGCCGAACAGGGCTGGACGGTCAAGGAGGATGCCGGTCGCGGCTGGCGCCGCGTCGTCGCCTCGCCGCGGCCGACAAAGATCGTCGACATCGAGCCGATCGAGGCGCTCGCCCATTCCGGCCGTGTCGTCATCGCCTGCGGCGGCGGTGGCATCCCGGTCGTCGAGGACACCGACGGCAGCTTGCGCGGTGTCGAGGCGGTGATCGACAAGGACCACGCCTCGAGCCTGCTCGCCCGCATGCTTCATGCCGACCTCTTCCTCATCTCCACCGCGGTCGAGCGTGTCGCCGTCCACTTCAACACGCCCGACGCAGCGCTGGCTCGACCGACTGACCGTCGACGAGGCGAAGCGGCTCGCGGCCGAGGATCACTTCGACGAGGGCAGCATGGGCCCGAAAGTCGAGGCGCTGATCGACTATGTCGGCAGCGGCGGCGGCGAAGGGCTGATTACCAATCCCGAGAATATCGGCCGGGCGCTTGCCGGCGAGACCGGCACGCGCATCGTCGCCAGCTGAACCTATCTCGGCGTCCGCCCGTCGACCGGCCCGTCCTCGGTGAGGAAGATGCCGGTCAGCGTCCGGTCGAGATGGCGCGCCCGCCAGGACAGCAGCGCCTCGGCAGCGTCAAGGCGGGCGCCGGCATAGGCCGGATCCCCGGCCCGGTCGACGCACTCGCCCGAATCCTCCGACAAATCGTAGAGCAGCGGCTTCAGCCCGGCGAAGTGGACATATTTGAAGCGCGCGTCGCGATGGACGGCGAGCGAGCAGGAATCGAGGTCGAGGCCGAGCGCTTGCTGCGCCGTGGCCATCGACGACGTCGCGGAAATCGAACTCCCAGTGTACCGCCTGGCGCCAGCCCGCCGGCGTCTCGTTGGCGAGGAATGGTGCCAGCGAGCGCCCGTCGAGATGGCCGGGCACGGGCGCGCCGGCGAGTTCGAGCACTGTCGGCATGACGTCGATCGCTTCGGTGAGGGCCTCGACCCGCCGGCCGGCTGCCGCGGTCCGGCGTGGGTCGTGGACGATCAGCGGCACGTGATAGGCGGCATCGAAATAGCCGAACTTGCCGGTCATCCAGTGGTCGCCGAGCATCTCGCCATGATCGGAGGTCAGCACCACCACCGTGTCGCGGTCCGCGCCGCTCTTGGCGAGCCCGTCGAGCACGCGGCCGATCTGGCGGTCGACTTCGCTGACCATGCCCCAGTAGATCGCCCGCACCGTGCGGAAATCGGCCTCGTCCCAGTCCGCAATGGCGCGCGCTCCGACGACCCCGCCGCTACCGCGACCGCTGGTCGCCTGCCAATAGGCGAGGAGCGGATGCTGCGCCGCCTCCCTGTCGCGGTCGGCGAGACGATCGAAGGGCGGACCGTCGGCCGGGTCGTAGAGCGTATTGAACGGCGGCGGGACGATGAAGGGCGGATGCGGCGAGATGTAGGAGACATGCGCGAACCAGGGCGCCTCGTCCGGCCGTTCACCCAGCCAGTCGAGGAAGGCGTCGGTGAGGAAGGCGGTGGTGGTCTCGTCCCTGGAAAAACGCGGCGGTGCATTGGTCGGCCGCGCATTCGTCGCCGGAGGCGGGCGCGAAAATCTCCCGGAAATCCTCCGGCACCGCGACGCCGCGCGCCTTCAGCCAGGCGAGCCACGGCTCCGGGTCCTCCGGCAGGGGCTGGGCGACGTCGAAGCCCGGCAGGATGCCCTCATAGGTCCGCAGCCACGGGCTGTCCGGCGGCACCGTGCGCGGATCGACCGATTGATCAGTGTAGCCGAACAGCGTTGGACGATAGCCTGCACGGCGCATGGCCAGGGCGATCGTGTCGTGACGGGCATCGAGCGGCGTGCCGTTGCCGACGACGCGATGGTTCATCTGATAGAGGCCGGTGTACAGGCTTGCACGGGCTGGTGAACAGGGAGACGCCTGGCCGAAATGGCGCGTGAAGTGGACGCCGCGCGCCGCCAGGCGGTCGATATTGGGGGTCTGGACGCATGGATGGCCGAGCGACTGGACGCAATCGCCACGCCATTGGTCGGCCGTGATCAGCAGGATGTTCGGGCGCCTGTCCACGTCTATTCAATCCGCGAGGAGGGGGTCAGCCGGCGGCCGCGTCTTCGAGGACGAGAATGTCCTCGCGGCCGAAATTGACCGTGACGGCGGCGCCGCGCTCGGGCGGTGGGGCACCCGGATTGTTGAAGGTATCGAGGTCGATCGCCTGCGCGCCGAGGCGGACCCGCACACGCACCACCGCGCCGAGGAAGCTCACCTCCTCGACCGTGCCGCGCATGTGGTTGCGGGTCGTATCGAGGCCGTTCGCCAGGGTCACCGCCTCCGGCCTCAGCGCCACCGAGCGGGTCTCGCCGGCCGCGGCCCCGCCGACGCCGCGCGCCGTCACGATCTCCTGATCGTCGATGACGATGCGTCCGGCGGCCGGATCGACGATGCGCCCTTCCATGATGTTGAGCGTGCCGACGAAGGAGGCGACGAAGGGCGTGCGCGGATAATTGTAGATCTCGAAGGGCGTGCCGATCTGCTCCACCCGCCCCTCGTTCATCACCACGATCCGGTCGGACATCGACAGCGCCTCTTCCTGATCGTGGGTGACGTAGATGGTGGTGATGCCGAGGTCGCGCTGCAGCGCGCGGATCTCCTCGCGCAGCGACACGCGGATCTTGGCGTCGAGCGCCGACAGCGGCTCGTCGAGGAGGAGCACCTGCGGCTTGACGGCGATGGCGCGGGCGAGCGCCACGCGCTGCTGCTGGCCGCCGGAGAGCTGATAGGGATAGCGGCCGCCGAGGTCCGGCAGCTTGATCAGCGCCAGCATCTCGTCGACCCGCGCCCTGATCTCGGCGCTGCGGGCCGCTTGGCGACCTTGAGGCCGAAGGCGACATTGTCGGCGACGGTCATGTTGGGAAACAGCGCGTAGGACTGGAAGACCATGCCGACATTGCGCTGGTTCGGCCGCAGGCGGGTGACGTCCCGGCCGTCGATGCGGATGGTGCCCGCGCTCGGCATCTCGAAGCCGGCGACCATGCGCAGCGTCGTCGTCTTGCCGCAGCCGCTCGGGCCCGAGGAACGAGACGAACTCGCCGGGCTCGACCGCCAGGTCGAAATCGCGCACGACCGCGTTCTGGCCGAACGTCTTGCGCAGGTTCTGGATCTCGAGAAAGGCCATGCGGTGCCCTCGGCCGGGTTATGCCTTGTCGGACACGGCGCCCCGCCGCGTCCGTCCGACGAGCTGGATCAGCCCCATGCAGGCCCAGGTGATGGCAAAGGCGATGATCGCCAGCGCCGCCGGCTCATAGGCCTTGTTGGCGCCGACATTCTGCATGTAGGGGCCGAAGGCCGGCCGGTTGAGCAGGCTCGCCATGACGAATTCGCCGATGACGATGGCGAAGGTCAGGAAGGCGCCGGACAGCACCGCGACCAGGATATTGGGAAAGATCACCCGGATGAGGATGGTCGGCGTCTTGGCGCCCAGCATCGTCGCCGCCTCGGTCAGCGTGCGCACGTCGATGGCGCGCAGGCCGGTATCGACCGCGCGGTACATGTAGGGCAGCGACAGCGTCACATAGCCGAAGATGAGCAGGAGGTCGGTGCCGCGCGCCGTGCGCGGTCAGCGGCAGGACCGAGGACGAGTTGAACATGCGGATATAGCCGAAGACCAGGATGATCGGCGGCACGATCAGCGGCAGCAGCGTGACGAACTCGACGATAGGGCCGCAGCCGCGGCAGGCGCAGGCGGACGAAATAGGCGGCCGGCACGACGAGCACGACGCCGACGACGATCGTCAGGCAGCGCGATCACCACCGAATAGGTGAAGGTCGCGCGGAACAGCGGGTCGGTCGAGCACATTGGCGTAGGCGTCGAAGGAATAGGTGCCGCGCCGGATGCGCAGCGAGAACTCGAAGGTCGCGATCAGCGGCAGCAGGAAATAGAGCGCGCCGAGCGTGAAGCCGAGCCAGGCGACCGAGGCGGGAGCGCTTCATTTCAGCCACCGTTCGGCGCGGGTGCGGAAGACGATGTAGACGAGATTGGCGAGCGCCGGTGATGACCACCATGCCAAGCGCCAGCGCCGCGCCGAGATTCTCGTTGTGCAGCACGTCGCCGCGGATCTGCGCGTAGAGCAGGATCGGCACGATGTTGAGCGACGAGCCGGTCAGCGCATAGGCGGTGGCGATGGCGCCGAAGGAATTGGCGAAAAGCAGCGCCAGCGTGCCGAGAATGTTCGGCCACAGAACCGGCAGGCCGACATAGCGCCAGAACTGCCAGCGGGTCGCGCCGAGGGTTTCGGCGGCCTCGCTCCACTCATGCTTCAGCCCGTCGATCGCCGGCATGACGATGAGGATCATCAGCGGGATCTGGAAATAGAGATAGGTGAGCGTCAGGCCCCAGAAGGACAGGATGTTGAAGCCGTAGCGATAGATGTCGACGCCGAAGACGGTCCTGCAGGATGATGGTGACGAGGCCGAGCCGGCCGAGCGTCGCGAGGAACGCGAAGGCGAGCGGCACGCCGGCGAAATTCGAAGCGACGCCGGAAAAGGTCATGGCCAGCGAGCGGATCCATGACGGCAGTCCGCCACGCGCCACGGCAAGCGCCAGTAGCAGGCCGACAAGCACACCGATGCCGGCCGACGCGGCCGAGACCTTGATGGAGATGGCAGTAGGCGTTGACGATCGTCGGCTCGGTGAGCTCGACGAAATTGGCGAACGTGAAGTTGCCCGCCTTGTCGAAGAAGGCGCCGGCGACGAGGTAGAGCGTCGGCACGATCAGGAACAGAAGGGCGAAGATCAGGAAGGGCAGGATGCCCAGCAGGCCGCCGGCCTGAAGCCCCATCAGGCGTCCGGCGAGACCGGCGGCACCGCCGACCGGCCCGGGCGAAGCCGGGCCGGTCGGTTTGCCGGAGATCCGGGCGATGTCAGTGCTACTGGACATTCGCTCCGACGACCGAATCCCAATTCTTGACGATGACGTCCTTGGCCTTGGCCTGATCGTCGAGGCTCGGGAACACCGCCTTGGCGTAGTTTTCCGCCGGCGGCAGCTTGGCCAGCAGGTCAGCCGGGATCTTGCCGGCCTTCGACATCGCGTTGAAGCGGATCGGGTGGCAATAGCCCTTCAGCCAGCCGAGCTGACCCTCATCCGAATAGAGATATTCCATCCACAGCTTGGCGGCGTTCGGATGCGGCGCGTAGGCGCTGATCGCCTGGATGTAGATGCCGGCGACGACGCCCGAGGCGGGAACGATGGTCTCGACCGGCGGGTTGCCGTTGAGGTTGTCGCGGTCGGCGAGCGACAGGTAGTCCCAGCGCACGATGATCGGCGTCGTGCCCTGGGCAAGCGGTCGCCGACTTGCCGGTGACGGGGACGAAATTGCCGCTGGCTGTTGAGCGCCTTGTAGAAGTCCAGCCCGTCCTTGGCGATCGCGGCACCGTCGGCGCCGCCCTTGGAGAGGCCGGCGGCGTAGACGCCCATGATCGCCTGGGCGGCCGAGCGCGGATCGCCGGCGAGCGCGACGGCATTGGCGTATTCCGACTTGGTCAGGTCCGACCAGTCGGCGGGCATCTCGGAGACGAGGTCCTTGTTCACCTCGAAGGCCATCACGCCGTAATAGTCGCCGTACCAGTAGCCGTCGGCATCCTTGGCGCTGTCGGGAATCTCGTCCCAGGTCGAGACCTTGTAGGGCTGGATCAGGCCGTCGGCCTTGGCCGCGGGCCGAACTGCAGGCCGACGTCGATGACGTCGGGCGCCTGCGGGCCGGTATTGCCCTTGTTCGCCTTGATCGCCTCGATCTCGTCGCCGGAACCGGCATCGGGATTGAGCTCGTTGACGGTGATGCCGTACTTCGCCTTGAACGCCTCGATCATCGGACCGTAGCCGCACCAGTCGTGCGGCAGGGCGATGGTCGTGAGCTGGCCTTCCTTCTTGGCGGCAGCCACCAGATCGTCCATGGAACCGGCGCGCGCCAGCCCGGCGGAAACGCCGAGCGCCAGAAGCGACACCGAGGTCATCCTCAGCCAATGCGTCTTCATTTGGTTCTCCCTGTCGAAAATCGACTAATTCCGAGCCGTCAGGGGCTTATCCCCAGCGGACGCCGTTGCTAAACCGCTTCCTTGACAGTCTCGTGTCACCCCCATCGACGTCGCGGCACCTTCCCCGGGGCGCAGATCGCGCCGCGCGATGCCGCCGCCAGGGAAGCCTATGCCCAATCGTCGCAGGCCGCCAGTGGCGGCGACAGGCGGCTAAGCAAGCCGTCGAAAGAGAAGACGGCGCCGGCCCCGTGGCGGGTGGGGACCGGCGCCGGATGATCCATGGCCGCACGCGTGATCGGAGCCGGCCACGACTCTACGCAACGGGACCAAGGGCGACACCGGCATTGCGCCGGCGGTGGTGTGCGTTCTGTCGACCGTTTCCGGCCGGACACGGGAAAGGGGGCGGTTCCGCAGCCGGCCTTGACTCTCCAGGGACACACCATCGAGCGCCGCCGGTCGTGGCTTCGTAAGGCTGGATCGCGGACGATCGATCCGCCACGCCCGGCTGTCCCCTGGACGCCTGCCGGATAGCCGGCCACGACGACAGATCGATTGCGGTTGCGTGTCGCTTCGATGACGCTGGCGGTTTATGCACGGCAAGGGGCCCTGGCGCATGGACGGGGTGCCCCAGCGGGGGCGGCGTCAGGCGCCGCCGCTCAGCTTGATCAGCGCCAGCCCGGCGACGACCAGCAGGGCCGAGACCCAGCGCGCCGGGCCGAAGCGTTCCCCGAGCAGCAGCGCACCGAGCGCCGTGGCGAAGAGCACCGAGGATTCGCGCACCGCCGCGACAGCGCCGATCGGTGCCAGCGTCATTGCCCACAGGGCGATGGCGTAGGCGGCATAGCTCATCGCTCCGCCGACAAGGCCAAGCGGCAGGCGTGCCTTCAGCGCGCGGACCGCCGTGCCGCGATGGCGGGCAATGGTCCACGCCACCGTCGCGACGCCGCCGCCCATGAGAATCCAGGCGGTATAGGCCGCCGGCGCCCCGCTGACGCGCACGCCGAGCCCGTCGACCACCGTGTAGGAGGCGATCACAACGGCGTTGATGAGCGCCGCGCCAAGGCCGCCGCGGCCGTTGCGCAGTCCCTGCAGCCCGAGCGTGACGATGCCGGCGCCGACCACCGCGACGCCGATGATCGCGCCAGTGCTAGCGGGCTCGATGAAGACAAGGCTGACGATGGCCACCAGCAGCGGCGCCAGCCCGCGCATGATTGGGTAGACGACGGACAATTCGCCATGGCGATAGGCCCAGCCGACCATGAAGTAATAGACGATATGGATGAGGCTGGAGCCTACGACATAGGGGATTGCCGCCGGGTCGATTGGCGCGACGAAGAGAAGCACGACCAGGCCGATCGCCGCATCGCCGACCGCAATGGCGATCGCGGCGATGTCGCGATCCGGATCCCGCCGGATGAGCGCGTTCCAGCCGGCATGCAGCGCGGCGGCCGCCAGAAGCGCAAGGAAGACGCCGAGTGTCACCGCGAAGCCCGATTCCCCGTCCGGCCCCGGTATGACGAGTTCCGTTAGCCGGCGCAATTGGCCCCGGCGCGGCCAGACCGGGCTTTATCGGCGTTTGTCGCGGATTTTAGTGAAATTCTTCACCCTGCCGCAACGAGCCGGGGATCAAATCCTCCCGGAGCCGCGAAATGCCTATGAAGTGCGGCCCGGACGCATCATTTCCCTTCAATGAAGGAAGCGTCAGATGAAAACAATTGAGATGCAGACAGAGTCCTTTGTCGGCGCTGACGGCGTCGATAAGCGGCACGAGCACCGACGGCGAGTCTTCAAGAGCGGACAGATCGTGTTCAACCACGGCTTCTCCGTGTTCGAATGCGTGATCCGCAACCTGTCGAGCGGCGGCGCCATGATCGAGGTGCCGAGCATGCTCGGGATTCCGACGCGCTTCACCCTGTCGATGGAAACCGGTCCGCGCGAGCAGCCCTGCGAGGTGCGCTGGCGGACCGACCGGCGCATGGGCGTCACCTTCGCCGAAGCCGCCTGAGACCGGCGACCCGACGCATCAACGGCCTCTCTCACCGTGCCCGAAGGCGCGGACGTTTCAGCGCGCGGCAAATTTGCTATTGATGGTCTCGCCTGATCGGCCGATCCGGCCGATCTCCGACCCGGAGAGCTCCCATGACTGCCGCCCTCACCGGCCTCTGGCCGCCGGTGGCCACGCCGTTTCGCGCCGACGGCGCGATCGACACGGACCGCCTCGTCAAGCACAGCCGCACCCTTCTCGCCGACGGCGCCCACGGCCTTGCCGTGCTCGGCACGACCAGCGAGGCGAACTCGCTCACGCCTCACGAACGACACGCGGTCATCGATGCCCATCTCGAGGCCGGCATCGACGCCTCGCCGGCTAATCCCGGGCACCGGCGCCTGCGCCATCGGCGACGCGGCCGACGCTCACCCGCCATGCCGGCGAGATCGGCGCTGCCGCGCGTGCTGCTGCTGCCGCCCTTCTATTACAAGAAGGTCTCCGACGAGGGGCTTTTTGCCTTCGTCGCCCGCCTGATCGACCGGTCGGCGCCAAGGTGCCGCGCGATCATGCTCTACCACATCCCCCAGTGGCGGCGGCCGGCTGGTCGAACGAACTGGTCGGGCGGCTGATCGAGGCCTTCCCCGATATCGTCGTCGGCATGAAGGATTCCTCCGGCGACTTCGACCACACCAAGTCGCGTCATCAAGGCGTTTCCGGACTTCGCGGTTTTCCCTGGCGCCGAGGTCTATCTCGCCGAGGCGATGGCGCTCGGCGGCGTCGGCTGCATCTCGGCGACCGCCAACATCAATGCCGCGCGGCATCCGCGACCTCTTCGACGACTGGAACGCCGCCGACGCCGAGAGTCGCCAGGCAAGGCCAATGCGGTGCGCAAGGCGGCCGAGCGCTTCGTGCTCATCCCGGCGTGTGAAGGCTTTCCTCGCCGCCCGCTACCGCGACCCCGAATGGCGCAATGTCCGCCCGCCGCTGGTTGCCATGGGCGAGGCCGACCGCGCGGCGCTGCTTGCCGATCCGGCGATCGCCGGCCTGCTGGAAGCGGTCACCGCCTGATCAGCCGCCGGCGCCGCTCCGGCGGCGGTGGTGGGCGTGCCAGTGCCAGGCGATATCGACCCGCCGCGGCAGCCAGACCTTCGTCCTTGCCCGCCACATAGTCGAGGAAGCGGGCCAGGCCGGCGGCGCGGCCCGGCCGCCCGACCAGCCGGCAATGCAGCCCGACCGACATCATCTTCGGCGCGCCGCTCTCGCCTTCCGCGTAGAGCGTAGTCGAAGGCATCCTTGAGATAGGTGAAGAACTGGTCGCCGGCGTTGAAGCCCGCGGCGGTGGCGAAGCGCATGTCGTTGGCATCGAGCGTATAGGGGATGATCAGGAACGGCTCCGTCGGCCCGTCGACCCAGTAAGGCAGGTCGTCGGCATAGGCGTCGGAGGAATAGAGGAAGCCGCCCTCCTCCGCCGCCAGCCGGATCGTGTTGATCGACGAGCGGCCGGTATAGAAGCCGAGCGGCCGCGAGCCGGTCACCTCGGTGTGGATGCGGATCGCCTCGGCAAGATGGCGCGTTCCTCGGCTTCGGCGATAGTCGCGGTACTCGATCCATTTCTAGCCGTGGCTGGCGATCTCCCAGTCGGCCTCCTTCATCGCCGCGACCGCCTCCGGGTTGCGCGCCAGCGCCGTCGCCACGCCGTAGACCGTGACCGGCATTCGCGCGCCGGTGAACATCCGCCACAGCCGCCAGAAGCCGGCGCGCGAGCCGTATTCGTAGATCAACTCCATGTTCGTGTGGCGCATGCCCGGCCAGGGCTGCGGCGCCGACGATCTCCGACAGGAAGGCCTCCGACGCGGCGTCGCCGTGGAGGATGTTGTTCTCGCCGCCCTCCTCGTAGTTGATGACGAACTGCACCGCGACGCAGGCGCCGCCCGGCCATTGCGGGTCCGGCGGATTGCGGCCGTAGCCAACCATGTCGCGGGGATAGGTCTCGCTCATCGCTCACTCAGTCTCCGTTACGCGGGCGTTAGTGTGCCGGCTCGGCCCGACTTTGCAAGCGACACGCCAAGTCGCGCCGCACACCGGCCCGGTGCCGCGCGCAGCGTTAGGAATTTGTTAAGGCGACCGGCACGACTCTTGAATGGGCTGAATCGGCAACGACACGCGACAAGTCGCGATCAGGACTGGATCTGGCTGGGGAAAGGAAAGAGCGAATGGCCAATCCCGCCGCCGACAACCGTGCGACCAGCACCGTCAACGAACCGCATTTCACCGAGGAGCTCGATCGCCGGATCGCCCAGATGCGGCGCCTGCTGGCCGCGATGAAGCCGCAGAGCGCGGCCTCGGACCTGAAGGTGCTGCGCGAGGCCTTTCCCGATGCCTCGCTCGACCAGCGGGTCCGGGCCCTGTCCGAGCGCCAGCGGCACTAGCGTCAGGACTGGCCGATCGAGAAGCGGACGAACCGGCTGGCCGTTCCCGCGGATCGCGAGACTCGCTCAGACGCTGACACCAAAGAGCCAGCCCACGCCGGCGGTGACCGCCATTGCGAACACGCCCCAAATGACCACCCGCAAGGTAGCGCGCAAAATCGGAGCGGCGCCCGCTTTGGCCCCCAACGCACCAAGGGCGGCCAACGCGATGACAGTGACGACAAGAACGACCGGGATAATCGAACCTGCGGGCGCTGCAAGCGCTGCCAACAGGGGAACCGCCGCGGCAATGCTGAACGTCACGCCCGAAGTGAATGCAGCTTGCAACGGGTTGGCTGCGTGCGCTTCGGAAAGCCCGAGTTCGTCCCTAACATGCGCGCCAAGCGCATCGCTGGCGGTCAGTTCCTTGGCAACCACAAGGGCGGTCTCTTCGCTGAGCCCCTTCTCCACGTAAATGGCGGCGAGTTCGGCAAGTTCTGCGTCCGGGAACTCCTTCAATGCCTTGGCTTCCCGTGCGATGTCGGCCCGCTCCGTATCGGATTGCGAGGAGACGGATACATATTCGCCCGCAGCCATCGACATTGCGCCCGCCGAGAGCCCGGCAATGCCCGCGATAAGCACAGTGCTTGGGTTCGGGTCGGCCGCAGCCACCCCGACTATCAAGGACGAGACGGAAACCACCCCGTCATTGGCGCCAAGGACTGCAGCGCGTAGCCAGCCACTGCGAGTGATGTAGTGCGGTTCTCCCGGATGGGCCGTCGCCTGGGTCATATTGTTGCCTTTCCGAAGCTGAGGTTGAGCCTGACCTTTACTCCAAACAACCAAGGATACGACTTCATTTGCGGCTCCAGCCGAATTCCGTTCGCCGAGAAATGGGCGCTCCTGTCCGATGAGTGGGGCCTGACCTTGGTCTTTACGCGAGCGCACGGGCCTGGCACGCGGGACTTGCCGGCAGCGCCGCGCTCGGCTCCAATCACACGTCATGGACCCGGCCTCCTCCCCACCGACCTTGCCGATCATCGGCGTCATCCTCGCCGGCGGCCTCTCCCGCCGCATGGACGGGGCCGACAAGGCCCTGAGCCTGCTCGCCAACCGACCAGTCCTTGCCCATGTTGTCGACAGGTTGCGCCCCCAGGTCGATGGTCTGGTGATCAACGCCAATGGCGCCGCCGAACGCTTCGCCGCCTTCGGCCTGCCGGTCGTCGCCGACACAATGCCCGGCTTCGCCGGCCCGCTTGCCGGCTTTCTCGCCGGCCTCGCCTGGATCGAGGCCCACGCGCCGGCAATGGCCGGCATCCTCACCGTTCCCTGCGACACCCCCTTCCTGCCGATCGATCTCGCCGCGCGACTGACCGCGGCAAGCAGGGGCGGCGAGCGTGCGACCTTCGCCCGCGGCGCCGGCCGCGCCCATCCTGTCTTTGCCTTCGTGCCGCGCAGCCTTGGCGCGAATCTCACCACTTTCCTCGCCGGCGAATCGGCAAAGGTCGGCGACTGGCTATCTCACGCCGACGCCCGGGGGGTCGAGTTCACGGACGCGGGAGCAAATTTCGATCCGTTCTTCAACATCAATACGCCGGAAGACCTCGAAGTCGCCGAGACCGCCTGTCTGGCACTGCCGTTGCATCAGGCTGAAAAATAATGGGAGAATGCTTTCGAAGCTGGTGCGGGACTGCTCCGATACCGCTTTTGTGCAGCGTATTCAGTCTTCTGAGACACTTTCGACAGGGTGAAGAACATGCATTTGATCAGAACACTCGGTGTCGCGCTCCTGACACTGGTCGCGGCCACGTCTCTCGGCGTAGCGAAGGACTGGACGACGATCCGCGTCGGTACGGACGCGACCTATCCGCCGTTCGAATCCGTCGATGCCAGCGGCAAATTCGTCGGCTTCGACATCGACATCCTCAATGCCATCTGCGCCGATATCAAAGCCACCTGCACTTATGTGAACCAGGACTTCGACGGCATCATCCCGGCTCTGGTCGCCGGCAAGTTCGACGTGATCGATTCCTCGATCTCGATCACCCCCGAACGCGAGAAGACGATCGACTTCACCAACAAGTATTACAACACGCCGCCGGCGATCGTTGCCCGCAAGGACGCCGGCATCAAGGGCGTGACCAAGGAAGACCTCGCCGGCAAGATCATCGGCGTGCAGTCCTCGACCACCCACGCCAATTACGCCCAGCAGACCTACACCGATTCCGACGTGAAGCTCTATCCGAGCCCCGACCAGTACAAGCTCGACCTCATCAATGGCCGGCTCGACGCGGTCAATGACGACATCGTCGTGCTCAGCGACTGGCTGAAGAGCTCCAAGGACGCGCAGGACTGCTGCGAGCTGGTCGGCACCGTCAAGATCGTTCCCTCGATCCACGGCCAGGGCGTCGGTTTTGGCGTGCGCAAGGAAGACACCGACCTGAAGGCGCTGCTCAACAAGGGCATCGCCGACATCCTGGCGAACGGCACCTACAAGAAGATCAACGACAAATATTTCGACTTCAACGCCTACGGCGACTAGTCGCCATGCCGGCACCGGGCGGGTGCATGCCTGCCCGGCCGCCATCCCGTGCCGGCGCGACGGGACCGCGCCCGACCGGGAATCGACTGGCTTGAACAAGTGCAGGAAGAGTGGAGACCACTTTTCCGTCCGGAATGGCTTTGAGAACAAAGACTTAAGAGCGGATCGGCGATCCCATCGAACGATGATCCGCTCCGCAGGCGAAGGACGGGGCATTTGGACAGACTGATCGGCCTGCTTCAATTCGGCTCCCAGGGGTGGGGCGACGAACTGGCGGCCGGCGCCGGCATCACCATCGCCCTGTCCCTCGCGACCCTGCCGATCGGTCTGATCGTCGGCTTCTTCGTCGCGCTCGCCAAGCAGTCGTCGGACCCGTTGATGCGTCGCGGCGCCGAGATCTACACGACCATCTTCCGCGGCCTGCCCGAACTACTGACGCTTTTCGTCGTCTATTACGGCGCCCAGTACAGCGTATCGACGGCGACACGGGCGCTGTTCGGCGCGCCGGCAGAGATTTCCCCCTTCCTCGCCGGCATGGTGGCGCTTGGCCTGGTCCTGTCGGCCTATGCCAGCGAGGCCTTCGCCTCCGCCTTTCGCGGCATCCCGCGCGGCCAGTACGAAGGCGCCTATGCGGTCGGCCTCAATCGTTTCCAGACCATGCGGAAGGTCATCCTGCCGCAATTGATCCGCCTCGCCCTGCCGTCCCTGTCCAACCTCTACCTGTCGATGATGAAGGATACGGCGCTGGTCTCGGCGATCACGCTCAACGACCTGCTGCGCCAGACCACTGTGGCGGTCGGCGCCACCAAGGAGCCCTTCTTCTTCTATCTCGTCGCCTGCCTGATCTACCTGTTCCTATCGATCATCTCGTCGATCGGCATCTGGCGCATCGATGCCTGGGCATCGCGGGGGACGGCGCGATGACCGCAATCGTTATAGCGGAGGAAAGGGAACAGGCCCCACCGGCACAATCGGGCAGCCAGGTGACCTGGGCCGGCTATCTCTTCGTCGGCTTCTGGATCCTCGTCGGCATCGGGCTGATCGTCGCGCTGGTCCTGAGCCTCACCTCCGATCGCCTGACCCGTTTCGGCCCACAGATCCTGTCCGGCTTTGGCACCACGCTGAAGCTGTGCGCCCTGTCCCTGTCGATTGGCGCGCTGATCTCGATCCCGGTCGCGGCCGGACGCCTGTCGCAGAACCGCCTGATCGGCGCCATCGCCTTCGGCTATTCCTATTTCTTCCGCGGCACGCCGATCATCGCCCAGCTCTTCCTCGTCTATTACGGCGCCGGGCAGTTCGTTCACGTCTTCCGCGCCATCGGCCTGTGGTGGTTCTTCCGCGACGCTTTCAACTGCGCCGTCTTCGCCTTCGCCATCAACACGGCCGCCTACCAGGCCGAAATCCTCTACGGCGCCATCCGCAGCGTGCCGCGCGGAACCACGAGGCGGCGCGGGCGCTGGCGCTGCCGCGCTATGTGACCTTGGTACAAGGTCATCATGCCTCAGGCCCTGATCACCGCGCTCAGGCCCTACGGCAACGAGATGATCTCCATCGTCAAGGCCTCGGCGGTCACCGCCTCGTCACCGTGCTCGATATCATGGGCGAGACCCGCCATGCCTTCTCCCAGACCTACGACATCTCCTTCTATCTCTGGGCGGCCGTGTTCTATCTCGTCATCGTCGAATCGCTTCGCCGCGCGCTGAACGCGCTCGAGCGTCGCATGACCCGGCATCTCGCCTTGCCGGCAAGGGCTAAAACCGTCGAGACCCCAGCCTAGTCTCAATGCGCGCTTCCGCCGCGCACCATCCCACTACATGAAGACTTCGGAGGAAATCTGAAATGGCAAAAGTCGCCTTCATCGGTCTTGGCGTCATGGGCTATCCGATGGCCGGACACCTGAAGAACAAGGGCGGCCACGACGTCACCGTCTACAACCGGACCGCCGGCCAAGGCGGAGAAATGGGCGGCCGAGCATTCGGCGGTGCACGCCGCGCCGACGCCGCACGAGGCGGCCGAGGGCGCCGACTTCGTCTTCACCTGCGTCGGCAATGACGACGACCTGCGCTCGGTGACGCTCGGCGCACGACGGCGCCTTCGCCGGCATGAAGCCCGGCGCGATCTTCATCGACAACACCACCGCCTCGGCCGATGTCGCCCGCGAACTCTACGCCGCGGCCGAGCGAGAAGGGCTTCGGCTTCCTCGACGCGCCGGTTTCCGGCGGCCAGGCCGGCGCCGAGAACGGCGCGCTCACGGTCATGGTCGGCGGCGACCAGGACGTCTTCGACCGGGCCAAGCCGGTCATCGATGCCTACGCCAAGATGGTCGGCCTGATGGGCCCGGCCGGCGCCGGCCAGCTCACCAAGATGGTCAACCAGATCTGCATCGCCGGCCTGGTCCAGGGCCTCTCCGAGGGCATCCATTTCGCCAAGAAGGCCGGCCTCGACGTCGAGAAGGTGATCGGCGTCATCTCCAAGGGCGCCGCCCAGTCCTGGCAGATGGAGAACCGCTACAAGACCATGAACGCCGGCGAGTTCGATTACGGCTTCGCCGTCGACTGGATGCGCAAGGACCTCGGCATCTGCCTCGCCGAGGCGCGCGCGCAACGGCGCCAGCCTGCCGGTCACCGCCCTGGTCGACCAGTTCTACGCCGAGGTGCAGGCGATGGGCGGCAAGCGCTGGGACACCTCCAGCCTGATCGCCCGGCTGGAGCGCGACTGACCGGCCACGGGTGATGGCGGACCGTGGCGCGCGATGCCAGGGCCATTGTCGCCGCATTGAAAGCGGCCGGCACGGCGGAGAACCGTGCCGGCATGGCGCGCTACGGCATCACCGGCAATGTCGCCGGCGTCTCGCTCGCCGCCATGAAGCCGATCGCCCGGCGCTACAAGCGCGACCACGACCTCGCCGCGGCCCTGTGGGCGAGCGGCCTGCACGAGGCGCGCATCATGGCCTGCGACCTCGACGAGCCGGCCAAGGTGACGCCGGAGCAGATGGATGCCTGGGCATCCGACTTCGACAATTGGGCGCTGTGCGACGGCGCCTGCCTGCACCTGTTCGTCAAGACGCCCTTCGTCGAGGAGAAGATCTGCCAATGGGCGAAGGACGAGCGCGAATTCGTCCGCCGCGCCGCCTTCTCGCTGCTCGCCTGCTACACGGTCCACGGCAAGAAGGTGCCCGACGGCACGTTTCGCGCCTATCTCGAGCTGATCGAGCGCCACGCGACCGATCCGCGGAACTTCGTCAGGAAGTCGGTCAACTGGGCCCTTCGCCAGATCGGCAAGCACTCCGCCGCCCTCCACGCGCCTGCGCTGGCGCTCGCCGAAAAGCTCGCCGCCTCCGACGACCGGTCGGCGCGCTGGATTGGCAGGAATGCGGTGAAAGAGCTGACCGACCCCAAACAGATGGCGCGGCTCAAGGCAAAGACGTAGGAGCCCCTACGGCGTCAGGTCGCGGGCGACACGGAAGCCGATCTCTGGAGATCCAACGTCCGCAACCTCCCACTCACCGCGTCGGGCTAGCCGCACATCATCGGCAGTCTGATGCCAGGATCCACCACGGAGAATCCGCGCCTTACAAAACCCCGATGTCCGGGCCGAGCCATCGGTGGGCGCATCGGCATAACCGACGTTGGAGCAATCCTGCGTCCACTCCAGCACATTGCCCTGCACGTCGTAGAGACCAAAGGCGTTGGGCTGGAATGAGCCAACCGGCAGCGTCTTCATTCGGTTCTTCGAAGACGGGTCATACATCTCGCGATGGCCGAAATTAGCTTGGTTGGGCGTGATTGTCTGGCCGGTTGTGAACCGCGTTGTCGTGCCTGCACGGGCGGCATATTCCCACTCAGCTTCGCTGAGCAGTCTGTACCGATGGCCGCTCTTGCGCGACAGCCAGTCGGTGAAGCGATGGGCGTCGTCCCAGGTGATCCGGACCACGGGGCGGCGCCCCTTGCCCCAACCGTCTTCGTCAATCTTGGCCCCACAAGCCCCTTCCTTTGCGCACGCGTCCCATTCATCCCACGTGACCTCGAATGTACCGACCGCAAACGACGCCGCGATCGTGACGAGATGCGGCGGGTATTCAGTGACGCGCGATGAGCCCATCATGAACTTGCCGGGAGGGACGACGGCCATCTCGGGGCAGTCTGTGCAGTCCTTGAAGTGATCGCCGGGCTTGAGACAGCGCCGGGCCGCCGCGGCCACACCGGCATCACCGACGGATGCAAGGACCCCGGCCGGGCAGTCGATGACCGCCGAGTGCCAGTCGGCCGACTGCGGCGGCGCCACCGGCTTCAACACCGCCGCGGGTTGAGCCTTTGGCGGGGTCTCGGGCTTCGTTGGCTCGGCCGCCGGCAGAGGCAGCGCCGCGAGCTTCTGCTTCATGGTCCGGGCGACCCCGACGTAGAAGCTGCCGGTGCGGCCGCCATATTTCGACAGGAAGAAATCCCATCCTGCCGCGGTGCCGATCCGCTGCGCTATCGCAAAGTCGGCGGCTATCGGGTCGGCCGTCCGGCTCCCGTCCGGCTTGCCGTTGAGGTAGATGAGCGTTCCATCGGTGCCATCGTAGTAGGCGGGGTTCTGCTGGGCGGGAAATCCGGTCTGGTCGTCGATGACAGTCGCCGCGAGGCGCGCGACCTTGGCCTTTGCGTCCAGGATGACGCGGTGGAGCTCGGCGTCGGGCTGTAACAGCTCCTTGGCGAAAATGCGGGTGAAGACCGAATTCGGGTCGGCATCGCCGGGACCAAGCCCATCGAGGGCGCGCTGGCTGAGCCCGGCGGAGTAGATCGACAGCACACCGGTCGCCTGCGATTCGCGAGAAAGGCCGCGCGTGGTCATATTGACATTGCGCCCGATCACCCGCCCGGCGATACGCGCCCGCTCGGCGGCGACCGCCTCTAGCGGGTTGTTGCGGCAAGCGTCGAGAACCAGGATCACCAGGCCGGGGCTTCGCTCCTGCAAGGCGGCGATCAGATCCGTCTCGGCAATGCTTGTGCGCCGGATGAGCTCCTCGCTGCGCGGACTGACGGCCGGGATGTCACTCGGCAACAACAGATTCGTCCCCTGGAAGCCGATTTCGTGGCCAGCGAAGAACATGAAGACCTCGTCGCCCGGCTCAATGCGCTGCTTGAATGCGTCCAGGGTCGCGAAGAACCTGTTGCGCGTGACATCGCGCAAGATGGTAACGTGGAAGTTGAGCGCCTCAAGCGTCGTCTTCATCATCTCGGCATCAGCGACCGCCTTGACGAGCTGATTGGCTTGCGGATCCCTCGGGCTGACGAGATTTCGGATAGTGGTTGATGCCAACGACCAGCGCCACCCGCTTCTCGGCCTGGGCGGCCGTAGCGATCATCGCGGACAGAGTTGCGGCAATAAACAAGACTATAAGGCGCATCGCCCCCCCGGTCACTGAGCCTCATGCCCACGACGATAACAGCTTCGCGCCTGAACCCAACCTGAATGCGCGCGCTTTACGTGCCAG
>CAWEUR010000007.1:0-41349 GCA_963812285.1 uncultured Alphaproteobacteria bacterium | reverse complement strand
GTTCGGCATCCTCGGCCGCCGTCGCGACCGCGACATCGAGGGTGCCCGACACGACATGCGGCACCGACGCGCCAAAGTCTCGGCGAAGTCGTTCGCCGCCTCGCCGATGAGATAGGCCCTGGCGATGCGCGGAAAGAATTCTGTCAGGCCGCGGATACCGCCCTCCTTGGGGCGCCCGCCGGCAATCCAGTAGATGCGCGAAAAGCTCGCCAGCGCCTTCGCCGCCGCATCGGCATTGGTCGCCTTGAAATCGTTGATGAAGAGCACCCGCCCACGCTGGCCGACCTCCTCCATCCGGTGCGGCAGGCCGGGGAAGGTCTTCAGCCCTTCGGCGATCTGCCGCTCGTCGAGTCCAAGCGAGCGCACGACGGCGACGGCCGCCGCCGCGTTCTCGGCATTGTGGATGCCGCGCAGCGAACCGATGCCGGAGAGATTGGCGATTGTCGTCGACGCGCCGTCATTCGCCGCCAGGATGCCCGCGCCGGAGGCATAGACCCCCTCGGCCAGCGGGCGGCGCGTCGAGACGCGGATCACAGCGCGCCGGTCCCGCTCGATGCGGTCGGCGATCGCCTGGCACCACCGGTCGTCGACCGAGATCACCGCCGTATCGGCGCCGGCAACCAGCCGCTCCTTGATCGCCGCGTAATTCTCGATCGTCCCGTGACGGTCGAGATGGTCCGGCGTGACATTGAGCAGCACTCCGACGCTCGGGTCGATGCTCGGCGCGAGGTCGATCTGGAAGGACGAGCACTCGACGACGTGATAGCGGCCCGTCGCCGGCGGCTCGAGCGATAGGATCGCGGTACCGATATTGCCGCCGAGCTGCACGTCTCGATCGGCGCTTTTCAGGATATGGGCGATCAGCGCCGTCGTCGTCGACTTGCCGTTGGTGCCGGTGATGGCGATGAAGGGCGCGTCCGGTGCGTGCCGGCGCCGCTCGCGGCAGAAGAGCTCGATATCGCCGATGATCTCGATCCCGGCACGCTCCGCCGCTCGCGCCGTCCAGTGCGGTTCGGGATGGGTGAGCGGGACGCCGGGCGCCAGCACCAGCGCCGCGAAGCCGGCCCAGTCGGCACCGTGCAGGTCGGTCGTGGCGATCCCGACCTTTTCGGCCGCGGCCACCGCATCGGGATTGTCGTCCCATGCCGCCACCCGCGCACCGCCGGCGACGAGCGCCAGCGCCGTCGCTCGCCCGCTGCCGCCGAGGCCGAAGAGCGCGACGGTCTTGTTCGCGAAGGTGGTGACCGGGATCATCCGTGCCTCACCTGATCTTCAGGCTCGACAGGCCGATCAGCGCCAGCAGGAAGGCGATGATCCAGAAGCGGATGACGATCTGCGGCTCGGTCCAGCCGAGATGCTCGAAATGATGATGGATCGGCGCCATGCGGAAGACGCGCTTGCCGGTCAGCTTGAACGAGGCGACCTGGATGATCACCGACACCGCTTCCAGCACGAACAGGCCGCCGACGATGGCGAGCACGATCTCGTGCTTGGTGGCGACGGCGACCGAGCCGAGCATGCCGCCGAGCGCCAGGGAGCCGGTATCGCCCATGAAGATCGCCGCCGGCGGCGCGTTGAACCACAGGAAGCCGAGCCCGGCGCCGAGCACCGCGCCGCAGACCACCGCCAGTTCGCCGGTGCCCTGCACGAAATGGATCTGCAGATAATCGGCGAAGACTGCGTTGCCCGAGAGGTAGGCGATGAAGCCGAAACTGCCGGCCGCGATCATCACCGGCACGATCGCCAGCCCGTCGAGACCGTCGGTGAGGTTCACCGCATTGCCGGCGCCGACGATGACGAAGGCGGCGAAGGGCACGAAGAACCAGCCGAGATTGAGCACCAGGTCCTTGAAGAAGGGAAAGGTGAGCGAAGTCGAAAGCGGCATCTCGCCGGTGCGCGCGACGAAGTAGCAGGCGACGGCGGCGACGAGGAACTCGATCAGCAGGCGCAGCCGGCCGGAAAATCCTTTGTGCGTCTGCTTGGTGACCTTCAGATAGTCGTCATAGAGCCCGACGAGCCCGAAGCCGAGCGTCACCAGCAGCACCAGCCAGACATAGATCGATGCGAGATTGGCCCACAGCAGCGTCGAGAAGAGCAGCCCCGACAGGATCATCAGCCCGCCCATGGTCGGCGTGCCGGTCTTGGTGATGATGTGGTTCTTCGGCCCGTCGGCACGGATCGGCTGGCCCTTGCCCTGCCTGACCCGCAGCGCCGCGATGATCGTCGGCCCGAACAGGAAGACGAAGATGATCGAGGTGATCGTCGCGCCGGCCGTGCGGAAGGTGATGTAGCGGAAGACGTTGAGCACCGAGACCTGATCGGCGAGCAGGCCGAGAAGATAGAGCATCAGACGGTTTCCTGGTCCTGCCGGTCCTCGGACATGGCGCCTCCCGGCGCGAAACGCGCCTTGAGGGTCGCCACCAGCGAACCCATGCGGCTGGCATTCGACCCCTTGATCATGATCACGTCGCCGGGCTGGATCGCGTCGAGCAGCAGCGGCTCGAGCCGGTCGGCGGCTTCCGCATAGCCGCCGCGCTTCGCCTTGGGAAGGGCCTCGTTGAGCGCCTCCATCAGGGGACCGGCGAGAAAGACCGTGTCGACCTTCGCCTCGGCCAGCGGCTCCGCCAAGCCCGCATGCAGCGCCGCCGCGTCCTCGCCGAGTTCGCGCATGTCGCCGAGCACCGCGATCCGCCGGCCGTGCTTGCCGGGCTGCGCCTGGCCGAGCAGCGCGATCGCGGCGCGCATCGAGGCCGGATTGGCGTTGTAGCTCTCGTCGATGAGCAGCGCCTTGCCGACCTGCAGCCGCAACAGGTGTCGCGAGCCGCGCCCACCCGGCGGCGCCATGTCGGCAAGCGCCAGCAGCGCCCGGGCGAGGTCGCCGCCCAGCAGCGCCACCGCGGCAAGCACGCCGAGGCTGTTCTGGACGATATGCCGGCCCGGCGCGCCGAGCTTGTAGGAGACCTGCTCGCCGAGAATGTTGGCCGAGACGCAGGAGCATTCCGGCTTGAGCTTGACCAGTTCGAGGCGTGCCTCGGCCTGCGCGTGCTCGCCGAAACCGACGATCCGCTCGATGCCGGCCGCCCGCGCCGCATCGGCAAGCAGGTCGAAATGAGGGTTGTCGCGATTGAGGATCGCCGCCCCGCCCGGCTCGACACCGAGAAATATCTCGGCCTTGGCGCGCGCGATCCCCTCGACACTGTCGAAAAATTCCAGATGCACCGGTTCGACCGTCGTGATCAGCGCCACATGCGGGCGGATCAGCCGGGTCAGCACCTCGATCTCGCCGGCATGGTTCATGCCGATCTCGAAGACGCCATAGCGCGCCGAAAGCGGCATGCGGGCGAGCGACAAGGGCACGCCCCAGTGGTTGTTGAAGGAGGCGGGCGAATAGTGGACCGCGCCTTCCGGCGCCAGCGCCCGCGCCAGCATTTCCTTCGTGCCGGTCTTGCCGACGCTGCCGGTGATCGCCGCAATCCTGGCGCCCGAGCGTTCGCGCGCCGCGATGCCGAGCGCGCCGAGCGCCATCAGCACGTCGTCGACCACCGTCAGCGAGCCGGTGACGTGCCCGAGTCCCGCGAGCCTCTCCTCGGCGACGACCGCTGTCGCGGCGCCCCCCGCCAGCGCCATGCTGGTGAAGTCATGGCCATCGAAGCGATCGCCCCTGATGGCGAAGAAGGCCTCGCCCTCGCCGACTGCCCGGCTGTCGATCGAGATCCCGCTGATCGACCGCGGCTGGTCGCCGACCGGACGGCCGCGGGTTGCCTCGAGAAAAGCTTCGTAGCTCCACAAGGGCTGGCTCATGCGCCCTCCTCGTCGGCCAGCGCCGCGCGCACGACTTCGTGGTCGGAGAAATGGATGCGTTCGGCGCCGATGATCTGGCCGGTCTCATGACCCTTGCCGGCGACGCAGAGCACGTCGCCCGGTGCCAGCATGGCGATCGCCTTGCGGATCGCCTCGCCCCGGTCGCCGATCTCGATCGCCGAGGGCGCGGCCGCCATGATCGCCTTGCGAATCGCGGCGGGCTGCTCCGAGCGTGGATTGTCGTCGGTGACGATGACGACGTCGGCCGCCTCGCTCGCCGCCTTGCCCATCAGCGGACGCTTGCCGACATCGCGATCGCCGCCGGCGCCGAAGACGACGACGAGCCGCTTCCCGGTCATCGGCCTGAGCGCCGCCAGCATGCTGGCAAGAGCGTCGGGCTTGTGGGCGTAGTCGATGAAGATCAGCGCGCCATTCGCCTTGTGGCCGACCAGTTCGAGCCGCCCGGGCGCGCCTTCCAGCGTCTCGAGCGCGGCGAAAGCCGCCTCGATCTCGACACCGGCACCGATGGCGAGCCCGGCGGCGATGAGCGCGTTCTCCGCCTGGAACGTCCCGGCGAGCGGCAGGGCGACCTTGCGCCTTTGCCCGAAGGCATCGAGCGTCAGCATCTGACGGAAACCGTCCGGCGTCAGGTCGACAAGCCTGATCTCGGTCCCTGCCCGGCCTGTGCGGATCAGCGTCTGGCCATGGCGCTGGGCCATGATGACGACTGCCTCGGAATGGGCATCGTCCATGTTGACGACCGCCGTGCCGCCGCGTGGCAGGATCGAGCTGAAGAGGCGCAGCTTGGCCGCCAGATAGTCCTCCACCGTCGGGTGGTAGTCCATGTGGTCGCGGCCGAGATTGGTGAAGCCGGCGGCCTCCAGCCGCAGCCCGTCGAGGCGCCGCTGGTCGAGGCCGTGGCTGGACGCCTCCAGCGCCGCATGGGTGACGCCCTGGCGGGCGAGCTGGTCGAGGGTGAGGTGTAGCCACACCGGATCGGGCGTCGTCAGGCTGCCATATTCGGTGAATTTGGGGCTGACCACGCCGATCGTGCCGATGCTTGCCGCCTCGAAGCCGGCGGCGGCGAAGATCTGGCGGGCGAAGGCTGCGGTCGAGGTCTTGCCGCTGGTGCCGGTAACCGCGGCCAGGTGCTCCGGCTGGAGCGGATAGAAGCGCGCCGCTATTCTCGCCAGTGCCAGCCGCGGATCGGGCGCCCGCAGGACCGGCACGCCGAGTCCCTCGTCGAGCCGCGCGTCCTTGCCGGCGAGGATCGCCGACGCGCCGTGCTTGACCGCGTCGCCGGCAAAGCGCGCGCCATCGGTCGCCGTCCCGGCCAGCGCCGCGAACAGAAAACCCCGCCCGACAGCCCGGCTGTCGGCGGCAATTCCGGCAATCTCAGTGGCACCAGCGCCCGGCGGTACGCTTACATCGGCGGTGGCGAGGTCTCCAAGCTGCATGGGTGTCGTTCGGTTGTGCGTTTCACTGGGCGAGCCCGGTCTGCGGTCTCAATTTGATGCAAGAATGGCGGCGGCGCCGCCCTCGTTCTCGATCGGTTTTACCCCAAGCAGGGCGGCGGAGCGGCGAATAACGGCGCCGACGGTCGGCGCCGCGTTCATGCCGGCGGTCGCGTACATGCCCGGCTTCTCCGGCTTCGGATCGTCGATCACCACCAGTACGGCGTATTGCGGGTCGTCCATCGGGAAGGCGGCAAGGAACGAATTGAGCCGCCGGTGCGAATCGTAGCGCCCGTCGATCACCTTCTCCGCCGTGCCGGTCTTGCCGCCGACCATGTAGCCGGGAACGGCGGCCTGACGGCCCGAGCCGACTTCGACGTTGAGCCGGAAGAGATAGCGCAGGTCGAGGCTGGTCGACGGTTTGACCACCTGCTTGGCGATCGCATCGGCCTGCTCGCGCGTGCGCGGCAGGAAGGTCGGCGGTATGAGCTTGCCGCCGTTCATCAATGCCGCGTCGCCCGCCGCCACCTGCAGCGGCGTCACCGCGATGCCGTGGCCGAAGGCGGCGGTGATGGTGGTGATGTCCGACCACTTGCTCGGCACGATCGGCGTGCCGATCTCGGGCAGTTCGGTCTTCATCTTGGAGAGCAGACCGAAGCGCCGGAAATATTCCTGCTGCACGTCGCCGCCGAACTTCAGGGCGATGCGCGCCGCGCCGATATTGGAGGAGTGCGTGAAGACTTCCGGCACGGTGAGCACCCGGTGGGTGGCGTGGAAGTCGTGGATGGTGAAGCGGCCATAGTGAAGCGCATGCGTCGCATCCACTTTGCTCTTCAGCGTGACCGTTCCGGTGTCGAGACCGGTTGCCAGGGTGAAGCTCTTGAACACCGAGCCGAGTTCGAAGACGCCGGCGGTCATCCGGTTGATGCGGTCCGGCTTCAGCGCGTCGACCGGGTCGTTCGGATCGTAGTCTGGAAGCGAGACCATGCCGAGCACTTCGCCGGTATGGACGTTGAGAACGACTCCCGCCGCCGCCACGGCATGGTAGCGGTCGACCGCCTTGACGAGTTCGTCGCGCAGGACGTGCTGGACCCTGAGGTCGATCGACAGCATGACCGGCTCGAGGTCCTCGCCGCGCGCGAAGCCCGCGGCATGAAGGTCGCGCAGCCAGTGATCGTCGACATATTTCTCCATGCCGGCAATGCCCTGATTGTCGACATTGACCAGCCCGAGAATATGCGACGCGGTCGGTCCGCCCGGATAGAAGCGCTTGTTCTCGCTAAGGAATCCGATGCCAGGAATACCGAGGGCGTGGATCTGTTCCTGCTGGATCGGCGTGATCTCGCGCTTGACCCAGACGAAGCCGGCATTGCCGGAGAGCTTCTTGCGCAGCGCGCTCGCGTTGAGGTCGGGCAGCACGCCGGTGATCAGTTCGGCCGCCTCGTCCGGATCGAGGATGTTGCGCGGCTCGGCATAGAGCGACGACATCTTGATGTCCGTCGCCAGGATATCGTGGTTGCGGTCGACGATGTCGGGACGGCTGGTCGCCATCGCATCGCTGGCGCCGACGCCCGAGTGGGTGTCGCTCGTGTCCATCACGCCGAACAGCATCAGTCGTCCGATGATGGCGAGATAGGCGAGCGCGAAGACGACCATCGCGACATGGATCCGCCCTCGGATCCGCCCGCCGCGCCCGCTCTGCTGCTGCCGCGGACGCGCAGTCCGGCGGGGAGCCTCGGTGGACATGGCAGGAAAGTCGGAGCCGCTCATGATGGCAATGTCCTATTCGGCGACGCTTGCCGTGCGCGTATGGGACGCGGCGACCATCGGGCCCGGCGCGCCCTCGTCGGGCGTGATCGGGCGCAGCGGAATCTCGTCGATCGTGGCGATCTGGTCCGAATTGAAGGTCTGAAGCTGGAAGTAGTCGGAATAGCGCGTCACCAGCGTCTGCAGGCGCGCCGGCTGGTCGAGCATCGACCATTCCGCCTTGAGCAGCTGGATGGCGTTCTTCTCCTTGGCGATATTCGCCTGCAGCTTGGCGACACGGTCGGCGGCGAGTTCGGCCTTGTGCTTCATGTCGTAGGTGACGATCGCGCCGACGATCATCGCGGCGAGAAGTACGAAGTTGAAGATGCGACCCATACTCACCCCCTTCCGGGACCAAACGCAGGCAATGACGGAACGCCGATCGCGCCGGGATCGAGCGGACGAGCAGGCGCTTGCGTGCGCCGCGCCGCCCGCAGCCGCGCCGAGCGGGCGCGTGGATTGCGACGGATCTCGGCTTCGCCCGCCTCGACCGTGCCGCGCGAGAGCAGCGCGAAGGTCGGCGCGGCGATGCTCTGCTCGGGCATGTGGCGCGAACCACCGGCCGTCCTGGCGGACCGGTCGGCGAGGAACCGCTTGACGATCCGGTCCTCGAGCGAATGAAAGGCGACCACGACCAGCCGACCGCCCTCGCCGAGGATCCGCTCGGAGGCGGCGAGCGCCTCCGCCAGTTCCTCGAGCTCGCGATTGACGAAGATGCGCAGCGCCTGAAAGGTGCGCGTCGCCGGATGGATACTTCGTCGAAACGCCTGCCGACCGCGCCGGCGACGATCTCGGCGAGTTCGAGCGTACCCGACAGCTTCTGATCGCGCCGCGCCCTGTCGATGGCCGCTGGCGACGCGCTTGGCCTTCTTCTCCTCGCCCAGCACCGCGATGATCCGCGCCAGCGCCGCCGGCTCCATGGTGTTGACCACATCGGCGGCGCTCGGCCCCTCCGCCCCCATGCGCATATCGAGCGGCCCGTCGAGGCGGAAGGAGAATCCGCGCGCCGGCCGTGTCGAGCTGCATGGAGGAGACGCCGACATCGAGCACGACACCGTCGACCCGCTCATGGCCATGCGCCCGCGCGATCGCGTCCAGATCGGAGAAGCGCCCCTCGACCAGGGTCAAACGATCGCCTGCCGCACGCTGAATTTCGGCTCCACCGGCGATCGCCGTCGGATCGCGATCGATGGCGATGACCGAGGCTCCGGTGTCGAGGATGGCGCGGCTGTAGCCGCCGGCCCCGAAGGTGCCGTCAATGAAAGTGCCACCGGCGCCGGGCGCGAGATAACGCAAAACCTCCTCGATCAGCACCGGAACATGACGAGCCGGTCCGCCATCGACACCGTCGTTATTGGTGTCGTGACCCGTCATCGTTCCGCCACCCCCGATTGGGCGCCCGTCGCGCGGTGGCCTGGTCCCAATCGCTTGCGAATGTCGCGCAGCCGGTTCTTGGCCTCTTCCCGGTAGGCGGCGAAGCGGTCGGGTTCCCAGATCTGAAACTTGTATCCCTGGCCAACGAAGGTGACCTTGTCGCTGATCCCGGCATGCGCCTTCAGCGCTTCGCTCAGGATGACGCGCCCGTCCTGATCGATCTTCAGGATCTCGCTCTCGCCGATCAGCGTCGTCGACAGGAATTCGTGGTCTTCCGAGAAGGGCTCGAACTGCGACAGGCTCGAGCGAATGGTCTCGCGGAAGCGGTTGCCGCCCGCGTCCACCGCCTGCCGGTCGAGCGTCGGACAGCAATAGAGCCCGTCGAACCCATCCACCGCCAGCACGGCGCGAAACGATGCCGGGATCGACACCCGTCCCTTGGCGTCGAGCCGGTTGGTGAAGGTAGATACGAACTCGTCCATCGCCCCTTCCGCCGGAAGCCCGAAGCGCCGTCGCGGCCTCCGTGGCTGCATCCCAAGGCTGGCAGCCATCGGGTGACGGCTGCCGAAAGGCGTTGGCGGGGATCACGTTGGCGTTCTGAAATGCGGTCGTGGCGACCATGAAGCGCCAACCCCTTTCCGGGATTACATGGGATACCATGGGATTTCGAGGGCAGTCAATGGAACTCGACGACACGCGACGGCCCAACCGGCGCTTGCTCCATGAGAAACCATTAAGCTTAAGATTTGGTTTGAATTGGTGCGAAAAGGGGCGCTTCCGGCGGACTGCCCGGCAAATGGGGCCGCCAAATGGCGATGCCGCCGCCCTGTTCGGACGGCGGCATCCCGAAGGCACCAGATGGCCTGTAAGCCGGGTTCTGTATGGCGGCGTTTCCGCCGCGTGACGGCCATTCCTCTGGGACGCCGGTTGCCCGGCGCCTCAAGCAACCAACCCGGGCGGCTGGGCTGAAGACAAGCCTGAGGCATAAAGCCCCGCGCCACCCCTATTCGGTTTTGCTCCCGGTGGGGTTTGCCGTGCCGGTCCCGTTACCGGTCCCGCGGTGGGCTCTTACCCCACCCTTTCACCCTTACCGGCCGTTGCGCGAACGCTCCGGCCGGGCGGTTTGCTTTCTGTGGCACTTTCCCTGGGGTCGCCCCCGCCGGATGTTATCCGGCACCGTGTCTCCATGGAGCCCGGACTTTCCTCCCCGGCGCCCTTTCGAGCCTGCCGGAGCGGCCGTCCGGCCAACTGGCATGGCGGAGATGACAGCGCGCGTCCTCCGGGTCAAGCCCTGCCCCTCGCTCCGCCACCGGTACCCGGCGGTCTGACCGGCACGATCGCCGCGCGTCAGCCAAGCGCGTCGATCAGCCTGTCGAGGGTCAAGGCGGTCGAGACGTCGGCGATGCCGTCGACCCGCTCGGGCCGGAAGTGGCGCTGAAAGGCGGTCACGACCGCCTCCACCTCAAGATCAAATTCCGATTCCGCCTGAAGGCCGTAGCCGTATTGGCGGAATCGGGATGTGAGCCCGGCGACTGCCTCGCCCCTGTCGCCAATCTTCAGCACCGCGCCCTGCGTGATCGGCACCGGCGGCACCAAGTGCCCGACCCCGGCGTCATGCAGGACGTCCCAGGGAAAGCGCTCGCCCGGATCCTCCTTGCGCATCGGCGCCACGTCGGAATGGGCGAGCACCCGCTCTGGCGGGATGAGATGGCGCGAAAGGATGCCGCGACAGAGCGCGATCACCGCTGCGATCTGGACGGGCGGAAAATCGCGATAGCCGAATTCATGACCGGGATTGGCGATCTCGATGCCGATCGAGCGTGAATTGATGTCGGTCTCGCCGGCCCAGGACGACACGCCCGCGTGCCACGCCCGCCGCCCCTCCTCAACCATCTGGACGACGCGGCCGTCTTCGAAGACGAAATAATGCGCCGAAACCTGCGAGGCCGGATCGCAGAGCCAGGCGAGCGCGCCCTCCGCCGATTCCATGCCGGTGTAGTGCAAAATGAGGGTGTCGAGCGGCTTGCCGGCAGCGCGCGGGCCGTGATTGGGGGAGCGCCGCTGCTCGGGCGCGACCGGCGGGAATTCCATTCAGTTCACCCGATCGGATGGCCGGCCACGAAAAAGCGACGACCCGCGCCCGGCCCTGAAGCCGGAGGAGAGGTCGCCGCCTGAATGTCGGGCTCGGCCGATGCCCCTGCTCTTCAGCCGGAAGTATCGCCCGAGCCCCTACAAAAGTCCGCCATGCCCGGCCGGCGCTTGGGTCGCCGGCCGAGATGGCGGTTCACCCTAGTTGGTCGCCGCCGGCTCGACGACGACGAAATCGTCGAAGGAGTAGGTCGCGACGGCCTTCTTCGGCGAGGCCGCGATGACACCGACCTGCTGGCCGTTGTCAGGCGGCACGCCCTGCGCTTCCTTGAAGAGCTGGCCGTTGATGAAATAGGACGCATCGGCGCCCTTGGTGGTGACCCGGACCTCGTTGGATGCTCCGTCGCCCTGCTTGATCAGGTCGGTCTTGGTCCAGCCGATCTGCGACAGCCAGCGGCCACGCTGCTTGCGCCACACCGAGGCGCTGCCGTCGGGACCGACCTGGAAGGTGTAGAAGTTCTTGTTGTCGACATACCAGAAGACGAGCCCGAAATAGCTGTCCTTCGGATCGCCGGCACTGACGGTCGTCGCGTCGGTGCAGATGTCGACGTCGTCGTAGATGCCGGCATTGCTCGGCAGCCATCGGGTGAAGTTCGCCTTCGGCTTGATGACGAGTTGACCGCCATCGACACTCACTTCGTTGTCACCCTTGCCCCAAGTCGGGTTCAGGCTGTCGAACGTATCCTGATACGAAGCATTGTCGGTGCTGCAGGCCGCCTGGGCCGCTCCCGCACTCAGTGCAGTCGCGGCAATGACGGCCACCAAAGTCAATTGAAGACTGCGCATGTGTTCTCTCCCCAGCACAACAAACCCCCATCTTCGGCACATCCGCCGCAGGCGCACATACAAACCCGGCGTGTTCGGCGTGTCAATTTAGACGAGAGCAATCCATTGTGATAACGCGCCCGGCCGGTATTGGCCGGAACCGCGCCCAATATGCATTCGGAACCGATGAAATCAGTGACGGTCGTCACAACACAGACCGCGGAAGCCTGATCTGGGCGGGCGTAGCGCCAAGGCGGATCACCCGGGATCGCTGACCTGGAAATTGTCGAAGGCGAAGGTCGCCCGGTCCTTCTTCGGCGAGGCCGCGAGGACGCCGACCTTCCGTCCGCCCTTGGGCGGCGTGTCCGTGAGGGTCTTGAAGAGACCACCATTGATGTAAAACGAGACCGCGCCGCCGCGCACCGCGACGCCCACCGTATTGGTCTCGCCGCCTCCCTTCGCGACGAGCGGCGTGTCGGACCAGTCGATCTGCTCCTGCCAGTCTCCACCCTTCTTGCGCCAGACCGAGGCGGTGCCGTCGGGACCGATCTGGAACGCGTAGAAATTCTTGTCGTCGACATACCAGAAGACGACGCCGAAATAGCAGTCCTCCATATCGCTGGAGGCGACCGTGGTCACGTCCACGCAAACATCGACGTCGTGGTAAGTTCCCGCGCTGCTCTCCTGCCAGCGCGCATAGTCGGGCTTTGCCCTGATGACGAGCTTGCCGTCCTTGAAATCGAGATCGCCACTCGGCTTTCCCCATTGCTTCGTCGGGCGGTTGAAATCGTCCGCGAACAGAAGCTTGCCGCTCTTGCAGAAGGATGTCTCCGCGCCCTCATCCACGGTGTCGGCCGGCGACACGGATGCGATCTGGTTGCCCGCCGCATCGCCGCCAACCGCCGGTGGCCGGAAGTAGAAATCGCCGACGATCGAGCTTGATTCCCAAGGGATCTGCTTGTCCGCCGTCTGCTTGAGCACGGCCCGCCGCGCCACCTTGAAGGTGTCCTCGAGCTGCAGGCCCGGCCGCTGGATCGCGGCGGCGAGCGCCTCCGTATAGGGGCTGTGGCCATCTGCACCGTCCTGCGCCACCTGCCCCGGCGCGGTCGAATAAGCGATGTAGGTCCCGCGCGGCGCACTGACCATGGCGAGCCCGCGCGTGCCCGAGCGCGACGCGGTGACGAAGGGATTGTTGCGGCAGGCATCGAGGATGACGATGTTCACCTTCGACGACGAGCCTTCCATCACTTCGAGGAAGGCGTTGACGTCGACCGCCTGCAGATCGAGTTCGGCTTCGTCGGCGATCTTCGCATCGACCGGGATCAGGTAGTTCACGCCGTGGGACTGGACGCCATGTCCGGCGTAATAGAAGACGCTGGCATCCACCCCTTCGCGAAGCTTGCGGCCGAAATCGAGCATCGCTTGCTTCATCGCGCGCTGATCGGCATCGATCAGCTTGGTGACCGAGAATCCGACCGAGGTCGAGCGTTTTCGCCATCAGCTCGGCGTCGTTCTTCGGATTAGTCAGCGACGAGGTGCCGGCATAACCGGAATTGCCAATGACCAGCGCGATGCGCTCGCCCGCCATCGCGGGCAGGCTAACCGCCATCAGGCACGCGGCGAAGACGAGGACGATGATCCTGCGCATGGCCCATCTTCCGGTCAGAGCCCCGCGCGCGTCAACCCCGGTCAGGCGGGCCCGGTCAGACGGCCCCTGTCACGCCGGGCGGCGCTCGCGCTCGATCCGCTCGAAGGCGCTGTTGATCGTCGCAAGGCGCTCGGTCGCGATCGAGATGCACTCCTCGGGCAGGCCCTCGGCGATCTTGCGGTCGGGATGGTTCTCCGTCACCAGGCGCCGGTATTGCCGGCGGATCGCATCCATCGAGAGCGACCGCTCGACGCCGAGGATGACATAGGGGTCGCCCTCTTCCGGCACGACATGGCGCGCCGCGATCCGCTCGAACGCGGCTTCCGAGAACCCGAAGATCGACGCGACTCGCTGCAGATAGGCGAATTCGCCTTCGTGCACCGCGCCGTCAGCCTTGGCGATGGCGAACAGCCCGTCGATGACATCCTCGAGCCCCTGGCGGTCGTCCCCGTAGATGGCGGCGATCTTGGCGGCGTAGCTCTCGAAACCGGCCGTGTCCTGCTTGGCGAGGTCGAACAGGCGCGCGACATTGCGCTCCTCGCTTGCCGGCATGGAGAACAGGGACCGGAAGGTCGCCACCTCGTCGGACGTCACGATTCCGTCCGCTTTCGCCATCTTGGCCGAAAGCGCGATGATGGCGACGGAGAAGGCGACCTGGCGGCGTGCCGCCGGATCGCTGATTCCGCTGAACAGGCCACCGACGCGATCAAGCAGTGCTCCCACCGCCTCGACGCCGCTGCCTGCCGCCCCGCTGATCCTCTGCCACATGCTCATGGGCTTGAGACTAGGCGAATCGCGGTCGTCAGGCGAGCCTGTCGGCACGGGATGCTGCCATGCGCTGGCGTCGACCCTTAACGATCGCTAAAAGTCCCGTCTTTCCTCGGTTTCGGTTAGCTCCATGCCTCGCACCAATCCCGCCGCCGGCCTGCTGCTTGGCCTCCTTGCGGTCACAATCTTCGGCGGCTCGCTGCCCGCCACCCGCGCCGCGGTCGCCGGCGGCCTCGATCCGTGGTTCGTCACGGCGGCGCGCGCCGCGATCGGCGGCGTCATCGGCCTCGCCATTCTCGCTGTCGTGCGCCCGCCGCTGCCGCGCGGCCGGTTCGCCAGCCTGACGATGGTCTCCGCCCTGCTCGTCGTCGTCTTTCCGGCCGCGATCGCCTTCGCCTCGGTGAGCGTGCCCGCGGCCCATGGCGGCGTCGTCCTCGGCCTCCTGCCGCTCGGCACAGCCATCGCCGCGGCCGCCATCGCCCATGAGCGTCCGTCGGCCTATTTCTGGCTGCTCAGCCTTGTCGGCGCGGCGCTGGTCGTCGCCTTCGCCCTGCGCGACGGCGATGTCGGCCTTGCCGTTGGCGACCTGTTCCTCATCGTCGCCATCACCGCCACCGGCATCGGCTACACCATCGCCGCCCTCCAGTCGCGCGCCCTGCCGAGCTGGCAGGTGATCGCCTGGGCGCTGGTCATCAGCCTGCCGCCGGCGCTTCTCGCCTGCCTTCTGCTATGGCCGCCCGACATGGCCGCGATCCCGGCCTCGGCCTGGATCGGCCTCGCCTATAGCGGCGTCATGACCCAGTTCGTCGCCTATGCGATCTGGAACGCGGCGCTGGCGCTCGGCGGCGTCGCCCGCATCGGCCAGCTTCAGCTCATCCAGCCTTTCATCACCTTCGCCATCGCCGCGATCTTCCTCGGCGAGACCGTCGACACGACCATGATCGCCTTCGCCGTCGCGGTGGCGATCGTCGTCGCGCTCGGCCGCAAGGCCGCGATCGGCGTCAGGGTGCGTTCCCCGGCGCGGCCTCCGGCTTAGCCGCGGGAGCGGCGTCCGGCGTCGCCGGCGCGGCAGGCGCGTCAAGTGGGGCCGGTGCCGTCTCCTTCGCCGCCGGCGGTGTCTCGGGTGCGGCCGGCGTTTCCGCGGCAGGCGCCGCGGCCGCGGGGGCCGTGTCGCTGGGCACTCCAGCATCGGCAGCCGGCGCTGCCTCGGGAGTGGGCTCCGGCGCCGGCTTGGGCGGCACGGGCCTGGTCACCTTCAGATTGTCGAAAGTGAAGGTGGCGGCTCCCTTGGCCGGCGAGACGACGAGAATGCCGATCTCCTGGCCATTGTCGGGCGGCGACCCGGTCAGCGTCTTGAACACGGTACCATTGACCGAGAAGGTCGCCTGCGACCCGTCGGTCGTCACCTGAAGCTGATTGGTGGCGCCATCGCCCGGATTGGCACCCTCGGCGCTCTCCCAGTTGACCTGTGGCAGCCACTTGCCGCGCTGGCGCCGCCAGACGCTCGCCTTGCCGTTCGGCGCGATCTCGAAGACATAGAAATTATTGACGTCGACATACCAGAAGACGAGGCCCGCCTTGGCATCGAGTGGATCGACGCCGGTCACCGTCGTCACGTCGGCGCACAGGTCGATATTGTCGTATAAGGCGGCATTGTTCGGCGCCCAGAAATAGTGGTTCGCCGCCGGCGAGACGACCAGCGCGCCGTTCTCCACCTTGAAGGCGTCGCTGGACTCCCCCAGGTCGACTGGAAGCTGTCGAAACTGTCGGCGAAAAGCACCGGCCCATCGCAGGCGGCCTCGGCCAGACCGGCCAGTCCAAGCCAAGCGGCGACCGCCGCCGTGCCCATTGCAACTGCGCGCATAAAGACCCCATGACTTCAAGTGTCGGGGTGCAATCTAGCCTCTGCCGCGCGCGAAACCTAGACGCGCGCGCTCACGTACCGGCCGGCTTCTCAGGCTTGCCGGCCCGCGCCTCGATCGAGCTCGCGGTCGATTCCAGAAGGTTCGGAACGAGCCGCTCGGAGAAGCCGGCGACCAGCGCCCAGACGATCAGCAGTGCCAGGTTCCTGGAGGGTACCAGCGCCCGGTCGGTCCATTCGTTGATGACCGTCACCACGCCAAGTTCCTTCGTCGAGTCCTGCCCCGTCGCCGGTGGCGCTGCGACAGGCGCCGTCGCGCCGCCCAACGCCGCCGGATCAGTCACCGCCGCCGCGGCCTCGAAGGTCAGCTTCTTGACATCGGGAACGAGCCCACCCTGGATCAGTCCGGAAGCGGCGATGAAATACATGATCATCGCCCCGACCGTGCCGATCAGCATATGCAGCCGGATATTGCCCCGGCTGTAATAGGCCTCCGCATCGTCGAGCGGGACGGTGAGATAGCCGCGCTGGAAGGCGATGAACCGGCTGAACAGCGCGCCGAGCAGGCCGAACGAGACGGCCGTGTAGAGCCCGTAGTTCGGGAAGGTCCCGATGACGTCGGCGATCGCCTTCGACACACCCCAATCGGGGAAGTAGCTGTGCAGAAAGAACGCCAGCAGCGGCACCAGCGCGATCAGTAGCGCGAAGAACGACCAGCCCGAGACGAACTTGATGGCCGAGCGCCGCAGCCGCCGCACCTGGGTCGCCCTGAGGGCATAGTGCTGCAGGTCGGTAACGATGCCGCGCAGGAAGGCGCGCTTTCGGTCGACATTCGCATTGGCGGCAATCATGTCGGCGAAGCGCTTCGCCGCCGCCTCGGCGCCGGGAAGCTTGCGCCCCTCGAACTCGGCCAGCCGACGGGCGATGGCCTCGTCGAGCAGGTCACCGTCCATGCACGCCACGACAAGCTGCTCGGCCCGGTCGAGGTTCGCCCAGCTCAGGCCGTCGGACTGGCCAAGGACTGTGTCGATCTCCTCGATCGCGCTTTGCGGAAGGCGAGGCGGTTGAGGCGGTACTGCCTCCATCTGCGCCTGGACCACCGCCCAGGTTGCCGCCAGGCTGTTACGCGCCTCTTCAAGCAATTCTTTTCCGCCATCGGGATCGGTCCCCCCTAACCATCCGGCAAACCAGTCGTGCACCTTCCGCCACGCCCCGTCCTTGGCCATCGGAGTAGCTCCCTCTCCCAAGACGCAACTAAGCGAAGTTCACGGCAAAGCATAATTCAAACTATGCGTGCATTCCTAGTCGCAAATTAGCCCCATGGTTACGGCCTGCCGGCTTGCCCGCACGGGCGGCCCCATGCTCTTCATGGCGCGTGAGAAATGGCAGGGAGCCTGAACGTGGCGCAGTGGGACTTCTGGATCGATCGTGGCGGCACGTTCACGGATATCGTCGCGCGCGACCCCAAGGGCGGCATCCGTGCCGCCAAGCTCCTGTCGGAAAACCGCGGCGCCTATCGCGACGCCGCCATCGCCGGCATCCGCGACCTGATGGGCCTTGCGCCCGGCGCGCCGATCCCCGCCGAAGAGATCGCCAGCGTCAAGATGGGCACGACCGTCGCCACCAACGCGCTTCTGGAACGCAAAGGCGATCGTACCCTTCTCCTCATCACCCGCGGCTTTCGCGACGCGCTGAGGATCGGCTACCAGGCCCGCCCCGACATCTTCGCCAAGAAGATCGTCAAGCCGGAGATGCTCTATGAGCGCGTCGTCGAGGTCGCCGAACGCGTGCGCGCCGACGGCACGGTAGAGATCGCGCCCGACCTCGCAAGCGATCCGCGACGGATCTGCGGGACGCGTGGGATGCCGGCATCCGCTCCCTCGCGATCGTCTTCATGCACGCATGGGCCCATCCCGACCACGAACGCCAGGTGCGCAAGGCTCGCCCGCGAGATGGGCTTCCCCCAGGTCTCGGTCAGCCACGAGGTCTCGCCGCTGATCAAGCTCGTCGGCCGCGGCGATACCACCGTCGTCGACGCCTACCTCTCGCCGATCCTGCGCCGCTATGTCGAGCAGGTCGCCAACGATCTGGCGGGCGGCGGCGGAGAACGGGAGAACGAGGCCTCCCCGCGCCTGATGTTCATGCAGTCCTCCGGCGGGCTGACCGCGGCCGATCTGTTCCAGGGCAAGGATGCGATCCTGTCCGGCCCCGCGGGCGGCGTCGTCGCGGCGATCGAGACTGCGCGGCGGGCCGGCTTCACGCGGCTGATCGGCTTCGACATGGGCGGCACCTCGACCGACGTCTCCCATTGCGAGGGCGACTACGAGCGCACCTTCGAGACCGAGGTCGCCGGCGTGCGCATGCGCGCGCCGATGATGCTGCATCCACACGGTCGCCGCCGGCGGCGGCTCGATCCTCAAATACGAGCAGGGGCGCTATCGGGTCGGCCCCGCAATCCGCCGGCGCCGATCCCGGGCCGGCAAGCTACCGCCGCGGCGGACCGCTCGCGGTCACCGACGCCAATGTCATGGTCGGCAAGCTGCTGCCGGCGTATTTCCCGCATATCTTCGGCCCGGACGGCGACGCACCGCTCGACGCCGATGCCGTCACCGCCAGCTTCGAGGAGATGCGCGACACGATCGGCGACGGCCGCAGCGCCGCCGAGATCGCCGACGGCTTCCTGCATATCGCCGTCGAGAACATGGCCAACGCCATCAAGAAGATCTCCGTCCAGCGCGGCCACGACGTCACCGAATATGTGCTGAACTGCTTCGGCGGTGCCGGCGGCCAGCACGCCTGCATGGTCGCCGACACGCTCGGCATCAAGACGGTCCTGATCCATCCTCTTTCCGGCATCCTCTCCGCCTACGGCATGGGCCTCGCCGACATCCGCGCTTCGCGAAGCCGCGCCGTCGATGAAGCGCTTGGCGAGCCGGCGTTGAATCGACACTTGAAGCACTTGAATTGGAACTTGCAGACGAAGCGACGCGCCGAGCTCCGTCGGCCAGGGCGTTCCCGGCGCCGACATCAGCATCATCGCCCGCGCCCATCTTCGCTACGACGGCACCGACACGCCCCTGCCGGTGACGGTGTTGGAGCGGTCCGGCGAGGCGAATGCCCCCTCACTGGATCAAAGCCCTTCTCCTCCCCATCCCCGACATGATCACCGCGTTCGAGGCGGCGCATCGGCGGCAGTTCGGCTTCACTTTCGAGGGCAAGGCGGTGCTGGTCGAAAGCTTCGAGGTCGAGGCGGTCGGCGGCGGCGCCGATATCGAGGAGCAAGCCGCCGCGCTCGACGGCACGCCGCCCGAGCCGCAGGACACCACCCGCTTCTATTCCGCTGGCGCCTGGCACGAGGCCGGCGTCTTCATCCGCGAGAAACTGAAGCCCGGCGTCAAAGTCGCTGGGCCCCGCGCTCGATCATCGAGCCGCACCAGACCATCGTCGTCGAGCCCGGCTGGCAGGCGGCGATCACCGCGCTCGACCATGTCGTCATGACCCGCGCCGTTCCCCTGCCGAAGCGCGTCGCCATCGGCACCGAGGCCGATCCGGTCATGCTCGAGGTCTTCAACAACCTCTTCATGTCGATCGCCGAGCAGATGGGCGTGACCCTGCAGAACACCGCCTATTCGGTCAACATCAAGGAGCGGCTCGACTTCTCCTGCGCAGTGTTCGACGGCGACGGCCGCCTCGTCGCCAACGCGCCGCACATGCCGGTCCATCTCGGCTCGATGGACCGCTCGGTCGAGACCATCATCCGCCTCAACGAAGGCGACATCCATCCCGGCGATGTCTTCGCGCTCAACGCCCCCTACAACGGCGGCACCCATCTGCCCGACATCACGGTCTGCACGCCGGTCTTCGATTCCGACGGGGACCACCATTCTGTTCTGGGTGGCCTCGCGCGGCCATCACGCCGATGTCGGCGGCACCGCGCCCGGCTCGATGACCCCGCGCGCCACCAATGTCGACGAGGAAGGCGTGCTCGATCGACAATTTCCGCCTGGTCGAACGCGGCCGCCTGCGCGAGGCCGAGATCCTCAAGGTCCTCACCGACCATCCCTATCCCTGCCGCAACCCGACGCAGAACCTCGCCGACCTGCGCGCCCAGATTGCCGCCAACGAGATGGGCGTCCGCGAGGTCAGGAAGATGGTCGAGCATTTCGGTCTCGATGTTGTCCGCGCCTATATGGGTCACGTCCAGGACAACGCCGCCGAGAGCGTTCGCCGCGTCATCGAGGCGCTGCACGATTCCGAATTCGCCGTCGAAACCGATCAGGGCGCGATGATCAAAGTGAAGATCAGCGTCGACCGCGACAAGCGCGAGGCAACCGTCGACTTCACCGGCACGTCGCCGCGAGCAACCGACCAACTTCAACGCGCCCGAACCGGTCACCCGCGCCGCGATGCTCTATTGCTTCCGCGTCATGGTCGAGGGCGACATCCCGATGAATGCCGGCTGCCTGCGGCCGATCCGCATCGTCCTGCCCGAAGGCTCGATGCTGTCGCCGCGCTATCCGGCCGCGGTCGTCGCCGGCAATGTCGAGACCTCGCAGGCCGTCACCGACTGCCTCTTCGGCGCGCTCGGCGCCATGGCCTCGGCGCAGGGCACCATGAACAACCTCACCTTCGGCAACGCGAAGCTATCAGTATTACGAGACGATCTGCTCCGGCTCCCCCGCCGGCCGCATGAACGACGGCACCGGCTTCGACGGCACCGACGGCGTCCACACGCACATGACCAATTCGCGCCTGACCGATCCGGAGATCCTCGAATTCCGCTTCCCCGTCCTGCTCGAGGATTTCCACATCCGCGAGGGCTCCGGCGGCAAGGGCGCATTCTCGGCCGGCGGCGGCACCGAGCGCACCATCCGCTTCCTCGAAGAAATGGACTGCGCCATCCTCTCCTCCCACCGGACGATCCCGCCCCACGGCCTCAATGGCGGCGATCCCGGCGCACTTGGCTCGACCAAGGTCCGCCGCAACGACGGCAATATCGAGACCCTCGAAGGCTGCGACCAGACGGTGCTCAAGCCCGGCGAAGCCGTAATCGTGACCACACCAACCGGCGGCGGGCTCGGCAAGAAATGAGCACCTTCGCCCTTCGCCGCGCCACCGAGGCCGATGCAGCGGCGATCGCGGCCCTTCTACGCCGTACGATCGACGCCGCCCTGCCTTACCTGCCGGTCCTCCACACGCCGGAGGAAGACCGCGCTTTCATCGCCCATCACGTGCTTCCGACCTGCACGGTCTGGCTCGCCGCAAACCGATCATGTCCTCGGCTTCATCGCCTTCCGGCCGGGCTGGGTCGACCATCTCTTTGTCGATGTCGCACACCATGGCCGGGGCATCGGCTCGGCCCTTCTCGCCAAGGCCTTCGATGCCGAAGAGCGGCTCGAGCTTTGGGCCTTCCAGAGGAACGAGGCGGCGCTCGGCTTCTATCGCCGTCACGGCTTCGCATATCGTCGAGACGACCGACGGCGCCCACAATGAGGAGAAGGAGCCGGACGCCCGGCTCCTGGCAGCGCCCCGCCCTCAGGTGACGTCCGGCCAGCCCGAGACGACCACCTTGCCGATCATGCTGCCGGCCTCGACGAGGCGATGCGCTTCCATCAGCGTCGCGGCGCTGATCGGCGACAGGGTCCGCGTCAATGTCGAGCGCAGCGTTCCTTCCTCGACGAGGCCGGCGACCGTGTCGAGGATCTCGTGCTGGCGGATGATGCTCGGCCTCCCGGCCCGCGGGCGCACGAACATCAACTCGAAATGCAGGCTCACCGCCTTCTGGAAGAGCATGCCGAAATCCGCCGGCGTGAAGCCGTCGGCGCCCTCGATGAGGCCGAGATGCCCTTCCGGCGCGACCACCTCGGCCAGCGTCGTCGCGTGCCCCTTGGTGCCGGCGAAGCAGGTGACGATATCGACCGCGGGAAAGCCGAGCGCCTCGAGCTGCGGCGCGAAGGGCTGGGCGTGGTCGATGACATGGTGGGCGCCGAGGCGCATCGCCCAGTCACCGGTCGCCCGCCGCGAGGCGGTGGCGATGATCGTCAGTCCGGTGAGCTGGCGCGCGAGCTGGATCGGCAATCGAGCCGACGCCGCCGCCGGCACCGACCACGAGCAGCGAGCGCCGATCGGCGTCGGGGCCCTGGCTGACGCCGATGCGGTCGAACAACAGCTCCCACGCCGTCAGCGCCGTCAACGGCAGCGCCGCCGCCCCGGCGAAATCGAGCGTCGTCGGCTTGCGCCCGACGATGCGCTCGTCGACCAGATGCAATTCGCTATTGCTGCCCGGCCGCATGATGCTGCCGGCATAGAAGACCGCGTCGCCCGGCTTGAACAGGGTCACCGCCTCGCCGACCGCCGCCACGATTCCCGCCGCGTCGAAGCCGAGGATCCGCGGACTGTCGCCCGGATCGGCGCCACGCCTCAGCTTGGTGTCGACCGGATTGACCGAGACCGCCTCGACATCAACCAGCAGGTCGTGCGCCTCGGGCATCGGATAGTCGAGCGCGACATCGACAAGGGCATCGGCCTCGGTGATCGGGCCGGGATGGCTATAGGCAACGGCACGCATGTCTGTCTCCCCTGTGACGTGAGGCCCCGCGCTGGCGAGGCGACAGGATCATCCGCACCGTCTATGCCGAGGGTCCCCCGCGTGTCGAGTGCCGGCTGTCGCCTCTCGCGGCCAGAGCCTCCGCCTGATCGTCAAAGCGCTGAAAGGGCTCGGGCACAAGCCATATCGAAAGCGGGCAAAGCACGGCGGTCAAGGGCGGCGACAGGCGCGGCCATATCGGCTCGGATTCAATGGGCGCCAGCCACCTGGCATCGCTTGGGCGCGACCAGGCCGGGCCGCGCCATGGGCGACGCTCTGCTGCTTGCGGGCTTGGCCCAACGCCGCAGGAAACCGCCAAGAAGCTCGGTCAAAAGTTGATGTATCGGCATCACCCACAGCGCGATGAACATCGAATTCTTAGCAATTTCGCAACGAGTTGTTTCTATCGAAAGGGTGGGGACGGCGACAGAAGATGGCGCCGTGCGCGAACTGGGCAAAGAACCACCGCTTGAGCGTATCAAGCAGGAAACGGACTCCAACTATCAGACGTTCCTGCGTCTGCGGGAGACCTTTACCCGTCACGAGGGCGAATATGCGCTCATGAAGGCGGGGTTGATCCTCGACTTTTTCCCCACTTCCCAGGCGGCCATGCTTGCCGGCCACGAACGTTGCCTCGATCAAGTCTTCTCGATCCACCGCGTTCGTGCCCGTCAGGAAGCCGAGCCGACGATCGACGCCGGCCTTCGACCGGTGGCCAGCGATACGACCTGAGCCGTTACTGCGCGTAGGACAGCGGCACGTCCGCCGGCGGCTCCGGCGAGCCGATGCCGAGCAGCCTGGCGAAGAAGCCCCGCTTCCGGGGCGGCGGCGGCGCCGCGCGCGCCTGCTGGCTCTGATAGACGCCAAGGGGATCGCTGAGGTTCTGGTCGACCACATCCTGCGGCGCCGCTCTGGAGCATCTCGCCCGGCGCCTGCTCCAGATAGGCGACCCGCGCCCCGTCTACAGGCGCCCGCATCGGCGGCACCACCTGCGGCGTCGGATTGCAGTAGCGCGACGTGCCCGTCCTGCCGTGATGGGCGAGATCGAGGTGGAAATGGTTGGCGTGGTAGCGCTCGCCCGGCCCGAGCACGGTCTTGAAGCGCTGGCAGGCCGTCGCCTCGACCTCGCGCAGGAAGCCCTGCTCGTCGTTAGCCCCGCGCCAGCCTTTCAGCACCGTCACCTCGCGCCCGTTGGCGAGCTTGAAGGCGGCAATGTCGAGCGCGTTGCCATAGGAATGCTCCGACAGCTTCTTGCCGCGGATATTGTCGATTGGCCGGCACGAATAATTGGAGATCTGCCTGATGCCGACCACCGGCGAGCCGAACCAGGCGAGCGCCGCCGGCTGCACCGAATCCCGGAACCAGGCATCGAGGAAGGCCGCCATCGGGCAGCCGAGCGTCGCCGTCGGCCCGACCGCGATGGTGCCGCCCTGGAAGGCTGAGATCTTCAGCGGATGGGAGATGCCGCAGGCACCGCGCCCGTTGATCCGCGATTCCGGCACGACATAGGCCGACTGCAGCACCGGGGCGCGGCTCGCCATGCAGGCGGCCTCCTCCTGGTCGCGCCATGCCGCGCGCGGCTCGCCGCCGAGCCCGCCGAATATATTCAGCGCGCAACCGGTGAGGGTCAGCCCAAGAGCGGCAATCGCCGTCAGATACGCAACACGACGGATCATGGCCGCTAAAATGCGACTCGAGATTTTAAGCAATCGTCAACCGCTTGCCCCATCGCGAATCCCGATTCGGAACAGCGACTTGGCGGCTGTTACAGAATCACCGCATCAAGCGGCCGACGCAGTGATCGGGGCATGTCCGGCCCGTGCCCGAAGCGCATGATCAGGTCGGGCCGCCGCCCGGCGACACCGAGCTCCTTGGCAAGCACCGTCCGCACCGACGGCACTTCGACGGCCTGATTGACGAAGGCGTGCTTCAGGCCGAGCGCGGTGGCGGTCAGGGCGAAGCGCTGGCCGGCTCGACCGGCGGCGACCCAATACGCCGGGTCGTCCCCCTTCGACACGAAGATCGCCAGCCCCGAGGACGAGCGGATCTGCCGGGCAGCCTTGTCGTTCTCGCCATCGGCCGTGACCACGAGGCCGAAGATCAACCGGCCAAGCCAGCTCGGCAGGGCCGGACTGCCCGATGCACCGGCGAAAAGACCGTCACCCGTCGACAGCGCCTCGCGCTCGTTGAACCGTATCCACAGCTTCAGTTCGCGCATGAAGGCCGCGTCGTGCATCTGCGCGCTATTCCCGGCAAGGATCAGCGCCAGCACCGCCTCGATCCGACTTTTCTGGGTCAGCAGGATCAGATCGACCGCATCGCTCGTCCCAGCCGCCTCGAGCAGGCGCAAGGTCTCGGACGGGAGCGGCTGACTGTCATAGTCGGCCCGCGTCGATTGTCGCTCGGTGATCGCCTGGAACAACGATGACGCCTCCGGGTTCGATGGCGTCAGCGCCAGGTGCACCACTCCCTCGCCGTCCGCCGCGAACACCGGCTCGGTCTTGAGGCCCCGCGCTGCGGCCGCGATCGTCAGGTTCTCCGCCGCCGCCCCAAGGCTGGCGAAGAGATGATGGTCGTCCGGATCGACCACCGGCGTGCGGCGCTCACTGTCCGGCAGGATATCGACGCGGTTCTCACTGAGACGGAAGCGCCAGGCTTGGGTGTTGTGGCTGTTGGCGGCCAGCGTTGCGAAGCGGACCAGATCGCGCGCCTCGGCCTCCTTCGGCAGTGGCGCCCGTTCGGCGCCGGCCTCCTGCTCATAGCGCGACGGCGTGCCATCGGCCGCACAGCCGGCCATGCTCGCCCCGATGGTCGCTGCGCATCCCAACATTACGCCGCGACGGCTGAATTGAATTTGCATGCCGCTCGCCTACCAGGAGCGTCGACGGGACGCGTTGATCTAGCGCAAGCGTTAGAGACCACGGTTACAGCACGACGACGCCCTGGTGCTTGGCCTTTTCTTCCGGCTCGACGTGAATGGTGATCAGCGCGTCGGTCATCTCTTCCCTCAGCGCCTTCTCCACCCGGTCGCAGATGTCGTGCGCCTCCGAAACGCTCATGAGGCCGGGGACGACCAGGTGGAAGTCAACGAAGGTCATGCGCCCCGCGTGGCGGGTGCGCACGTCGTGCGCCTCCAGCGCACCTTCCGCGTAGACCGAGATGATCAGGCGGATCTTCTCCAGCAGTTCCGGCGACACCGCCTCGTCCATCAGCCCGGAAAGCGATTCACGGATCAGCGCCCAGCCCTGCCAGAGAATGTTGATCGCCACGAGCGCGGCGAGGATCGGGTCGAGGATCGGTAGCCCGGTCGCCATCGCCAGCGTCAGGCCGACGATGACGCCAACCGAGGACAGGACGTCGGTGTAAAGGTGCTTGCCGTCGGCAACGAGCGCCGGCGAGCTCTGCCGGCGCCCCTCGCGGACGAGAACGAAGCCCCAGATAGCGTTGAGCACGGCGGCAATACCGTTGAGCGTCAACCCTTGCGCCGGCGCGGAGGGAAGCTGCGGCGAGAGGAAGCCGAAATAGGCCTCGCGGAAGATCGACAGGGCGGCGATGATGATCAGCACGCCCTCGAGCACCACCGAGAAATACTCCGCCTTGTGGTGGCCGTAGGGGTGGTTGGCGTCGGCCGGCTTGGCGCTCACCTGAAGCGCGATCAGGGCCGCCACCGCCGTTGCGATATTGACGATGCTCTCCAGCGCGTCCGAATAGAGCGCGACGCTGCCAGTAACATAGAATGCAATATATTTGAGCGCGAAAATAACGAAAGCGACGCCGACTCCGATCGTCGCAATCTTTCGCGGCCCGACCAAGTAGCGCGTTACCATTTCAGAATATTTCTCGCTCGCAATAGCCAGGCTCCGGACGTTCCGGTCGGCGGTTCTTGTATAGGAGCACCCGCTTCTCCTCAACACGAAAGGGCATTGCGACCGGATCGCGGCCGCTGTCGTCACGGCCGCCCGCGGCCACCTCTAGAGCAATTACAGGAAAAGTGGAGACCACTTTTCCGTCCGAGATTGCGACAAAAACAAAGAGTTGGAGCGGATCAGCAATTCCATCGAACGATGATCCGCTCTAAGCCATCGTTTCCAGCGAAGCCAGGCTCTCCGCCGGGCCCCCCGCCTCGAACGGCGTCGTCACCTCGACGAAGGTGTCGGGATAGAAGCCGTTGAAGTGCGTCCGCAGCCCGAGGCTGTAGGCGCCGATATGGCCGATCTCGATCCAGTCGCCGGTATCGACCGTCTCCGGCAGGTAGAAGGGTCGCGACAGGATGTCGACCGAATCGCAAGTCGCACCGCAAACGCGGAAGGCGGCGAGCGTGTCCGGATTGCCCGCGCGCTTGCGCCGGGCCGGATCGGGCAGCAGCCGCGCCGGCAGGGTGATCTTGCCCGTCCAGGAATCCGATAGCGACGCCCAGATGCCGTCATTGATGTAGATGCGCCGTCCCTTGCGCAGCAGCACCCGCACGATCAACGACAGCGACCGCGCGACGATCACCCGCCCCGGCTCGGCGACAAGCGGCAGGTCGTCGAAGCCCCATTCCTCGGCCTCGCGGACGACCTCGGCGATGAGTGCCTCGGTCTCGGGCACTACCGGCGCCTTGCGGCGCGGGTCGTGCCCATAGGCGGCCGGAAAGCCGCCACCGATATCGAGCCCGGCAAGCGGAACGCCGGTGCGCCCCCGCACCCAGGCGGCCGAGGCCAGCGCCCGCTCATAGGTGTCGGTGTCCTCGACCTGGCTGCCGACATGAAAGCAGAGCCCGACCTTGAAGCCGATCTTGGCGATGCGTTCGACCAGCTCGACCGCATGGCCCGGCGCGGCGCCGAACTTCTTCGACAGCTCATAGGCGGCATTGCCGCGCGCCGCCAGCCGCACATAGAGCGTGATCTCTTCCGGATCGAGGTCGAGCCCGCGCACGATCCGCAGGATCTTGGCGACCTCGTCCTCGTGATCGAGGGCCATGACGCGGATCCGGTATTTCTCCAGCGCCAGACGGATATCCGACTGCGCCTTGACCGGGTGCATGTAGAGAAGCTCGGCCTTCGGCGCGACGGCGTGCACCGCCTCGAACTCCGCCGGCGAGGCGACGTCGAAGCAGTCGATGCCCACCTTGGCCAGCGTCTCCAGCACCAGGGGCTCGCCATTGGTCTTGACGGCAAAGGCCGTCTTGCCGGGAAAGGCCCTGCGGAACGTGGTCGCATCGGCAGCGAGCACGCTCGGCCTGAAGCAATAGACAGGCACGTCCGGACGCAGCGCGTGCGCCGCATCGCGCGCCGTCTTGAAGCGTTCCATGGTCATGCCTCCTGCCCTTTGCGGCGGCAACCCGTCGACGGATTCGCCTGATGCAGGCTAACAGGCTGCGCCCGGCGAAAAAGGGGCCTTGTTCGGCCACTGCGACGCCCCGCCAACACTTGCCCGGAATCCCGCCTCTCTCCCTCAATCGCGATTGGCCAAGGAAGTTCCGCGATGCAAGACTTGCTCTTAGGGGGAATCGATTCGACCGCCGCCCAAGACCGCCCGCCGACGGAAATTCATCATGACAAGAATCACCGCCATCCGCATCAGTGCCGCCGGAGCGCTTGCCCTTGCCGCCATGACGGGCCCCGCCGCGGCCGAATTCCAGTTCGGTACCTATATGGGCTGGAACGGCAGCGCCGACAGCAACGTCACCTACCGGAACGGCAGCACCGACTTCACACTCAAGGACGTGCCCTGGCTCGGCCTCTCCTTCGTCGGTGACGGCGGCGCCCCCTATTACGGCCTGCGCGGCACCTACTGGTTCGACAGCAATCCCCATTGGGGCGTGATGCTCGACTATACCCATGCCAAGGTGCGGGCCGATCCCAACGCCGTGGTGACCGCGACCGGCACAACCAGCGGCACCGTCTCCGTCGGCGCCGTGTACCAAACGCTGGAATTCACCGACGGTCTCAACCTGCTGACGCTCAACGCAATGTACCGGCTCGATCCGATCGGCCGCTTCCAGCCCTATTTCGGCCTCGGCGCGGGGCTGTCCGTCCCGCACACGGAGGTGTTGCTGCAGGGCCAGGCGGCCAGCCAGAAGACTTTCGAATACCAGCTCGACGGCTGGAGCGCGCAGGCGCTCGCCGGCGTTCAGGTGCCGGTCTGGCGGAACGTCTCGCTCTTCGGCGAATACAAGCTCAGCTACGCGACCGTCGACAGCGCGCCACTGGTCGATGGTGGCCGCCTGTCGACCGACATTCTCACCCAGCATCTGCTCGCCGGCATGACCATCTCTTTCGGCGCCAACGGCAACTGAAGCCCGAGCCCTTCTCCACGACGCGTGCACTGACAGAAGCGCGCAACTGGCCTCATCCTCGCCGCATTCTGCCGCCCGCCGGCCGTCAATCTTCCACAGCCGGCTTGCACCGCCCGGTTGAGGAACCACCGGCAAGGCGATGCTGTGAAATCGAATTTCGAATCGGCTCGAATCCCCCCTTGCCGCCTGTGCGGTGCAACATCGTTTTTGCTTCGTCACTGTCGCGACGCAGGGTAGAATCACTTCGTTACCGATCACGGGAGGCACGACGATGAGCCATGCTCGACCCGTCCAAGTGGTAATTGTGTGTGCGGCGTTTGTGTTTATTGCAGCCATCGTCTTCGGGGCCATCTGAGGCCGCCGCCGGCGAAGCTCAAGCAAAGCAATGTCGGCGGGATCGGAGGGACGAGGCTCCGGCCGACATTGCACCAAATTCTTGGGTCCGCGGGAGCGTAGTGGGTCTGCAGTAACGCCGGGGCCGGCGCGTCGCCGCCGTGCCATATGATGACGTATAGCGTTCTTCCGAGTTGCGATCGTCTGCGGCCTGATGAGGCGAGCGCCTGCCGTCAGCGGTAGAAGCTCGGCAGGAAGAGCAGCAGAACGCCGATGATCTCCAGGCGTCCCATGATCATGGCGACGCAGAGGATGATCTTTTCGCTGTCGGCGAGGCTGGCGAAGTTGCCGGCCGGGCCGATGATGTCGCCGATCCCCGGGCCGACATTGCCGAGCGCCGTCGCCGCGGCGGAAAGTGCCGTCTGCGTGTCGAGGCCGAGCGCAGCGAGGATGACCGCGAAGGCCGCCAGCGACATCAGGTAGAGCGAGACGAAGGTGCCGACCGAGGCCGCCTGGTCGTCGGAGATGACGCCGCGTGCCGTAGCGTACCGGCCGGATGACATGCGGGTGGATGGTCTTGCGCACATGCTGGGCGACGATGCTCGACATCATCTGGAAGCGGAAGATCTTGATGCCGCCGGCGGTCGATCCGGTGCACCCGCCGACCGAGGTGAAGATGAAGAACCAGCCGACCGACGAACGCACCCCAGGTCAGATAGTCGGTCGAGGAGTAGCCGGTCGTGGTGATGACCGAGGCGAGGTTGAAGGCCGCCTGGGTCAGCGCGCGCTCCGGCGCTGTCGCCATGGGCGAAATAGAGCCAGGCGGCGAGCGGCAGCGTGGCGAGGATCAGCGTGAAGATATAGGCGACGATCTGCGGCTCGAGCCGGTCGCGCAGCGCTGCCGCCGCGCGCCAGCTGCAGGAAGGCGAGAAACGGCATGCCGCCCGCCGCCATGAAGACCGCCCCGGCCCATTGCAGCGCGCCGCTCTTGTAGTAGCCGAAGGAGCGTCATGGGTGGAGAAGCCGCCGGTGCACAGCGTCGTGAAGGCGTGGTTGAGCGCGTCGAACGGCGTCATGCCGAGCGCCCAGTAGGCGAGGAAGCAGGCGATGGTCAGCGTCAGGTAGATCTGGCCGATCGCCGCGGCGATGCCGCGCACCCTCGGCATCGCCTTTTCCGTCCGGTCGGAGGATTCCAGGCGGAAGAGCTGCATGCCGCCGATCTTGAGGAAGGGCAGGATGACGATGGCGAGGCCGATGATGCCGATGCCGCCGATCCATTGCACCGTCGAGCGCCACAGGAGGATCGAATGCGGCAGGTCGTCGAGCCCGGTCATCACCGTCGAGCCGGTGGTGGTCATCCCCGAGACCATCTCGAAATAGGCATCGACGAAGGACAGCGCCCGTCGGCGGCGCCAGCAGCGGCAGCGCGGCGAAGGCCGGCACGACGAACCAGGAGACCACCGTCAGCAGCGCCGCGTCGCGGAACTGCAATTCGAACTGCCGCCCCTTGGTGGTCAGCACGCAGGCCCCGGCAAACAGCGCCGTCACCGCCGTGGCGACGACGAAGGTCACCGCCTCGCCGTCACCGATGGCAAAGGCGAACGCCGCGATGACCCCCTCGCCGGCGGCGATGGCGAAGAGAATCCATCCGAGCGCGAGAACCGCTGGCCAGATCTGGGGAAGCAAGCAGACGCTCCGTTACCCGTCGGGCCGCCGCCCCCGGAGGGAACGGTGCCGACCCGGCCCCTTTAGCCCAGAATCGCCCCAACGGCCACTCTGCGGCACGCCTTCACTGCCCCGCCAGTGCCCGTCCCGCCGCGAGGATCGCCGCGTCGGTGCCGAGCGCCGTCGTCACGCTGCCCTTTTGCTCATTGTAGGGCGCGCCGTGCAGCGCCTTGTCGCGCCACGGACCGGTCGAGATGGTGATGCCGCGGAAGAAGAGCGCGCCATCGATCCGCGTCAGGTGCATGCCGCCCGAGGACGCGCCGGTCGCGTCGCAATCGGAGCGGTAGAAGCTCGTCGAGGAGCTGCGAGACCGGCACGCGCCGTACGGTGCATCCCTGCGCCACCGGCACGTTCGGGTCCTGGCTTTCGAAGCCCGCCGGCTGCGCCGTCACCACGATCAGCTTGTCGCCCGCCTTCGGCGGCACGTCGGCCGGCGCGAAGGGTGCGGCATTGGCGAGCGGCGCGGCCAGCTTGACGATCGCCCAATCGTCATTGGAGCCAGGCTTCGGCGGCACCGCGCCGAAGCGGGCATGGGCCGCGTCCGGCAGCAGCGGCAGCCATTGCGAGCCGGGCGTCTGCGGCCTGAAGAAGCATTTGCCCCGCCGCGCCCCCGAGGCCTCGAAGAAGATATGTCCGGCGGTCAGGATCTGGTCGTCGGCAAGGAACAGTGCCCCCGACCCGACCACCGGCTCCGGCTGGAAGCAGCCGACATGGCCGGAGACCTTGCGAATGCGCGCGATCTCGGCCGGCGACAGGCCAAGCGACGTACCGACCGCCAGGATCGAGCCACGCTCGTCCGTGCCGTCGATGATATTGGCCTGCGCCGACAGCGGTGCCAGCGTGAGAAGGAGTGCCGCTATCAGCCCCGCGCGCACGAGGCCCCTACTCCGCCGCCGCCCGTCCGCCGGGCTCGTAGGCGAGGATCGGCGCCAGCCAGCGCTCCGCCTCGGCCATCGACCAGCCCTTGCGCGCCGCATAGTCCTCGACCTGATCCTGCTCGATGCGCCCGACACCGAAATAGTGGCTGTCGGGATGGGCGAAATAGAGCCCGGAGACCGAGGAACCCGGCCACATGGCGAAGCTCTCGGTGAGCTTGATGCCGGTCGCGGCCTCCGCGTCGAGCAGCGAGAACAGAGTCGCCTTCTCGGTATGGTCAGGCTGGGCGGGATAGCCCGGCGCCGGCCGGATGCCCTTATATTTCTCGGCGATCAGATCCCGCGCCGAGAGATCCTCGTCCGCCGCGTACCCCCACAGCTCGCGCCGAACATTTTCGTGCATGCGCTCGGCGAAGGCCTCGGCCAGGCGATCTGCCAGCGCCTGGGAAAGGATCTTGGAATAGTCGTCATTGGCCCGCGCGAAACGTTCCGCCACGGCTTCCTCGCCGATCCCCGCCGTCACCGCGAAGCCGCCGACGTAATCGGCGATGCCGGTCTCAGCCGGCGCGACGAAATCGGCCAGCGCCACATGCGCCCGCCTGTTCGTCGCCCGCGCGATCTGCTGGCGCAGCGTATAGAGCCGCGCCCGCTCCTGGCTCCGCGTCTCGTCGGTATAGACGGCGATGTCGTCGCCGACGGCATTGGCCGGGAAGAAGCCGACGACGGCGTTCGCCGTCAGCCAGTTCTCCGCGACCATCTGCTTGAGCATCGCCTGCGCATCTTCGAACAGCGCCTTCGCCGCCTCGCCGACCTTCTCGTCCTCGAAGAGCAGTGGATAGGTGCCCTTGATCTCCCAGGTGGAGAAGAAGGGTGTCCAGTCGATATAGGGGACGAGTTCGGCGACCGGGAAGTTCTCGATCGTCCTGGTGCCGAGGAAGCTCGGCCGCTTCGGCGTGAAGCCCGCCCAGTCGATGGCGAACCGGTCGTCGCGCGCCTGGCGGAGGCTGATCCGCCGCTTCTCGGCGAGCCCGCGCGCATGGCCGTCGGCGAGCTTGGCGTATTCGCCGCGCACGGTCTCGACGAACGAAGTCTTCCCGGCTCCGAGAAGGTTCGCCGCCACGCCCACCGCCCGGCTCGCGTCGAGCACATGCACCGTCGCGCCGCGGTGGTAATGCGGATTGATCTTGACCGCGGTATGGATGCGGCTGGTCGTCGCCCCGCCGATCAGCAGCGGCACGTCGAAGCCCTCGCGCTCCAGCTCCGCCGCGACATGGCACATCTCGTCGAGCGAGGGCGTGATCAGCCCGGACAGGCCGATGATGTCCACCTTCTTCTCGCGCGCCGTCTCCAGGATTTTGGTCGAAGGCACCATCACGCCGAGATCGATGACGTCGAAATTGTTGCACTGGAGCACGACGCCGACGATGTTCTTGCCGATGTCGTGGACGTCGCCCTTGACGGTGGCGAGCAGGATACGCCCCGCCGTCGGCGCGTCGGCCGAGCCGTGCTCGCGCTTCTCCTTCTCCATGTAGGGCATCAGATAGGCAACCGCCTGCTTCATCACGCGGGCGGACTTGACCACCTGCGGCAGGAACATCTTGCCCGAGCCGAACAGGTCGCCGACGACGTTCATGCCGGCCATCAGCGGACCTTCGATGACCTGGAGCGGCCGCTCGAATGTCTGCCGTGCCTCTTCCGTGTCGGCCTCGATGAATTCGGTGATGCCGGCGACCAGCGCATGTTCCAGCCGCTTCGCGACCGGCCATTCGCGCCAGGCGAGATCGACCTCGCGCCGCGCACCGCCGTCGCCCTTGTAGCGGGTGGCTGCATCGAGCAGCCGGTCGCTCGAATCCTCGCGCTGGTTGAGGATCACGTCCTCGACGAGGTCGCGCAGTTCCTTGTCGATATCGTCATAGACGGCAAGGCTGCCGGCATTGACGATGCCCATGTCCATCCCGGCCTGGATGGCGTGATAGAGGAAGACTGAATGCATCGCCTCGCGCACGCGCTCATTGCCGCGGAAGGCGAAGGAGAGGTTCGACACGCCGCCCGAGATATGCACATGCGGCAGGGATTCGCGGATCTTGCGGGTCGCCTCGATGAAATCGACACCGTAATTGTTGTGCTCGGCGATACCGGTGGCGACCGCGAAGATGTTCGGGTCGAAGATGATGTCCTCCGGCGGGAAGCCGACCTCCTGCGTCAGGAGCTTGTAGGCGCGGGTGCAGATCTCGACCTTGCGCTGACCGGTGTCGGCCTGCCCCTTTTCGTCGAAGGCCATGACCACCACGGCGGCGCCGAACCGGCGCACGAGACGCGCCTCGGCGAGGAACTTCTCCTCGCCCTCCTTCATCGAGATCGAATTGACGATCGCCTTGCCCTGGACGCATTTGAGCCCGGCCTCGATCACCGACCATTTCGATGAATCGACCATGATCGGCACGCGGGCGATATCGGGCTCGGCGGCGACGAGGTTGAGGAAGGTGGTCATCGCCTCTTCCGAGTCGAGAAGCCCCTCGTCCATGTTGACGTCGATGACCTGGGCGCCGTTCTCCACCTGGTCGCGCGCCACGTCGAGCGCCGCCGGATAGTCGTCATTGGTGATCAGCTTGCGGAAGCGCGCCGAGCCGGTGACGTTGGTGCGCTCGCCGACATTGACGAAGCGGATATCGTCGGTGAGCGTGAACGGCTCGAGCCCGGAGAGCCGCAGCCGCGGCTCGATCTCCGGCACCTGGCGCGGGGCCACGCCTTCGACCGCCTCGGCGATCGCGCGGATATGGTCCGGCGTCGTGCCGCAGCAGCCGCCGACGACATTGACGAGGCCGGCGCGGGCGAATTCGCCGAGCATCTCGGCCATCGCTTCCGGGCTCTCGTCATATTCGCCGAACTCGTTCGGCAGGCCGGCATTGGGATAGGCGCAGACCAGCGTATCGGCGACGCGCGAAATCTCGTCGACATGGGCGCGCATCTCCTTGGCGCCGAGCGCGCAGTTGAGCCCGAAGGTCAGCGGCGACGCATGGCGCATGGAATACCAGAAGGCGCTCGGCGTCTGGCCCGACAGCGTACGCCCGGAAAGGTCGGTGATCGTGCCCGACAGCATGACCGGCAGGCGCACGCCCTTTTCGGCGAACACGTCTTCCAGGGCGAAGATGCCGGCCTTGGCGTTGAGCGTGTCGAAGATCGTCTCGAAGAGGATCATGTCGGCGCCGCCATCGATCAGGCCACGCGCCGCTTGCGCATAGGCTTCGGCCAGTTCGTCGAAGGTGACGGCGCGGGCGCCCGGATCGTTGACGTCGCGCGAGATGGAGGCCGTGCGGTTGGTCGGGCCGATGGCACCGGCGACAAAGCGCGGCCGGTCCGGCGTCTCCTTCTCCATTTCCAGGCACGCTTCCTTGGCCAGCCGCGCACCCTCGCGGTTGAGCTCATAGGCGAGCTCTTCCATGCCGTAATCGGCCTGCGCGATCACGGTCGAGGAGAAGGTATTGCTCTCCACGATATCGGCGCCGGCCTTGAGGTATTCGAGGTGGAAGCCGCGGATCGAATCCGCCTGCGTCAGGTTCAACAGGTCGTTGTTGCCGCGCAGGTCGCGCTGCCAGTCGGCGAAACGCTCGCCGCGAAAGTCCTTCTCGGACAGCCTCAGCGACTGGATCATCGTCCCCATCGCGCCGTCCAGCACAAGAATGCGCTTCTCGGCAAGAGCGTGGATACGCTCGGCGGTGTCAGTTCGCTGCGAAGTCATTCAACTCACTCGCTGTTCGCGTTTGTCCTCAAGAGAGGCATGGACGTGACTTATCTTATGTCGTTCCGGGCGCGGCGCAGCGCGAAGTGGTGCGCCACAGACCCGGGACCTCGTTTCTGGGGCGACGGGCATTCGTGCTGCCACCCTCGGAAGCTCTCACATCCCGCCGGCCTCGATGAATTCGAGCCGGTTGCCCAGCGGGTCGGCGGTGAAGAACCGCCGCCGGCCGGGGATCTCGTCCGGATCGGCCCATTTCACTTCGGCGGAGGCCGCCTCCAACCGCTTCGCCAGCCCATCGAGATCGGCAACACGAAACGCCGGATGCGCCTTGCGCGCCGGCCGGAAATCCTTCTCCACGCCGAGGTGAAGCTGATGCGCACCAGTCTGCAGCCACAGCCCGCCGCGCGGCTTCAGGGCCTCCGGCTTCTCGACTTCGGCAAAGCCGACCACATCGACATAGAAGCGGCGACAAGCACCCTCCGACCCCGACGAAATCGCCACCTGGACATGGTCGAGGGTGAAGCCGCTTTCGTCGGTCGCCTCGGGGCGGGAAAGGGTCACGCTGCCGCTTCCTCCGGTTCCAACGTCTTCGCCGGCCGCATGCCGAGCAAATGGCAGATGGCGTAGACCAGGTCGGCGCGATTCATGGTGTAGAAGTGGAAGTCGGTGACGCCGCGATCGACGAGATCGAGGACCTGCTCGGCCGCCACCGCCGCCGCCACGAGCTGGCGGGTCGTGGCGTCTTCTTCCAGCCCCTCGAAGCGCTGCGCCAGCCAGCTCGGGACCGATGCGCCGGCCTTCGTCGCAAAACTGGAGAGCAGCTTGAAATTTTGCACCGGAACGATGCCCGGCACGATCGGAATGTCGATCCCGGCCGCGCGCACGCGGTTCACATAGGCCTCGTAGAGGTCGTTGTCGAAGAAGAACTGGGTGATCGCGCGCGTCGCGCCAGCATCGACCTTGCGTTTCAGCATGTCGATATCGGCCGCGACGCTCGGGCTGTCCGGATGCTTCTCCGGCCAGGCCGAGACGGAGACCTCGAAGCCGCCGATCTTCTGAATGCCGCCGACCAGGGCCGCCGCATTGGCGTAGCCGCCCGGATGCGGTTCATAGGCCGTGCCTGCGCCGCCAACCGGATCGCCACGCAGCGCCACGATGTGCTTGACCCCGGCCGCCTTGTAAGCGCGCACCACCTCGTCAACCTCGTCGCGGGTCGCCGCGACACAGGTCAGATGCGCCGCCGGCTTCAACTCGGTCTCGGCAAGAATGCGAGAGACGGTCGCGTGGGTGCGCTCGCGTGTCGAGCCTCCGGCGCCATAGGTCACCGACACGAAACTCGGCCCGAGCGGCGCCAATCGCTCGATCGAGCGCCACAGCGTCTGCTCCATGGTCTCGTTCTTCGGCGGGAAGAACTCGAAAGAAACATTCAGCCCCGTCTCGTTCTCGAGCCGGCGGCTGAGCCGCTTCGCGGCCTGCATTACGCCACCTCCTGGTTCAAAGTGTCTGCTGCCAGCGCCATGCGCTGGTCGCGTCCGAGCCACAGCGTCACCGTCAGCTTTCTGGCGGCCGCGCCCGGCGCGGCGAGGTCTCTCACCGTCTCGAGCCTCAGGCCCGGCGCCTCGATCCATTGCCGCATCGGCTCGTGCCCGAAGCCCAGCCGGCGATGGGCATGCTTCTCGCGCAAGAACTCCATCTCGTGCGGCGCGAAGTCGACGATCAGCAGCCGGCCGCCCGGACGCAGCACCCGCGCCGCCTCGGCGATCGCCCGCTCGGGATCGGCGAGGTAGTGCAGCACCTGATGAATGGTCACCAGGTCGAAGGAGTCGCGCGGCAGCGGCAGGTGATAGATGTCGCCGAGCCGCACCTGCGCATGGGTCACCCCCGCCCGGTCGAGATTGGCGCGGGCGACGGCGAGCATGTCGGTCGAGGTGTCGATGCCGATGCCGCGGGCATAGAGGTCGGACAGGAGTTCAAGTATCCGTCCACTGCCTGTTCCGAGATCGAGCACGCTGTTCAGCGGCTTCGCCCCGACCGCGTCCATGATGGCCGCCTCGACAGCGTCGTCGGCGACATGGAGGGCGCGGATCGTGTCCCAATCGGCCGCATTGGCGGCGAAATAGCGCTGCGCCTCGGCGGCATGCTCCTGCTTCACCTGGATCAGCCTTTCGCGATCGCGGGCAAGCGTTTCATCATCGATATCAATGGCTTCCGACAGGACCTTGGCAAGCCGGCCGACCCGCTCGTCATCGCTGAGGCGATAGAACACCCAGGCCGCTTCCGGGTTGCGCTCGACCAGCCCCGCCTCGGTCAACAGCTTGAGATGCCTGGAGATTCTCGGCTGGGACTGCCCCAGGATCGCCGTCAAATCCTTGACCGTCAGCTCCCCCTGCCCGAGCAGCGCCAGCACCCGGAACCGGGTCGCCTCGCCGGCCGCCTTGAGCGCCACGATGAGCGAGTCGAGTGACAGGGGTGGCGCAGGCATCGTCCTCATCCGCGAACAGATATAAAGATATCCTTATACCTTAAATCGCACTGGACGCAAAGGCTTTTTGGCCCGCCCTGCTCTCCCGAGGACGTCCGGCGTCGGCGCTACGGCCCCATCCTGCCGCGCAGGTTGACCATGATCCACAGGCTCCCGCCGACCATGACCACCATCAGAAAAACCGCGAAGGCGAGCGCCACCAGATTCTCCTTCGGTGTCCGCCGGAAGTCGATGTGCAGGAAGCAGCGCAGGTGCACCCCGATCTGCGCGACCGCCGCGACCACGATCACCCCGACCATCGCCGTCATCGGCAGAAGCTGGAAATAGACGACGGCGAACGGGATCGTCGTCAGCACCAGCGCCAGCAAGAGCCCGACGAGATAGGGCCGGCGGTCGGTGGGTGAATTTGGCGCCGAAGCGGGCATTCAGAGCACTCCCGGCAGATAGACGACCGAGAAGATGCCGATCCAGATGATGTCGAGGAAATGCCAGAAAAGGCCGAGGCGGAAGAGCCTGGATTGAACGGGCCCGGTCAGGCCCTTGAACGCGATCTGGCCGATCATGACCACGATACAGGCGATCCCCAGACTGACGTGCAGCCCGTGCGTTCCAACCAATGTGAAGAACGCCGACAGGAAGCCGCTGCGGTCGGGCCCGGCGCCACGGGCGATCATGTCGGCAAATTCCCGGACTTCCAGCACCACGAAGCCCAACCCGAGGATCGCCGTCACCACGAGCCACAGCATCGCCGCCCGCCTGTCCTTCGACGACGCCGATAGCGTTGCCATGCCGAACGTCGTGCTGCTGAACAGGAGCAGCCAGCGTCTCGCCAAAGGTATGCGGCAGGCTGAAGAGCTGGTGACCATCCGGACCGCCCGCCCTGCCGGGAAGCATGACGACATAGGTCGCGAAAAGAACGGCGAAGATCGTGGCGTCGGTCATCAGGTAGATCCAGAAGCCGAATGCCTTTTCGTCGACTTTCTCCGCCGCGTGCTCGGCCTTCAGCTCCGCAAGGCTCCTGCCTTCCGCGACGCTCATGCCCCGCCTCCGGAGGTCGAAGCCAAAGCAAGCGAGTGCGGTTCGTCCGCCGGGCTTTCGCGGGAAGCCTCTGCGAGCTGACGGAAGCGCCGGTCCTCGATCTCCGCCACCTTCGCGGCCGGAATGAGGTCGTCGGTATCGTCGTTGCTGCTGCGCAGAGCGACCGCAACGGCCATGGCAACAAGGCTCACGATCGCCAGCCACCAGATGTACCAGACAACGGCGAAGCCGAAGACGAAGCTGAAAGCGCCGAGGATCGCGCCGAACCCGCTGTTGCGCGGCATGAGGATGCCCTCGTACCCCTCCGGCCTCTGATAGGCAGCACTCCGCTCCTTCAGTTCGTGGAAGTGATCGCGGCCCTCGACATGCGGAATGATGGCGAAATTGTAGGGCGCCGGAGGTGACGCAGTCATCCACTCCAGTGTCTGTCCGTCCCAAGGATCGCCGGTCAAATCGCGGGTCTCGTACCGCTGCCTGATGCTGACGACCACCTGGATCACCATGAAGGCGAGCGCGAAGAGGACAAAGACGGCGCCCAGGGCCGCGACCACGAGCAATGGCTGCCACGCCGCCACATCGTAGTGCTCCATCCGGCGCGGCATGCCCATGAAGCCGAGGGCATAGAGCGGCATGAAGGCGAGATAGAACCCGATGACCCAGCACCAGAAGGAGCGCTTTCCCCATGTCTCGTCGAGCCGGAAGCCGAAGGCCTTTGGGAACCAGAAGTTCATCCCGGCGAAATAGCCGAACAGCGCGCCGGGAATCAGCATGTTGTGGAAGTGGGCGACCAGGAAGGTCGTGTTGTGAACCAGATAGTCGACCGGTGGCAGGGCGAGAAGCACGCCGGTGACGCCGCCGATGACGAAGGTGACCAGGAAGGCGAGCGTGTACATCATCGACGTATGGAAGCGGATCCGGCCTCGATACATCGTGAAGATCCAGTCGAAGACCTTCACGCCCGTTGGAACGGCGATGATCATCGTCGCGATGCCGAAGGCGGCGTTGACGTCGGCGCCCGATCCCATCGTGAAGAAATGGTGCAGCCAGACCGTGAACGACAGAAAGGCGATCGCGCAGGTGGCGTAGACCAGCGAGGTGTAGCCGAAGAGCAGCCGCTCGGAGAACGTCGTCACGACCTGCGAGAAAGACGCCGAAGGCAGGCAGGATGAGGATGTAGACCTCCGGATGCCCCCACATCCAAAAGATGTTCGCATAGTTCATCATGTTGCCGCCGCCACCATTGGTGAAGAAGTGCATGCCGAACACGCGGTCGAGCTCGAGCAGCGCCGCGACCACGGTGAGCGCCGGAAAAGCGAACGCCATGAGGATGCTGGTGCACAGCGCCGTCCAGCACGAACAGCGGCATGCGCATCAGCGTCATGCCCGGCGCGCGCTTCTTGAAGATGGTGACGATGAAATTGATGCCGGTCAGCGTGAGCCCATGCCGCTGATCAGGACCGCCCATATCCAGTAGTCGACGCCGACGCCGGGATTGAAGCGGCTCTCCGAATAGGGCGGATAGGCCGGTCCAGCCGGCGGTCGAGAACTTGCCGATGCACCAGCGAGATCATGACCAGCCCGGCGCCGGCCGCCGTCAGCCACAGGCTAACCGAGTTGAGGTAGGGAAAGGCCACGTCGCGTGCGCCGATCTGTTGCGGCACGACGATATTCATCAGCCCGGTCAGAAACGGCATCGCCATGAAGAAGATCATGATCGTGCCATGCGAGCTAGAAGATCTGGTCGAAATGGCCGGCGGCAGATAGCCGTCGGAATTGCAGCGCGACCGCCTGCTGGCTCACGCATCATGATCGCGTCGACGAAATCCGCGCATCAGCATGACCAGTGCCAGCGTCACATACATGATGCCGATCCGCTTATGATCGACGCTGGTCAACCAATCGCGCCAGACGAAGCCCCAGCGCCTTCTTCCAGGTGATGAACCCAACGACCGCCAAGCCACCGAGAACGGTGATCAGCGCGCCGCCGGCCGCGATCGCGCTGTAGAAGTGGAAGTGCATCGATGGTGAGTCGTCCGAACATTCGCCCCTCTGGCAAAACGTCCACTCGCGCTAGCGTCGCAGCGACGTCGTGACCGTTCCGTTGCGTACTTTTGGATGATGTCGTCGAAGAGGCCGGAGCGTCATCCGCGCGTAGTGGCGACTGGATTGCGTTCGCTGGGCTTTGCGATCTTCCCATACGCCGCCAGGTCCAGCGCCTGAGGCGACTGCTTTGCATTGGCAACCCAAGCCGCGAATTCGTCGGCCGACATCGCGATCGCATGGAAGTGCTGATCGGGAAGCCGCCGCCGCTATATTGGGTATTGCGGCCGATGAACCGTGCCCGGCGATCGGCAAGCAGGTTCAGCTGCGTCTGCATGCCGGCCATGGCGTAGATCTGACCGCCGAGCGCCGGGATGGAGAAGGAGTTCATCGCCGTGTCGGAGGTGATCTTCAGGTCGAGCGGCACGCCGCTCGGGAAAGCCAGTTCGTTGACCGCGGCGATGTGCTGTTCGGGGTAGATGAACAGCCACTTCCAGTCCTCCGCAACCACCTGCACACGAAGCGGCTTCGCTTGCGGATCCAGCGCTCTGTAGGGATCGAGACTGTGGGTGTAGAGCCAGACGTGGACGCCGAGCGCGATCACGATGAGGGCCGGCACGCACCAC
>CAWEUR010000006.1:0-124808 GCA_963812285.1 uncultured Alphaproteobacteria bacterium | reverse complement strand
GGCGGCCTGGTCTCACCCACCGCATCGGCGAACAGGATCGGCCAGCCGGTCGCCTGCGCGATCGCCTCGCGGGTGACGCCGGGATGGATGGCGGTGACGGTCAGCTCCTTCGTCTCCGGATCGGGCTCCATGGTGCAGAGGTCGGTGACGACCAGCGTCGGCCCCCTGGTCGTTACGCCATGCCTGCCGCGGTCGTCGCCGCCCGTGCCATGGCCGAGCGAGGTGACGAAGTCGAGCTTGTCGACGAAGCTGCGCGGCGACTGCTTCATGATGATGTTGATCTCGCCGCAGGCGGTGGCGATCTCGGGCGCGCCGCCGCCGCCGGGCAGCCGTACCTTCGGCGCGTCGTAGTCGCCGACGATCGTGGTGTTGAGATTGGCGAAGCGGTCGATCTGGGCGCCGCCGAGGAAGCCCTTGGTGATCCGCCCGCCCTGCAGCCAGTAGCGGAACATCTCCGGCACCGACACCGTCGTCAGCGCGGTCTCGCACAATTCGCCGTCGCCGATCGATAGCGGCAGTACGTTCGGCTCGGTGCCGATGGTGCCGGACTCGTAGATGAGCGTCATGTCCCGGCGCATGGGTCAGCCGCGCCAGATTGCAGGCGGCGGAAGGCTGGCCGATGCCGACGAAGCAGACGTCGTCGGAGGACAGCGCCCGGCGGCGACGATGACCATGCGCTCGGCGGCGGTGGCGGGCGCGCTCATGCCTTGCTCCCATGGATGGCGAAAGCCTCGGGGCCGGACCGCATCACATGCTCCTCCATCCAGGCGAGGAAGATCTCGCGATCGCGGGCGATCGGATCCCATGCCTTGTAGAAGGCGTTGTCGCGCGGATAGTAGCCATGGGCGTAGGAGGGATGGGCGCCGCCCGGTACGGCGACGATCGCCGAGACCGTCCAGGCCGGCAGCACGCAGGCGTTCGGGTGGACGTTGCCGCGCAGCTTATCGACGATCTCCTCGACCGTCACGATCGACCGCTTGGCTGCGAGCACCGCCTCCTTCTGCACGCCGAGAATGCCCTCGATCAGCACATTGCCTTCGCGATCGGCCTTCTGGGCATGGATAATCGTCGACGTCGGGACGGATCGCCGGCACCGCCGCCAGTTCCTCGCCGCTGAAGGGATCGGTGATCGAACTTGAATGTTCCGATTGACCCGCGCAAGTTCCGCGCCACGATAGCCGCGAAAGACAGCGAGCGGCAGGCCCGAGGCGCCGGCGGCATAGGCATTGGCCATGGCGGCATGGCTGTGTTCTTCGATGGCGAGCGGCACCGGCCATCCCTTCTCCACCGCATCGCGGAAACGGTGGAGCGAGCCGACGCCGGGATTGCCGCCCCAGGAGAAGATCATCTTGCCGACACAGCCCATGCCGATGAGCTGATCGTAGATGATATCGGGTGTCATGCGGACGACGTCAGGTTCCGCCGTTTCTGGCGGATGACTTCATGGCCGGCGGCATAAGGAATGAGATGCGTGAAGCCTTCCATCGCCACGATGTCGCCATCGGCGACATTGGCGGCAACTGCCTCGGCGAGGGAAAGAAATGCGGGTCCGGCCATGCTTTCGGTCTTCGGGTCGATTTTGCCTGGTTCTGGTTCCGCGCGCGCCGGCTGCCAAAGGACGGGCGATGTCTCCCACGGCGGCGGCGAAACCTGGACATTTGTGCGCATTGCGCACTTATGTTCTCAATGCGAATGATGATTGCTGGCGCCTACGGGGTCAACGATTCATTCATGCCAGGGCGCGCGCCGTGAATCGCCGGATCGAAGACGAACCCGCGGGGGCCGAGGGAAACGAACGCGACTTCGTGCGCTCGCTGGCAAAGGGTCTGGCAGTCCTTTCCGCCTTCGGCCACGGTCGGGACAAGATGACGCTCTCCGAGGTCGCGGCGATCACCGGCCAGACCCGCGCGGCGGCCCGGCGCGCCCTGCTGACCCTTGCCGCGCTCGGCTATGCCGCCGCCGAGAACCGCCAGTTCCGCCTGACGCCGAAGGTGCTGGAGCTCGGGTTTGCCTACCTCTCCTCGCTCAGCCTGTGGGAGACCGCCTATCCCCTGATGCGCGGCGTCAGCGAGGCGACTGGCGAGAGCTGCTCGGCGGCTGTGCTCGATGGCGACGACATCGTCTATGTGGCGCGCGTTCCGGCACGGCGGATCATGTCCGTATCGCTCGGAATCGGGGCGCGCCTGCCGGCCTGGGCGACCTCGCTCGGCCGCGTCCAGCTTGCCGCGTTTTCCACCGAGGCCCTCAAGGCCTATCTGACACGGATCGAGCGGACCGCCTTCACACCGCACACCGTCACCGATCCGGACGCGCTCTTCGCGCTCATCAGGCGCGTGCGCGCCACGGGCCATGCCGTAGTCGACCAGGAACTCGAGATCGGCCTCATCTCGCTCGCCGTCCCGCTCAAGGACCGGCATGGCAACGTGGTTGCCGGCCTCAACGTGTCGAGCCAGGCCGGCAGCATGCGACCGGACGACATGGTCTCCCGCTATCTGCCAAAGCTTGCCGAGGCGGCCCGGCAGATCACGGCAACGATGCGGGGATAGGCAGACGCAGATTCACCGTACCGTCTTCGAAAGCGCCGTGAACTGAGCATAGGCGGCAAAGTCGAGCAGACGGCTGCTGGCCAGATTGACCGGGTTCCTCGGGTTCATGCGCGGCACGTTTCCCATGTCCTCGCGCAGGCAACGGCCGTGGTTCCAAGTGTTCTCGATATCGGGCGTTGCCGGCACCGCCCACTTGATCCCGAGGCCCTGAATGTTGCCGAGCGCGTGAATCAGCTCATGGGTGACGATGTTGGTGCTGCGCTTGTCGGGCACGGACTGGATCACGGCGCACTTGAAGCGCGCGAAGCAGCCCGAAACGTCGTCGATGCGCCGGTCGAAACGGATCCGCTTGAAGTCGCCGACAAAGACCAGGGCCACGAAGGCCTTCGGATTGCGGGCCCTCCGACGCATGATGAGCGTCGCCTTGCTCATCAGCGCGGCAAGCCGGTCGGCGTTGGCGAGGTCTCGCCGGAACGATCTGGCGAAGGCCGCGACCTCGGCCGGCCTGAAGGCAATCGGTTTCAGATCCAGCCCTATGCAGTAGCGGGCGAAGAACGCCTTGGCCTCATCCAGGCGCTTCTTGACGCTCGCCGCGTCCCAGTTCGCCGCTCCGGGCGCGAGATTGGCCCACAAGACGGGGATCGACGTGCGGGACGGAACCGGCACCTTGCGTGACTGGGCGCATGGCAATTGCTGGGCAACGAGGTTGTTCGTGTACCGCCTGTAGAAGGCGCCGTTGCGGCGATTGAAGAGAAAATCCGGTTCGCATTTCGTGGCGGGAGGCTTTTCCTCCCGTGGCCGCTTCTCCTTCTCACGGGGACGTTTCATGGCGTGCTCCTCCTAGCCTTCCCCACGACACATGGATCGTGTGAGCCGCGCCGGAGGTGCCGCCTGGCGACGTCCTCAGTGGGCTCCCAACCGAAACAGGTTTTCCGCCGTGCCCGGCACGTCGACCTTGAGCGCATAGAGGCTGCCGGCCAGCCGTGGCGGGTTGGGGCCGTTGCCAAGGGCGGTGGTGATGAAGAGAGTCTTCAGGTCCGGGCCACCGAAGGTGCAGGTGGTGACGTTGGGTTCGGGCATCTCGATCACCCGGACGACCCGCCCGTCCGGCGCGACGCGCGCGATGCAGGCGCCGCCGTAGCGCGCGTTCCACAGATGGCCCTCGCTATCCATCGCCGAGCCGTCCGGCCCGCCACGATCGAAGCCGGCGAAGAACGGTCGCTCGTTGTGGATTTTGCCCTTGCGCGCATCGTAATCCCACACGGCGATCGTATTGGCCATCGTGTCGCCGGTGTAGAAGAGCGTGCCGTCGGGGCTCCAGCAGAAGGTATTGGAAATGCCGATGCCCTTCTTCATCACGGTCGAGGCGCCGTCCGGGCCGATCCGGTAGAGCTGGCCGGCGGCCTTGTCCTCGATCGGCGCCGAGCTGCCGTCCTCGCGCACATTGTTGAACATCGATCCGGCCCAGAAGAAGCCGCCCGGACAGGCGCGGCCGTCGTTGAGGCGCACTCTCGGCCAATTTTTCTCCGGATGGGCGAAGTCAGCGCGCGCGTCGTTTCCCGGCTGCCAGAGGATGACCCGCCCGCCGACCGCAACCAGCATCGTGTCGGGCCGGTCGGTCAGCGCCAGCGCCGTCGGCGGCTCCGAAAAGAACCAGTTCCTGACATTTCCGGTCCGGGGTTCGAAGCGGTGGATAAGGAAGCGGCTGATGTCCACCCAATAGAGCGCCTGCTCACCCGCGTGCCAGGTGGCCCCCTCGCCCGTCCAATCGCCCGCCGGCACAAGACAAACCGGATCCGCCATGCTTCTCCCTTTTCCTGCTCTTCACCGTTGCGCGATTTGCCGCATCAAAGCTCTGGCGCGCAGGCAATTCATCTGCGAAAACCCGCCGGCATAGTAGATGCATCGACCCCCGGCGAAAAGCCGCAGCGGCCTCCCCCAGGCCCTTTCAGGGCGTGCACTCGATCCGAGCAGGAGCATTCAGCCGCCATGACCAGCCGTATCATCGCGGTCGATCCGTTCGATCTCGTCGTCTTCGGCGGCTCCGGCGACCTCGCCTATCGCAAGCTGCTGCCGGCGCTTTACCAGCGCCACCGCGACGGGCAGCTTCCGCAAGACCGGCGCGCATCATCGGCGTCTCGCGCCGCGCCAATGACCGACGAGGCCTATCGCGCGGCGACCCGCGAGGCGCTGAGCGAGCATGTCGCCGAGAGCGAACGCGAGCCCGGCAGACGTCGAGACGCTTCCTGCGAGCGGCTCCATTTCGTGCCGGTCGACGCCAAGTCCGACGCCGGCTGGGACGACCTCGCCGCGCTGCTCAAGGAGGGCGAGGACCGGATCCGCGCGTTCTATCTCGCCGTCGGCGCCGGAGCTCTTCGGCACGATCTGCGCCAGGCTCGGCGAGAACGGGCTGGTGACGCCGGACACGCGCGTGATCATCGAGAAGCCGATCGGCCACGACCTCGAATCGGCGCTGCGAAGTCAACGACGCGGTCGGCGCGCGTCTTCGACGAGAGCCAGATCTACCGGATCGACCACTACCTCGGCAAAGAGACGGTGCAGAACCTGATGGCGCTGCGCTTCGCCAATGCGCTGTTCGAGCCGCTGTGGAACGCCGCCCATATCGACCATGTGCAGATCACCGTGGCCGAGAGCCTCGGCGTCGAGGGGCGCGGCGGCTACTACGACCACGCCGGCGCGCTGCGCGACATGGTGCAGAACCACATGATGCAGCTGCTCTGCCTGGTGGCGATGGAGCCGCCGGCGCACATGGACGCCGACTCGCGTGCGCGACGAGAAGCTGAAGGTCCTGCGCGGCCTGAAGCCGATCAACGACAGCAATGCCGACAAGCTGACCGTGCGCGGCCAGTACCGCGCCGGCGCCGACGGCGGCGGATCGGTGCCGGGCTACACCAGCGAAGTCGAGAATCCCGAGAGCACGACCGAGACCTTCGTCGCGCATCAAGGCGGAGATCGACAACTGGCGCTGGGCGGGCGTGCCGTTCTATCTGCGCACCGGCAAGCGCCTGCCGTTCGCGCGCCTCCGAGATCGTCGTCACCTTCCGCAAGATCCCGCATTCGATCTTCGCCGCCGAGCGCCGGCGCGATCGAGGCCAACAGGCTGGTGCTGCCGCATCCAGCCGGACGAGGGCGTCAAGCTGTGGCTGATGATCAAGGATCCGGGCCCCGGCGGCATGCGCCTGCGCTATGTGCCGCTCGACATGAGCTTCGCCGAGGCCTTCGGCGTGCGCAGCCCGGACGCCTATGAGCGGCTGATCCTCGACGTGATCCGCGGCAACCAGACCCTATTTATGCGTCGTGACGAGGTGGAAGCGGCCTGGGCCTGGATCGACCCGATCGCCGACGCGTGGGAAAAGGCGGACGAGCCGCCGAAGCCCTACACCGCCGGCACCTGGGGGCCCTCGGCCGCCGTGGCGCTGGTCGCGGCGGACGGGCGGACCTGGCACGACGAAGTCGGCTGAGGCGCCTTCCCTCCCGTCACCTGAACTTGACCGGACCCAAGCGAAACCGGAGCCCTCCATGACCCTTCACTCCCGCATCGGCGAGGTGACCGCGCGCATCACGGAGCGCAGCCATGCAAGCCGCTCGCTCTATCTCGACCGGATCCGCGCCGCCCAGGAAGGCCGCGTGCGCCGCTCGCATCTCTCCTGCTCCAACCTTGCCCACGGCTTCGCCGCCTGCGGCGTTGGCGACAAGGCGATGCTCGCCGGCGACACCGCGCTCAATGTCGGCATCATCACTGCCTATAACGACATGCTGTCCGCGCATCAGCCCTATGAACGCTTCCCCGACCCTCATCAAGGACGCGGCGCGCGAGGCCGGCGGCACGGCGCAGGTCGCCGGCGGCGTGCCGGCGATGTGCGATGGCGTCACCCAGGGCCAGACCGGCATGGAGCTGTCGCTGTTCTCGCGCGACACCATCGCCATGGCCGCCGCGGTCGGCCTGTCGCACGACATGTTCGACGCCGCCGTCTATCTCGGCATCTGCGACAAGATCGTGCCCGGGCTGATGATCGCCGCCCTCACCTTCGGCCATATTCCGGCGGTGTTCATACCGGCCGGCCCGATGCCGTCCGGCATGTCCAATGGCGAGCGTTCACGCACCCGCCAATTGTTCGCGGAGGGCAAGATCGACCGCGAGGAACTGCTGGAAGCGGAGTCCAAATCCTATCACGCGCCGGGCACCTGTACCTTCTACGGCACCGCCAACTCCAATCAAATGCTGATGGAAATCATGGGCTTGCACCTGCCGGGCGCGAGCTTCGTCAACCCCAACACGCCCCTGCGCGATGCTCTCACCCGCGCCGCCACGGAACGGGCGCTGTCGATTACCGCGATGGGCAATGACTACACCCCGATCGGCCAGGTAATCGATGAAAAGGCGATCGTGAACGGCGTGGTCGGGCTTCTGGCCACGGGCGGGTCGACCAACCACACGCTCCATCTGGTCGCCGCCGCGAAAGCGGCAGGAATCAAGCTGAACTGGGACGATTTCGCCGATCTTTCCGAGGTCGTGCCCCTGCTCGCCCGCGTCTATCCGAACGGATCGGCTGACGTGAACGCCTTCCACGAGGCCGGCGGCATGCAGTTCCTCATCCGCGAGCTTCTCGGTGACGGCCTCCTTCACGGAGACGTCAAGACGATCTGGGGCAGCGGGCTGCAGGGCTATGTCCAGACGCCGTCGCTCGACGACAATGGCGAGATCGCCTGGTCTGACGGACCGACGGCGAGCGGCGACGAGAAGGTCCTGGCGCCGGCGGCCAAGCCGTTCTCGCCGGAAGGCGGCCTCAAGCTGCTGTCGGGCAATCTCGGCAGGGCGGTGATGAAGACCTCCGCGGTCCGCCCCGAGCATCAGGTTGTCGAGGCGCCCGCCATGGTGTTCAATTCGCAGGAGGCGCTGCGCGAGGCTTTCAAGGCCGGACGGCTCAACAAGGATTTTGTTGCCGTCATCCGCTTCCAGGGACCGCGCGCCAACGGCATGCCGGAACTGCACCAGCTCACGCCGACGCTCGGCCTTCTCCAGGACCGCGGCCACAAGGTGGCGCTGGTCACCGATGGGCGCATGTCGGGCGCTTCCGGCAAGGTGCCGGCGGCGATCCATGTGACACCGGAAGCGGCGGAGGGCGGCACGCTGGCACGCATCCGCGATGGCGACGTCATCCGCATCGACCCGCGTACCGGCACGCTGGCCGTCATAGCCAATGCCGCCGATCTCGCCGCGCGCTCTCCGACGGCGCCCGATCTCGACGCCAACCAGCACGGCCTCGGGCGCGAGCTCTTCCGCATGTTCCGCACCAATGCGGCACCGGCCGAGCTCGGCGCGGGGGTGCTTTAGGCTGGCATCAATCCGAGGGCTGGATCAGGTCCCAGCGATTGCCGTAGAGATCCTCGAAGACCGCGACCGTGCCATAGGGTTCGTGACGCGGCTCTTCGAGGAACGAGACGCCGCGTTCTTTCATCCGCTTGAAATCGCGGGCGAAATCGTCGGTCTCGAGAAACAGGAAGACACGACCGCCGGTCTGGTCGCCGATCCGGGCAGCCTGGCTCCTCGTCGCTGCCTCGGCAAGGAGCAGTCTTGTTTCCTTCGCGCCTGGCGGCGCGACGAGCACCCAGCGCTTGCCGTCACCGAGCGGTGTATCCTCAATCAGATGAAAGCCGAGCTTGCCGACATAGAAGGCAAGCGCCTCGTCGTAGTCGTCAATGACGAGGGTAACGGCACCAATACGCTGTCGGGAAGTCGCGCCCATGCGTCTGACTAGCGCCGCCGATCGGGTGACGCAATCGGCGTGTCAAGACCTGGTGCCGGGACCCCGCCTGCGGGCCCAGGGCCGCGTGCCCGCCGGCACTTCCGTCTCGCCGATCGCCGGCTGGAGGTAATCCGTCACCTCCGGCCACTCGCCCTTCTCGAAGGCTCTGACCAGGATGGGATCCTCGGTCTGGAAGGCGTCGATGCCGACGCGCTCCATCAGCGGCACCTGGTCGATGATGTAGGCGCCAACGGCGCGGATCTCGCCCTTGTAGCCGTCGCGATCGCGCAACAGCCGAGCGATCGAGAAGGCGCGGCCGTCGGCGTATTTGGGGATCGAGACGGCAATGACGGGCAGGCGCGGCAGGTCATCCCGGATGTCGCTCCAGTCGCTGCCCGGCGCCAGCAGAAGGCCGACCGGGGCGTTCCGCCCGGCAAGGCTGTCCCGCTCTTCGCGCCAGCGCTTGAGGCTGACGATCGCCGGCGCGGCCTCGGGCAAAGGATCCTCGTCGCCGACAATCGTCCAGGCGTCCTCGACGAATTCTCCGTTCTTCCAAAGAGGCATGGTGCGTTCCAGGACCGCGTCTTCGATCATCATCATACGGCCTCAGATTCCGCTGCCGTCGATTTCGAGACCGGTATGGATGCCGCACTCGATCTTGTCCAGACCGCGCCAGCGACCGGCACGCTGATCCTCGCCGGCCTGAACCTTGCTGGTGCATGGCACGCAGCCGATCGAGGGATAGCCCTTTGCCACGAGAGGATGGGCGGGAAGCTCATGACGCAGGGCGTAATCCCGCAGGTCATCGGCCGACCAATTGGCCAGCGGATTGATCTTGATGCGCTCGCCATCGGCCTCGAACAGCCTGAGCTCGGCGCGCACGCCGTTCTGGAAGCGCTTGCGGCCGGTGAACCAAGCATCGAAGCCCTTGAGGGCGCGGGCGAGCGGCTCGGTCTTGCGGATCTGGCAGCAGAGGTCGGGATTGGTCATCCACAGCGCACGGTGCGGATCGGCCGCCGCCAGACGCGCGGCATCGGGGGTGACGGTTCGCACTTCGTTGAGCCCGAGGCGCTTCGTCAACGCGGTGCGATATTCGAGCGTCTCGGCAAAGAGGCGTCCGGTGTCGAGAAAGATCACCGGCACATCAGGATCGACCGCCGACAGGAGGTGGAGCAGCACAGACGACTCCGCGCCAAAGCTCGAGACGAGCGCGACCTTGCCGGGATAGAGCTCATCGACCGCCAGGGCGATCGCTTCCCTGGCGTCGAGGCCTTCGTAACGGGCGTTCAGCGCCGCTGCTTCGGCCTGGGTTCCGCCGTCGGGATCGATTGCCAGGGCAACTGCATCAAGCGGCGCCATAGAGGGCCTCCTTGAACGGTGCGGGACCAAGACGCCGAAAGGTGGCGAGGAACGGCTCCTCGGGGCTGTCGCGCTTGTCGAGATAGGTGTCGACGATCGTCTCGACCGCATCGACGACCCCCTCGCTGGAAAAGCCCGGGCCAAGGATGGTGCCGACCGAGGCCGTCTCATCGCCGGAGCCGCCGAGGGTGATCTGGTAGAACTCTTCGCCCTTCTTCTCGACGCCGAGAATGCCGATGTGGCCGACATGGTGATGGCCGCAGGCATTGATGCAGCCGGAGATCTTGATCTTGAGATCGCCGACCAGCCGCTGGCGTTCGTCATCACCGAAGCGCTCGGAGATGCGCTGGGCGATGGGGATCGAGCGGGCATTGGCGAGCGCGCAATAGTCGAGGCCCGGGCAGGCGATGATGTCGGTGACGAGACCGGCATTGGCTGTTGCCAGACCGTTCGCGGCGAGCGCGGCGTGGATTTCCGGCAGATCGTCAAGCGCAACATGCGGCAGAATCAGGTTCTGCTCGTGGCTGACCCGGATCTCGCTGTGGCTGTAGCGCTCGGCAAGGTCGGCGACGAGTTCCATCTGGTCCGAGGTGGCATCGCCCGGCGTGCCGCCGATCGGCTTCAGCGAGATGGTGACGATGGCATGGCCGGTCACCCGATGCGGCGCCGTGTTCTGCGCCACCCAGTTGGCAAGAGCCGGATGGCCAGCGCGCGCCCGATCGAGGACGACGCTCGTCGCGGGCCGCGGCGTGATGTCGGGCGAGCCGAAGTAACTCTCGATGCGACGGATTTCGTCTTCGGGCAGAGCCAGCGCGCCGGCGCGGATGCGCTCCCACTCCTCTTCCACCTGGCGGCGGATCTCATCGAGACCGGCCTCGTGCACCAGGATCTTGATGCGCGCCTTGTACTTGTTGTCCCGCCGTCCGAAGAGGTTGTAGACGCGCAGGATCGCCTCCGCATAGGAGAGCAAATCCACCTCGGGCAGGAAGTCGCGGATCTTGTGGGCGATCATCGGCGTGCGGCCCATGCCGCCGCCGACAAAGACGGCGAAGCCGGGATTGCCGTCAGCGTCGCGCCTGGCCTGCAGGCCGATATCGTGGAGCTGGATCGCGGCGCGATCGTGCTCCGAACCGGTCACCGCGATCTTGAACTTGCGCGGCAGGAAGGTGAATTCTGGATGAAGCGAAGACCACTGGCGGAGGATCTCCGCATAGGGCCGCGGGTCGAAGGCCTCGTCGGCCGCGGCGCCGGCATAGTGGTCGGCGGTGACGTTGCGGATGCAGTTGCCCGAGGTCTGGATCGCATGCATCTCGACCGAGGCGAGATGTTCCAGGATATCGGGAATGTCCTTCAGCGCCGGCCAGTGGAACTGTAGGTTCTGCCGGGTCGTGAAGTGGCCATAGCCCCGGTCGTACTTGCGACCGATGAAGGCGAGCATGCGCATCTGTGCAGGATTGAGCGTCCCGTAGGGAACGGCAATGCGCAGCATATAGGCGTGAAGCTGGAGGTAGACGCCGTTCATCAGCCGCAGCGGCTTGAACTGCTCTTCCGTCAGTTCGCCCGACAGGCGCCGCTCCACCTGATCGCGGAACTGGGCGACACGCTGGGTGACGAAATCCTGGTCGAACTCGTCGTATCGATACATCTCTAGCTTCCCTGTCGCGCCTACGGCGCGCCTCGTCCTGTCTTTGACTTCCCGGTCCGGCCTGCGGCCGTCCTCGCCTTCTTGGCTTCCCGGTCCGGCCTGCGGCCGTCCTCGCCTCTTCTTGACTTCCCGGTCCGGCCTGCGGCCGTCCTCGCCTCTTGGCCTGACCTAACCCGCCGCGCTCAGACGCCTGCGCTCGTCGGCGCCGTAGTCGACCGTCGGGCCGCGCTCGGCGCGGATGCGCTCGCGCAGACGCACCGGAACCGGCACGCCGTTGGTCACCTCGACATCGATCGGATAGGCGTCGAGAATGATGCGCGCCTCGTCCTGCGCCTTGGCATAGGCATTGGCCTCATCCAGATCCGCGCCGTCCGCGACCACCCGCGCCATGGCGATGTCGAGCGTCCAGCCGCCCTCCTGATCGAGGAACACGACCAGCCCGTCGCCGAGGCGATTGGCGGTGATGACCTTTGCCGGACCTTCCTTGGCCGCTTTGAACATCTTCTCTATCCCTGTCGCGCCTGCGGCGCTCCTCGCCTCTTCCTTGGCTTCCCGGGGCTTCCCGGTCCGCCCTTCGGCCGTCCTCGCCTCTTGTCTACTTCCCTGACCGGCCTTCGCCGCTCCTCGCCTCTTGTCTGCTTCCCGGTCGCGGCGCCGCCGCTCCTCGCCTCTTGTCTGCTTCCCGGTCGCGGCGCCGCCGCTCCTCGCCTCTTGAGCTGCCCTAGGCCGCGACGAGTTCGGCGAGGCTGGCCGGCTCGGCTGCGATGGCCCCTTCGGCAACGACATCGCCGACGATGATCAGGACCGGACCGGTCAGGTCGGATCGTCCGGCAAGGGCGGCAAGCGCGTCGAGCCGCCCGGCATAGGCCCGGCGGTCCACGCGCGACGCATTCTCGATGACGGCGACCGGGGTCGAGGCCTTCATGCCCGCCTCGATCAGCCGAGCGGCGACCCTGGCGGCAACGCTCTTGCCCATATAGACGGCGACCGTCGCGCCGGAGAGCGCCACGCTGGCCCAGCCCGGCAGCGTCTCGCCGTCCGTGTCATGACCGGTCGCGAAGACCAGAGCCGACGACGTCTCGCGAAGGGTCAGCGGGATCTCGTTCTCCGCCGCGGCCGCAAAGGCAGCGGTGATGCCAGGCACGACATCGAAGGAGATGTTGGCCGCGCGCAGTGCCGCCATCTCCTCGCCGGCGCGGCCAAAGATCAGCGGGTCGCCGGACTTCAGGCGCACGACACGCCGCCCCTTGCGGGCCTCGCGGACGAGGAGCGCATTGATCTCGTCCTGGCCGACGCTGTGGTTGCCCTTGGCCTTGCCGACGAAGATGCGGGCCGCATCGCGCCGCCCCTGCGCCACGACCCGCTCCGGCACGAGGCGGTCGTAGACGATGACATCGGCTTCCTGCAGGGCGCGCTGGGCGCGCAGCGTCAGCAGGTCCTCGGCGCCCGGCCCGGCGCCGACGAGCGAGACGTGGCCGGCGAATTTCGGCTCGATCTCGAGCAGCTTCAGTGCTGCGTCCTCGGCCTCTTCAACATGGCCGGCAAAGACATTCTCGGCGACCGGACCGGAGAAGAACCGCGCCCAGAAGCGCCGCCGCTCGGCGACGGTCGTGAGCTTTCCCGCAACCCGTGTCCGCAACCTCTCGGCAAGCCCGGCGAGATCGCCGAATGCCGGCGCCAGCAGAGCCTCGATACGGGCCCGGACATGACGGGTGAGCACCGGCGCGGTGCCCTCGCTGCCGATCGCAACGGCCAGCGGCGCCCGGTTGACGATCGCAGGCGTATAGAAGTCGCAGAGCTCCGGCCGGTCGACACAATTGAAGGGCACGCCGGCGGCCTTGGCGATCTCACGGATATCGCGATCGCGCGGCTCCGAGCCGGTCGCGGCGAAGACCAGCGCGGCACCGGCGATGTCAGAAGCGCCGGGCCAGGCGCCGCGCCAGTCGGCTCCGGCAGCGATCAGGTCGGCGCCGGTCTCGCGATCAAGCGTTTCGGCGAAGACGACGATCTCGGCGCGGGTCTCGGCCAGGAGCCTGATCTTGGCGGCCGCCTCGGCACCGCCGCCGACGATCACCACGCGCCGGCCATCGACCTTGTGAAACGCCGGAAAGACGGCGAGCTTGCGGGACGGTTCGGCCATGTCTTGCTCCCATGCGCTCTCGCCACAGCAGGCGGAAAGCGCCACGTTTGGAGACAAGACTTAAGGACTCGCGGGATCGGCGACGACGACGGCGGTTCCAATCTCTCGACCATGGAGAGAAAAGAATTCCAGCCGGCCGGCCCGGCCGCGCGAAAGCACCGTTTCCGGGGTCAGGCGTCGGTCACCAGGCCGAAGAAGGCGTCGCCTCCGGCAAGTCGCACGTTGCGGCCGCCGGGTTCCAGCGTGCCACCGAAACCATGGCCGTCCAGGGAGGCTACAGCGATCTCCGCCGGCAATTCGACCGTCGCTTCGCCATGGCCGAGATTGAACAGGCAGGCCACGCGCTCGCCGTCGCTGTCGCGGGTGAAGGCGAGCACATCGTCGGGGGCGTTGAGGAAGGCGATCGCGCCGTCCCTCAGGGCCGGATGGGCGTGGCGGAAACGGATCATCTCCCGATAGCGGGCAAGGACCGAGTCGTTGTCACCGATCTGGTGATTGGCGGCGCGGGCAATGTGCTCCTCCGGCACCGGCAGCCAGGTCTTGGCCGCGGTCGAAAAGCCGCCGTTGGGCGCGTTCGATTCCCACACCATCGGCGTGCGGCAGCCGTCGCGGCCCTTGAACTCGGGCCAGAAGCGGATGCCGTAGGGATCGGCGAGATCCTCGAAGCGCAGTTCGGCCTCGGTCAGGCCGAGTTCCTCGCCCTCATAGAGCGAGATCGAGCCGCGCAGCGACAGGAGGATGCCAGCGGCGAGGCGCGCGAGCTGATCGTGCTCGCCCCACGCCGCCCAGCGGCTGACCTGGCGCATGACATCATGGTTGGAAAAGGCCCAGCATGGCCATCCGTCGCCGGCGATGGCCTCGAAGGCCTCGATACGCTGACGGAAATGTCGCGCGGTGAAGATCGGCGACAGGAAGTCGAAGGTGTAGCACATGTGCAGCTTGTCGCCGCCGGAAGTGTAGGCGGCCATGGTCTGCAGCGAGCGCGGGCCGTCGCCGATCTCTCCGACACTGGTGGTCGCGCCGTAGCGGTCGAGCAACGCCCGGAACCGCTTCAGGAATTCGAGGTTCTCCGGCTGGCTCTTGTCGAAGATGTGGTCCTGGAAATTGTATGGGTTGACCGCCGGCGCCTCGGGAGAATCGTGAGCGGCGGCCGCTGGGTTGGAGTTCAGCGTCTGCGAGTGGAAGTAGAAGTTGACCGTGTCGAGGCGGAAGCCGTCGACACCGCGCTTCAGCCAGAATTCGACCGTCTCGAGCAGCGCGTCCTGAACTTGGGGATTGTGGAAATTGAGATCCGGCTGCTCGGCGAGGAAGTTGTGGAAGTAATACTGGCAGCGCCGCGTATCCCAGGTCCAGGCCGAGCCGCCGAAGATCGACAACCAGTTGTTGGGCGGTGTCCCGTCGGGACTGGGATCCGCCCAGACATACCAGTCGGCCCGGGGATTGTGCAGGCTGGCGCGGCTCTCCCTGAACCAGGGATGCTCGTCCGAGGTGTGCGACAGGACCTGGTCGATGATCACCTTGATGCCCAGCTGGTGGGCCTCGGCGATCAGGGCGTCGAAGTCCTCGAGCGTCCCGAACAGCGGATCGACATCGGTATAGTTCGCAACGTCGTAGCCGAAGTCCTTCATCGGCGAGACGAAGAAAGGCGAGATCCAGATCGCGTCGACCCCGAGATCCGCCACGTAGGACAGGCGGCGCGAGATGCCGGCGAGATCGCCGACACCGTCGCCGTTGGAATCCTGAAAGGAGCGCGGATAGATCTGATAGATCACCGCGCCGCGCCACCAATTGGCGGCGCGTCCTGCGAAGAAGTCATCTTCTAGCTCCTGGCACTCAGCCCTTGGGAGGAAAGGCTAGGCCGGCCTCGTCGAACACGTGAAGGCTGTCGATCGGCGCGGTCAGACCGACCTCGATCCCCCGCTCCATCTCGACCTCGCCGTCGAGCTTGGCGACGATCGGCGAATCCGGATCGCCGCAATCGACATAGACCAGAGTCACCTCTCCGAGATGCTCGGTGATGTCGACCTTGCCCTTGAAGATCGCGTCCTCGCCCGTGGTCACGGTCAGATCCTCGGGACGCACGCCGAAGGTACCGGGCCGGCCGACGGCGCTGTCCGGAATCTGCGCAGACACGCTAACGGGACCATGGCCATCAGGACGGACCCGGGCCTCACCATTGCTCGCCTCGATCTTGCACGGCACGGTGTTCATTGCCGGCGAGCCAATGAAGCGGGCGACGAACAGGTTGGCCGGCCGACGGTAAAGCTCCATCGGCGAGCCCACCTGCTCGACGATGCCGCCGTGGAGAACGACGATCCGATCGGCCAGCGTCATCGCCTCGACCTGGTCGTGCGTGACATAGATCATCGTCGTTTCTGGCATGCGCTCGTGCAGCTTGGCGATCTCGATCCGGGTGGCGACGCGCAGGGCCGCGTCGAGATTCGACAGCGGTTCGTCAAACAGAAACAATTGCGGATCGCGCACGATGGCGCGGCCGATGGCGACGCGCTGGCGCTGGCCGCCAGAAAGCTGGCGCGGCAGGCGATCGAGGAAGGGCGTGATCTGCAGCATCTCGGCCGCTTCCCTCACCCGCCGGTCGATCTCGGTCTTGCCGCCGCCGCCGAGCTTCATGCCGAAGGCCATGTTGTCGTACACGGTCATGTGCGGATAGAGCGCGTAGGACTGGAACACCATGGCGATGCCGCGCCGGGAGGGCGGCAGGTCATTCACCACGGCACCGTTGATCAGCATCTGGCCGGAAGTGATGTCCTCGAGGCCCGCGACGAGCCTCAGCAAGGTCGACTTGCCGCAGCCCGACGGCCCGACGAAGACGACGAACTCGCCGGATTTGATGTCGAGGTCGACACCCTTGATCACGTCGACCGAGCCGAAGGACTTCCTGACCTCGTTCATCTGAAGGTTGGCCATACCGGTCTTTCTCCCTCCCTCAGCCTTTGACGCCACCGGCAGTCAGGCCGGAAATGATCTTGCGCTGGAAAATGAGCACGAGGACCACGAGTGGCACGGTCACGATGACCGACGCGGCCATGATGTTGCCCCAGGGAATCTCGAACTCGGTCGCGCCGGAAAGCAGGGCGATCGCCACCGGCACCGTGCGCACCTTGTCGCTGACCACGAAGGTCAGGGCGAACAGGAACTCGTTCCAGGCGGCGATGAAGGCGAGCAGGCCCGTGGTGACCAGCGCCGGCCACATCAACGGCATGAAAACCTTGACGATGATCTGCCACGGCGTCGCGCCGTCGACGATCGCCGCCTCCTCGATCTCGATCGGCAGGTCGCGCATGAAGGTGGTCAGCACCCAGACCGTGAACGGCAGCGTGAAGATCATGTAGGAGAAGATCAGCGCGCCGAGCGAATTGTAGAGATGGGCAAAGCGGATCAGCTCGAACAGGCCGGCCAGCACCGCGATCGAGGGGAACATCGACACCGACAGGATGAGCAGGAGCAGCGCCGGCCGGCCGCGGAAGCGCACGCGCGACAGGGCGAACGCCGCGGTCACCGCCATAAGCAGCGAGAGAATCACCACCGCAGCCGAGACAACCAGCGAATTCAGCAGGTTGAGGGCGAAACTGCCCTTGGTCATCACCGACACGTAATTGTCGAGCGAGAAGCTCGTCGGCCAGTAATTGATCTGGAACAGGGCCGTGCCCGTTTTGAACGAGGTCAGGATCGCATAGTAGAACGGGAAGACCGCGAAGACGATGATGACCAGAACGAGCAGGTAAAAGAGCGTCCGGCCGACAATGCGCTGGAGCCTCATCGTCCACCTCCCTCGAGGTTCAGCCGGCTGAGCCAGATATAGCCGATCGTGATCAGCGCGATGAGGACGAACAGGAAGGTCGAGGCCGCGGAGCCGTAGGCGAACTTGTCGAACTCGAAGAGGTTCTGCCGGGCGAAGACCGACATGGTGATGGTCTGCTGGTTGTTCGGCGTCAGCACGTAGATGAGGTCGAAAATGCGCAGTGCATCGAGACCACGGAAGATCACGGCGACGAGGACCGCCGGCCGGATCAGCGGCAGGGTCACCTTCCAGAACACCTTGATCGGATTGACGCCGTCGATCTTGGCGGCCTCGTAGATGTCGCCAGGAACCATTTGCAGGCCCGCCAGAATGAGCAACGACATGAACGGCGCGGTCTTCCAGATGTCGACGATCAGCACGGCGATCATCGCCGTGTCGGGCGAGGCCGCCCAGGCGATCGGATGGCTGAGAAGGCCGAGCCTGACGAAGATGTCGTTGAGGATGCCGAACTGGTCGTTCATCATCCACGCCCACATCTTGGCCGAGACGATGGTCGGGATCGCCCAGGGGATGAGGATGGCGGCGCGGACGAGGCCGCGGCCCTTGAAGTCGGCGTTGAGGACGAGCGCCACGACCAGACCGAGGACGGTCTCGAAGCTCACCGAGATCAGGGTGAAGCGGATTGTGTTGAAGACCGACTTCCACCAGATCGGATCGGCGAGCAGCCCGAACCACTGACCGGTGCCGTCGCCGTAATCGACATATTCGAGGTAGTTCTTGAAACCGACCCACTTGGCACCCTCGAGGTCGTCGAGGGAGGCGTCGGTGAAACCGAAATAGATGGTGCGCAGAAGCGGCCAGCCGGCGACGGCAACCAGCACGATCAGCATCGGAGCAAGGAACATCCAGGCGGCCCGCACGCGCTGGCGCGAGAGCTGGGACTTCGTCTGCGCGTGAGCGCCCGGACGAGCGCCCGCCGTCATCTCGACAGCCATTCCCTGTCCCCTTGTCTCACGTCCCGTGAGGAGCCCGTCGGCAGCGTCGGCAGTCAGCCGCCAACGGGCATGTTACGCATCAAAGGGGCGGGCTTACCAGCCGCTGCCCTTCAGGTGGCGGAGCTGGCCATTGAGAGTCTTGAGGTTGGCTTCCGCCGTCCCCTGACCCGAGAGCGTGTTGTGCACCGCAGTCCAGAAGTCCTTCGAGACCTCGTTGTAGTTTTTCTTGGTCGGGGCCGAAGGCCGCGGCACGGCATTGAGGAAGATGTTCTTCCAGTTGCGGGATGATCGGCTGCGCCTTGGCGACGTCGGGATCGTCATAGAGAGCCATGATCGTCGGCAGGTGGCTCAGCTCGATGGCCTCGTACTTCTTCTGCTGCTCGGGTCCGGCCAGGAACTTGACCAGCTCGATCGCTTCCTTCTGGTGCTTGGAATACTTGGACACCGCCAGGTTCCAGCCGCCAAGGGTGGCCGCCGAACGGGCATTCGGGCCGTCACCCATGGGCAGCGGCACAACGTCGAACTTGCCCTTGATGGGCGAGTCGCCGCTATTGCCGAGCGAGTAGGCATAGGGCCAGTTGCGCATGAAGACGGCATTGCCGGTCTGCCAGACGCCACGCGAACTCTTCTTCCTGGTAGGACAGGACGCCTTCGGGCGAGATCGTGCCGATCCAGCTCTTGGCCTCGTTCAGGGCGGCGACGGCCTGCGGGATTGTCGATCGAGATCTTGCCGTCGGGCTCGACGATCTGACCGCCGCCATAGGACTTGACCCATTCGAGCGCGTCGCAGGTCAGGCCCTCATAGGCGTTGCCCTGGAAGACGAAGCCCCACATGTCCTTGTTGCCGGCGGCCCGCTCCTTGTCCATGACCATCTTGGCGGTCGCGGCCATCTCCTTCCACGTCTTCGGCGGCGTGGCGCCGTACTTGTCGAGGAGATCCTTGCGGTAGTAGAGTGCCGGCGCGTCGGTGAACATCGGCAGGGCGACGAGCTTGCCGTTCACCGTCTGCGACTCGATGATCGCCGGGAAGTTCTGCTTGGCGATGTCCTTGGTGGCAGCGGTCAGGTCGATGAACTGGTTGGCGAGCTGCGGCGCCCAGATGACGTCGGTGCGATAGACATCGATGTCGGAGTTCTGCGCGGCGAGCCACAGCTTGTACTGGCCGAACTGGTCGGTGGTCGAGGACGGCATGGAGACCACATCGACGTGGTTGCCGGTCTGAGCCTCGAACACCTTCAGCTCGTCCTGCAACACCTTGAGGTCGTTGCCGACACTGCCGGAAACGATCTGCAGGTTCACGGCGAAAGCCGGACCTGTCAGGAGCGCCGTGCCTGCCGCGAAGGCAAGCAATGCATGGCGAAGTTTCATCGTGTGAACCTCCCTTAGAGAAACCATCAAACAGGGAGGATGGCCGTGGCGCTGGAGCGCTGCTGGTCACGGTGTTTCCTCCCGAAGCGCCCCTTCCGGCCTCTCAACAGGGCCGTCTTCCCAAAGCGCTTTGAGGGTTATCATGGGTGAGCCATGGCGGATGAGTCAAGCCGAGATTTCAGCCATCGGCTGCGGTCCGTACCGCAAAAACCCTCATCTTGTACGACGAAAAGCCCGATTTGGCCGATTCCGGCGATTCCGGCGCGGGTGCCGATCCGCTGCGCGAAGCCGGGAAAATTCGCGCTGGCGTTGCGCCGGCAGCGCGAACGCGGCGCGATCCAAAGCGCTTTGGGGCGGCGCCCGCCCCTTTCGCGATCAAATGGACGGGGACATGGACGGGAAACCGGCCGGCCGTGATGGCGTGGCGGGCCGATGGCGGACGGCGCGTTGAACGGCGCCGTTCACTTGGTGCGCTGGAAGGCGGCGCCGGTGTCGTCGAAGACGTGCAGCATGTGGGTCGGCGCAGCGAGCCGGACCTCGGTGCCGCGGTCGATGCGCACATTGCCGTCGAGCTTGGCGATCACCGGCTCGTCGGGCCGGCCGCAATCGACATAGACCAGGGTCAATTCGCCAAGATGCTCGACGACAATGACGCGGCCCTTGAAGATGAAGGTGTCGCTGTCGGTGATGACGAGGTCCTCCGGCCGCACGCCGAATGTGCCGGCCTTGCCCACCGCGCTGTCGGGGATGACGGCATCGATGGCGACGGGCGCATGGCCCTCGGGGGTGACGCGCGCATCGGGCGAGGCCGACTCGATCCTGCAGGGCACCATGTTCATCGCCGGCGAGCCGATGAAGCCGGCGACGAAGAGATTGGCCGGCTGGTCATAGAGATCCATCGGCGCGCCGACCTGCTCGACGATGCCGGCATTGAGCACGACGATGCGGTCGGCGAGCGTCATCGCCTCGATCTGGTCGTGGGTGACGTAGATCATCGTCACGTCCGACATGCGCTCGTGCAGCTTGGCGATCTCAAGGCGCATGTTGACGCGCAAAGCCGCGTCGAGATTGGAGAGCGGCTCGTCGAAGAGGAAGACGCGCGGATTGCGCACGATGGCGCGGCCGATGGCGACGCGCTGGCGCTGGCCGCCGGAAAGCTGCTTCGGCAGACGGTTGAGATAGGGCGTGAGCTGCAGGACCTCGGCGGCGGCGCGCACGCTCTGGTCGATCTCCTCCTTGGGGGCATGGGCGAGCTTCATGCCGAAGGCCATGTTGCCGTAGACGGTCATGTGCGGATAGAGCGCGTAGGACTGGAACACCATGGCGATGCCGCGCAGCGCCGGCGGGATCTCGTTGACCTCCTCGCCGTCGAATTCGAGCGTGCCCGAGGTGATGTCCTCCAGCCCGGCGATCAGGCGCAGCAGCGTGGACTTGCCGCAGCCGGACGGGCCAACGAAGACGATGAACTCGCCCGGCTTGATGTCGAGGTCGATGCCCTTGATCACCTCGACAGTGCCGAACGACTTCTTGATGTCGCGCATCCGCAACTCGGCCATCTATACGTCTCCTTGCCCGATGTGCCGCCAAACCACCATCATCCTCACCCTCCCTTGACCGAGCCGGCGAGCAGGCCGCGGACCAGATAGCGCTGCAAGGTGAAGAAGACGAGCAACGGCACGACGATCGAGACGAAGGCCGAGGTGGTCAGGATTTCCCAGTCGCCGCCGCGCGACCCGAGCAGCGCGCGCAGGCGCCCGGTGAGCACGAGCTGATCGTCCTGCTGGCCGAGGAAGACGATCGCCACCAGCAGGTCGTTCCACACCCACAGGAACTGGAAGATGGCGAAGGAGGCGAGCGCCGGTATCGACAGCGGCAGGACGATGCGCGAGAAGATCTCGAAATCGGTGGCGCCGTCGACCCGGGCCGATTCCATGATCTCCTTTGGCAGCGAGCCGATATAATTGCGCAGCAGATAGATGGCGAGCGGCAGCCCGAATCCGGTATGGGCGAGCCAGATGCCCAGATAGGTCTTGGCGGGCAAGCCGAAGAACGCGCCGACATCGTTGTAGAGCCTGAGCAGCGGGATCAGCGACATCTGCAGGGGCACGACCAGCAGGCCGACGATCACCGACAGCAGCAACGCCCGGCCGGGAAACTTCATCCAGGCAAGCGCATAGGCGGCATAGGTGGCGATCAGAATCGGGATGATGGTCGAGGGAATTGTCACCGTCAGCGAATTGATAAAGGACTGGCCGATTCCCGCCGCTGTCAGCACGTGGACATAGTTCTGCAGCGTGAAGGTCGGCGGCTGCGAGGCCGTGTAGTAAAGCCTGCGGCCCGAATCGGCGGCGAAGGGCGTATCCGAAACCATCCGGTAGCTGCCGTCGGCATTGATGGTCAGAGTGCCGGCGTCCGGCAGCGGCGCGGTCTCGCCCGCCTTGAATTCCTTGGGCTTCATGATCTTGGTGCCGAAGGCGACGACGCCGCTCTGACGGCCCTCGAGCACATTGCCCTTGATCACGTATTTGCCGTTTTCCTGCACCTGGGTCGAAGGATCGGCGGCGTGACCGATGAAGTTCTGCTGGCTGGTCGTCAGGGCCGTCCACCAGCCTGAGACGGCGATCTGGTTCTTGTCGCGGAGCGACGTGACGAGAATGCCGAGCGTCGGGATGGTCCAGATGACGACGATGACGAGAACCGACAGGTGAACCAGATACTTGCCCCAGCGGCTTCTGTGACGACGAACGGCTGCCATTTCAGCGCTCCGCCTGTTCGGCGTTGAGGCGCCGGATGTTCCAGATCATGATCGGGACGACCGCCAGCATGATGACGACGGCGATGGTGGCGCCGCGGCCGAAATCGCCACCGCCGCGGAACATCCAGTCATACATCAGGTTGGCCAGCACCTCCGTGTCCCACTGACCGTTGGTCATGGCGAGCACGATGTCGAAGACCTTGAGCACGGTGATGGTGATCGTGGTCCACACGACCGCGATCGTGCCCCAGATCTGCGGCACCATGATCTGGAAGAAGATGTGCCGGCCCTTGGCGCCGTCGATGACGGCCGCCTCGATGGTCTCCTCGGGCACGCCGCGCAGGGCGGCGGCGAGGATGACCATGGCGAACCCGGTCTGGATCCAGACGAGGATCACCATCAGGAAGAAGTTGTTCCAGAACCCAATCGTGATCCATGGCTCAGGCTGCAGCCCGAACATCGTGACGATGGCGTTGAGCAGGCCGATCTGAGTGTGGTCGGCGCCGCGATATTCGTAGATGAACTTCCAGATGACGCTGGCACCGACGAAGGAGATCGCCATCGGCATGAAGATCAGGCTCTTGGCGATGTTGCCCCACCAGATGCGGTCTGTGAGAAAGGCAATGACCAGGCCGAGGAAGGTGCTCGCCGAGGGCACCACGAGCAGCCACATGATGTTGTTGAAGATCGCTTCGCGGAACTGCCTGTCGTTGACGGCCCACTTGTAGTTCGAAAGACCGACGAATTCGGTCCCCGCGCGTCCATGAAGGCTCAGGCTGATCGAATCGATGACCGGGTAGACGAGATAGAGACCCAGAAAGAAGACCGCCGGCAGGAGGAACAGCCAGGGCCGGATCATGGACGCGATCTTCTGGTTCCGGGCGGCCTGCCTGGCGGGGCCGCGCGGCGGGAAGATCAGATCGAGGATCTTGTTGGCGAGATAGAAGTAGCCCGCCGCACAGATCACACCGACGACGACGGTGACGAGTGCGCTGAAGAGCTGCCCCATTCTGCTCCCCCTCCCAGAAGGACGGCACGGCAAGAGTTGGTGTTGTCAGGCTATCGGCAATGGGCGGGTGGAACAACTCGCGACCGCCGGCAGCTGCCAACGCTTTGCAGGCTCCGGGGAGAGTGCCCCCGGAGCCTGCCGCTTGTGATCAGGTCAATCGAGACTTGCCACGCTTACTTGAGCGCGTCCCAATCCTTCTGGATCCGTTCGGTGACATCCTTTGCCGACTTGCCGCCGACATAGTCGACCATGCCGGTCCAGAACGAACCCGCGCCGATCTTGCCGGGCATCAGGTCCGACGCATCGAAGCGGAAGGTGGTGGCGTTCTGGATGATGGCATTCTCACCCTTCAGCGTGTCGTTCGGATAGACATCCGTGTTGACGAGCTTGGACGGGGTGAAGAAGTTCCACTGCGCCATGGCGATCTCGGAAGCGATCGGGGTCTCCAGGAACTCGATGAAGGCGCGTGCCGCCGGCGAGTCCTTGGTGATGCCGAACAGCGTGCCCGCACCCTCGACCGGGTTGCCCAGCTTCGGCTCGCTGGCATAGGGCGGGAAGTAGAAGAAGTTCGCGTCCGTGCCGAGCTTGGTGCCATCGGGGAAGAAGGCCGGGATGAACGACGCCATGTGCATCATGTAGCACCTGGGCGGCGAGGTGAAGAGGCCCTTCGGCGCGTCGCGGAAGTCGGTGGAGGCCACCGCCGCGGCACCGCCGTCGACGAACTTGTCGTTCTTGGCGAACCAGCCGAACTCGTCGATCGCCTTGATCACGCGCGGATCGTCGAACTTGACGGAGTTGTTGACCCAGCCGTCATAGACATCCGGCGGATAGAGCCGCAGCATGAGGTCCTCGACCCAGTCGGTCGCCGGCCAGCCGGTGGCCGCCTGCGAGCCGATGCCGATGCACCAGGGCGTGCCGCCGTCCTTGACGATCTGCTCGGTCAGCGCCTTGAGCTCTTCCATCGTCTTGGGGATCTTGTAGCCGGCTTCCTTGAAGTTCTCCGGCACGTACCAGACGAGGCTCTTCAGGTCGGCCTTCCACGGGAAGGTGAAGAGCTGCTTGTTGCCGCTCTTGTCGGCATAGGTCGACAGATCGACCCAGGACTGGCCGGCGGCGTAGTTGGTCAGCAGCCAGCTCTTGACGCTATCACCGAGCGGGCTCAGGTAGCCCTTGCTGGCGATGTCGGCGGCAAGACCGGGCTGCGGGAACACCGAAATGTTGGCCGGGCTGCCGGCCTGGGTGTCGATGACGATCTGCTGCTCGAACGAATCGGAGCCGGTGTGCTGGATCGTGGCGCCGGTCGCCGCCTCGAAATAGGCGAGAACCTTCTTGAAGCCGACCTCGTCGGCGGTCAGCCAAGGGCTGAAGATCGTCAGGGTCTGGCCCTTCAGATCGTGCTTGTCGGCGAAGTCGTGGTAGCTCTTCCAGTTGAAGGCCGGGTTGCTGTCAACCGGAACGGCGAGGTCCGCGGCCATGGCGGTTGAGCTCATGACCAGCGCAACAGCCGTGAATGCAAAAAATGCGTGGCGTAATTTCATGGCGAATGCCTCCCTGCGCGCAATGAAGCATTGGATGGACACTTCGGCCGCCGGTCCGCCAGGGGGACGCGACGACAGTGCAAAGTCCGTCATCCATCACATAGAACGTCGGACGGATTGTTGATGCAAATCAACAATAAGCCCGAAGCGCTTTGATAGTATTTATAGAATATGCGCGTGGCATCGGGGCGGTCAAGGACGTCGCCGCATTCGTTCCGCGACAATCGTCGGATGACCGCTAACTATTTCTTCCTTATCATGGTTTCCGGGACCCTTCAGTAAACCACGAATCTCCGGTTGCATCTCCACCAGAAGGCGCTGGGAGGTGAGACGCATCAGCCGCAAGTCACCGACGATGCCCCTTGAATCCAAATTTGATAGCGCTTTGAATATCGGGGGAGGAAGCGTCAACAATGAAACTGAAGGACCTCGCGGATCGGCTGGGGCTTTCCCAGACCACGGTCAGTCGTGCGCTGAACGGCTATCCGGAAGTCAGCGAGGCGACCCGTCAACGCGTCCTCGACGCGGCCAAGCGCTATCACTACCGGCCCAATCCGAGCGCCCGGCGACTGGCGACCGGACGGGCGGGCGCGATCGGCGCGGTGCTGCCGACGGACCGCAACCTGCTGGTCGACCCGCATTATATCGAGTTCCTCGCCGGGCTCGGCGAGCGGCTCGCCGAGGACGAGATCGACATCGTGCTCAGTCCGGCGCGGGCGAGCGACGAGTTGACGTGCTACCGGCGGATCGCGGCGGGCACGCGGGTCGACGCGCTCATCGTCTCCAGCCCGCAGATCAAGGACGAGCGCGTGGCGATGCTGAACGGGCTCGACCTGCCCTTCGTGCTGCACGGGCGGACGGTCTCGGACATGCCCTATGCCTGGCTCGACATCGACAATGAGGGAGCCTTCCGACACGCCACCAAGCATCTGCTCGACCTCGGGCACACGCGTATCGCGATGGTCAACGGCTTCCGGCGCTTCACCTATGCGCTGCATCGCGAGCACGGCTTCCGCGCGGCGATGACGGAGCGCGGGCTCGTCGCCGACGAACGCCTCATCGGCGAGGGCGCCATGACCGACGAGGTCGGCTACCGGCTGACCGAGCGTTTCCTGGCGGAGCGACCGCGGCCGACGGCGCTGCTCGTCTCCTCGATGATGATGGCGCTCGGCGCCTTCCGGGCGATCCGCGCCGGCGGCTTCGAGCTCGGCAGGGACGTCTCGATGATCGCCCATGACGACGTCTTCCCCTTCCTCAATGCCGACCGCATGGTGCCGCCGATGTCGACGACGCGCTCCTCGATCCGGGCGGCGGGAACGCGGGCGGCGGAAATGGCGCTGGAACTGCTCGGCGGGGCGGCGCCGGAATCGGTGCACGAGCTGTGGCCGGTCGATCTCGTCATCCGCGGCTCGACCGGGCCGGCGCCGGGAGGCTGAGCCGCCCTGCCCGCCCCCCGCCTTGACGGCGCCGGGCGCTTGGCTGAAAACCGGCCGCACCATCCCTGACGCGCCCGGCCTTGCCGCCGGCGCTCCACCTTATTGCCGGAGGTCCCATGTCGGCTGAGCCAAGCGAACGGCACGGCGCCCTCATCGCCGTCGACTGGGGAACGACCCATGTGCGGGCGATGCTGCTTGCCGCCGGCGGCGCTGTGATCGAAGAGCGTCATAGCGACGAGGGCATCGGCACGCTCGACGGCGGCCACGAGGCGGCCTTCGCGCGGCTGGTCGCCGGCTGGCCGCATGTGCCGGCGATCATGGCGGGCATGGTCGGCAGTCGCCAGGGTTGGCGCGAGGCGCCCTACGTCCCCTGCCCGGCGACACCGGCCTCGCTCGGCGCGGCGATGCTGCGCTTCGAGACCGGCGACGGGCGGCCGGTGGCGATCGTGCCGGGCGTCATGCTGCGCTCGGCGGCGCGCGACGGCGACGTCCTGCGCGGCGAGGAGACCCAGATCGCCGGGCTGATCGGCGCCGAGCCGGATTTCTCGGGCGTCATGGTCCATCCCGGCACCCATTCGAAATGGGCGACGATCGCCGGCGGGGCCGTGACCGAGTTCCAGACCTACATGACCGGCGAGATGTTCGACCTGCTCGCCCACCGCTCCTTCCTCAGGCACTCGGTGGCGGCGGGCGAGGGCGACCTCGCGGCGCGGCCGGATTTCGAGCGGGCGGTCAGGCGGACGGCGGAGGCGGGCCTGCCGTTCCTCGCCGCGATCTTCTCGGTGCGTGCGCGCCAGCTCCTCGACGGCGTCGATCCGACGGACAATCTCGCCTATCTCTCGGGCCTGGTGATCGGCGGCGAGATCGCGGCGGCGCGCGATGCCGGCCGGCTCGTCGCCGGGCAGCGCCTGGTGGTCATCGGCGGACAGGCGCTCGCCCATGCCTATGCCCGCGCCTTCGCCGTGCTCGGCCGCCCTTGCGAGACGCGCGACGGCGGCGAGACCGTGATCGCCGGCCTCACCCATCTTGCCCGCGTGATCGGGTTTCTGCGACAGGAGCCGGCAACGCCATGAGCCACGACTGCTTTTTCGGCCACCGGCCGATCGTCGCCATCCTGCGCGGCATCACGCCGGACGAGGCGCTGCCCGTACTGGAAGCGCTGATCGCGGCCGGCATCGGCCTCATCGAGGTGCCGCTCAATTCGCCGGAGCCGCTGGAGAGCATAAGCGCGCATGGCGGGGGCGGCGGACGGACGCGCGCGGATCGGCGCCGGCACGGTGCTGACGGTCGAGGATGTCGCCGCGGTTCGCGACGGCGGGCGGCCAGTTCATCGTCTCGCCCAATCGCGACGACGCGGTGATCCGCGCGACCAAGGCGGCCGGGCTCGGCTCCTTCCCCGGCGTGTTCACCGCGACCGAGGCCTTCGGCGCCATCGCCGCCGGTGCCGACGCGCTCAAATTCTTCCCCGCCGACCTGCTCGGAACCGCGGGCATCAAGGCGCTGCGCGCGGTCCTGCCCAAGGATATGCCGCTGCTCGCCGTCGGCGGCGTCGAGGCGGGCAACATGGCGACTTACCTGGCGGCCGGCCTCACCGGCTTCGGCATCGGCTCCAGCCTCTACAAGCCGGGCCTGAGGCGGAAGAGGTGGGGAAGCGCGGGACGGAGATGGTCGCGGCCTATGACGCGGCGACAACGCTGAACCGCTTCGCGATCGCTCACACCGTCAGGTGCCGTCTCACCTTGTCGGGGTCCATGTCGGCGGCGGTGCCGGAGAGGATGATCTCGCCGCGGTCCATGACCGAGAACGTGTCGGCGAGCTGGTGGACGAAGTCGAAATATTGCTCGACCAGCAGGATCGCCATGGTGCCCTGGTCGCGCAGCCATTCGATGGCGCGGCCGATATCCTTGATGATCGAGGGCTGGATGCCTTCGGTCGGCTCGTCGAGGACGAGCAGCTTCGGCCGGGTGACGAGCGCGCGGCCGATGGCGAGCTGCTGCTGCTGGCCGCCGGAGAGGTCGCCGCCGCGCCGGCGGAGCATGTCCTTGAGCACGGGAAAGAGGTCGAAGATCGTCGCGGGGATGTTGCGCTCGACGCGCGGCAGCGGCGCGAAGCCGGTCTCCAGATTCTCCTTCACCGTCAGCAGCGGAAAGATATCGCGGCCCTGCGGCACATAGGCGATGCCAAGACGGGCGCGCTCATGCGGCGCCATCTTCGCCAGCAGTTTGCCTTCCAGGCGGATCTCGCCGCCCGAGATCGCCTGCTCGCCGACGACGGCGCGCAGGAAGCTGGTCTTGCCGACGCCGTTGCGGCCCATCAGCGCCGTGACCTTGCCCGGCTCGGCCTTGATCGAGACATGGCGCAGCGCCTGCGCGGCGCCATAATGAAGATCGACGTTTTCGGCTTCGAGCATGTTTGCCTCTAGCGTCCGAGATACACCTCGACGACCCGCGGGTCGGCGGAGACGTGGTCGAGGGTGCCTTCCGAGATGACCGAGCCCTCGTGGAGGACGGTGACCTTGACGTCGAGGTCGCGCACGAAAGTCATGTCGTGCTCGACGACGACCACCGACTTCTCCTTGGCGATCTCCTTCAAGAGCACCGCCGTCGTCTCGGTCTCGGCATCGGTCATGCCGGCGGCCGGCTCGTCGACGAGCAGGAGCTTGGGCTCCTGGGCGAGCAGCATGCCGATCTCCAGCCATTGCTTCTGGCCGTGGCTGAGATAGGCGGCCTGGACTGAACGGCGGTCCGACAGGCGGATGATGCCGAGAAGCTCCTCGATGCGCTCGGCGCGGGCCTTTTCCGGCCGCTGCAGCAGGGCGGCGAAGGCGGTGCGGCCGCCGGCGAGCGCCAGTTCGAGATTGTCCCAGACCGTGTGGCTCTCGAACACGGTCGGCTTCTGGAACTTGCGGCCGATGCCGAGATTGGCGATGTCGGCCTCGTCGAGACGGGTCAGGTCGGTGTCACCGTTGAAGAAGACCTTGCCCTCGTCCGGCCGGGTCTTGCCGGTGACGACGTCCATCATGGTGGTCTTGCCGGCGCCGTTGGGGCCGATGATGGCGCGCATCTCACCGGGCTCGATGACCAGCGAGAGCTCGTTCAGCGCCTTGAAGCCGTCGAAGGAGACGGAGACGCCGTCGAGATAAAGAAGCGGCTTGGTCGCGAGCGTGTCCATGGTCCTACTCCGCCGCCTGCCCGGCCGTCCGGCCCTTGAGTCCGGCCGGCGGCATCGGCTCGTCGTCGATGCCTTCCTCGGCCTCCGCCGAGATTCTGTCACGGCGGAGCGCCGACCAGCCGTTCATGGCGGTGCCGACAATGCCCTTGGGCAGGAGCAGCGTCACGGCGACGAAGAGGAAGCCGAGAGCGAAGAGCCAGTATTGGGCGAGGAAGCCGGTGGTGAAGACGGTCTTGGCGTAGTTGACGACCAGGGCGCCAACGATCGGCCCGAGCAGGGTGGCGCGGCCGCCGACGGCAGCCCAGATGACCACTTCGATGGAGTTGGCGGGCGTGAACTCGCTCGGATTGATGATGCCAATCTGCGGCACATAGAGCGCGCCGGCGATGCCGGCCATGCAGGCCGACAGGACGAAGACAAAGAGCTTGTAGCGCTCGACCCGGTAGCCGAGGAAGCGGGTGCGGCTCTCGGCGTCGCGGATGGCGACGAGCACCTTGCCGAATTTCGAGGCGATGATGCCGCGGGAGACCAGATAGCCGAGGGCGACGGCGATCGCCGACAGGGCGAAGAGCGTGGCGCGGGTGGTGTCGGCCTGGATGTTGAAGCCGAGAATGTCCTTGAAGTCGGTCAACCCGTTGTTGCCGCCGAATCCCATGTCGTTGCGGAAGAAGGCGAGCATCAGCGCATAGGTCATCGCCTGGGTGATGATCGACAGGTAGACGCCGGTGACGCGGCTGCGGAAGGCGAACCAGCCGAAGAGGAAGGCGAGCGCGCCGGGGACCAGCAGCACCATCAGGGCGGCGAACCAGAAATGATCGAAGCCGTACCAGTACCAGGGCAGCTCCTTCCAGTTGAGGAAGACCATGAAGTCGGGAAGGATCGGATTGCCGTAGACGCCGCGCGAGCCGATCTGGCGCATGAGATACATGCCCATGGCGTAGCCGCCGAGGGCGAAGAAGGCGCCGTGGCCGAGCGACAGGATGCCGGCGAAGCCCCAGATCAGGCCAACCGAAAGCGCCAGCAGCGCATAGGTCAGGTACTTGCCGGTGAGCGCGACGGTGAAGTTCGACAGATGGAACGGGTTGCCGGCCGGCACCATGAGGTTCATCGCCGGCACCAGGACGGCCGCCGCCAGCAGCACCAGCAGGATGACGATCGTCGAACGATCGAGGGCGCGGGTGAAAAAGCCGATCATGCTTCGACCGCCCTTCCCTTCAGGGCGAAGAGACCGCGCGGCCGCTTCTGGATGAAGAGGATGATGAAGACAAGGATGACGATCTTGCCGAGCACGGCGCCGGCATAGGGCTCGAGGAACTTGTTGGCGACGCCGAGGGTGAGCGCGCCGATCAGCGTGCCCCAGAGATTGCCGACACCGCCGAAGACCACGACCATGAAGGAATCGACGATGTAGCCCTGGCCGAGATTGGGACTGACATTGTCGATCTGCGACAGGGCGACGCCGGCGATGCCGGCGATGCCGGAACCGAGGCCGAAGGTCAGTGCGTCGACGAGCGGCGTGCGTATGCCCATGGCGGATGCCATCGGCCGGTTCTGGGTGACGGCGCGCATCTGCAGGCCGAAGGGCGTGCGCTTCAAGACAAGCAGCAGGATGGCGAAGACGGCGACCGCAAACACCATGATCCACAGTCGGTTATAAGTGATTGTCAAATGACCGAGTGAGAAGGCGCCGGACATCCAGGAGGGGTTGCCGACATCGCGGTTGGTCGGGCCGAAGATGGTGCGCACCGCCTGCTGGAGGAAGAGCGACAGGCCCCAGGTGGCGAGCAGGGTCTCCAGCGGCCGGCCGTAGAGGAAGCGGATGATGCCACGCTCGATGACGACGCCAACGGCGCCGGAGACGAGGAAGGCGAGCGGCACGGCGATGACCAGCGACCAGTCGAACAGGCCCGGCGCATAGGCGCGGATGATCTCCTGGACGACGAAGGTGGTGTAGGCGCCGAGCATGACCATCTCGCCATGGGCCATGTTGATGACGCCCATGACGCCGAAGGTGATGGCAAGGCCGATGGCGGCGAGCAGAAGGACCGAGCCGAGGGAGAGGCCGTACCAGACGTTCTGGACGGCGCCCCACAAGGCCAGCGTCTGGCGGACCAGCTTGACCTGCGCGGCGGCCTCGTTCCTGACCGAATCGGGCGTGCCGTCGGGCAGCGAGCGCAGGATGGCCATGGCGTCGTCGTCGCCGCGCTTGGCGATGACGTCGACGGCGGCGAGGCGATCGGCTTCGGAGGCGCTGGGATCGACGACGACGATTGCCGCCCTCGCCTGCTGGAGCACCAGCTTGATATCCGGGCTGGTCTCCTTCTTCAGCGCGGCCTCGATCGCCGGCAGGGCGCTGGCGTCGCGCGACTTGAAGACCGCATCGGCGGCGGCGCGGCGCTTGGCGGGATCGGGCGAGAGCAGCGTGAGGGAGCCGAGGGCGGCCTCGAGGCCGCCGCGCACGAGATTGTTGACGCGCACCTTCTTCAGGCCAAAGGGCACGTCGCCCTCATGCGGCTGGCCGGTGGCGGCGTCGATGAGCTTGTTGCCGGATTCCTTGATGTAGACCTTGTGGTCCGAGGTCGCGAAATAGAGCTTGTTGTGCTCCAGCGCCTTGAGGATCTCCTCGGCGCGGTCGTCGCCGGTGGCGGCGACATCGCTGACGGCGGCAGCGGTCTTGGAATAGCTGTCCTCGGTGAAGCCGGAAAGCGCGCTCGCCAGGCCGTCGTCGGCGCGGGCGATCGGCGTGAACAGAGCCAGGCCGGCGAACAGCGAGAGAAGGAGGGAGAGGACCCGCAACATCGGCATCAACGACGGTCAAGAGTTCGGGGGATGCCGGACGGGGAATGCCCCCGTCCGGCGGATCTTGGTCGCTGCCGGGGCTAGTTGGTGCCCGCGCCGCCGCACTTGCCGGTGGCGGTGTTGAAGTTGCCGCAGGAGAGCGGCTTGCGCCAATCGGAGATCAGGTCCTTGGACCCGGGCAGATAGTTCGACCACGCATCGCCGGGGACTTCGCCAGGCGACTGCCAGACGACGTTGAACTGACCGTCGCCCTGGATTTCGCCGACCAGAACCGGCTTGGTGATGTGGTGGTTCGGCATCATGGTGGCATAGCCGCCGGTCAGGTTCGGCACGGTGATGCCGACCATGGCGTCGATGACCTTGTCCGGATCGGTGGTGCCGGCCTTCTCGACCGCCTTCACCCACATGTTGAAGCCGATGTAGTGGGCTTCCATCGGGTCGTTGGTGGTGCGCTTGTCGTTCTTGATGAACTTATGCCACTCGTCGATGAAGGCCGTGTTGGCCGGGGTATCGACGCTCTCGAAGTAGTTCCATGCGGCGAGGTGGCCGACGAGCGGCTTGGTGTCCATGCCGGCGAGTTCTTCCTCGCCGACCGAGAAGGCGACGACCGGGATGTCGGTCGCCTTGATGCCCTGGTTGGCGAGTTCCTTGTAGAACGGGACATTGGCGTCGCCGTTGACGGTCGAGACGACCGCCGTCTTCTTGCCGGCCGAGCCGAAGGCCTTGATCTTGGAGACCTCGGTCTGCCAGTCGGAGAAGCCGAACGGCGTGTAGTTGACCATGATGTCCTCGGGCGCGACGCCCTTGGCCTTCGAGATAGGCCTCGAGGATCTTGTTGGTGGTGCGCGGATAGACGTAGTCGGTGCCTTCCAGCACCCAGCGCTTCACCGAGCCGCCATCGGCGCTCATCAGGTAGTCGACGGCGGGAATGGCCTGCTGGTTCGGCGCGGCGCCGGTGTAGAAGACGTTGCGCTCGCTCTCCTCGCCCTCGTACTGGACCGGGTAGAAGAGGATCGAATCGAGCTCCTTGAAGACCGGCAGAACGGACTTGCGCGACACGCTCGTCCAGCAGCCGAAGACCGCCGCGACCTTGTCGACGCTGATCAGCTCGCGCGCCTTCTCGGCGAAGAGCGGCCAGTTGGAGGCCGGGTCGACGACGACCGGCTCGAGCTTCTTGCCGAGGAGGCCGCCCTTGGCGTTCTGCTCGGCGATGAGCATGAGCATGACGTCCTTCAAGGTCGTCTCCGAAATCGCCATCGTGCCCGACAGCGAATGCAGGATGCCGACCTTGATGGTGTCGTCGGCGGCCTTCGCCGACGACATGGCGAGCGGTACGGCAATTGCCGCCGCGGCCGCCAATGTGCCGAGAATCCGGCCGGTGGATCGAATCATGTGGGATCTCCCCTCTTAACGTCGCCTGCGAGGCAGGCTACCCGTTGGTTCGCGAGCTTCGCGACGACCGCCCCTTGCGTCAGCCAGACCCGTGCATGTGGAATGCCAGCACTGGCCGTTTGGTCGTCCGGGGAGACTTTCGACCAGTTCGTGCAGTGCAGCATATACGTCGATTGACGTAGGGCCGGACGGCCATGGGCGGGTTCGGCCTCGCCAAATCCTCTCGCGATTCCGCTGACTTCCGCAGAATCCCGCCGTCTTGCGCTGCAAAAGAATGCAGTGATAATCGTCCGACGGGCACTGAGACTTCACTTGGGGAGAACCGCGGGGCAATGGCGGGTCGTCAAAGGATCTTGCCGGTCCGCCGCGAGTACAACCGGTGGGTCGCCAACCAGACGCTCGAGGATTACGCGCTGCGCTTCACGGCGAAGAGCGCCCGGCGCTGGTCGACGCCGCGGGTGGCGCAGACCGCCATCGGCGCGATCTCGTTCCTGGCGCTGGAGGCGATCGGCGGCTCGATCACCCTGTCCTATGGCGTCACCAACACGATCGCCGCCACCATCGTCGCCGGCATCATCCTCTTCCTCACCGGCCTCCCGGTCGCCCGCTATGCCCAGCGCTACGGCGTCGACATCGACCTGCTGACGCGCGGCGCCGGCTTTGGCTATATCGGCTCGACGGTCACCTCGCTGATCTACGCCACCTTCACCTTCATCCTCTTCGCCATCGAGGCCTCGATCATGTCGACGGCGCTCGAGGTCTGCTTCGGCATTCCGCTGGCGGTCGGCTATGTGATCAGCGCCGTCGCGGTGATCCCCCTCGTTACCCACGGCATGACGCGCATCAGCCAGTTCCAGCTCGTCACCCAGCCGCTGTGGATCGGGCTCAATGTGCTTCCGGTCGGCTTCATCGCCCTGCAGGACTGGCGATCCTTCGAGATATGGCGCGCCTTTCCGGGGCTCGGCAGCGGCGATCCCGGCTTCGACCTCCTGAAGTTCGGCGCCGCCGCCTCGGTGATCCTGGCGCTGATGCCGCAGATCGGCGAGCAGGTCGACGTGCTGCGCTTCATGCCGGTCCGGACGACGGGCCGGCGCTGGCGCATCGCGGCACTACTTGCCGGGCCCGGCTGGGTCGTGCTCGGCGCGCCGAAGCTGCTCTTCGGCTCGTTTCTCGCGGTCCTGGCGCTGCGCCACGGCGTGCCGGCCGAGCACGCGGCGGAACCCGCGCAGATGTACCGGGTCGCCTTCGGCTATGTCATTCCCTGGCAGGATTTCGTGCTGCTTCTGACCGCCGCCTTCGTGGTCGTCTCGCAGCTCAAGATCAACGTCATGAACGCCTATGCCGGCTCGCTCGCCTGGTCGAACTTCTTCTCGCGCCTCACCCACAGCCATCCCGGCCGGGTCGTCTGGCTGGTCTTCAACGTGGCGATCGCGCTCGTGCTGATGGAGCTCGGCATCTACAAGGCACTGGAGATGACGCTCGGGTTGTTCTCGATCGTCGCCGTCGCCTGGCTCGGCACGATCGTCGCCGATCTCGTCGTCAACAAGCGGCTCGGCCTGTCGCCGCCGGGCATCGAGTTCAAGCGCGCCCATCTCTTCGACATCAATCCGGTCGGCGTCGGCTCGATGGCGATCGCCGCCACCACCGCCCTCCTCTCGGCCACCGGCCTCTTCGGCGCGACGCTGCAGGCGCTGGCGGTGTTCGTGGCGCTGGGGGTGCCCTTCATCGCCGCGCCGGCGATCGCCTATGCGACGCGCGGGCGCTACTACCTGGCGCGCAAGCCGCGGGCCCAGTGGCAGCAGCGAACTTCGCTCAGCTGCACGGTCTGCGAGCACGAATTCGAACCGGAGGACATGGCCTTCTGCCCGGCCTATTCGGGCCCGATCTGCTCGCTTTGCTGCTCGCTCGACGCACGCTGCAACGATCTGTGCAAGCCGAAGGCGCGGCTCAGGGCGCAGGCGAGCGCGGCCGTCGAGGCGCTGCTGCCGGCATCGGTGACGACCCGGATCAGCCCGCGCATCGTGCAGTATCTCGGCCTCCTCAGCGTCTTCATGGGGCTGATCAGCGTCGTCCTCTTCCTCATCTATTTCCAGGTGACGGCGGCGGCACCCGGCTACGGCGACATCGTCGCCCGCTCGCTGTGGGCCGCGTTCTTCATCCTCCTCATCGTCGCCGGTATCCTCGCCTGGTTCTTCGTGCTGGCGCATGAGAGCCGACGGGTGGCGCAGGAGGAATCGGCCCGCCAGACGACGCTTCTCCTGCGCGAGATCGAGGCCCACAGCCGCACCGACGCCGCCCTGCAGAAGGCGAAGGAGGTCGCCGAGGCCGCCAATCTCGCCAAGAGCCGCTACCTTGTCGGGCTCAGCCACGAATTGCGCACGCCGCTCAATTCGGTCTTCGGCTACGCGCAGATCCTGGAGCGGGATTCGGCGGTGCCGGACCCGCAGCAGGGCCGGGTGCGCGTCATCCGCCGCAGCGCCGAGCATCTCTCGGGCCTGATCGACGGGCTTCTCGAAATATCCAAGATCGAGACCGGGCGGCTGCAGCTCTACCGCAACGAGGTGCGGCTGGAGGAATTCCTCACCGACATCGTCGAGATGTTCCGCCCCCAGGCCGAGGCCAAGGGTCTCGCCTTCCGCGCCACCTGGCCAAAAGCCATGCCGGAGGTGGTCTCGACCGACGAGAAGCGGCTGAGGCAGATCCTCGTCAACCTCTTCTCCAACGCCATCAAGTTCACCGAGAGCGGGCACGTGTCGCTGACCGTGACCTTCCGCAGCCAGGTGGCGACGCTGACGATCGAGGACAGCGGCGTCGGCATCGCGCCGGAGGACCAGCCCAACATCTTCGAGCCCTTCGAGCGCGGCAATGCCGAGCGCACCCGGCTGGTGCCGGGCACCGGCCTCGGGCTGACGATCGTAAAGATGCTGGTGCAGCTCATGGGCGGCGACGTCGACCGTGACCAGCACGCCCGGCACGGGCAGCACCTTCACCGTGCGGCTGATGCTTGCCGCCGTCGCGCGCCCCAAGCCCCTGCCGGCGCCGAGCCGCCGGATCACCGGCTATCGCGGCGAGCGGCGGACGATCCTCGTCGTCGACGACGACCAGGACCAGCGCGATCTCGTGCGCCAGATCCTCGAGCCGCTTGGCTTTACCGTGATTGCCGCCGTCGACGGGGTCGCAATGCCTGGCGCTCGCCGCCGACGTGAAGCCGGATCTCTTCATCCTCGATATCTCGATGCCCGGCATGAACGGCTGGGACCTCGCCAGGGCCCTGCGCGAGCGGGGCCAGAAGGGGCCGATCCTGATGCTTTCGGCCAATGTCGGCGAGACCCAGCCGGAGCCGGCGGAGGAGGACGCGCACAACGATGTCATGGTGAAGCCCTTCGAAGTGCGCCGCCTGCTCGACCGGATCGAGAAGTTCCTCGGGCTCGACTGGATCGAGGACGGCAAGGACGAGGCCGGCCGAGACCGCGCCGCCGACGGCGCTTGTCTCGCCGGGCCGCGAGCATGTGGCGGAACTCCTCCGCCTCGGCCGCATCGGCTATGTGCGCGGAATCGAGGGCAAGCTCGACCAGCTCTATGCCGACGAGCGCAACCGCGTCTTCGTCGCCGAGATGCGCCGCCACGTGCGCGCCTTCGATTTCCGGCGCTACACCGCGACGCTGGAGGAGATGGGCGATGGTTGACCCGGTCAAGGCACGCGACATCGTCCTCGTCGTCGATGATTTGCCGGAAACGCTGAGCTTCCTGACGGACGCGCTCGAGCAGGCCGGCGCGACCGTGCTGGTCGCCACCGAGGGCGCGCAGGCGCTCGACGTGGTCGAGCGCATCACGCCAGACATCGTGCTGATGGACGCGGTGATGCCCGGCATGGACGGCTTCGAGACGACGCGGCGGATGAAGCGCAACGCGACGCTCGCCCAGGTGCCGGTGATCTTCATGACGGGCCTGAGCGAGACCGAGAACATCGTCGAGGGGCTGGAATCGGGCGGGGTCGACTATGTCACCAAGCCGATCGTGCTCGACGAACTCCTGGCGCGCATCCGGGTCCATCTCACCAATGCACGCACGGCGCAGAGCGCCCGTCACGCCCTCGACACCGCCGGACGCACGCTGCTTGCCGCCGACCGCCATGGCGCGGTGCTGTGGTGCACGCCGCAGGCGGTAACGCTGATCGAGGAGGCCCTGCCCGACTGGGACGGCAATGTCCTGCCCGACCCGCTCAAGACCTGGCTCGGCCGGATCGGCGCCGGCGAGACGGCGATGCCGGCGCCGCCGACGATTCCCGTCTCGGACGGGCGGGGGCTGCTCTTCTCCCTCCTCAGCACATCGAGCGAGGGCGAGATCCTCTTCCGCATCGCCATTGACGACGCCGACGGGCAGATGGCGATGCTGCGCCAGCAATTCGGCGTGACCGGCCGCGAGGCGGAGGTGCTGCTATGGGTGGCGCAGGGCAAGTCCAACCGCGATATCGGCGAGATCCTCGGCCTCAGCCCGCGCACGGTGAACAAGCACCTGGAACAGATCTACCAGAAGCTCGGCGTCGAAAACCGCGCCTCCGCCGCCATATCCGCCATCCGCGCGCTGGACGAGCACTGACGACCGTTGAGTCGTGTCGCCCCATCTTCGGGGTGCTCTATTGCCGACTTCGGCCGACCATCAAGAGGCCGGCCGTGACCATCGCGGCCGAGACGAAGCGCCAGACGCCGAAGCCCTCTTTCAGCAGGAAAGTGGAGGCAATGGCGGCAAACAGAACGCTGGTCTCTCGCAATCCTGAAACCATTGAGATGGGCGCTACAGTCAGCGCCCAGACGATGATCCAATAGAGCCCGACTTGCATGGCGCCGCCGGCAAGAGCGGGACCGACGTGCTCCGAGGCGGCGCGCAGGACGCCCCGACCCCGCCAGACAAGGACCAGAGCGAATGTCAGCAGTCCATCGGCGGCGGTGAGCCAGACGGCATATCCCAGCGCATTGCCTGCCTGGCGCGCGCCCAGTCCGTCGACGACGGTGTAGGCCGCGATGATGGCGCCGGTGCCGAGCGCGAAAATGGCGGCCTTGGGATTGCGGTCGAGGCGATACTTGCAGTCGAAGGTCAGCGCCATCACGCCCGCGGCGAGGCATGCCACACCGATGAGCGCGAGTCCGGAGATCGTCTCGCCAGCAACGGCGAAGGCGCCGATCGACGCCATCAGCGGCGCCGAACCTCGGGCGATCGGGTAGACCTGGCCCAGGTCGCCACGGTCATAAGCGGCTGGCAGGACGAAATGGTAGATCGTGTGCAGAACGATGCTGAGCGCCAGCAGGCGCCATGACGCGACCGCCGGGATTGGCACAAACGGCAAGGCCGCCAGCGACACGAGGCTGCCAAAAAGCGTCACGGCCATCATGACCATAAGCCGGTCGCCACCGACTTTGACAAGCGCGTTCCAGCCGGCATGCATCGCCGCCGCAAACAGAACGAGCAGTGCTACATAGATGTCCATGGCTCGTCCCTTGCGTGCAATGGAGGGGGCGGGACAGACGTCCCTGTGACCTACGTCACACCAAGCCCCCATCGTCAACCATTCGGTGCATCCACCACCTTTACCGAAACCCCGGTCCCCCTTAGACTGCCCTCAATCTGTGGAGCGGGGGCGTTGCGGAGGATTAACATGCGCGACGTCTCGCGGCGGCTGCTCAGCGCCTTCTTTTCCCTCGGTCTGGTCTTTTCCGCCGCCTTGGCTGTCTCGCCGGCCGATGCCGCCGACCAGCGGATCATCGTGACGCCGGACGCTGACTATTCCGGCTTCGACATGGGCGCGCCGGTCAAGGGCGTCAGCCTCGACGAGTGCAAGGCGGCCTGCCTCGGCAACAAGGAATGCCGTGCCTTCACCTTCAACAACAAGGCGGGCTGGTGCTTCCTGAAGTCCGACTTCGGCGCCCTGTCCGCATTCGCCGGGGCGACCGCCGGGCGTGTGGTCAGCGTGACGCCAGTGACGCCGTCGCTCGAAAAGCAGCGGCTGGCCGATCTCACCTTCATCTCCAGCAGCCTCGTCGACGAGGCGCGGGCGCTCGAGGGCGGGGTGAAGCGGCGCTTCGATCCGGCCGGCGCCAGCTACCAGGTCCTGCGCAACGCGGCGGACAATTCCTACCGGCAGCATGACTTCGAGACAGCGGCGGCCGATTACGGCCGGGCGCTCGCAATCGCCGACGAGGATCCGCAACTGTGGATGGACCTGTCGGATGCGAGTCTGAACCGGCAGCCGCAGAACTGGTCGGACCGCCAGCAGGCCGCGTCCGACGCGAGCGCCGCGGCGATCCTCGCCTATCTGCGCGCCGACGATAAAGCCATCCGGGCGCGGGCGCTCGCCAAGCTCGGCGCGGCGCTTGAGAAACGCGAGATCTGGAAGGCCTCCTACCGCTCCTATCGGGCGAGCCTGGCGCTTGTCGAGAACAAGCAGATACGCGCCGACTACGAGCGTGTGATCGCCGAGCACGGCTTCCGCATCGTCTCGCATTCGGTCGATGCCGATTTCGGCCAATCCGCGCATCTGCGTCGTCTTCTCCGACGCCCTTCCCGTCTCGCGGCCGGACCTTGCCGACTTCGTCAGTGTCGAGGGTGGCGACGGGCTGGCGATCGAGCCTGAAGACCGACAGATCTGTGTCGACGGGGTGAAGCACGGCAACCGCTACCATATCCGCGTGCGCGGCGGCCTGCCCTCGGCGGACGGCGAGACGCTCGCCCATCCGGCCGAGCTCGACGTCTATATCCGCGACCGCTCGCCCTGGGTCGGCTTCGCCGGCAATGCCTATGTGCTGCCGGCGGGCAATGACGCCACGCTGCCGATCACCTCGATCAACACCGACAAGGCCAAGGCGACGATCTATCGGATCGGCGAGCGCAGCCTTGCCGGGATCGTGCGTGACGGTACCTTCCTGCGCAATCTCGGCTCCTATTCGGCGAGCAATATCGCCGACGAGACCGGCGAGAAGGTCTGGGAAGGCGAGGTCGAGATCAATTCCAAGCTCAACCAGACGGTGACGACCGCGATCCCGATCGCCAAGGTCGTGCCGGACCTGAAACCCGGCGTCTATGTCATCACCGCCGCGGCGCCCGATGCCACCACCGATGAATACAGCGACAAGGCGACCCAGTGGTTCGTCGTGTCCGATCTCGGCCTGACGACGCTGTCCGGCCATGACGGCATCCATGTCATGGTGCGCTCGCTGTCGAGCGCCGAGCCGGTCGCCGGCGTCAAGCTGCAGCTCATCGCCACCAATAACGACATTCTCGGCGAGGCGACGACCGACGATCGCGGCTATGCCCATTTCGACCCAGGCCTTGCCCGCGGCACCGGCGGCAACGCCCCGCAGCTTGTCGATGCCTCGACGACGGCGGGCGACTTCGCCTTCATCGATCTCACCCGCGCCGCCTTCGACCTGTCCGATCGCGGCGTCACCGGCCGGCCGGCGCCGGAGCCGCTCGACGTGTTCCTGACGCCCGAGCGCGGCATCTACCGGCCGGGCGAGACCGTCCACCTCACCGCGCTGGTGCGCGACACGCAGGCGAAAGCCGTCAACGACCTGCCGATGACGCTGGTCGTCGACCGTCCCGATGGCGTCGAGTATTCGCGCGCCACGCTTTCTGATGGCGGGCTCGGCGGCTATTCCGCCGACGTGCCGCTCGACGCCAATGCCATGCGCGGCGCCTGGACGGTGAAGATCTTCGCCGACCCGAAGGGCAATTCCCTCGCCGAGACGACCGTGCTGGTGGAAGACTTCGAGCCGGACCGGCTCGCCTTCACGCTGTCAACCGACGCGAAGTCGGTCTCGGCCGACAAGCCGGCAACGATCAACCTCGAAGCAAAGTACCTCTACGGCGCGACCGCGCCCAACCTCTCGGTCGAGGGCGACGTCGTGATCACCCCGGTCGACAAGACCGACGCCTATCCGGGTACACTTTCGGCCTCTCTGACGACGACGCCCAGGCCGACCGCGCGCCGATCGAGACCGACGCGACGACCGACCAGGACGGCAAGGCCTCGTTCCAGCTCACCCTGCCCGACCTGCCATCGACGACCCGGCTGCTCAGCGCCAAGGCGATCATCCGGCTGGCCGACACCAATGGCCGCGCGGTCGAGCGCACGATCAGCCTGCCGGTGGCGCCGTCGGGGCCGCGCATCGGCATCAAGCCGCTCTTCGACGGCGACCTGCCTCGAGGGCCAGCCCGCCCGCTTCGACGTCATGCTCATGGGGCCGGATGGCGGCCGCGTCGCCGGCAAGGGGCTGACCTGGAAGCTGGAGCGGCTGGAGAGCGACTATCAGTGGTACCGCGAGGGCAGCACGTGGAAATACGAGTTGATCACCAAGACGAGCCGCGTCGGCGCCGGCACGATCGATGTCGCGGCGGACCAGCCGGTGGCGGTCTCCTCGCCGGTCGACTATGGCCGCTACCGCTTCACCGTCAGCCGTGACGGCGACGACCCGGCCGCGACCAGCGTCGAGTTCTATGCCGGCTGGTACGCGCCGAGCGCCTCGTCCGACACGCCGGACGTGCTCAAGGTCGGGCTCGACAAGGCGGCCTACAAGATCGGCGACACCGCCAAGCTCAGGCTCGACCCGCAATTCGCCGGCATCGCGCTCGTCACCGTCATGGATGACCGGCTGATCGACATGAAGGCGGTCGAGGTGCCGGCCGACGGCACGACGGTCGACCTGCCCGTCACCGACAAATGGGGACCGGGCGCCTATGTGACGGCGACGCTCTACCGGCCGATGGACGTCGCCGCCAAACGCATGCCGGCGCGCGCGCTCGGCCTCGCCTGGGCCAAGGTGGCTCCGGGCGATCGCCAGCTCGACGTCTCCTTCGACCTGCCGGACGAGATGCGGCCGCGCCAGCCCATGACTATCCCGGTGTCGATCACCAATCTGAAGCCCGGCTCGGAAGCCTATGTCACGGTCGCGGCCGTCGATGTCGGCATCCTCAACCTCACCAACTTCAAGGCGCCGGCGCCGGACGACTGGTATTTCGGCCAGCGCAAGCTCGGCATGGAGATCCGCGATCTCTACGGGCTCCTGATCGACCGCATGCAGGGCGAACTGGGCGCTGTGCGTTCCGGCGGTGACAGCGGTGCCGTCCGCCTGCAATCGCCCCCGCCGACGCAGAAGCTCGTCGCCTATCTATTCCGGCATCGTGAAGGTCGACGACAGCGGCAAGGCCACGGTCTCCTTCGACCTGCCCGACTTCAACGGCACGGTGCGGGTCATGGCCATGGCCTGGTCGAAGGCCGGCATCGGCCATGCGGTCAAGGACGTGATCGTCCGCGATCCGGTGGTGGTGACGACCAGCATTCCGCGCTTCCTCGCCTATGGCGACACCTCGCGGCTGCTGGTCGAGGTCAACAACCTCTCCGGCCCTGCCGGCGACTACCAGCTTTCGATCGACGCCGGCGATGGCATCGGCATTGCCGAGGCCGACAAGCACCGCACGCTGTCGCTGGTCGAGAAGCAGAAGGTCTCGATCAACGTGCCAATTTCCGGCAAGGCGATCGGCGACAACACAATCCGCGTCGCCCTCGCCGCGCCCTCCGGCGAGACCTGGCCGAGTGAATTGACGCTCGGAGTTCCGTCCGGCGGATTCGCCGGTCACCCGGCGCAATCTCGTCGCGGTCAATCCAGGCGGCACGCTCACCGTCGATGCCGAACCCTTGAGCGAGTTCGTGCCCGGCACCACCTCCGTCGCCGTCACGCTCGGCGGCGCCGGACGGCTCGATGTCGCCGGCATTCTCGCCGCCCTCGACCGCTATCCCTATGGCTGCGCCGAGCAGCTCACCTCGCGCGCCCTGCCCCTCCTCTATCTCGACGATGTCGCGATCTCGATCGGCATCGCCGCCGACGCGGACGTGCACAAGCGGGTGCAGAAGGCGATCGCCGGCGTCCTCGCCGACCAGGCGGCATCCGGCGCCTTCGGCCTGTGGGGACCGTACAATACGGGCGATCTGTGGCTCGACGCCTATGTCACCGACTTCCTGACGCGAGCGGCCGACAAGGGCTATGACGTGCCCAAGCTCGCCCGCGATCTGGCGCTCGACAATCTGTCCAACGCCATCTCCTATGCCGACGACTTCACCAAGGGCGGCGAGGACATCGCCTATGCGCTCTATGTGCTCGCCCGGGCCGGACGGGCGGCCATCGGCGATTTGCGCTATTACGCCGAGACGAAGCTCAACAACTTCGCAACGCCCCTCGCCAAGGCACAGATCGGCGCGGCGCTGGCGCTCTACGGTGACCGCTCGCGCGCCGGCCTTGCCTTCAACGCGGCGCTCGCCGACATCGAAGCCAGGCAGGCCGTGACCCGGCCGTGGCGCAGTGACTACGGCTCGCTGCTGCGCGACCAGGCGGCCGTGCTGACGCTCGCCGCCGAGACGCAGCAGCCGAGCGTCGACCTCAAGGCGCTGGCGACGCGCATCGCCGACGAGGAAGTGGCCAAGCGCTACACCAGCACCCAGGAGAATGCCTGGATGCTGCTCGCCGCCAACGCCCTCATCAAGGACGCCTCGCGCACCAGCTTCTCGGTGAACGGGGCGACCGTCGCCGGACCGCTGTTCAAGCGCTACAGCGGCGCCACGCTCAAGGCCAAACCGGTGTCGATCGAGAATCTCGGCAAGGATTCGCTCGACGCGGTGGTCGCCACCACCGGCGTGCCGCTGACACCGGAACCGGCCGGCGGCAACGGCTTCAAGATCGAGCGGGCAATACTTCACGCCCGATGGCGACCCGATCGATGTCTCGACCGTCGGCCAGAACGAGCGCTTCGTCGTCGTGCTGACCGTCACCGCCGACCAGAAGCGGGCCGGCAAGATCCTCGTCGTCGACCCGATCCCGGCCGGCTTCGAGATCGAGAATCCGGACCTGTCGGCGAGCGGCCAGACCACCGGCTATGACTGGCTCTCGGTCGATACCAACATCGCCCATACGGAAGCGCGCAGCGACCGCTTCGTGGCGGCGCTGAACCGCAGCGACAGCGACGACCTGCAGTTCTCCGTCGCCTATACGGTGCGGGCGGTCTCGCCGGGCAAATTCGCCCAGCCGGCGGCAACCGTCGAGGACATGTACCGCCCCGAGCTCAACGCCCGCACCGACGCCGGCAAGGTCGAAGTCGTCGGCCCGACGCGGTGAGGCCGGGGATGCACCCCATGTCAGCACGTGTGACCGCCGCCTCTCCCCGCCGGGGAGAGGTTGGTGCCTTTTGTCAGTCGCCGTGCTGCCGCGAGAGAATGCGATGAGCCCCCTCTCCCGCATCCTGCGGCTGGGCTTCTGGTCGGCCTGTCTTGCGGTGGTCGTTTCGGCCGCGGCCGGATCGGCGCTGGTCTTCGAGGCGGCGCGGGACCTGCCGCCGGTGCCGGATCCGGCGGCGATTCCGACCTCGACGATCGTCGTCGACCGCGACGACCGGCTGCTCAGGCCTTTCACCATCGCCGACGGGCGCTGGCGGCTGCCGGTGACGCCGGATCAGGTCGATCCGCGGTTCCTGGCCATGCTGATCGGCTATGAGGACCAGCATTTCGACGACCCATCACGGCGTCGACTACGAGGCGCTGATGCGGGCGGCCGGGCAGTTCGTGCTCGCCGGCGGCCATATCGTCTCGGGCGGTTCGACGCTAACCATGCAGGTGGCACGGCTCCTGCGCGGTGCGCCGACGCGCAACGTGGAAGCCAAGCTCCGCCAGATTTTTCGCGCCCGCCAGCTCGAGGCGCACCTGACCAAGCGTCAGATCCTCACCCTCTACCTGACGCTCGCCCCCTATGGCGGCAATCTCGAGGGCGTGCGCGCGGCGAGCCTTGCCTATTTCGGCAAGGAGCCGACGCGGCTGACGGTGGCCGAGGCCGCCCTCCTCGTCGCCCTGCCGCAATCGCCCGAGGCGCGCCGGCCGGATCGCGACCCGAAGGCGGCCAAGGCGGCGCGCGACCGGGTGCTCGACCGGCTGGTCTCGGAGAACGTCATCAGTGCCGACGCGGCGGAGGCCGCCAAGAGCGAGCGCATCCCGACCGGCGCGCGTCGACTTCCCGATGCTCGCCGCCCATCTCGGCCAGGAGGCGGTCGCCGCCCATCCCGGCCTCGCCGTCCACAAGCTGACCATCGACCGCGACCTGCAGGCCTCGCTCGAAGCGCTCGCCGCCGACAAGGTACGCCCGCTCGGCGCGAAAGTGTCGATCGCCATCGTCGTCGCCGACGAGATGAGCGGCGCCATCCGCGCCTCGGTCGGCTCGGCCGGGCTGTTCGACGACGCGCGCGACGGCCATATCGACATGACCCGCGCCCTGCGCTCGCCAGGCTCGACGCTGAAGCCGCTGATCTACGGCCTCGCCTTCGAGGAGGGCCTCGCCCATCCGGACAGCCTGATCGTGGACAAGCCGACCGGCTTCGGCTCCTATGCGCCGAAGAATTTCGACGGCTACCACCGCGGCACGGTGACTGTGCGCGAGGCACTGGAGCAGTCGCTCAACGTGCCGGCGGTCAAGGTGCTCGACGCGGTCGGGCCGGCCCGGCTGGTCGCGCGGATGAAACGCGCCGGCATGGCGCCGCAACTACCCGACCAGTCATCGGCGGGCCTTGCCATCGGCCTTGGCGGCGTCGGCGTGACGTTGCGCGATCTGGTTCAGCTTTACGCCGCAATTGCCCGTGGCGGCACGGAAATCGACCTTCGCGACGGCGTCGACGACGCCCCGATCAAGCCGCTCAGCGCGGCCGGTGCGCCGGTGCTCTCGCCGGTCGCGGCCTGGTACGTCTCCGACATCCTCGCCGGGGTGCCGCCGCCGGTGAACGGTTCACCCGGCCAGATCGCCTTCAAGACCGGCACCTCCTACGGCTATCGCGACGCCTGGGCGATCGGCTTCGACGGGCAATATGTCGTGGGTGTGTGGGTCGGGCGACCAGACGGCACGCCGGTGCCGGGCATTGCCGGTATCACCAGCGCCGCGCCGATCCTGTTCGAGGCTTTCGACCGGATCGGGCCAAAGCGGCGCCCGCTCGCCCGGCCGCCAGCTGGCGTCCTGAAAGTCGCGTCGACAGCACAACTGCCGAAGCCGTTGCAATATTTCCGGCGGCCGAACGAGACCATCGTCGAGCGCGACGACCACCCGCAGATCGCCTATCCGATCGACGGGGTCGAGGTCGATCTCGGCATCGCCGAGGGCGATCCGGAACCGCTGGTGGTCAAGGTCCGCAACGGCGCGCCGCCCTTCACCTATTACGCCAACGGCGTCCCCTTCGCCCGCGCCCCCTTTGCCCGCTCCGAGACCTGGCAGCCGGACGGCCCGGGCTTCGTCACCCTGTCGGTGGTGGATTCGACCGGCAAGTCGGACCGGGTGACGGTGAAGGTGGATTGAGGGGCTTCCTTCCGACTGTCATTCCCGCGAAGGCGGGAACCCAGCAAACAGCTGCCGGCGGAAAGGTTGGACGCGGCGCGGCTACTGGATCCCCTTCCCTCGACCCTTCGGGTCTCGCCGGAGATGACGGCGAGAGCCTGCGGCCTCGCCGGGGATGACGAATGGAGCGGTTCGGCGGAGCCCTGTCCGTCGCCTCGTTTGGCCCGAAGCAGCCGCCCTACCCGATCCGCAGTTCCTTGTCGTCGCGCACCGCGGCGGCCAGCGCGTTGAGTTCGCCGGTGAAGGAGCGGTCCTTGACGACCTCGGGGACGACGGCGCGGACTTTCCGGTAGAGCATCCGCGAGGCCGGCGACAGGCGCTTCTCGACGCCGAGGATCTCGACCGCCTGGGCGAGCGCGATCATCTCGATGGACAGCACCGTGAAGGCGTTGTCGATCACCTTGTTGGCGATCAGCGCCGCGTCGGTGCCCATCGAGACGACGTCCTGATTGTCGGCATTGGTCGAGATCGAGTGCAGAGAATGGGGGAAGGCGAGCGACTGGCTCTGCGCCGTCGTCGACGTGGCGACGAACTGCACGCCCTGCAGCGACAGGGTGACGCCCGGCGTGCCGCGATTGAGGAAGGCCGGGAACATCTGGTTGACGTTCTTGTTGAGGAAGAAGTTCACTCGGCGCTCGGAGAGAAGCGTCAGCTTGACCATGCCGATCTTGAGCTGGTCGACGGCGGTGGCGATGGTGTCGCCGTGGAAATTGCCGCCATGGAGGAACATCTGGTCCTCAAGGTCGATGATCGGATTGTCGGTTACCGAATTAAGCTCGACCGAGACGTCGCCTTGCACCTTGCGGACGATATCGAGCACCGGTCCGAGGATCTGCGGGATGCAGCGCAGCGAATAGAATTCCTGGATCGCCTCCGGCGCGACATGGACATCGTCGTCATGGACGGCGACGCGGGACTGCAGGTCGCGACGGTCGCGCAGGAGTTCGGACGAGCCGATCAGCATGCGCAAGCGGCGGGCGATCTCGACCTGGCCCTTGTGCGGGCGCACGGCGTGGAGTCCTTCGGAGAAGGCGTCGCTGAGAGCATTGACCAGCTCCAGCGCCAGGGCGCCGGTGCGGGTGGAAAGGTCGACGACCTGCTCGGCCCAGGTGATGAGCAGGGCGGCGATGCCGGTCATCACCGCCGTGCCGTTGATCAGCGCCAGGCCCTCGCGCGGCACGAGCTTGTGCGGGGCGATGCCGAGCTTCTTCAGCACCGTCTTCGTCGGCTTGCGCTTGCCCTCGTAGATCGACCTCGCCCTCGCCGATCAGCGCCAGGGCGATATGGGCGAGCTGGACGAGGTCGCCGCTGGTGCCGACGGCGCCATGCTCGGGAATGACCGGGGCGATGCGGTGGTTGATGAAGGTGGCGAGGTGTCGGAGGAGGTCTTCCGAGACGCCGGAATGGCCCTTCATCAGCGTGTTGAGGCGGCTCGTCATGGCGGCGAGCACGAAATGCGGGTGGATCGGCTCGCCGGCGCCGACCGAATGGCTGCGCACGAGATTGTATTGCAGTTCGACCAGCTTGTTGCGGCTGATGATGTGCGAGGCCATCGGGCCGAAGCCGGTGGTCACGCCATAGACGACATGCTTGCCGAGCTGCGATTTCAGGAACGCGTTGCCGGCGTGCACCGCCTTCAACGCCTTCGGCGAAAGCTCGACCTTGACCTCCGGATCGTTGACGAGGGCGTGGACGTCAGCGGCGGCAAGGCCGCTGCCGTCGAGGACGAGCGTCTTCTTGGCGCCCGAACGCTTCGAGGTCTTGGCGGGCGTCGGGGTCTCAGTCAGGGTTCCATGCATGGCGCGGCAACATCCGATCATCGGGCCGGCAAGGCCGACCGAAACAAGCGACGGACCGGGAGGAGAAGGTCCGTCTATCGGGCCGCTTCTTAGCGCGCAAAAGCCGGTCTGTCAGCCCGCTTTAGGCGCGCCGAAAACCCCTCATAAGCTATTGTTATATCTCTATTTTTTATCGTTTCCCAGGACACAATCCCATGGTTTCCGGGGACATCAAAATTCCCTGTCACGCATCGGCCCAGGGACCGTGCTTGCCGTCGCCTTCCTCGTCGACGCGGCGGAAGCCGTGGCGGCCGAAGAAATCGCGCTGGCCCTGGATGAGATCGGCGGTCGAGCGTGCGGCGCGATAGGAATCGAAATAGGCGAGCGCCGTCGACAGTGCCGGCACCGGGATCCCCTGCCCGGCGGCGGCCGCCACGACCTTGCGCAGACTCATGTGGGTGCGCTTCAGATCGTCGGAGAAGGGCGGCACCATCATCAGGTTGGGGACGCTGGCGCTCGCCGCATAGGCCTTGGTGATGTCGTCGAGGAAGACCGAGCGGATGATGCAGCCGGCGCGCCAGATCTTGGCGACGGTGCCGAGCGGCAGCTCCCAGTCCCAGTTCTTCGAAGCCTCGTCCATGACGGCGAAGCCCTGGGCATAGGCGGCGATCTTGCCGGCGAGCAGCGCCTGCTCGAGCACCGCCATGGTCTCCTCGCGGCTGCCCAGCCGGTCGCCGACCTTCTTGTCGGCGGCGCCGAAGAAGCGCTCGCCCTCGATGCGCTCGGCCTTGCGCGCCGACAGGCTGCGGGCGGCGACGGCGGCCTCGATGACGGTCGCCGGCACGCCGAGCTCCTGCGCCTCGATCACCGCCCAGCGGCCGGTTCCCTTCTGGCCGGCGGCATCGAGGATGACATCGACCAGCGGCTTGCCGGTCGCCGGATCGACGGTGCCGAGCACCTCGGCGGTGATCTCGATCAGATAGGATTTCAGCGGTCCGCCGTTCCACTTGCCGAAGATGTCGGCCATCTCGGCCGGCGCCAGCCCGAGGCCGTCGCGCATGATGCCGTAGATCTCGGCGATCATCTGCATGTCGGCATATTCGATGCCGTTATGGATGGTCTTGACGAAGTGGCCGGCGCCGTCGGGGCCGACCAGCGCGCAGGTCGGCTCGCCCTCGAACTGGGCGGCGACGGCGTTGAAGATGGTCTCGACCCGGGCCCAGGCCGCCTTCGAGCCGCCGGCCATGATCGAGGGGCCATGGCGGGCGCCCTCCTCGCCGCCGGAGACGCCGACGCCGAGGAACTCGAAGCCGCGCGGGGTGTATTCGGCGACTCGGCGGCGGGTATCGCGGAAATTGGCATTGCCGCAATCGATGAGGATGTCGCCCTTGGCGAGGTCGCCGGCGAGGATCTCGGCCTGCTCGTCAACGGCAGCGCCGGCCTGGACCATGATCACCACCGGGCGCGGCGGCTCGATCGCCTTGGCCAGTTCGTCGAGGGTGCGGCAGGGGGTCAGACGCTCGGCCAGCTTGCCGGCATTGGCGACGAAAGCGTCCGTCTTCGACGTGGTCCGGTTGTAGACCGCGACGGAGAACCCCTTCTCCGCCATGTTGAGGGCGAGATTGGCGCCCATGACGCCGAGACCGACGAGCCCGATTTGAGCCATGATTTCCTCCGGTGATGTGGTGAGCAACTGTAGCCGCCGGGGGGCCGGGCGCAACCTTGCCACAAGGGCAAAAGCGCACGGGGCCGGTGCCGCCGGCGTCAAGACATGCCGAGTGCTTCCTCAGTCCTGTCGAGGATCAGCGGAATGACCAGATCCTCTTCGTCGTCGAGATGGCGGGCGAGCATCGTCAGGAGCGCGTCGCCACTCTCGGCATAGGCATCGCCGGCGCGCCGGAACGCGTCCGTGTCCCCGTCCGGGGTCGCGAGCAGGGCCTGGCCGGCCTCGGCCGCCCTGACCATGCCGGCGTGAATGGTCTCGTGATCGGTTTCAAGCACATCGAAGCCGCGCTGGAGGCACGGCTCGGCCTGTCCGAGCAGCGGGAAGAAGTGGAAATCCTCGATCTGGTGATGGCCGTTGAGATGGCTGAGGAACATGCGCAGCCGCGGCGCGAACCAGGCGCGGAATTCCTCTGGCGTCACCAGCCCTTCCCGGTAGTCGCGGGCGGCACTGCCAAGCGCTCCGCCGAGATTGCGGAAACCGCCATGGATATCGAGCCAGAAGCGCGCATGGGCGCCGAGATTGGCGTGATCCGGCCAGACCTCGCGCGGATAGAGGTCGAGAAACAGGCGCAATTCGTCCGGCCAGCCTGTGCGGGTGTCGAGATCGAGGGTCATGGGCAGCCGGATCAGCAATGCGGGAGGCGCAGCGCCGGTGGGCCGGCGCGACAGACCTAGCATATGGGGTATCGCCGGCGAATGAAAAGCAGCGCGTCAGCCCTTGCGCGCCGCGACCGAAATGCCGTCGGTGACCTTGTCGCTTGGGTGAAGCACGACGATGTCGCCGTCGGAGAGCCCTTCGGTCACCTCGGCCATGCGGATGTTGCGATGACCGATGGTGACCGTCGTCGCCACGGCGTGGCCGTCGACGACCTTGAAGACGTTCCAGTCGTCGCCCTTGCGGAAGAGCGCGCCGAGGGGAACGCGGACGACGTCGTCGCCGGACCAGGTGGCGATATGGACCATGACGCGGAACTCGTGGCCGAGCGCCTTCCATTTCTCATAAGGATCGGTGAGGTCGAGGATGGCGTCGACCCGCTGCTCCTCGATGCCGAGCGCCGAGGTCTTGGTGTAGGCGGCAGGATCGATGCGCCGGACCCTTGCCTGCAACGCGCCCGGCCCGCCCCAGTCGGTGATACGCGCCACCGCCCCCGGCGCGACCGCGACGGCATCGCTCGACAGCAGATGGACGACGATCTCCATGTCCTTCTTGTCGCCGATCTCGAGCAGCGGCGCGCCGGCGGCGACGACCTGCTCGCTCTCGGTGAGGAGCTTCAGCACGGTGCCGTCAACCGGCGCGCGGATGGTCATGCAGCAAGCATCGCCGCTGCCGCCGACGAGCTGATCCGGCTCGATCAGGCGCGCCTCGGCGCTGACCAGCTCGCTCTTGCGCAGCGCCAGCGTCGCCTTGTACTGGCCGACCTGGGCCTTGGCGGTGTCGAGGTCGGCGACGGCCTTTTCGAGCGCCCGCTCGGAAATGGCGCCGGTCTTGGCGAGACGCTCGGCACGAGCGAGATCGGATTCGGCGAGCTTCTGGGCGGCGACGGCGCCATCGAGCTGCGCCTGGGCCAGCGTCACGGCGGCGCGCGCCGCATCGACCGCGGCTTCCGCCTCGCGGCGGCTGCGCACATCGAGGAAGGACGGGTCGACCGGGTGGATGGTGGCGACCGCCGTGGTCAGGCGGAAGACCTGGTCGCCGACCTCGACCGGCAGGCGCTCGACGCGTCCGGCGACCGGGGCCGAGACGCTGGAAGACGTCACGGATGCGGGCGACGCCCTCCTCGTCGATCGTGACCTCGAGCGGGCCCTTGTCGATCGTCGCGACATCGACGGCAACGGGCTGCGGCATGAGGGCGTAGACGCTGATGCCGACGAGCCCGAGCACGAGCAGGATGGCGAGGCCCCGTCTGATCCATTTCCCCATCATGGGTCACTCCCGTGTCTTGAGAACGCGGATGAGATCGAGCCGGTCGACCCGCTGGCGCACGATCAGCGCCGAGACCAGCGCGGCGGCGACAACGACGAGGCTCGATACGGCAAAGGTGTGCATGCGGATGATGAAGGGCACCCGGAAGAGGTCGCTGGCGAGCCCGGTGGTGATGATGTAGCCGAAGCCAATGCCGATCAGCCAGCCGATCGGCTGGGCGAGCGCGACGATGGCGCCGAGCTCGATGAGAAGAACGTTCGACACCTCGGCCCGCCCGAAGCCGAGGACGCGCAGGGTCGCCAGCTCCCGCGCCCGCTCGGAAAGCTGGATGCGGGCGCTGTTGTAGACGACGCCGAAGGCGATGATCACGGCCAGGGTGAAATAGACCATGAGCATCGCGTTCATGTTCTCCTGCATGGTGTCCTGGAAGCGCTCGCGCGAGATGCTCTGCAGCGCCACGGCGGTGATCTGCGGCGTCGCCTTGACGGCGCGGTAGAGATCGTCGAGGTGGGCGCCGTCGATGCCGATATGGACGCCGGAGATGCGCGGCCCGCTGCCGGCGGCGCGAGCGAGCGCGTCGATGTCCATGAAGACCATCAGGCCGATATAGCTCTGGATGATCTCGGCCACCGGCAATTCGATCGTGCGCCTTGCCCCGTCGAGCATCTCGACGCGCACGATATCGCCGCGCTGGACATGGAGGAGCGCGGCGACGCGGTCGCCGAGGGCCAGGCCGCTCTCGGGCAGCGTCACCGGCTTCAGGTCGAGATCGAGGACGCGGCTGAGATCGGTCGCCGGCGGCTTGCCGGTGATGGTGAGCTGGCGGCTGTAATGGCCGTTGCTGATGCGGGCCGGCAGGGTGAGATAGGGCTCGGCCTCGAGCACGCCGGGCATGCGCGCCACCGATTGCAGGGCGATCGGCGCGCGCGCCGAGGCGAACGCAAGCGTCGCGTCCTGGCGGTCGGCGCGGAAGAAGACCGCGTTCATCATGCCGTCGACCGAATCGAACGTGCCGAGCGCCACCGAGACCAGCGCCACCGCGAAGGCGGTGCCGAGCGCGGTGAGGAGCGTGCGCAGCGGATGGCGGAACATGTGGCGGAACGCCATGACCGAAAGCTGCGACAGGATGCCGAGGCGCGCGATCGCGCCGCCGAGGAACTGGTGATAGGCTGGCCGGCGCCGGCGGACGCATGGCAACGGCCGGCGGCAGGGCGAAGGCGGTGACGATCGCCCGCGCCGCGCCGACGACGGCAGCGAGCACGCTGACGCCGGCGGCGATCAGATACATGTCCGGGTCGCGCCGGAAGATGAGGAAGGGGAAGGTGTAGAACTCGGCATAGAGCCGGGTCATGCCGGCGCCCAGCCAGGTGCCGGCGACCGTGCCGATGAGGATGCCGATCGTGGCGATGATCAGGACCAGCTTCAGATAGTGCCAGAGCGACGGCCGTGCGGCTGTAGCCGAGCGCCTTCAACAGACCGATCTGCTCGCGCTCGAGGGCGATCAGTCGGCCAAGGATCATGTTGATCAGGAACGCAGAGACCGCCAGGAAGATCGGCGGGATGATCTCCGCCATGGTGTCGAGCTGGGTCAGCTCGCCATCGAGAAAGGCGTTGGACATCTGATCCTTGCGGGCAAAGGCGCCGGTGCCGCCGTAGCGCTTGAGGAGCTGGTCGAGGCGCTCGATCACCGCCGCCTCATCGGCGCCGCGCAGGAGCCGGAGGCTGACCGAGTTGAAGGCGCCATCGAGATCGGTGAGCGAGGCGAGCGTCTTTTCCGCCATCCAGATGACGCCGAAGCGCCGGTTGTCGGGCATCATGTCGCCGGGGCCGAGCGCATAGACGAATTCCGGCGAGAGCACGATGCCGACGATGGTCAGTTGGATCTTGGCGCCGTTGACGATCGCGCTGAAGCGCGAGCCGAGCTCGAAGCCGTGGGCCTTGGCGAAGTTCTCGTTGACGACGACCTCGTTGGCGCGCCCGCTCTCCGGCAGCCGCCCCTCGCGCAGGAAGAGCGCGTTGACCGCCATGGCGCCGCCCTCGGGGATCGACAGCATCAGCCCGGTCGCCGGCTCGCGCATGCCCTCAACGTCGAGGATGACGTATTTGGACGATCCGCGTCTCGACCGCGGCGACCCCGTCAATGGCCGCGATCTGGTTGACCAGGGCCTTCGGGCGCGCGTACGGCGCTGGCGAAGACGTCGCCGAAGCGATAGCGCTCGTAATAGGCGGAGCGGGTCTCGTCGAGCGAGCGATAGGCGCCGACGGCGAGGATCAGCGTGGCGACGCCGCAGGCCATGACCAGCGCGATCGCCAGTGCCTGCGCCCACATTTGCCTCAGATCGCGGAAGAGCTTGATGTCGAGCGGATGCATGGCCCTCACCACACGATCTCGTCTGGACGGACACGGTCCTCGTTCTCGACGACATTCACGATCCGACCATCCGAGAAGTAGAAGACGCGGTGGGCCATGGCGCCGATCGAGGCATTGTGGGTGATGATCGCCGTCGGTGGTGCCGAGATCGCGATTGGTGGCCTCGAGCGCCTGGAGGACGAGGACGCCGGTCTGGGAATCGAGCGCGCCGGTGGGCTCGTCGCAGAGCAGCACTTCCGGCCGCTTGGCGACGGCGCGGGCGATGGCGACGCGCTGCTGCTCGCCGCCGGAAAGCTGCGCCGGGAAATGGTCGATGCGCTCCTTGAGCCCGACCAGCTCCAGCGCCTCCTCGGGGCGCATGGGATGGGCGGAGATCTCGGTGACCAGCGCCACGTTCTCCTTGGCGGTGAGGCTCGGAATGAGGTTGTAGAACTGGAAGACGAAGCCGACATGGTCGCGGCGGTAAAGGGTCAGTTCGCGCTCGCTCAGCTTTGCAAGGTCGCGGCCGCGGAAGCGGGCGGAGCCGGCCGAGGCGGTATCGAGGCCGCCGAGGATGTTGAGGAAGGTCGACTTGCCGCTGCCCGAGGGCCCGAGCATGACGGCCAGTTCGCCCTCGTAGAGCGTCGCGTCGACCCCGCGAAGGGCCTGAACCTCCACGTCGCCCGTGCGATAGGTCTTGGTCAGACCTTCGATCTCGAAGACCGGCTGCGGCATGGTCGCCTCGTTTCCCGCCCGGAACCTAGAGGCAGTCACAGCCTTGGCGATTGATCCGTGTCAACCCTGCCCGTTACAGACGCTATTCGTGGCGCAGCGCATCGATGGGATCGAGATGGGCGGCCGAGCGCGCCGGGAAATAGCCGAAAACGACGCCGACCAGCGCCGAGAACAGGAAGGCAGCGACAATGATGGTCGGATTGAAGACGAAGGGGATGTGCAGCAAGTGGCTGCCGATGACGGCAAGCCCGAGGCCGAGCATGATGCCGATGACGCCGCCAAAGGCCGAGAGCACCACCGCTTCGATGAGGAACTGCATCAGCACCTGACGACCGAGCGCGCCGACGGCGAGGCGAATACCGATCTCGCGCGTGCGCTCGGTGACCGAGACGAGCATGATGTTCATGATGCCGATGCCGCCAACGAGCAGGCTGACGGCCGCGACCGCGCCGAGAAGCCCTGTGAGCAGCGTCGTCGTCGAGGTCAGCGTATTGCCGATCTCGGTCATGTCAAAGACATTGAAATCGTCGTTGGCGCCGGCGCGGACCTTGCGCCGGTCGCGCAAAACGACCTCGATATCCGCCTTGACCTTGGTCGTCGTGGTGCCCGACTTCACCAACGCATCGATCATATCGACGTCGGTATTGCCGGCGACCCGGCGCTGGAAGGTGCGGATCGGTACGAGAATGATGTCATCCTGATCGCGGCCGAAGCCGGCTTCGCCCTTCGCCTCGAGCAGGCCAATGACGTTGCAGGTGAATTTCTGCAGGCGGACGGTTTCGCCGATCGGATTGCTGGCGCCGAAGAGGTTCTCGCGGATGGTCTCGCCGATGACGCAGACCGCGGCGCCGCCGCGCAGCTCGCTATCGGTGAAGCGGCGGCCGGCGGTGAGTTTCCACTGACGGGTATCGAAGAAATTGTTGTCGGTGCCGGTGATCGTCGTCGACCAGTTCTGATTGCCGAGAATGACGGTGACCGTCGAGGACGATGAGGGCGCGGCGGCCTCGACGCCGGGCACCTCCGTGGCGATGGCGGCAGCATCGGCCAGCGTGAAAGACTTCGACTGGGTGCGCACGGCGCCCGGTCCAGCTCGATTGCCGGGCCGGATGGTCAGCCGGTTGCTGCCCAACGCCGTGATGCTCGAGGTGACGCTCTGGGTGGTGCCGGCGCCGATGGTCACCAGCGCGATGACCGCGCCGACACCGATGACGATGCCGAGGATCGTCAGGAAGGAGCGCAGCGGATTGCGGCGGATCGCGCGGACCGCGAGGATGAGCGTCTCGAAGAACATCACACCGCCTCGTGGTTCACCTGGACCGTCTCGATGAGGCCGTCCTTGAAATGGATGATACGCTGGGCATAGGCAGCCATGTCCGGCTCATGGGTGACCATGACGACGGTGATGCCCTTCTCGCGATTGAGCGCGGTCATCAGCTCCATGATTTCCTTGCCGCGCGCGGTGTCGAGATTGCCGGTCGGCTCGTCGGCGAGCAGGACATCCGGCTCGGTGACGATCGCCCGGGCGATGGCGACGCGCTGCTGCTGGCCGCCCGACAACTCGTTCGGCCTGTGGCCCGCCCGATCGAGAAGACCGACCGTCTCGAGCGCGCGGCGCGCCATCACCCGGCGCTCGCGGGTCGGCATCTGCCGGATAGACCAGCGGCAGCTCGACGTTTTCCAGCGCGGTCGTGCGCGACAGAAGGTTGAACCCCTGGAAGACGAAGCCAAGGAAATGACGGCGCAGAAGGGCCCGCTGATCGGTCGACAGCGACCCGACATCGGCCCCGCGGAAATAGTAGTGACCGCTGGTCGGGACATCGAGGCAGCCGATGATATTCATGGCAGTCGACTTGCCCGAGCCGCTCGGCCCCATGATGGCAACGAACTCGCCCTTGTTGATCTCCATGTCGATCGCCTTCAGGGCGCTGACCGCCGCGTCGCCCTCTCCGTACAGCTTGCTGAGGTTGCTGAAACGGATCAGGCCGCTATCGATGACTCCGCCGGGTGTTCGCGCGTCCATCGCTGCCACCCTAGCGGCTTTGCGAGGCGTCGGTGATCACCTCGTCGCCGACCGAAATATCGCCGGAGAGAATTTCGGTGAAGGAACCGTCGGTCGCGCCGGGCGTGACCAGAACGCCGACGGCCTTGCCGTCCCGAAGGACCCATATCCGCTTCTGACCCTCGGGGATCCTGCCGCCGGCCGCGGTCCGGGTCGTCTGCCGCGGCGGGCTCGGGAAGATACGGGTCAGGAAGTTGCCGCGCGAGGAGCGGCTGGCGGTGGCGGTCGTCGTCGAGGCCGGTGCGTAGCGCAGCGCGGCATTGGGAATGAGGAGCACGCCCTTGTCTTGCTTGACGATGATATTGGCCGTTGCGGTCATGCCGGGGCGGATGGCGAGGTCGGAATTGTCGACCGAGAGCACCGCCGTGTAGGTCACGACATTATCGGTGGTCGTCGCCGCGTAGCGGAGCTGGGTGACCTTTGCCGGAAAGGTGCGGTCGGTGAAGGCCTCGACCGTGAAGGTCGCGTCCTGTCCCTCATGCACGCTGCCGGCATCGGCCTCGTCGACATCGACCAGCAGGCGCATGCGCTTGAGGTCCTCGGCAATGATGAAGAGCACCGGTGCCGACAGGGAGGCGGCAACGGTAGAACCGGGATCGACGGTGCGGTTGAGCACGACGCCACTGATCGGCGACTTGATGTCCGCCTTGGCGAGGTCGGTCTCGTTAGCGGCGAGATTGGCGGCCGCAACATCGACATCGGCATGGGCGCTGGCAAGCGACGCGACCGCCCGGTCATAGGTCGCCTGCACGCCGGCGAGGTCGGCCTTGGACGAGTAATTCTGCGCGGCGAGCTGCGAGATGCGGTTAAGGGAGGCCTTGGATTCCGTGACGGTCGCCTCCGCCACGACCACCGCCGCCTTCTTGGCGAGCAACGTCGCCTTGGAGCTGTTGGCCTGGGCCTGGAGCTTGTCGGTATTGATGACGGCGAGCACCTCGCCGGCCTTCACCGTGTCGTTGAAGTCGACATTGACCTTGGCGATCGTTCCGGAGAGCTCGCTGGAGACGTCGACCTGGTTGACCGGCTCGACCGTTCCCGTGGCGCTGACGGTGACCGTCAGATCGCCGGTCTTGGCGGCAATGGTGGTATAGCGGATCGTTGTCGCTGTATCCGAGCCAAGAGACCACCAGGCAATGCCGCCGATGGCGATGACGACGAGCGCGATCCACCACGCCGAGCGGCGCAGGCGGGCGAGCAGCGTCGGCTTCCCGCCGACCTTGAGGACGTCATTGATGTCGGAATTGGGCGCAAGCATCGATCGTTCGTCTTTCCACCGGACCGGCCGGTCATTGTTCCTCACGCGCCTCCCCTCAAAGGCTTGAACGGACGAGGAAGCAATTTCCTACGCCCAATTCTTCACCTGGATCGCGCGCCTTCCGCGTGTTCCTCACCGGCGGCCTAGTCCCGCGGGGCTTCCAAGGTCTTCAGGTACGCGATGACGTCGTCTATTTCACCCGGGTCGAGGGTGAATTGCGGCATGGAGGGATGGTCGCTGATCGTGCCGAGAGCCAGCGACTGGCGAAGCCTTTCGACATCGAATCGCTCATGGAACGTGCGAAACGGCGGCGCCACCGGCAACGGGCTCTGGTCATAACGGCCGATCGCATGGCAGTGGGCGCAATTGGTCTCGACGAAGGTCAGGCCGCGCTGTGCCGCCGGATCGAGGGCGTGGGCCGCCTCGGCGCCGAACAGCAGCATGACCGCAACCGCGAAAAGCCGTCTCATGCGCATCTCCTCGACGAGAAGCCCCGTCCGTCCCTCAACATCATATGGGGATGCACTGGCGCCGCCGCCTTGATGCAGCGCAATCCGCGGCTCGGAATCGTTCGGAGAGGTGATCAGGTGTCGCTGGCGCGTTGCACCCGCGATTGCCTCCACGACGAAATCGGCGGTAACCTGACCGTCTTCACCGGGGCGACCGTCTGCACTGCCTGCCCGCCTCCTCCTGCCAGCCGGCGCCCTCACTTAATTCCAGTCGCGTTCAGCGAGACCCGGGCGCGGTCCGACGACCGCCCGCAGCCGGACGGAAGAATCCGGCCATTGGCACCACGAGAACGAGGAAAGGCACGAAACCATGGACGGCATCACCGGCTACGGCCATGTGGCGATCAAGGTGAAGGACCTCGACCGGTCGCTTGCCTTCTATACCGGCGTTCTCGGCTTCCCCGAGATGCTGCGGCTCAAGGACGATGCCGGCAATCCCTGGCTGATCTGCCTGCGCATCACCGACGAACAGTTCCTGGAGGTCTTTCCCGGCGCCGAGGGGGACCAAGCGCCCGGCCGCGAGGCCAATTGCATCACCCATATCTGCCTGACGGTCGCCAACCTCGAGGCGGTGGTCGGCGCGATCGAGGCGAAGGGCGTCACCCTCTCGCGCCCGATCAAGAAGGCGATCGACAACAACCGCCAGGCCTGGGTCGAGGATCCGGACGGAAACCGGATCGAACTCATGGAGATGGCCGACGATTCGCTGCAATACGAGGCGATCCGGCGGCTGGCGAGGGAACGGGCGCCTGCCTGAGGCGTCGGGCCCGCCGATTGTCGCGCGGCAGCGGTTGCGGTAGACCGGCCGCAGGTAGCTACCGCCCAACCTGACGATGCCATGCCATCTCCGCGTGTACGCCTCAAGGACATAGCCGGCGCGACGGGCTTCTCGGCCAATACGGTCTCGTTGGCCCTGCGCGGTAGCCCGCGCATCCCGCGCGAGACCCGCGACCTGATCGTCGCCGAGGCCAAGCGGCTGCACTATCTGCCGAACCAGGTGGCGCGCTCGCTGGTCGTGCGCGCGACGAAGACGATCGGGCTGGTCCTGCCCGACATCATGAGCCCGACGCTGATGGCCGCGGCCAAGGCGATCGAGCAGCGCCTGCTGGCGCATGGCTACGGCATGATGTTCACCGCGACCGAGAACCTGGTCAGCAAGGAACTGAAGGCGCTGGACGTGTTCCGCTCGCGCCAGGTCGACGGCATCCTGATCTTCCCGGTGATGCACCGGCGCATCAAGCACCTGCGCGCGCTGCGCCAGTCCGGCTTTCCCGTCGTCGCCCTTGCCGCGGATGCCGATGCCCGGCTCGACGTCGTCAGCATCGACGACCGCGCCGGCGCGACGACCGCGGTGGAGCATCTGCTTTCGCTCGGCCATCGGCGGATCGGCATGCTCGACGCCGCCAGCGCTCATGAAAATCGCGAGAAGTTTGACGGCTATGCCGGTGCGCTGGACACTCACGACATCGCGCTCGACCCGGCGCTGGTAATTGACCCGAAAGGCCACAGCGCCACCGCCGGCTATCAGGCGATGCCGACGACCATGGCGGCGAAGCCGACGGCGCTCTTCACCTCCAATGACCGCCTGGCGATCGGCGCGCTGGCCTGGTGCCGCGACCACGACGTGTCGGTGCCGGGCGACCTCGCCATCGTCGGCTACGACGACATCGAGGCGGCCCGGTTCTGCAGCGTGCCGCTGACGACGATCCACTATGGCATCACGGCGGTCTCCGAGCGGGCGGTGGAGCGTCTGCTCGCCCTCATCGACCACCGCGATCCGCTGCCGCGGCCGGAAATCGTGCAGATCGCGCCGGAGTTGATTGTGCGCGAATCCTGCGGCGCCAGCTTCGGCAATCGGACGGGGCGGCGGCGCTAAGCTTTCGCCACCGCCGCGCGCCCTATCTGGATATGGACCCGGGCTCGCCGGCCCCTATTCCGCCGCGTTGGCAGCCTTGCGGCTCGCGGCACGGGCGCGTTCGCGCGCCGCTTCCTCCTTGCGCACGACGTCGAGCGGACGCACGTCGAGCCGCGCGGCGCCGCGCCAGTCGCGGGTCTGGACCGTGCCTTTGGCGAGCCGCGCCCTGGCATCGTCTATGGCATGCGCGTATTGCGGCAGCCACTCAGCTTGCGCGACCAGCATCTCGTCGACCATCTGCCAGACCTCCTCCGGCGAGCAGATGGCGCCAACCAGCGGATCGTGGAGGACGGCGAGCTTCAGCAGTTCGACATCGCCGGTGACCGCCGCGGCGACCGACATGCGCTGGACATTGATCGAGGCCATGCAGGTGGCGGCGCAGGCGAGCGGCAGGGTGACGCCGGCCAGCATGTTGAGCCCAAAGCGGTCGACGAAGCCGGTGGTCTCGACGATCGCGTCGGCGGGCAGATTGGTGATCAGCCCGTCATTCTTGACGTTGAAATGGCCGCGATAGACCCGGCCGGTTTCAAGCGCTTCGAGAATGTGGCTGGCGTGCTCGCTCGAACGTTCGGCCGGATCGATCGGCCTGCCGGCCTCGTCGAGGAATTGCGGGAAGTCGGTCTCGAACCAGTTCCGCCGCTCCGTGCAGTGGCGCAGATAGCCCCCAGTCTCGCCGTTGATCCAGTCCGACAGGTCGATCCAGCGGGCGATCTCGTCCGGGCGCTTGCGATACCAGGGCAGGTACTCGGACAGATGGCCGTTGCTCTCGGTCGAATAGAAGCCGAAGCGCTTGAGCACGTCGATACGCACGCGCTCGGTCCTGGAAAAGACCGGGTGGCGCTCGAAGGCCTCGACCAGTTCGTCCCGTTCGATCTTGCGGCCGCGCAAGCGGATGTCGACGTACCAGGTCTGGTGATTGATGCCCGAGCAGATGAATTCCAGTTCGCTCTGATGCCTGGCGCCGAGCACCTCGGCGATCTGCTCGCCGCCGTGCTGGATGCCGTGGCACAGCCCGATCGTGTCGACGCCGCCATGGTCGATCGCCGCCCAGGTGTTCATCGCCATCGGGTTGGCGTAGTTGAGGAACTTCGCGCCGGTCTCGGCGACCGCGCGGATGTCGCGACAGAAATCGAGAATGACCGGGATATTGCGCTGGCCGTAGAGGATGCCACCGGCGCAGATCGTATCGCCGACGCATTGGTCGACCCCGTATTTCAGCGGGATCTCGATGTCATGCTTATAGGCTTCGAGCCCGCCGATGCGGGTGCAATTGATGATGTAGCGGGCGCCCTCGAGGGCGGCGCGGCGCTCGGTAGTCGCACTGATCGTCGTCGGCAATTTGTTGACCGCGACGATGCGGTCGAGGATCTGGCGGACCATCGCCAGATTGTGCTCATTGATGTCGGTCAGGGCGAACTCGACATCCTGAAGTTCGGGCACGCAGAGGATGTCGGTCACCAGCCGCTTGGTGAAGCCGATGCTGCCGGCACCGATGATGGCGATCTTGATTTTCGACATGGAAGCTCCCTCCATCGGCGATTCATCAGGCCGATGCAATGAATTGAAATCGCTCGGATTTCCGGCCGGCTCCGCAGGGCGTGGAGGGAGAAGCGATACGGCGCCGGTGGCGAAGCGATCGCCGAACTATCGCCTGTCGCGGCCGCGAGTCAATCGCCGTCGCAAGGGCTGTCCACCGCGAGGTTCGCTAATAGCGGCTGACGTTCTCGCGCATCTCGCGCGGAGTGACGCCATAGGCGGAGCGGAAGTGGGCGTAGAACTGGGAGAGCGAGGTGAAGCCCGACTGGAAGGCGACATTTGCCGCTGAAAGATTGGTCTCGAAGAGCAGCGAGCGGGCGCGCACCAGGCGCATGCGGATGACGAATTTGCGGACCGGCACGCGCATGACCCGGGTGAACAGGTTGAGGGCGTAATTGGGATGGAGACCGACGACGCCGGCAATGTCCTCGGCGGTCAGCGGCTCCGACAGGTTTTCCAGGATGTAGCGCAGCATGGTGACGACGTAGCGGACCGGGGCGGCGCGGCGCGAGGATGGAGTCGTCGCCTCGATCCAGGGCGGCAGCAATTCGTCCCAGCCGACCAGCACGGCGCGGCGGAACATGGCGGCGATCTCAACCTTGAGGATGTCGGCGCGCTCCGGATCGCCGCTGCGGTAATCCTGGTACCAGCGGGTCAGCGCATTGGTGTCGACGCTGTCGGAATTGAGGCAGATGACGCCGCCGCCCATCATGGTCTCGTGAAGGGAGCCGAGATGCTGCATGTGCAGGAACGCGTCGAGCGGCAAATAGACATTGCACTGGCGTGCATCGCCCTCGGGCCCGAGATCGATGCCGACCGTCTGATGCGGGATCCCCGCCCAGAACATGACGATCCGCTGCGCCTGAACCGAGACCGGGCGGCCGTCGAAGACGTAGTCCATGCCGCCGGCCGGTCAGCCAGTTGAGCTCGATGTGGCCGTGCGAATGCGCCTCCGGCATGAACTGCGGCGTGAACCAGCGAATGCCGAAGCGGCCGAAGGCGGTGGTGTTGGCATAGAAGCGACGATCGGGCCGCGGCGTGCGCCGCAACCCCGGAACGTCAGTGGCCCTCCCAAAGGCCTTGGCGCGAACGGCTGCCTGCAACACCGGCTCCGTTTTCTTTAGATTCCGGAATGGCTGATTAGATTCTCGGATTGCCTCCCGGAATTTCAGAAGCATACGATTTGCGCGCACGGATTGCCATACCGGGTGGAGGGCCCGGCGTGGGCGGCGCCGCCGCGATCATCCGTGCCATAGGGAGGAAATCATGCGCAGACATCTGTTTGCCCTTGGCGGGGCGACCTTTCTGCTCGGCATCTCCGCGATCGCCGTGCAAGCAGCGATGGTGGAGCCGACGACCATTCCGCCGGCACCGACCTTCGCCGCACAGGGGAAGATCACCTTCGTCGGGCGGAACGACATCGAGACGTTCAAGGCTCTGCCCGCCTATCACGAGCCGGACTGGGTGACGAAGAACTTCGTCGACACCGGCAAGCTTCCGCCGGTCAAGGACCGGCTGCCGAAGGAGCCGCTGGTCTTCAAGACCGGCGACATGCCCGACGGCATCGGCCAGTATGGCGGCACGCTGCGCCATGTCATCGGCGGCCGGCCGCAGGGCTGGAACTGGCATGCCGGACAGGTGCAGGGCTGGGGCGGCGTGTCCTACGCGATGTGGGAATGCCTGACCCGCACGGGCCCGCTCTTCCACGTCAAGGCCGACGAGCTCGAGCCGCTGCCCAACCTGGCGAAGAGCTGGGAATGGTCGAAGGACGGGCATGAACTGACCATGCACCTGATCGAAGGTGCGAAATGGTCGGACGGCGCCCCGTTCAACGCCGATGACGTGATGTTCTTCTGGAACGACAACGTCCTCGATCCGAACGTCGCGCCCGCAGGGCGGTGCCACGCCGGAAGCCTTCGGCGAAGGCACGACGCTGAAGAAGATCGACGACTACACGGTGCTGTGGACGTTCAAGGACGCTTTCCCCAAGCAGTACCTCTACGCCATGGCGTTCGGATCGTTCTGCCCGGGGCCGGCCCATATCATGAAGCCGCAGCACCCGAAGTACTCGAAGCAACACCTACGACGAGTACGTGAACGCCTTCCCGCCGACCATGCTCAACTTCCCGACCATGGGCGCCTGGGTGCCGGTCGAATACCGGCCCGACGACATCATCGTCGAGCGGCGCAACCCCTACTACTGGAAGGTCGACGAGAAGGGCAACCAGCTCCCCTATTTCGACGAGGTCCACTACAAGCTGTCGACCTGGGCCGACCGCGACGTGCAGGCGGTTGCCGGCTCCGGCGACTGGTCGAACCTGGAACAGGCGGAAAGCTACGTCGAGGCGCTGAAGCGCTCGGCCGATCCGAAGGCGCCGGCGCGTCTCGAATTCGGTCCGCGCATCATCGGCTACTCGCTCGACTTCAACTTCGCCGATGAGGGCTGGGGCGATCCCGACGCGCGTGCCATGGCGGTGCGCGACCTCAACCGGAACCTCGACTTCCGCAAGGCCGTCACCTACGGCCTCGACCGCAGCGCCTCGGCAACTCGCTGGTCAAGGGGCCGTTCACCGCCATCTATCCCGGCGGCATCTATGTCGGCACCTCCTTCGGAGACGCCGACTCGACGGTCTACTATCCGCTTCTCGGTCGAGACGGCGAAGGCCTATCTCGCCAAGGCGGGGCTCAAGGACACGGACGGTGACGGCTTCGTCAACTACCCGTCCGACGTCATGGGCGGCAAGGACGTCGAAATCACCCTGATGGCCAATACCGACTACGCCACCGATCACAATCTCGGCGAGGCGGTCGTGGCGATGATGGGCGAGATCGGCCTGCGGGTGATCCCCGACTTCGCCGACGGCAACCGCTTCAACAATCTGTGGCGGAGCGGCAAATATGACTGGACGGTCCGGCGCGGCGACAAGGAGCTGATCACGGTCGTCCAGCAGACCTACCAGCTCGCGCCAGTCGGGCCGCAGACCAGCCCGTGGCACAAGGCCGGATCGAGCGGCAAGCTCGACCTGGTGCCGTTCGAGCAGCAGCTTGTCGACATCGTCAACAAGTTCATTGCCTCGAGCGATAATGCCGAGCGCGCCGACCTGATGAAGCAGTACCAGAAGATCTTCACGACCAATGTCTATGAGGCGGGTCTGACGAACTATCCTGGCGCACTGATCATCAACAAGCGCATCCGCAACGTGTCCAGCGGCACGCCGATCCTCGCCTTCCAGTGGGCGGAAGATTCGTCCATCCGCGAGCGGCATCTACGTGCCCAAGGATCTGCAGCAGAACTACGAGCTGTTCCCGCAGACGCTTCCCGGCAAGCCGGGCGGCGACGGGCCGGTGAAATAGTCCGCGACAGGTTCGACCAAAGCCGGATCAGGGGGGCGTTCCCCCTGATCCGTGACTTGGCTGTCAGGCGGGGACGGCAAAGCCCGATGATTCGCTTCATCATCATCCGGATCCTTTCGGCGATTCCGGTCCTGTTCGTCCTCAGCGTGGTGACCTTCGGCATCATCAAGGCGCATCCGGGCGACTATTCCGACTACATCCGCTCGACGCTGATGAATCAGGGTGGCGCCAGCTTCGAGGCGGCGGACGCGCAGGCGCAGGCCTATCGCAAGAGCCACGGCCTCGACGATCCGGTTCCCGTCCAATACCTGCGCTGGGTCTGGGGCATCGTCACCCGCTTCGATTTCGGCCAGAGCCAGCTCTACAACAAGCCGGTCGGCGACGTGATCGCCGAGCGCCTGCCGCGGACCCTGATGCTGGCGCTGACCTGCCACATCCTCGCCTCGGCGCTGGGGATCGGCATGGGGATCATCGCGGCGACGCGGCAATATTCGATCGTCGACACGATCTTCTCCTTCTTCGCCTTTCTCGGCATGACCATCCCGCGCTTCCTGATGGCGCTGATCATCCTCTACGTGCTCGTCTTCAAGCTGGACGTGCAGGAGATCGGCAGCTTCTTTTCCGCCCGCTATGGCGGCGCGCCGTGGTCGATCGGACAAGTTCATCAACCTCATCCAACACGTCTGGCCGGTCATCTTCATCGCCACCTTCGGCGGCCTCGCCTACAACATGCGCGTCGTGCGCTCGAACCTGCTCGACGTGCTCAACGCGCAATATGTCGAGACGGCGCGCGCCAAGGGCCTGACCGAATCGAAGGTGGTCATGCGCCACGCCGTGCCGAACGCGCTGCATCCGCTGATCATGTATCAGGGCGTCGCCCTGCCCTACATGCTCACCGGCGAGATCGAGACGGCGATCGTGTTCTCGCTGGCGACCGTCGGGCCCGCGATCGTCTCCTCGATGCAGATCGGAGACGTCTTCGTCACTGCCTCCTTCATGCTCATGCTCGCCGCGACCCTGATCGCCGGAAACATCATCGCCGACGTGCTGCTGGCGCTGATGGACCCGCGCGTCCGCCTCGGAGGAGCCCGCAGCGAATGACAATTGCCCCGCTCGAGCAGACGACCGAGAAGCCCTTCGGCGAGGATATCCAGACCGATACGGTGAAGCTCGACCGCTTCGCCGGCGGCGAGAGCTATTTCGCCCTGGTGCGCCGGCGTTTCCGCCGCTCGATCAGCGGCATGGTCGGGCTGATCGGCGTCTTGGCCCTGCTCTTCATCGCCGTCTTCGCGGATTTCTTCGCGCCGGTCGATCCGAACAAGCCGTCGCTTTCCTTCGCGCCGCCGACGCAGATTCACTTCTTCGACGCGGAAGGGAATTTCCACTTTCCACCGATCTATTACGCAGTCGTCGAAACCGGAAAATTCGACCCCGTCACCTTCCAGCCGCTAACCGGGCCGGACCTCGAGCATCCGGCGCAGATCCACTTCTTCGCGCATGGCTATGCCTACAAGGTGCTCTGGCTCATCCCCGCCGACATTCATCTGTTCACCGGAACGGGGGATATCCCGCTCGACCTGCTGGGCACCGACAAGCTCGGCCGCGACATCCTCTCGCGCGGCATCATCGGCTCGCGCATCTCGCTGACCATCGCGCTGGTGGTGGTGTCGCTGACGACGATCGTCGGCACGCTGGTCGGCATCACCTCGGGCTATATCGGCGGGCGTTTCGACGCCTGGTTCCAGCGGGTCGTCGATACGGTGCTCGCCTTCCCGCAATTGCCGCTCTATCTGGCGCTGACGTCGCTGATCCCGGTGACGGTGCCCTCCAACATCTTCATCGCCTTCGTCATCTTCGTCATCGCCGCGCTCGGCTGGGCGCAGCTTAGTCGCGGGAAGTGCGCGGCAAGACGCTGGCGCTGGCGCGGATCGAATATGTGATGGCGGCGATGGCGGTCGGCGCCGGCGATTTCCGCATCATCAGCCGGCACATCCTGCCCAACGTCATCAGCCATGTGATCGTGTCGATCACGCTCACCATCCCGACGATCGTGCTTCTGGAATCCTTCCTCGGCTTCCTCGGCTTCGCGGTGAAACCGCCGCTCATTTCCTGGGGGCTGATGCTGCAGGACACCAACACCTTCTCGGTGATCGGCTCCTATCCCTGGATCCTGTCGCCGGTCGTCTTCGTTCTCATCACGGTCTTCGCGTTCAACGCCCTCGGCGACGGCTTGCGCGACGCCATCGATCCCTATTGAGGCGCGCCATGGCAGAGACCCGCACCCCCTTCGCCCCCGTCGGAGCGCTACGACCTCGGCAGCCACGGCCGCGAGCTGATCATCGACGCGCGCAACATCGCGGTGCGGTTCAAGGTCGAGCACGGCATTATCGAGGCGGTGCGCGACGTCTCGTTCCAGCTCCACAAGGGCGAGACCATCGCGCTGGTCGGCGAATCGGGCTCGGGCAAGTCGGTGACCGCGCGCACGGTGATGGGGCTGCTGTCGAAGCGGGCAACCGTCTCGCCGGACACCCGCATCCTGCTCGACGGCGACGACATCACCAAATATTCGCTCGCCCAGAAGCGGCGCCTGCGCGGCAACAAGATCTCGATGATCTTCCAGGAGCCGATGTCTTCGCTCAATCCGGTCTACACGATCGGCTGGCAGATCTGCGAGATCCTGCATCTCCACAACCGCATGAGCCGCAAGGCGGCGATGGACCGGGCCCGCGAACTGCTTGAGGAAGTGCATATCCCGGAGCCAGCGGCGCGGCTGAAGCAATATCCGCATCAGCTTTCCGGCGGCCAGCGCCAGCGGGTGATGATCGCCATGGCGCTCGCCAACCGGCCGGACGTGCTGATTGCCGACGAGCCGACGACGGCGCTCGACGTCACGGTCCAGGCCCAGATCCTCAACCTCATCAAGGAGCTGAAGGCCCGCTACGGCATGGCCGTGATCCTCATCACCCACGACCTGACGATCGTGCGGGCCTTCTCGCAATATGTCTATGTGATGCGCGACGGCGAGGTGAAGGAACACAACCGGACCGAGGAAATCTTCTCCAATCCCCGTCATTCCTACACCCAGCACCTGCTTGCCTCGGAGCCCAAGGGCATTGCCAATCCGCTGACCGAGGACACCGGCACGATCCTCGAGGGCCATGGCGTCAAGGTTGCCTTCACGCTGAAGCGTGGCGGCATGTTCAAGCCGGATTTCTTCGAGCTGGTGGCGGTCGACAACCTCGACATCGATCTGAAGCGCCACGAGACTCTCGGCCTCGTCGGCGAATCCGGATCGGGCAAGACCACCTTCGGCCAGGCCCTCATCCGCCTCATCCGCCACAATGCCGGTACGATCAAGTTCGATGGCGAGCCGATCGAGGACAAGACGCGGCGCGAGATGCGCCCCCTGCGCTCGCGCATGCAGATCGTCTTCCAGGATCCCTTCTCCTCGCTCAATCCGCGCATGTCGGTGCGCCAGATCATCGAAGAAGGGATGATCGTCAACCAGATCGGGGCGAATGGCCGCGAGCGGCTGGAGCGGGTGCGCCAGGCGCTCAGCGATTCCGGCATGCCCGACAACATCCTGTCGCGGTTTCCTCACGAGTTTTCGGGCGGCCAGCGTCAGCGCATCGCCATCGCCCGGGCGATCGCGCTCGAGCCGGAGTTCATCCTGCTCGACGAACCGACCTCGGCCCTCGACCTTTCCGTGCAAGCGCAGATCATCGACCTCTTGCGCAAGCTGCAGGACGAAAAAGGTCTGAGCTATCTGTTCATTTCGCATGACCTGAAGGTGGTTCGGGCGCTATGCCACCGGGTGATGGTCATGCAGTTCGGCAAGATCGTCGAGCAAGGTCCGGTCAACGAAGTCCTGACCAATCCGCAGACCGACTACACCAAGCGGCTCGTCCGGGCCGCATTCGACATAGCAGCTTGATTTTCAGGAGATCTCCGATGGCGAGGCAACCGAAGATCGCGTTCATTGGCGCGGGCTCGACCGTATTCATGAAGAACATTATCGGCGACGTACTGCAGCGGCCTGCACTGGCCGGCGCGACCATCGCGCTGATGGACCCGAACGAGCAGCGGCTGGAAGAATCGGCCATCGTCGCCAACAAGCTCGCCGCCACGCTCGGCGCGCCGGCGAGGGTCGAGACCCATACCAAGCAGCGGCCGGCACTCGAGGGAGCCGACTTCGTCGTCGTCGCCTTCCAGATCGGCGGCTACGAGCCGTGCACGGTCACCGATTTCGAGGTGCCGAAGAAATACGGCCTGCGCCACACCATCGCCGATACGCTCGGGGTCGGCGGCATCATGCGCGCCCTGCGCACGGTGCCGCATCTGTGGTCGGTCTGCGAGGACATGATGGCGGTCTGCCCGGACGCGATCATGCTGCAATATGTCAACCCGATGGCGATGAACACCTGGGCGATCGCCGAGAAATACCCGGCGATCAAGCAGGTGGGCCTGTGCCATTCAGTGCAGGGCACAGCGGCCGAGCTGGCCAAGGATCTCGAGCATTCCGATCGAGAAGATCCGCTATCGCGCCGCCGGCATCAACCACATGGCCTTCTACCTCAATTTCGAGGAGATCATGGAGGACGGCACCTACCGCAACCTCTATCCCGACCTCATCAAGGCCTATGCGGAAGGGCGTGCGCCCAAGCCCGGCTGGAACCCGCGCTGCCCCAACAAGGTGCGCTACGAGATGCTCACCCGGCTCGGCTATTTCGTCACCGAGAGCTCGGAGCATTTCGCCGAATACACGCCCTATTTCATCAAGCGCGACCGTCCGGACCTGATCGAGAAGTTCGGCATTCCGCTCGACGAATATCCGAAGCGCTGCATCGCCCAGATCGATCGCTGGAAGAGCCAGGCGGAGGAATACCGCAAGGCCGAGCGCATCGAGGTGCAGTCGAGCCGCGAATACGCCTCCGAGATCATGAACGCGGCCTGGACCGGCGAGCCGGCGGTCATCTACGGCAATGTCCGCAATGACGGCCACATCACCTCGCTGCCCGATGGCTGCGCCGTCGAGGTGCCCTGCCTGGTCGACCGCAACGGCATCCAGCCGACCTATATCGGCGCCCTGCCGCCGCAGCTCACCGCGCTCATCCGCACCAATATCAACGTGCAGGAGCTGACGGTGAAGGCGCTCACCAGCGAGGACCCGCAATATATCTACCATGCGGCGATGATGGACCCGCACACGGCCGCCGAGCTCGACCTCGACCAGATCTGGAACCTGGTCGACGACCTGCTCGAAGCCCACGACACCTGGCTCCCCGCCTGGGCACGGGGGCCGAAGCGGCAAAGGGTGGCGTAGGCGGCGGCGCCCGCGCCAACGCCGTTCACGTCAAAGGTCATGGCCGAGCCCGCCTCGGCCATGACCTTTTGCTGACAGTCAAACGTTCGCACGGATACACGGGCACGACGGCGGGCAAGAGACGTCGAGGGCAGGGATAGGCGCCAACTTCAATCGCCGCCTCCAATTCCCACCCTGATCGTTTACTGGATCCCCTTCCCTCGACCCTCCGGGCCTCGCCGGGGATGACAGGTGGTGGCGCATCAATGTCGCCCCATCTCGGCAATCCGCTGAATGATCGCCTCGCGGACCGCCGCGGCAAGGGCCTCGCGAAGGGACCGGTCGGCGCGGAGCCTGTCCCGCAGCGTCCTGGGCAATTCGAGCTGGACGCCGGCGCCGGTGCGGCCTCGGTTGCAGATGTTGTCCGGCTGACGCCCCGGCAGCCGGTGACCGTGCGTCTTCATGCTGAACCCGGCGCGCGCGATGGCATCGCCGATGGCGTCGCGCAGGCGCGTATCGCCTCCGCCGAGCCAGACCGTCTCCGCGTCGCCGTCATCCTTCCGGCCGTGCACGGCGATAATGATCGCGGCAGCCTCGACAAGGCGCAGGGCTGTCGGCTCATCGAACCGTTCCGACGTGATGTGCAGATCGCCATGCGGCCGGCCGGGCACGAGCCCTTCGAAGCAATAGAGCGAGAATTCATCGCCGGCGATCGCCGCGGCAAGCTCCGACGTCGTCGGCTCGATCGTGCCGCCGTGAGGCGCGACGACGACAACCGGCGAGGCGCGCTCGGTGACACGGATTCGATAGTCCGCGCCCTCGACTTCGTTGGCGGCCAGCTCGGCGAAATTGCAATATCGGTCCGCCATCGTCTCGCCTCAGGGGCCGCGCGTGGCCTCCTCCCCCCGCGCATACGCCAGATACTCCGCGTGGCCCATCGCCCGCGTCGCCGCCTGCTTGTATTCCTTGACGAGGCTGTCGACGGTCTTGCGGGCGAAGGCGCGGACCTTCGGCTGGGCGGCCATCTCGGCCCTGGCGATCGCCGGGTCGAGCAGGCCGAGGCCATCGAGCACCGGATAGTGGAGCTGCGCCTCGACATGGGGCAGGCCGCCGAGAAAATGCTCGAAATGCTCGTGGCGCGGCATCTCGGTGCGCCAGCGGGCGAGCCGCGCCCTGGTCTCGTCGCTGATGCATTCGTCGCGCACGAAGCGCCAGAAGGGCGTGTCATCGCGCTCGCTGACATAGTGGGTGTTGATGAAGGTGCGGAAGTCGTCGACCTGGTGGCCGACACGGGCATTGTAGTCGGCGCGCTCGGCCGCCGTGATCCTCGCCGGCGCCTTGAGGAAGCCGTTGGCGAACATCATCATCTGGACGACGGTGCCATGGATCGAGGTGGCTTCCAGCGGCTCGAGGAAGCTCGAGGACAGGCCGACGGCGAGGCAATTGCCGATCCAGGCCTCCTCCAGCCGGCCGATATCGAAACGCAGATCGTTGCGCGGCTCGATGGGGCGGCCGAGCGCGGCCTCGATCTCCGCCTGCGCCTCATCCGGCGTCTTGAACTGATCGCAATAGACGTACCCGCAGCCATAGCGCCTCTGGGTCGGGATCGACCACATCCAGCCCGCCTCCCGCGCCCAGGCGAGCGTATAGGGCGCGATCTCCTCGCCCTCGCCGATATCGAGCCAGAAGGGCATGGCGCGGTTGACCGGCAGGTCGTGTGCGTAGGAGCGCCAGCGCCCGCCCATCTCGCCAACGATCAGCCGCTTGCGGAAACCGGTGGCGTCGATGAAGAAGTCTCCGGCAACACTGCCGCCCTCTTCCAGCCTCAGCGCGGTGATGAAGCCGGTCGCGGGGTCCTTGTCGACGCCGGCGACCGTGCCATCGACCTTTTCGATGCCACTGGATTTCTTGCGCAGATAGCGCCCGACCAGCGCCTGATCGAAATGATAGGCGTAATGGAAGGGACCTATGGGGACGAGCGAGCCGTCGGGGCGGCGCGCATAGGGGCTCTTGCCGCGCTTGAGGAGGTGATCGAAGAGGTGCATCTCGCTGACCGGCCGGCCAGTCGCGACGCAATAGGCGTTGAGATATTCCGAGGGCGCGGCCTCGGGCGGCGATACCACCTGATGGGGATCGTCGATCGGCCCGTCATAGGTGACACCGAGGCGACGCCAGTCGCGGTGGCGGATGCCGAATTTGATCGTCGCCTCGGTCTCGCGCAGGAATTCCAGCTCGTCGAAGCCGAAATGCTCGAAGAGGGCGCGGAAGATCGCGGTCGTCCCCTCGCCGACGCCGATGGTCGGGATCCGGCTCGATTCCACAACCGTCAGCGTCAGGTCGAGCTTCGCTCGGCGCGCCTGATCCTGGATGATCAGCGCTGCCAGCCAGCCGGCCGTGCCGCCGCCGACAACGACGAAATGCGCCGGCTCACTCATGCGCGCCATCCTCCCTCAGCCACGTTACGGCGGGCCTTGATCGCCACGCAAGCGGCGCGATACGCGGCCTAGCAGGGCACGCCTTCTATATCAGCATTTGCGATATAAAAGAGGCCAAACGTCGGCCGGTCCTTCGGCTTCCCGCCCCGCCCGGGAGGGGCGTTTGCCAACCCGAACCGCCACCGCCATCGGTCGCAATCTCGACCGGAAAACCATGCCCGGCTGCGCAAGCTGGACGGATCGATCGAGCGGCACCCCTGTTGCACCGCGGAATCGCGCCATCGGCGGCTTTGATCGGACGAAAGCCGATCGAGACGGACGCGCCGCCGAAATCGCGCCGCCGGGCGCAAATCATCCAAAAGGCTTTGGAGGCAAGCCAGCCAATGGTTATCACGTATCATGATATATATCACGACGTCCGTTGACCGCTTTCGACCCCAGATGTATCGTCATGGGGCAAGAAAAAGCGTGGGTCGACCACGCAATTCTCGAGGGAGGAATAACGGATGCGCAAGCTGATAACGCTCGCGCTGGCGGTGAGTGGATTAGCACTCGTCAGCCAGGCGCAAGCGGCGGAGGACTTTCTCGCGGGCATCCCGCGCAATCAGACCCTCATCGCCGAAAATCCGGAAGGGACGGTCACCGACCCGTCCAACTTCAACATCTGGGTGCCGAAGCCGAACGGCACCTCGACCGGTCTCCAGCAGCTGTGCATGGACACGCTCTGGTACATCGACCCTGACCACGGCCTGAACGGCCAGGTCTGGGAAAACTCGCTGGCAGCCGAGAAGCCGATCTACAACAACGACTTCTCCGAGATGACGGTGAAGCTCCGCCAGGGCATCTACTGGAGCGACGGCGTCGAGTTCAGCGCCGACGACGTGGTCTACACGGTCGAGACCGAGATGGCCCATCCCGGCGCATTCAATGATGGCGCGCGCATGGCGGCTAATGTCGCCAGCGTCTCGGCGCCGGACAAGTACACGGTCGTCTTCAAGCTGAAGAAGCCGAACTCGCGCTTCCATGCCACCTTCACGGTGCGCTGGAGCGCGCTGTGGATCATGCCCAAGCACATCTTCGAGAAGCAGGCTGATCCGGCCAAGTTCCAGTTCAATCCGCCGGTCTGCCTGGGCTCCTACACGCTGAAGAGCTACGACCCGAACGGCGCCTGGTTCGTCTGGCAGAAGCGCGACGACTGGAAGCGGACGGAGCTCGCCAAATTCGGCGAACCCGGCCCGAAATATGTCGCTTACATCGATCCCGGCCCGCCGGATAAGCGCGTGATCCTGCAGAAGAACCACCAGCTCGACATCATCCACGACACCTCGCCGGAAGGCGCGATGGCGCTGATCAAGTCGAACCCGACGTCGCGTGGCTGGTTCAAGGGCTTCCCGTATGCCCATCCGGACCCGACCCTGCCGATGGTCGTGCTTCAACGACCAGCTGCCGAAGTTCTCCAGGATCCGGACGTGCGTTGGGCGCTGGCTCTGATGCTCGACATCAAGTCGATCGACATGGCGGCCTATCGCGGCGCGGCCACGATCTCGGCCATCGATGTCCCGCCGACGGGCACCTATCCGCAGTACTACTTCGATCCGCTGGAGGAGTGGCTGAAGGACTTCACCATCGACACCGGCAAGGAAGTGATCCACCCCTACGACCCGAACATGGGTCAGGAGATCGCCGACATGCTGCGTCCCTCCATGGGCGACCAGATCCCGACCGACCCGAAGGCGATCGCGCACCGCGTTCGGTCATGGCTGGTGGAAGCAGGACGTCGAAGGCGGCTGGCGAGCTGCTCGAGAAGGCCGGCTTCAAGAAGGTCGGCGGCAAGTGGATGATGCCGGACGGCAAGCCCTTCACGATCACCATCGCGACCGAAGGCGACAACCGCCCGGTGATGACCCGTGCCGGCAGCATGATTGCGCAGCAGTGGCGCAGCAGGGCATCGACTCCAAGATCGACGCCAAGCCGACGGCCATGTGGAGCAACATGTTCAACGGCCAGAACGAAGTCGACGATGGCCTGGACGGTGGAGACATGGGGCGGTCATCCCGACCTGTCGTTCTTCCTCGACTCCTGGCACTCGGAGTTCCTGTCGCCTCCCGGCAAGTTCCAGCCGCCGCGCAACTGGCAGCGCTGGAAGAATCCGGAGCTCGACAAGATCATCGAGCAGATCCGCGCGATCGGCTTCGATGATCCCAAGGGCATCGAGCTCGGCCAGCAGTTCATCAAGCTGGCCGTCAAGAACATGCCGAACATCCCGTTGTTCTCGTACAACGTGTTCACGGTCATGGATCAGACCTACTGGACGGGCTATCCCAATGCGGAGAACGATCCCTACACGGATCCGGTGCCGAACTGGGCCAACACCAAGTACATGATGGTGAAGCTCCAGCCCGACGGGCGCCAAGTAGGCGCGCACGTCTAGCAATCGACAATGATCGCGAGGCGGCCGTCGGGCCGCCTCGCCCCTTCTAGCCCGGCGCCAATAGAAGCGATGAGATGAGGCACTTTTCTCCGCTACGCTCTTCAGACGCTTCGGCCAGTTTGTCCTCGTCGTCTTTGTCGGCATCAACCTCGCCTTCTTCATCACGCACGCCACGCCGATCGATCCTGTCGAACAGGCGATCGCGGCGGCGACGCGTTTCTCGCAGTCCGATCCGGCCGCGGTCGCGCAGACGCGCGAAGCGTTGCGTGAGCTGTATGGGCTTCAAGGCACGTCTCTGGCAGCAATACGTCACCTTCTGGAAGCGGATCGTGGTGTTCGATTTCGGTCCGTCGCTTTCAGCCTTCCCAACGCCGGTCTCGACCCTGGTCTGGCGGGCACTGCCGTGGACGTTCGGCCTGCTTTCGGTCGCGACCCTCATTTCGTGGACTCTCGGCAATCTTCCTCGGCGGCCTCGCCGGCTACTATCGCAAGAACCGGCTGCTCAAGCTGATCGGGGTCATGGCCACGGCGCTGCAGCCGATTCCCAACTACATCATGGCTTTCGTCCTGCTGGTGCTGTTCGGCTATGTCTGGCCGATCTTTCCGATCACCGGCTCTTCCCAGATCAACCTCGCCCGGGGCTTCGACTGGAGTTACATCACGCAGCGTCATCAATCACGCGATCCTGCCGGTCCTGTCGCTGGTTCTGGTCGGCATCGGCCCGTCGTTCATCGGCATGCGCGCGCTGGTGTCCAACATCGTCACCGAGGACTACGTGAACTTCGCCGAACTCGGCGGCGTCAACCAGCACCAGATTCTCCTCTCCTACATCATGCGCAACGCCATGGCGCCGCAGCTCACCGCGCTCGCCCTGTCGCTCGGCCTGATCTTCAACGGCGCGGTCATCACCGAGGTCGTGTTCGGCTATCCCGGCGTCGGCAACCTGCTCATTCGCGCCGTCTATGCCGGCGACTACAGCCTGGTGCATCGGCATCGCCTCGATATCGATCATCGCGGTCGCGGCGGCGGTGCTTCATCATCGACCTGCTGTATCCGCTGATCGATCCGCGCGTGAGGGTTGGATAGATGAAGTCCTTCTTCGCCATCATCAGGGACCTCTTCCGCTACAATCGCGAGTTCGCGATCGGCGCGATCCTCGTCATCATCGTCGTCGGCACGGCGATCGCTTCGTTCTTCTCGCCCTATCCGTCCGGCCTGCAATATATCGTGCCGTTCGATATGCCGCCGTCCTGGGACTATTCCGCTCGGCACCAATTCGCGCGGACAGGACGTCTTCTGGCAGTTGCACGCTTCGCCATCCGCAACAGCCTGCTGTTCGGGATCTCGGTCGCCCTGATCAGCCGCATCATCTCGCTCGTCGTCGGGCTGACCGCCGGCTATCTCGGCGGCTTCGCCGACCGCGTGCTCATGTCGATCAACGACACTTTCGTCGTCTTCCCGCCCTTCCCGATCCTGGTGCTCGTCTTTTTCCTCTTCAAGGACCACATGTCCTGGCCGCTGCTGGCGCTGGCCATGGCCTCGCTCGGCTGGCCCTATGACGCGCGTCTCATCCGCTCCGTGGCGATGAGCCTGAGGACGCGCGAGTTCACCACCCAGAGCGTCTTCTCCGGCATGAGCACCGTGACAGATCCTGTCGCAGGAGCATCTGCCCTACGTGCTGCCGATCGTCTTCGCGACGACGATGAACAACATCAACTGGTCGATCGGCCTGGAGGTGACGCTGTCGGTGATCGGCTTCACCAACATCGAGACCCCGACGATCGGCACGATGATCTACTGGGCAAACCAGCACACCGCGATGGTCGCCGGCGTCTGGTGGTGGATGCTGGCGCCGGTGGCAATCGTCGTCATGACCTTCATCGGCCTCTTCCTGCTTGTCGTATCGATGAACGAATATATCGACCCGCGCAGCCGGCTGGCCCGCATGGAGGGCTCGCGCTGATGGCGGCGCTGGCCAACGGCAACGGCCAGCCGGCCGACAGGACGAACGGCGCGGCGGAGCCCGCGCTCAGGGTCGAGAACCTGCGCGCCTACTACCTGATGGCCTATTTCGGCATCGAGCGCGAGGTGCGCGCGGTCGACGACATCACGCTGACCGTCAAGAAGGACGAGATCTACGGGCTCGCCGGCGAATCGAGCTGCGGCAAGTCCACCTTCATCAAGACCATCGCCGGCGCCATCCGGCCGCCGCTCGAAGGTGCTCGGCGGCACGATCAAGTACAGCTTCCTCGACCGCAACCTCTACGAGGTCGACGAGGCGACGCTGGCGGACATCCGCTGGAGCCATCTCTCCTGCGTCCTGCAGGGCTCGATGAACGTGCTCAATCCGGTGCGCCGGGTCCGCAAGTCCTTCCTCGATTTCGCCTATCCGCACATGGGCCTGTCGCGGAAGGACTTCTTCGAGGCGGTCAACGAGCATCTGGAGCGCCTGCGCCTGTCGCCCGACGTGCTCACGGCCTATCCGCACGAACTCTCCGGCGGCATGCGCCAGCGCGTCACCATTGCGCTGGCCACGGTCTGCCATCCGGAATTCATCATCGCCGACGAGCCGACCACGGCGCTCGACGTGGTCGTCCAGCGCGACGTGCTGGCCATGATCCTGGAGGCCCAGCAGCAGTTCGACTCCTCGATGGTCTTCGTCACCCACGACCTCACCGTCCACGCCAACATCGCCAACCGGCTGGGCATCATGTATGCGGGCCGGCTGGTCGAGGAGGGGCCGACGGCCGAGATGTTCCACGAGCCGCTGCACCCCTATACGCAGCATCTGATCGCCAGCCTGCCGCGGATTGGCGACCTCAGCCAGAAGGCGGCGCTGCCCGGCACGCCGCCGAGCCTCGCCGATCCGCCCGTCCGGCTGCCGCTTCCATCCGCGCTGCCCGCTGGCGATGGATATCTGCAAGCAGTCGCATCCGGCCATGACAGAGGTCGCGCCGGGCCGCCGCGTCGCCTGCTTCGCGGTCGATCCCGGCGGCCGATCCGAAGGCGACCTGCCGCTCGCGAGATCGTCGCCGAGGCGGAGACCGCAGCGAGGTCGGCGTCGTGAGCGAGCTGCTGTCGGTCGATCACGTCACCCGCACCTTCGCCATGGGCGGCATCTTCAGCCGCTCGCTGTTCGCGCGCCGTCGACGACGTCAGTTTCACGCTCGACAGCGACACGCCGGAGATCTTCGCCATCATCGGCGAGTCGGGCAGCGGCAAGACGACGCTGGCGCGGATGATCCTCAACATCGCTGCCGGTCAGCGCGGGCGCGATCCGCTTTCGCGGCAAGGACCTCCCCGAGATCACGGCCGGCGCGACCGCCTCGATTTCATGCGGCATGTCCAGCCGATCTTCCAGAACCCCTTCGAGGCCTTCAATCCGCTGAAGCGGGTCGACCGCTATCTCTATTCCTCGGCCGCCGCGTTTCGCCGGTGCGCGCGGCCAGGCGCAGCGCGAGGCCACAGCCGACGCGGCGCTGGCCAAGGTCGGCCTGTCGCTCGCCGAGGTGAAGGGCCGCTTCCCGCACGAATTGTCGGGCGGCCAGTTGCAGCGCGCGGCCATCGCCCGGGCGCTCATCTCCGCGCCGAACCTCATCGTCGCCGACGAGCCGGTGTCGATGGTCGATGCGTCGCTGCGCATGTCGATCGTCAATCTTTTCAAGACGCTGCGCGACGACCTTAAGGTGTCGATCATCTACATCACCCACGACCTCGCCACCGCCTACTACATCAGCGACCGGGTGATGATCATGCAGAAGGGCAAGGTGGTCGAGGCCGGCACGGCGCAGGAGGTGCTGGCCAATCCGCAGCACGCCTACACCAAGCTCCTGCGCGATTCGGTGCTCTCGCCGGACGATGCCGGCACACAGCCGCCTGCTCGAGCCGCCGCGCGTTTCCCGAGGACGCCGTCCTTGGCTGAGGGCGGCACGAGCGGCCTCCAGGCGACGCTCTCTGTCGACGCGAGCCGCCGCGGCAAGCCGATCCGCGCCGATCTGGAACTGGTTCGGCTATGACGAGCCGAACTACACCGACAAGCCCCATGGCCGGGCGCTGCTCGCCGACCTGGCGGCGCTCGGCGCCGAACCGGTCCATGTGCGCATGCACAATCTGCTCACCTCCGGCGACGGCACGCCGGCGCTGAAATGGGGGTCGACCAACGCCTATACCGAAGACGCCGCCGGCACACCGGTCCATTCCTGGACGATCCTCGACCGCATCTTCGACGCGCTCACCGAGGCCGGGGTCGTCCCCTTCATCCAGGCGGGCTTCATGCCCGAGGCGCTGACGACCGGCCCGGCGCCCTACCGGCACGACTTTCCCAAGCACCGGCATCACCACCGGCTGGGCGTATCCGCCGAAGGACTTTGACCGCTGGGGCGACCTGATCGAGGCCTGGGCGCGCCATCTCGTCGAGCGCTACGGCATGGCGCGGGTCAGGACCTGGCCGTGGGAGATATGGAACGAGCCGGACGGGCTCTACTGGCGCGGCACGGTCGAGGAATTCTGCCGGCTGCACGATGTCGCCGACGCCGCGATCCGGCGCGCGATTCCCGAGGCGCGTGTCGGCGGGCCGCATACCTGCGGGCCGTCCGATCCGAAGGCCGCGGATTTCCTGCGCGCCTTTCTCGATCATTGCGCCCGCGGCACCAATTACGTGACCGGCAAAGCCGGCACGCAGGCTCGACTTCATCGCCTTCCATGCCAAGGGCCGGCCGCAGGTGGTCGACGGCCATGTGCGCATGGGGATTGGCCGCCAGCTCGCCTCCATCGCCGCCGGCCTCGAGATCGTCCGTGGCTATCCCGAGTTCGCCGGCGTGCCGGTGATCCTTGGCGAATCCGATCCGGAAGGCTGCGCCGCCTGCTCGACCGCGACCCATCCGGAAAACGCTTATCGCGACGGGCCGCTCTATGGCGTCTCGGTGGTCGAGGCGATCGCGCGCACGCTCGAGATCAGCGAGGCGGCGGGTGTGACGATCGAGGGCGCGGTGACCTGGGCCTTCGAATTCGAGGATACGCCCTTCTTCGCCGGCTTTCGCGAACTGGCCACCAACGGCATCGCCAAGCCTGTGCTGAACGCGCTGCGCATGATGGCGATGCTGAAGGGCGCGCGTCTGGCCGCGACGAGTTCGGCGGCCCTGCCGCTGGCGACAATCCTGACGGACGGCGTCAGCGCCGCGCCCGATATCGATCTGATCGCCGCCGCCGACGGCGATACGGTCCGCATCCTCATATGGAACTATCACGACGACGACCGGCCGACCGAAGGCGGTGCCGAGATCGCGCTCACCGTCACGGGGCTCGGCGCCGGCGCGCGGACCTGCCGCCACTTCCGCATGGACGGCAGCCATTCCAATGCCCACGCGGTCTTCCTGGCGATGGGCGCGCCGCAGCCACCCTCGCCGGCGCTCTATCGCGAACTGGAGCAGGCGGCGCGGCTCAGCCTTCTCGAGCAGCCGTCGCAGCTGACGCCACGGGACGGCCGCCTCGCCTTCGCCTTTTCGCTGCCGCGCCAGGGCGTGTCGCTGATCGAATTGACACCCGTTTGAGGCGCAAGCGCCGGGCGAATTGCCACGGAAAGGCAGCCATCCGGCAATCGTTTTCCTGATTTTCCGGCCAGGCGCGCGCGATTCTGCCAAGATCATGGGCGGGCTCGCGGCCGCCAGGCGCGTTCACACCGTCGAAATTGGCGAGATTTGCGAATCTCGCTTGTCAGTGGCCGGAAACCGTGGCGTAATGGCTGAGGAAAAGCTTTTCCTTCGGCGATATGAGACCCTGATCAAAGGGGCCAGGTCGCGACATCGGAGGGAGAAGCGGTTCACCGCGAACGCTGCGGATGGGAGGAACACCGCTCGTCAGCGTCAATGGTTGGAGCCCTGAACCGGGCGGCCGCGAGGCCGCGCGGGAGGAATCGTGCGGCTCCAGCCGTCTCGAATGTCAGCCCTCGAAGGCCCGGCGGACCGACCGGGCAGAGGCATTGGGAGGAAGCAAGATGAGGTTCTCGAAAAGCCTGAACGGACTGGCGATCTGCGCCACGGCGGCCCTGCTGGCGACTTCGCTGCCAGCGAGCGCCGCCGAACTCACGCAATGGGTGCGGGCGAGCGGCGCGAGCGCGGCGCAGCACATGATCGACCTGTGGAATTCAACCCATGACGACAAGATCACCCTGACCGTGATCCCGGACGACCAGATGGTGACCAAGCTCGCCACCGGCGTTCAGTCCGGCGACGTGCCGGATCTGATCTCGTTCGATCTGATCTACATGCCCGATTTCATGCGCGCCGGGTTCCTCACCGATCTGACCGACCAGCTCAAGGCCGACCCGAACCAGGCCAAGGTCGCCAAGGCGTACCAGGATCTCGCCACCTATGACGGCAAGCTCTACGGCACCGGCTTCACGCCCGACGTGTCGGTGCTCTTGTGGAACAAGGACCTGTTCAAGAAAGCCGGCCTCGACCCGGACAAGGCGCCGACCTCCCTGCCCGAGATTCACGCCGACGCCAAGAAGATCCGCGCCCTCGGCGGCGACGTCTACGGCTTCTATTTCTCCGGCGCCTGCCCCGGCTGCAACATCTTCGTCACCTCGCCCTACATGGTCGCCAGCGGCGCCAAGCTGCTGCCGCATGACGCCAGCGAGGAGCCGCTGCAGGGTGACGGCGTCAAGCAGGTGCTGACCGAATTCCGCAGCATGTGGACCGAGGGCCTCATCCCGCAAAGCGCCCAGGCCGACAGCGGCCAGAACTTCTTCTCGGTCTTCGAGAGCGGCAATATCGGCATCATCGGATCGGGCGGCTTCGCGATCTCGGCCCTCAAGAAGGACAAGCCCGACCTCGACTTCGGCATCGGCATCCTGCCCGGCATGAAGGACGGCGAGCAGTCGGCCTTCGTCGGCGGCGACGTCATCGCTATTCCGAAGGGCTCGCAGCACGAGGATATCGCCCGCAAGTTCATCTCGTGGGAGCTGACCGACGAGGCCCAGCTCGAAGGCCTGGCGAAGAACAACATCATCCCGTCGCGGACGGACCTCGCCACCAACAAGTACTTCACCGACCCGCGCGTGGTGACCACCGCCAAGGCGGTCAGCGTCGGCTATGTGCCATGGGTCTTCCACTTCAACGACATGGTGAACAGCAATTCCAGCCCCTGGATCCAGATGCTGCAGACCGCCATCTTCGACGGCGACATCGACGGCGCGATCGCGACCGCCAAGCAGCAGATGAAGGATATCGCCAGCCAGTAGGCCATCGGCGAGGGCAGGATCGCGGGTGCCCCGGCGCCCGCGATTCCACCCGCCTCGGCCGGACATGGCGCCGAACCCACCCGCCGCAGAACAATCGGGGCGCTGACAATGAATGCGGTGCGCAACAGATATATCGGCCTGCTCTACATTCTGCCGGCCCTCATCTTCGTCGCGGCCTTCGTGCTCTATCCGCTTGGCCGCCTGGTCTATATCTCGCTGACCAGCGCGTCGCTGCTCGGCGGCGGCCGCTTCATCGGCCTGGGGAACTATGTCAGGGCGTTCAATGACGCCACGTTCCGCTCCGCCCTCTTCTTCACGATCAAATACACGATCTACATCACGCCGATCCTGATGATCCTCGGCTTCCTGCTGGCGCTGCTCACCGCGCAGAACACCCGCCTCAAGCAGTTCACCCGCGGCGTCGTCTTCCTGCCCGTCGTCATCGGCCTCGGCACGTCGAGCCTGCTCTGGTTCTGGCTCTTCGATCAGCAGGTCGGCCTGTTCAACAAGCTGCTCGTCGACCTGCACATCATCGACAAGCCGATCGTCTGGTTCACCGAGGCCGACGTCGCGCTGTGGGGCGTCATCATCTCGGTTACCTGGAAGGTGGTCGGCTTCGGCATGATCCTGTTCGTCGCCAGCATCCAGGCGATCGACAACGAGATCTCCGAGGCGGCGATGATCGACGGCGCCGGCTACTGGCAGCGCGTGCGCCAGATCATCGTGCCGCTCAGCTACCGGACGATCCTGCTCACGACCCTGATCAGCGCGATCGGCTCGATGCTCGCCTTCGACCAGTTCTACATCATGACGTCCGGGCGGGCCGAAGGGTCAGACCTTCACCTCGGTCTACTGGATGTACCAGAACTCGTTCATCTTCTTCAAACTGGGCTACGGCTCGGCGACCGCCGTCATCCTGACCCTGATCATCATGGCCGGCGCCACGGCGCAGATCGTGCTGACGCGGCGGAAGGACAACGCATGACCAGCCGTTGCCTTCGACACCCGCGGCAGCAGCCGGCGGATGGTGGCGACCACCCACGGCGCGCCGCGCGGCTATCTGATCGCCGCGATCTGCTTGATCGTCGTCGCCGCGATGCTCTTTCCGATCGTCGTCTCGTTCCTTGCCTCGATCAAGACGCAGGCCGGCGCATCGGCGGTGCCGCCGACCTATCTGCCGCACACACTGAGCCTGGAAAACTATTGGCACGTCTTCACTTTCCAGGCCGGGCTGCTGACCTACCTCTACAACAGCCTGCTGGTGGCTGGGCTCACCATCCTGTTCTGCCTGGCGCTCGCCGTCCCGGCGGGCTATGGCCTGGCGCGTTTTCCGGTTCCGGGCAAGGAGGCCATCTTCCTCGTTCTTCTCGCCGGACTGATGATCCCCTATCAGGCGCTGTTGACGCCGCTCTACCTGATGTTCGCCAAGATCGGCCTGACCAACACGCCATGTCGGCCTCGCCATCGTCCACACGATGCTGCAACTGCCTTTCAGCGTCTATCTGATGCGCAACAGCTTCGAGGCGATGCCCAAGGAGCTGGAGGAGGCGGCGGTCATCGACGGCTGCAACAGTTGGCAGGTGCTCTGGCGCATCTTCATGCCGGCGGTGAGCGCCGGCATTGTCACCGTCACCCTGTTCGCCTTCATCATGTCGTGGAACGAGTTCATCGGCGCGCTCATCTTCATGAGCAAGGAGACCAACTTCACCGTGCCGATCATGCTGGTGAGCGTACGCGCCGGGCACTTCGGCGCGGTCGACTGGGGCGCGCTCCAGGCCGGCGTCATCATCGCCATCGTCCCCTGCGTGCTGATCTACATCCTTCTGCAGAAATACTACGTGTCCGGCTTCCTCAGTGGCGCGGTCAAATAGGCAACCGGAATGAGCGACAAGAGCCGGCCGGAATGGCGAGGGCGACGAGCGACCGGCCGACAGAGGCCGCGCCCGCCCGGCGCGCGCGGCTGACCATCCGCGACGTCGCGCGTCTCGCCAATGTCAGCGTCGGCACCGCCTCGAAGGCGCTCAACAACAATGGCAGCCTGCGCCAGGAAACGCGCGACCGGGTGATCGCCGTCGCCCGCGAGCTCGGCTTCCGCCCCAACGACCTCGCCCAGAGCCTGCATCGCGGCCAGAGCCTGACGGTCGGCATGATCTCCACCGACAGTTTCGGCCGCTTCACCATGCCGATCATGGAGGGGCTGGAGGAGTGCCTCGCCGACAGCCGCATGTCGGTCTTCATGTGCAACGCCACCGACGATCCCGAGCGCGAGGCGCAGCACGTCGAGTCGCTGCTCGGCAAGCGGGTCGACGGCATCGTCGTCACCGCCCGGCGCGCCGACCGGCGGCCGAAGCTGAAGGTGCCGAGCGCCCGGCGTGCCGGTCATCTACGTCTTCTCGCAGGTCGACGACCCCGAGGCGCTATTGCCTGCTGCCCGACGACGAGGGCGGCGCGGTCCTCGCCACGCAGCCATCTCGTCGATCTCGGCCGGCGGCGCATCGCCCATATCACCGGGCCGGAGCGCTTCGAGGCGGTGCGGCTGCGGCGCGACGGCTATCGCAAGACGCTTGCCGCGGCCGGCATCGCCGAACCCGAGGGCTTCTACCTGCCCGGCGTCTGGTCGGAGGGCTGGGGGCGCGAGGCGGTGACGCAGCTGTTCCGCGGCCGCCACGCGCCGCCCGACGCGCTCTTCTGCGGCAACGACCAGATCGCCCGCGGCGCCGCCGACGCGCTGCGCGAGCGCGGCATCGTCGTGCCCGACAGCGTGTCGATCGTCGGCTTCGACAACTGGGAGATCATGGCCGAGGCGACGCGGCCGCCGCTCACCAGCGTCGACATGAACCTCAAGGATCTCGGCCGCCACGCCGGCCAGAGCCTTCTCGAACGGATCGGCGGCAAGCGGCTCAACGGCGTCGAACGGCTGCCCTGCACGCTCGTCGTGCGCGACTCCTGCGGCGCGCAGAACCGGCTCGGCGCCGACGGCCGGCCATAGAAAGGGACATTCCATGCGTCAGTATTCACCGGTCCGGTTCAACGAGGTCAGCGTCGAAGGCGCGTTCTGGCGCGAGCGGCTCGACACGGTGCTGACGCAAGACGATCCCGAGCCAGTACGCGCAGCTCGAGCGAACATGGCCTCCTCGAATCGCTGAAGGTGCCGCAGCCGCCGCCGCCGCTGCGCATCCCGCGCGGCCGGCACAATTTCACCACCCAGATCTTCTGGGATTCCGACGTCGGCAAGTGGATCGAGGCGGCGAGCTACGCCCTTTCCCACCGCCGCGACGCCACGATCGAGGCCCAGATCGACGAGATCACCGAATGGCTGGCCGAGGCGCAGCTTCCCGACGGCTATCTGAACTGCTGGTATATCGGCCGCGAGGTCGAGAACCGCTGGACCAACCTGCGCGACAATCACGAGCTCTACTGCGCCGGCCATATGCTGGAAGGCGCGATCGCCTATTTCCTGGCGACCGGCCGCCGGCGGCTGCTCGACATCATGGAGAAATATGTCGACCACATCGCCACGGTCTTCGGCCCGGGGCCGGACCAGAAGCACGGCTATCCCGGCCACCAGGAGATCGAGCTGGCGCTGATCAAGCTCTATCACCTGACCAAGGACCGCAAGCGGCTCGACCTCGCCGCCTATTTCATCAACGAGCGCGGCAAGGCAGCCCCACTATTTCGACGCCGAGGCCGAAGGCGCGCGGCGAGAGGCCCGAACGACTTCTGGCAGAAGACCTTCGAATACAACCAGTCGCACAAGCCGGTGCGCGAGCAGGACAAGGTCGTCGGCCACGCGGTGCGCGCGATGTACATGTACACGGCGATGGCCGACCTTGCCGCCGACCTCGGCGACGCGGCGCTGAAGCACGCCTGCGAGGTGCTGTGGGAGGACGTCACCGCGCGGCGGATGTATGTGACGGCGGGCCTCGGCCCGGCGGCGGCCAATGAGGGCTTCACCACCGACTACGACCTGCCCAACGACACCGCCTATGCCGAGACCTGCGCCTCGGTGGCGCTGATCTTCTGGGCGCAGCGCATGCTCAATCTCGATCTCGACGGCAAATATGCCGACGTGCTCGAGCTGGCGCTCTACAACGGCGCCCTCTCCGGCCTGTCGCGCGACGGCACCCACTATTTCTACGAGAACCCGCTCGAGAGCGACGGCCGCCACACGCGCTGGGCCTGGCATCCCTGCCCGTGCTGCACCATGAACGTGTCGCGGCTGGTCGCCTCGGTCGGCGGCTATTTCTATTCGACCGGCACCGACGAGATCGCCATCCATCTCTATGGCGGCAGCGCGACCAGTGTCGAGATCGGCGGCCGCAAGGTCGGCATCCGCGAGGAGAGCAACTATCCCTGGTCCGGCGCGATCCGCGTCCATGTCGATCCGGATTCGGCCGAGCGAATTCACCGTGAAGCTGCGCATTCCCGGCTGGGCGAAGCAAGCCACGGCCAAGGTCAATGGCGAGGCCATCGACGTCGACGCTGGGACCAGCAACGGCTATCTCGCCATCCGCCGCACCTGGTCGAAAGGCGACACGATCGCGCTCGACCTGCCGATGCCGGTGACGCGCATCTACGCCCATCCGAGCGTCAGGGCCGACATCGGCCGGGCCTGCCTCAAGCGCGGCCCCTTCGTCTATTGCGCCGAGACGACCGACAATCCGGATGCCTCGATCGAGCTTGCCCGCCTGCCGCGCAACAGCGCGGTCGAAGCGGTCGAGCGCAAGGACCTTTTCGACGGCATCGTCACCCTCGTCGCCAGCGGCAAGGCGGCGACCGCCTCGGACTGGAACGGCACGCTCTACCGCTCCGACCCGCCCCGCGAACGAGCCCGCCACCTGGACCGCGATCCCCTACTACCTCTGGGCCAATCGCGGACCGGCAAGGATGGTCGTGTGGATCCCGGAGGACTAGCCGCGAAGCACCGAAGGCGCGACGCGCGGGCATCGCGGGCATCGTAGGGTGGGCAAAGCGAAGCGTGCCCACGCGGACAGGCCCGCTTGCCAAACGTGTTCGCACAGTCCCGCGTGGGCACGGCGCTGACGCGCCTCTGCCCACCCTACAGCGCCATCTCAGCAGGCCTGCCTCCGGCCGGAACGACAGAACGCATCCAATCTTGCCGGTGCCGCGCTCCGTGACGCACGGCACGGCCAATCCCACCCCGGTCATTCCCGCGAAGGCGGGACCCCAGTAAACGATGCCGCCGGGCGGGATGTGCGGGGGCCAAGTCCATGCCCCATTTCATGGCGACCCCACTCTCCGCCCGCATCGTTTACTGGATCCCGTTACCTCGCCCCTTCGGGCCTCGCCGGGGATGACGCGAGGAGGATGCGGAACCAATTGCGCGCGACCCGCGAAGACAGCTCCCTCAAACGAAAACGCCCCCCGCGTGCGACGCGGGGGGCGCGATAGTCGTCGGCCCCAATCGGCCGGAGCGCTGGCCCCGGCTAGATCAGGCCCTCATCGGTGAGGAACTGCTTGGAGACCTCCTCGATTGACTTCTTGTCGACGTCGACCTCGGCATTGAGCTTCTGCATGACCGCGTCCGTCAGCTTGGCCGACAGCGCGTTGAGCGGAGCGGCGAGGCCGGGATTGGCCTTCAGCGTGTCGGTGCGCACGACCGGGACGATGGCGTAGTTCGGGAAGAACTCCTTGTCGTCCTTGAGCACGCGGAAGTTGAAGGCCTTGATGCGGCCGTCAGTGGCGAAGACCAGCGCGATGTCGACCTGGCCCTCTTTCAGCGCCTGATAGGTGAGCCCTGAATCCATCGGCTTGAGGTCGGCGCGGCTGGTCTTGAAGCCATAGGCCTTCTCCAGCCCCGGCAGACCGTCGGGCCGCTTGGGGAACTCGGCGTTGACCGCCATCACCAGGTCCTTGCCGTCATTGTAGGCCTTGGCGAGGTCGGACAGCGTCTTGATGGCGTCGGTCTTCGGGTTCGATGCCTGCACGGCCAGCGCATAGGTGTCGTTGGCCTTGGACGGGTTGAGCCAGGTCAGGCCCTTCTTGGCGTCGAGCTTCTTGACCGTCTTGTAGGTGTCCTCGGCGTTCATGCGCTTGCTCACCTTGTTGTAGGTGACGAGCGAGGTGCCGGTGTACTCCCAATAGACGTCGACCTGGCCGTTGACCTGGGCGTCACGGACGACCTGCGAGCCCATGCCGTCGCGCTTGTCGACATCGAAGCCCTTGGCCTTCAGGAGCTGCGCCGTCATGTCGGCGAGCAGGAGCTGCTCGGTGAAGTTCTTGCCGCCGACGACAATCGTCGCCGCCTGTGCCGACGTGGCGGCGAAGGCGGTGATGACCGCGGCCGCTACGACCTTGGTAAGGGTTCTCATCGGACTTTTTCTCCTCTTTCTGGTTTCAAATCACTGGCGAAACACCCCGGAAATCCCTCAGCGCAGCGGATTGACGCCGCGCGGAATCGTCCAGAGCTGAAGCTGCTTCATCATGAAGTCGACGGCGATCGCCAGAAGCGCCGTCGGAATCGCGCCCGCCAGCATGGTGGCGAACTCGTTGAGGGCGATGCCGCTGAAAATCAGCTCGCCCAGGCCGCCGCCGCCGATCAGGAAGGCGAGCGGCACGGTGCCGACATTGATGGCAAGGGCCGTACGAATGCCGGCATAGATGACGAACAGGGCATTGGGCAGTTCGACCTGGAACAGGATCTGCCGGCCGCTCATGCCCATGCCGGTGGCCGCCTCGATCAGATAGGGCGGCACGGCGCGGATGCCGGCCAGCGTGTTGGAGACGATCGGCAGCAAGGTGAGGATGAACAGGCCGAAGATCGCCGGCCGGTCGCCGATGCCGAGAACGCTCATCGAAAGGGCAAGCACGGCGAGCGTCGGGATCGTGGCGCCGACATTGAGAATCTGCAGGGCGATGTCGCCATAACGCCGGAAACGCCGGCGGGTGAGCAGGACGCCGAGCGGGATGCCGACGACGATCGCGAGCCCGCCGGAAATGGCGACCAGCATAATGTGCTCGCGCCCGAGATACTGAATGTCATCCCACTGGTCGAGCATGGTCGGCAGTAGCCCGCTGCCCCAGGCCAAAGCGCCGAGCGCGAAGACCAGGACGAGCAGCGTCGTGCGCCATGCGCGCAGGATCGCGTCGGTTTCGACCGCGCTCAGCCATCGCGATAGGCCTCGCCGAGCAGATGGGTGATGCCGCGCAGTGTCACATAGCCGATGAACAGGCCGTCCTTGTCGACCACGGCGAGCCAGGAGACGTCGTGGCGGAACATGGTCGAGACGGCGGTGCGCAGGTCCTCGTTGCGGATGGATCGTCGTCGGCAGCGGCTCGTAATTCTCGCCGACCGTGCCCTTCTGGCCGCGGGCGGCTTCGATCGCGACGAAACCGCGGGCGCGGCCGCGCGGGCCGACCATGACAATCGAGCGATGGCCGGCGTCCTCCATCAGCGAGACGGCATTGGCGAGGGTGTCGCCGGCCTTGACGCTCGGCGGGTCGGTCATCATCGCGTCGCTACACCTTGAGCGAGCTGGAGGCGCTTCAGCGTGCGGTCGCCGCCGACGAAATCGGAGACGAAGCTGTTGGCGGGATGGGCGAGGATGTTGTCCGGCGTGTCGTACTGGACCAGCCGGCCGTCGCGGAAGATGGCGATGCGGTCGGCCATCTTGACCGCCTCGTCGATGTCGTGGCTGACGAACATGATGGTCTTCTTCATGCGTCGCCTGCATCTTCAGGAACTCGTCCTGGATGACCGCCCGGTTGATCGGGTCGATGGCGCCGAAGGGCTCGTCCATCAGCAGCACCGGCGGATCGGCGGCGATGGCGCGCAGCACGCCGACGCGCTGCTGCTGGCCGCCGGAAAGCTCCTTGGGATAGCGCTTGAGGAAGATCTGCGGGATCGAGCGCGACCATTTCGAGCAGTTCGGCGGCGCGCGCGCGCGATTTCTTCTGTTCCCAGCCGAGGATGTCGGGGACGATGCAGATATTGTCCTCGATGGTCTTGTTGGGAAACAGGCCGATCTGCTGGATGACGTAGCCGAGCGTGCGGCGCAGCTCGACCGGCTTGAAATCGCGCGGTGTTCTTGTCGCCGATGAAGATTTCGCCGGACGTCGGCTCGATCAGGCGGTTGACCATCTTCATGGTCGTCGTCTTGCCGCAGCCGGAGGGGCCGAGCAGCACGCAGATCTCGCCCTCCGGCACCTCCATCGTCACCTGGTCGACGGCGGGCGCGGAGGCGCCGGGAAAAATCTTGCTGACGCGTTCGAGTCGGATCATGCGGCGTTTCCCGTCAGTTGTTCTCAGCCCCGGCGAGGTCAGCGCGCGCTGCAGCCAGAGCAGGCCGAAATCGGCGACGACCGCGAGCACGCTGACGGCGAGCGCGCCGGTGACCAGCTGGCGCGGATCGGTCTGGCTGATGCCGCGCGAAATGAAGGCGCCGAGCCCGCCGGCGCCGATATAGGCGGCGATCGCGGTGACCCCGATATTCATGACCACGGCGACGCGCACCCCGGACATGATCACCGGCACCGCCAGCGGCAACTCGACCTCGCGCAGGCGCTGCATCGGCGTCAGCCCCATGCCGCGCGCCGCCTCGCGCAGCGCCGGGTCGACATTGGTGATCGCGGTATAGGTGTTGCGGATGATGGGAAGCTGCGAATAGAGCAGCACCGCGATCACCGCCGGCAGATAGCCGATGCCGTGGCCGATCAGCGACAGGACCGGGATCATGATGCCGAACAGCGCGATCGAGGGGATCGTGATGATGATCGAGGCGATGTAGAGCACCGTATCGGCGGCGCGCTTGTTCTGGGTGATCAGGATGCCGATCGGCACACCGGTCAGGATCGCCAGACCGACGGCGACGCCGACGATCTCGATATGTTGCCAGGTGCGCGCAACGATCAGCGGCCAGTTGGCCAATATATAATTGACGATTTCCATGAGTCCGACAATTGTTGCGGACCCGGGCGCGAATTGCAAATCAGAATTCGAATCCTGATTTCAGGATGTTCTCATCGCCTCGTTCAATTGTTGTAGGCCAGACGATGGCCCCGCGCTTCGCGTGACCGGTCAATTATATTCAAGTCTTTCTGATGTAGTTCGAAATCAATAGCCTGCTTGCCCAAGAAATGATCAACAAGAACGCTCGGCCTCTGCTTGGAGACTGATTGCCCGGCTCACTAATCTGTGGGATTCGGCGCCCGCCGGCGCCCTTGGCGCCTACCAGCAGGTGTAGCCGCCATCGACCAGGACAACGCTGCCGGTCATCAGGCTGGCGCCCTGGCCGGCCAGGAACAGCACGACCGAGGCGATTTCCTCGACCTTGCCGAGGCGGGCCATGGGCGTGCCGCCGATCCAGGCGTCGTACATCCCGGCGTTGGTCTTGACGAAAGCATTGAGCGGCGTGTCGATATAGGTCGGCGCCACGGCATTGACGCGCACGCCGCGGGCGCCCCATTCGGCGGCGAGCGACTTGGTCAGGTGGTGCACGCCGGCCTTCGAGGCATTGTAGAAAGCCTGCTCCTGCGGCTTGTTGACGATGAAGCCGGACATCGAGCCGATATTGACGATCGATCCGGCCTTGGCGGCGAGCATGTGGCGGCCGAAGGCGCGGCAGCACCAGAAGGTGCCATTGAGATTGACGTCGAGGACGTTCAGCCAGTGTTCGTCGGTGACGGTCTCGGCCGGGGTCTCGCTGCGGGCGATGCCGGCATTGTTGACCAGCACGTCGATCCGGCCGAGACGCTTGACGATGTCGTCGGCGACTTCGGTGACGCGGGAGGAATCCGTCACGTCCATGATGGCGATTTCGGGATCGTAGCCCTTGGCACGCATGGCGTCGCGGCCGGTCTCGGCGATCTCCGGATTGACGTCGGCGATGACCACCTTGGCGCCCGCCTCGGACAGCGCCTCGACGCAAGCGAGGCCGATCGCCTGGCCGCCACCGGTCACCAGCGCGACCTGCCCCTCGAGCTTCAGCATTTCCATGTACATCACGTCACTCCTGTCGATCCCGTCGCCGGGTCAGTTCATCCAATTGCCGCCACCGGCACCGGGGCCCGGGCATGTGGCGCGGCCCGTCCGCATGCGGTCGGTCAGATCGCCATGCCGTTGGCGTCGAAGCGATGAATACGATCCGGCCTTCGGCGTCAGCCAGACCGATTCGCCCGCCCGCAGCGAAAATTCTCCCGGCGTGCGCACTGTCAGCCGGCCGATGGGCTCGGCGTCGATATAGAAGAAAGTGTCCGAGCCGAGATGCTCGGCGATGCTGACCTTGCCCTGCCAGGCGCCGTTCTCGCGCGACACGTCGATGTCCTCCGGGCGCACGCCGATCGTCTTGGCGCCGCCGTCCATGTCGGCGGGCGTGTCGACGAGGTTCATGCGCGGCGAGCCGATGAAGCCGGCGACGAACAGGTTGGCGGGATGCTCATACAGCTCCAGCGGCGTGCCGACCTGCTCGATGCGCCCGCCATTGAGGACGACGATCTTGTCGGCCATGGTCATCGCCTCGACCTGGTCGTGGGTGACATAGACCATGGTGGTCGCCAGCGTGCTGATGAAGCTGGGTGATCTCGAGGCGCATCTGGCCTCGCAGCGCCGCGTCGAGATTGGACAGCGGCTCGTCGAAAAGAAACGCCTTGGGCTCGCGCACGATGGCGCGGCCGATGGCGACGCGCTGGCGCTGGCCGCCGGAGAGCTGGCCGGGGCGGCGTTCGAGATAGTCGGTGAGGTTGAGCGTCGCCGCCGCCCTCTCGACCTTGCGGGCGATCGCGTCCTTGGCCTCGCCGGCCATCTTCAGCGGGAAGCCGATATTGCCGCGCACGGTCATATGCGGATAGAGCGCGTAGGACTGGAAGACCATGGACAGTCCGCGCCGGGCGGGCGGTTCCCGGGCGACGTCGACGCCGTCGATCTCGATCGAGCCGCCGCTGACATCCTCCAGCCCGGCGATGAGGCGCAGCAGCGTGGACTTGCCGCAGCCGGAGGGGCCGACGAAGACGACGAATTCGCCGTCATTGATGTCGAGGTCGACGCCGGGAATGACCTCGACCTCACCGAAGATCTTGCGCACGCCCTTGAGTGCGATCTTGCCCATGGTCGAACCTCCTAGGCCGCGTTTGGGGTTTGCGGGTGGTGCGGCTGACGGCCTGCCTCGCGGTCGTGCCCCCGAACCGGGGTGGACTGGCGGGCGACATGAATCGGTATCAATCGCATCGCCCCCTCCCTACTTCACGGCGCCGAAGGTGAGACCGCGCACGAGCTGCTTCTGGCTAAACCAGCCGAGCAGCAGGATCGGTGCGATGGCCAGCGTCGAGGCGGCCGAGAGCTTCGCCCAGAACAGACCTTCCGGCGCCGAGAAGGAGGCGATGAAGGTGGTCAGCGGCGCGGCCTTGGCCGCCGTCAGGTTGAGCGTCCAGAACGCCTCGTTCCAGGCAAGGATGATGTTGAGGAGCATGGTCGAGGCGATGCCGGGGATCGCCATCGGCAGCAGCACGTAGACGATCTCCTTCCACAGGACGGCGCCGTCCATTCGGCACGCCTCGAGGATGTCGACCGGGATCTCCTTGAAATAGGTGTAGAGCATCCAGATGACGATCGGCAGGTCGATGAGCGTCAGGATGACGGTGAGGCCGCTCAGCGTGTCGAGCAGGCCGAGATTCTTGAAGATCAGGTAGATCGGCACCAGCACGCCAACCGCCGGCATCATCTTGGTGGACAGCATCCACATCAGGATGTCCTTGGTGCGCTTCGACGGCGAGAAGGCCATCGACCAGGCCGCCGGCACGGCGACGAGCAAGGCAAGCAGGGTCGAGCCGCCGGAGATGACCACCGAATTGTAGAAGTGCTTGAAGTAGTTGGAGCGCGACTGGACCTCGAAGAAGTTCTCCAGCGTCCAGTGCGGCGGGAAGAAGGACGGCGGAAACAGGATCGCATCGCCCTCGGTCTTGAAGGAAGTGAGGATCGTCCACAGGATCGGGAAGAAGAGAAGGAACGCCACAAGCCAGGCGAGGATCGTGAAGGTCCATTTCCTCTGCGGGGTGATCGCGCGTGCCATGTCGCCCTCCCTTAGGCGTCCAGGTTCTTGCCGACGATGCGGATGAGGAAGAAGGCGACGATGTTGGCCAGGATCACCGCCACCACGCCGCCCGCCGAGGCGCCGCCGACGTCGTAGTCGAGCAGGGCCTGGTGATAGACGAGATAGGTGATGTTGGTGGAGGCGTAGCCGGGACCGCCGCTGGTGGTGACGAGGATCTCGGCGAAGACCGAGAGCAGGAAGATCGTCTCGATGAGGATCACCACCGTGATGGCGCGCGCCAGGTGGGGCAGCACGATATAGAAGAACATGCTGATGAAGTTGGCCCCATCCATCTCGGCCGCTTCCTTGCGCTCTTCGTCGAGCGACTGCAGCGCCGTCAGCAGGATGAGGGTGGCGAATGGCAGCCATTCCCACGACACGATGACGATGATGGAAAACAGCGGATAGCTTTCCAGCCATGCGATCGGCGCGATACCGAAGCGCGTCGTGATCCAGGCGAAGATCCCGTAGTTCGGATCGAGCATCATGTTCTTCCACACCAGCGCGGCGACCGTCGGCATGATGAAGAACGGGGAGATGACGAGGATGCGGACGATCCCCTGGCCGTAGATGGCCTGGTCGAGCAGCATGCCAAGAAAAGTGCCGCCGATGACGGTGATCGCCAGGACCGAGACGGTCAGCAGCAGGGTGTTGCCAAAGGCCTGAAAGAACGAGGGATCGGTGAGGAAGTAGTAGTAGTTGCTCCAGCCGGCGAAGCCGCTGTTGAGCGGATTGAGCAGATTGTAGGTCTGGAACGAATACCAGAGCGTCAGCGCCAGCGGGACGATCATCCAGATCAGGAGGGCCGCCACCGAGGGCGCCAACATGGCGCGCGCCAGCTTGCGGGTGTTCACGGTCGCCATGCGTTTCACTCCCCAGGACGCGAGGCGTCATCCCCTGAGCGGGCGACGCGGTTCCTCCCCAAGCCCCGCGGCGCCCCGGGTGTTCCCGGTTGGCGGTCTGTCGCGGGGTGCGGCGTCTAGTCGAGGCTATGCGGGTTCCCGAAAACTGCCCGGAGCACGAGGCTCCGGGCAGGTAAGTCTCGGGAGAATTTTACTTGATGTAACCGGCCTTGGTCATGGTGCGGGTGGCCACGTCCTGAGCCTGCTTGAGGGCGTCGTCGACGCTCGACTGCCCGGCGAGCGCCGCCGAGAAGATCTGGCCGACCGTGTCGCCAAGGCCCTGGAACTCGGGAATGGCGACGAACTGCACGCCGGTATAGGGCACCGGCTTGACGGTCGGGTGCTGCGGGTCGGCGGCGTTGATCGAGTCGATCGTCATCTTGGCGAACGGCGCCGCGTCGGTGTACTTGGCGTTCTCGTAGAGCGAGGTCCGCGTACCCGGAGGCACGTTGGCCCAGCCATCCTTGCTCGCCACCAGCTCGGCGTAGTGCTTGCTGGTCGCCCAGTCGATGAACTTCTCGGCCGCATCGACCTTCTTAGAGCCGGCAGGGATCGCCAGCGCCCACGACCACAGCCAGTTGGCGCGCTTGCCGAGGCCTTTGTCCGGAGCGAGGGCGAAACCGACCTTGTCGGCGACCGTCGAGGCCTTGGGATCGGTGACGAAGGAGCCGGCGACGGTGGCGTCAATCCACATGCCGCACTTGCCCTGCTGGAACAGGGTCAGGTTCTCGTTGAAGCCGTTCGACGAAGCGCCGGCCGGCCCGTCGGCCTTCATCAGGTCGACATAGAACTGGATGGCGTCATGCCATTCCTTGGTGTCGAACTGCGGCTTCCACTTCTCGTCGAACCAGCGCGCGCCGAAGGAGTTCGCCAGCGTGGTGAGGAAGGCCATGTTCTCACCCCAGCCGGCCTTGCCGCGCAGGCAGATGCCGTTGATGCCGTTGGCGCGATCGGTCATCGCGTCGGCGGCCTTCTTGATGAAGTCCCAGGTCGGCTTGTCGGGCATGGTGAGCCCGGCCTTCTGCATCAGGTCCTTGCGGTACATGACGTAGCTCGACTCGCCGTAGAACGGCGCGGCGTAGAGCTTGCCGTCATAGCTGAGGCCCGCGCGGATCGGCGGCAGCAGGTCGTTGACGTCATAGGTCGGGTCGTTCTCGAGCGCCGACAGGTGAACCAGCCAGCCATTCTTCGCCCAGATCGGCACTTCATAGGTGCCGATGGTCAGCACGTCGTACTGGCCGCCCTTGGTGGCGATGTCGGTCGTCACTTTCTGGCGCAACACGTTCTCTTCCAGAGTCACCCACTGGAGCGAGATATCCGGGTTCATCTTGGTGAAGTCATCCGTCAGCTTCTGCATCCGGATCATGTCGCCATTGTTGACGGTGGCGATGGTGAGCTGGGTGGCGGCCAGGGCCTGGCCGGCAACCAACATCGAGGCCGCGCCGAGCAGCGCGCCAAACATCCGTGCCATGTGTTCCTCCCATTGGCTTGCGAGCATTTGATCCCGCAATGATCATATGCTCATCACATTTGCGGATGCTTGTCAATCAGAGGGCGAATCGCGTCGGTGCATGATCGTGTTCACCGCGCCCGGCCACGCCCGCCACCAGCCCGTCCGTCCCGTTCAGGGCGGGCGTCCGCTGCGCGTTCGTTGTGGACGAGATTTCGGTCTAGGGAGCGAGATCGAGCAGCGAGGCGGCGGTCGTCTCGTTGGTGATGAGACCATTGATCAGGCGGCCGCGAAGAGCGGCGTGGATCGCCAGGACCTTGCTCGTCCCCTGCGCCGCGCCGACCACCAGGCGCTTGGCCGGCACCTCCAGGGGAACGCTGGTCAGCCGCTCGTTGACGCCGCCCTTGATGATGCGTCCGGCGGCGTCGAAGGACCAGCCGACGATCTCGCCGACCGCCCCCTGACGGCGGATTTCCGTCAGTTCCTCGGAGGAGACGAAGCCGTCCGCCTGGAGCTGCGCATTCTCGTCGACGCGTCCGATTCCGACCAGCGTCACGTCGGCGGAGGCGGCGAGTTCGAGCAGGCGGCGGACCGAATCGAGCTGGACGAGCTGCTCGCGCTGCTCGCGGCTCGCCACCACCACCGGCAGGGGCATCGGGTAGTGCGGCGCCAGTGTCAGATCCGACAGGCGCGAGAGCACGTCATAGAAACTGCCCTCGCCGGTGCTGGAGATATGCCCCACCACCGAGACCAGCTTATGCTGCCGGCAGGTCATCCGCGGCACCTGCTCGACCGCGGCGCGCAAGGTGCGTCCGGTGCCGAGCGCGATGACGATCGGATCGGGCGAGCGCAGATGGTTTTCGAGGAACGAGGCAGTGCTCTCGGCGATGCCGACGACGACGCTGTCGACGGCCGGATCGGCGGGCACGACATCGCAATGGGCGAGCGCGTAGCGTTCGCTCAGCCGGGCCGCCAGTTCCATGCAGGCGGCGATCGGATGGTCGAGGCGGAAGGTGATGAGGCGCTCGGAAAGCGCAAGGGAAACAAGACGTTGCGCGGTCGGCCGGGAGATGTTGAGCTTGCGCGCGATCTCGTCCTGGGTGTTGCCGGCGACGAAATAGAGCCAGCCGGCGCGGGCGGCGTCGTCGAGCCGGGAAGGGTCGGGCCTGTTCGGGGCATCCATCGACACGCGCCTCGTTCAGTGCGGCAGGAAGTCGGCCATGGAGGCGAAGACGCGATCGGCGCCCGCCTCGGCGAGATGACGGTCGACCGGGCGGCCGGTGCAATGGCTGCCGCCGGTGAAGCCCCATACGGTCATGCCCGCCGCCTTGCCGGCCGTGACGCCCGGCACGGTGTCCTCGACGACGATCGTGCGCTCGGGCCGGGCGCCCATCCGTTTCGCGGCCAGCAGGAAGAGATCCGGCGCCGGCTTTCCGTGGCGGACCATCTCGGCATTGTAGATGCGGTCGCCGAAATAGGTCTCGAGCCCGGCCACCGACAGGGTCAGTCGGATGCGCGCGGCGTCGCTCGAAGAGGCGAGGCAATAGGGACTGTCGAGCCGGGCGAGCACGTCCCGGACATGGGGCATCGAGCGCAGCGAGCGGGCGAAGGCCTCGGTGAGCCGACTCCGGTAGTCGGCGTAGAAGGCGTCCGGCAGCGGTGTCCCCTTGACGGCGCGGAAGTGGTCGGCGATCGCCGTCACGCTGCGGCCGAGGAAGCGGTCGAACACTTCCTCGACGCCGATCGGCAGCCCATAGCCAGCGAGCGTCTCGGCGGCGCAGCCACAGCTCAGGAGTTCGCTGTCGACGAGCACGCCATCGCAATCGAAGATCACCAGATCATATCCGGTCATCGGGTCGGCGTCTCCTCCACCCGCTTTTTTCGCCGTCCACCCAGCCAGCGCCCTGCCCGCCTCGGTTGTCGCGCCCCTGTCGGGCGCTTCGCCCGATAAAGATCATAAGTTCTCGGTGATGACAAATGCTCGACTTATCCCCGCGCCGCTTTTCAGCCGACGACGCCGAGATGGCGGATCGGCCGGCCCGGCGCGATGCGCGAGGCGGCGGCGACGATCGAATCCGCGTCGATGCCGTAGTGGTGGTAGAGATCGGCGATGCTGCCGGTCTGGCCGAAATGCTCGACGCCGAGGCCGACGGTGCGATGGCCGGCGACCGCGCCGAGCCAGGCAAGCGTCGCCGGGTGGCCGTCCATGACCGTGATCAGCGTGCAGTGGGGCGGCAGGCGGGAGAGCAGCCGCTCGACATGGCTGGTCGCATCCGGGTGGCCGCGGCGGCGCGCCCGCTGGGCGGCGTGCCAGCCGGCATTGAGACGGTCGGCGGAGGTGACCGCCAGCACGCCGATATCGCGCCGGTCCTCGCCGATGCGGCCGGCCGCCGCGATCGCCTCGGGCGCGACACAGCCCTGATAGGCGATGACGATGTCGGCGTTCGGGCCCGGCTCGCGCAGCCACCAGGCACCGTCGATGACGCCCTGGCGGAAGGCGGGATCGCGGCGACGGACGACCTGCTCGATCGGCCGGGTCGACAGGCGCAGATAGACCGAGCCGCCGGTCTCGTCGCGCAGCCAGGTGCGCTCGTTGGGATCGCCCTCCCCGCCCCGCTGCATGTAGTCGAAGGCCCAGTCCATGATGACCGACAGTTCGTCGAGATAGGCCGGTTCGAAGGCGGCGAGGCCGTCCTGGCTGAGCCGATGAGCGGCGTGCCGATCGACTGGTGGGCGCCGCCCTCCGGCGCCAGCGACACGCCGGAAGGCGTGGCGACGAGCAGGAAGCGCGCGTCCTGATAGCAGGCATAGTTCAGCGCATCGAGGCCGCGGGCGATGAAGGGATCGTAGAGCGTGCCGACCGGCAGGAGACGGCGGCCGAAGAGCGAATGCGACAGGCCGGCGGCACCGAGCAGGAGAAACAGGTTCATCTCGGCGATGCCGAGCTCGATATGCTGTCCGCCCGCGGAAAACCGCCACTTCTGCGCCGAGGGAACGCGCTCGTCGCGGAACGTGTCGGCAATCTCGTCGCGCGCGAAGAGGCCGCGGCGATTGACCCAGGGGCCGAGATTGGTCGAGACGGTGACGTCCGGCGAGGTGGTCAGGATCCGGTCGGCGAGCGGCCCGCCGGCGCGCCCGATGCCGTCGAGGATCTTGCCGAAACCGGCCTGGGTCGAGAGTTCCTCGTCGTCGAGGAAGAGCGGCCCGGCGGTCTCGAGGGACGGCGTCCGAGAAGCGCCGCGGACCCGCGGCGAAGAAGGGCACCGCGCCGAGGAAGGCCTCGAGTTCGTCCGCCGGCTTCGAGAGGCCCTCGAAGCGATCCCACTCATGGCCTTCGCGAACGCCCATCTGGGCGCGGAAGGCGTCCATCTGGGCGACCGTCATCAGGCCGGCATGGTTGTCCTTGTGGCCGGCAAGCGGCGTGCCCCAGCCCTTGATCGTATAGGCGAGGAAGGCGGTCGGCCGGTCGTGGTCGATGGCCTCGAATGCGTCGAGCAGGGTCGGCAGGCACTGGCCGCCGAGATTGGTCATCAGTTCCTGAAGCTCGGCATCGGAGCGCCGCTCGATGAGCGCGGTGACGTCGCCCTGATCGCCGATCTCATCCATCAGGCGCTTGCGCCAGGCCGCGCCGCCCTGGAAGGTCAGCGCCGAATAGAGCCGCGTTGGGGCAGCGGTCGATCCAGCCCTTCAGTACCGCGCCGCCCGGCTCGGCGAAGGCGGCGCGCTGCAGGGCGCCGTACTTCAGCAGCACCACGTCCCAGCCGAAGGCGCCGAAGATCGCCTGGATGCGTTCGGACAGGCCCTCGCGGACGACGCCGTCGAGGCTCTGGCGATTGTAGTCGATGATCCACCAGGTATTGCGCAGGCCCTGCTTCCAGCCCTCCTGCAGGCACTCATAGATATTGCCCTCGTCGAGCTCGGCATCGCCGACGAGCGCGATCATGCGGCCCTCGGCACCGTCCGGCGCCCACGGCTTGGCGCGAACATAGTCCTGAACGAGAGAAGCGAAGGCAGTGATGCCGACGCCGAGGCCGACAGAGCCGGTCGAGAAATCGACGTCGTCGGTGTCCTTGGTGCGGCTCGGATAGGACTGGGCGCCGCCATAGGCACGGAACGCCTCCAGCTTCTCCCGGCGTCTGGTTGCCCGTCAGATACTGGATGGCGTGGAAGACCGGCGAGGCGTGCGGCTTGACCGCGACGCGATCCTCGGGCCGCAGGGCGGAAAGTAGAGCGCTGTCATCATCGAGACCATCGAGGCGCAGGAAGCCTGATGCCCGCCAACCTTCAGCCCGTCGGTCTTGGGGCGAAGATGGTTGGCGTTGTGGATCGTCCAGCAGGCGAGCCAAAGAATCTTCTGTTCGAGTTGCTTGAGGGTCTGGAGATCGCGCGTATCGGTCATCAGGAAACTGACCCCATCTGAAGTGGCTCGAAGCGGCATGGGCGGCCGCCCCTCGGCGACGCCTCCGGCGGCGCGAAGCATAGCCGCTTTCCGCCCCGTTGGTGAGGTTTCTTCGGCGGAGAGCAGTCAGACCGGCGGCCTCTGCCGCGCCCAGACATCGGCGATCGCGCCGGCCGTGGTGATCCACACTCCCTCACGGCCGTCGGCAATATGGGCCAGCGCGTGGCGCAGATGCCGCAGCCGAAAGGGCTGGCCGACAATGTAGGGATGCAGCGCAATCCCCATGACGAGCGCCTGATCCGCTCGCCTGCTCGCGCATCTCGTCGAACTGGTCGACGATCATGTCGGCGAACTCGGCCGCGCCGGCGCGGCGCACGGCGATCGCCGGAATGTCGTTGAGCTCCTGCGGATAGGGAACCGAAGGATCGGCCCTGCCGCGGGTCTCCATCCAGACCGGCCGGTCGTCATGGCACCAGTCGAGCAGGTAGGTATAGCCGGCTTCCTTGAGCAGGTCCGGCGTGCTCCGGCTCTCGGCGATCCAGGGCCCGAGCCAGCCGGCCGGCGGCCTGCCGAAATGCCGTGGCGATCGCCTCCGTCGCCTCGGCGATCAGGCGCGCTCCTCGTCTTCGCCGAAAGCCGACTGCCGCTCGGAATTGGTGCGGCCGTGGCCGGCGATCTCGTCGCCGCGCACGGCGAAGGCATCGGCAAGCTCGGGGCAATGGTCGAGGATGGTCGGAATTGACGAGCACGGTCGCCGGGAGCGACAGCTCGTCGAACAGGTCGAGCATGCGCCAGGCGCCGACGCGGTTGCCGTAGTCGCGCCAGGCGTAGTTCAGCACGTCCGGCTGCGGACCGCCCGGCGCCAGTTCCGCGCCGAGCCCCTCGCCGAAGGCGAAATGCTCGAGGTTGAGGCCGATATAGACGGCCAGGCGCGAACCGTCCGGCCAGCGGTCGAGCCAGCGCTCGCGGATCGCGTGATAGGGGAACCGGTCGTGATGCGGGAGTGCCACCCTGCCCTCACGTTTCGCTCAGCGTGAAGACAGCAGAGCGTAATGACAGGTAGCGAACCGCGATAGAGCTCTTCGACGAGATCGGCGCGATGTGCGCAGGACGGCGCGCTGATTGACCGACCCCTTGTCGGTCATCTCGCCACGATCGATCGACGGCGGTTCGGCGAGGAGAAGGATTCGCGCGATGCGGTTGGAGGAACCGGTGCTCTTGCGGGCCAGCGATTCCAGCAGCGCCGCGAAATGCGTCCGCACCGGCTCGGACGCGAGCACCGCTTCGGCGGGCGCATCCGCCGGCAGGTCGGGCGCAAGGGCTCGGCATGCCGCGACATCGGGGAAGACAAGGGCGCCGAGAAAGTCGCGGTCGAGGCCGGTGACGACGACGTCGCGGACGATCTCGCCGAAATGATTGATGAAGCCGGCGCGCAGCGCGCCGACGGCGACCCAGGTGCCGGTCGCGAGCTTGAAATTCTCGGCGATCCGGCCGTCGAAATAAAACCCCTTCGCCGGATCCGCCGGATCGACGAAGCGGAAGGCGTCGCCGAGCCTGTAGAAGCCCTCCTCGTCGAAGGCCTCCCCGGTCAGCTTGGCGTCGCGCCAGTAGCCGGGAGTGATGTTCGGCCCCTTGACGCGCGCCTCGAGCTTGTCCTCGACCGGAACCAGCTTCAGTTCCATGCCGCGCGCCGGCGCGCCGAGATTGCCAGGGTGATTCGCTGGTCCGGCGCGGGGAAGAGCGCGAAGGGCGCCGTCTCGGTCGACCCATAGCCGGAGGCGAACAGCACACGCTCGCCGGTCGTCTCCACCGCCAGCCGGTCGAGCGCCTCCCAGGTATGCTGCGCAAGGCCGGCGCCGGCATACATCATGATGTTCAGACGGCTGAAGAAGCGTTCGCGCAGCGCGGCGTCGCGCTCGAAATGCGGCACCAGTTCCTCGTAGCCCTTTGGGACGTTGAAATACCAGGTCGGCGCCACGTCGCGCAGGTTGCGCACGGTCCGGCCGATGAGGTCGGGCGAGGGCCGGCCGTCGTCGATATGGAGGGTGCCGCCGTTGTAGAGCACCATGTTGAAGACCTTGTTGCCCCCGGCCGTGTGGTTCCACGGCGTCCAGTCGAGCACGATCGGCGGCTCTTCCCTCATGAAGGCGTAGCAGTCTCGGACCATCTCCTGATTGGCGCAGAGCATGCGCTGGGTGTTGATCACCGCCTTGGGCGAGCCGGTCGAGCCGGAGGTGAAAAGGAACTTGGCGATCGTCTCGGGACCGACCGCCTCATACGCCGCGTCGACCGCGCCGCTCGCACGCGTCGTCAGAAGTTCGGCAATCGTGGTGCCCTTGCGGTCCGGAACGGGGTTGCGGGTGACGATCACCGGCATATCGGCCGGGATGGCGGCACGGATCGCTGCGGCGAAGAGCTCGCCATCGGCGACGAAGACGAGGCCGGGCGTCAGGATCGAGACAATGTCCTTCAGCTTGGCGAAGTCGGTGGCGATCAGCGAATAGGCTGGCGAGATGGGCGCATAGGGAACGCCGACATGCTGGGCGGCAAGGCCGAGAAGGGCGTGCTCGATATCGTTGCCCGAAAGGATCATGAGCGGCCGCTCCGCCGACAGGCCGAAGCCGAGCAGCGCCGCGCCGAGGCGGCGGACATGATCGAGCGTCTCGGCATAAGTCAGCCGCCGCCATTCGCCCTCGCCGCCCCGTTCCGCAAGATAGGTCCGCTCGGGGGCATTGGCGGCATGGAGGAGCAGGCGCTCGGTAAGCTTATCGGCATGGGGGCCGAGGCCGCCCGCCTGGCGCACGCGGATCGTGCCGTCGAAACGCTCGTCGATGAGAATTTCGGGGTCCCAGAAACGAATTCTGCGCAGCGGCGCATCGCCGACCGGCGCCTCCGCGGCCTCTGCCTTGCCCATGGCGCGCCTCCCAAAGCGTCGTTCCGCGCGCGATCTTGACACGCGACCGGCGATTTCGTCCACTAGGAAACTAAATGGCAGTACCGCCTTTCGACCGCATCGCGGCGTTCCTGGGAGTTCATTTCTTGGCAAGACGCTCGCAAAAGGCCCCGCCGAAAAAGGCGCCGCGCACGGCGCGGACGGCCAGGAGCCTGGTGACCTACAAGCGCGAGGGCGACATCGCGCTGATCAAACTTAACCGGGCCGAGAAGCGCAACGCGATCTCGGACGCCGTCATCAACAGGCTCGGGGAGGTCGTGCAGCGCGCCGGGCGCGAAGCCAAGGCCGCCGTCATCTTCGGAGCGGGCAACCATTTCTGCGCTGGCGTCGATCTCGCCGAGCATGTCGAGAAGACGCCGATCGAAGGCGTGCTCGGCTCGCGCCGTTGGCACGAGGTGTTCGACGACATCCATAGCGGACCGATCCCCTTTGTCGCCGCCCTGCATGGCGCGGTCGTCGGCGGCGGGCTGGAGCTTGCCGCCTCCGCCCATATCCGCGTCGCCGATCAGACCGCCTTCTTCGCCCTGCCCGAGGGTCAGCGCGGCATTTTCGTCGGCGGCAGCGGCTCGGTGAAGGTCGCGCGGCTGATGGGCGTGGCGCGGATGACCGACCTGATGCTGACCGGCCGGGTGCTCAGCGCCGAGGAGGGCGAGCGCTACAATCTGGTGCAGTATCTGGTGGAACCCGGCGCCGCCCTCGCGAAGGCGAAGGAAATCGCGCTCCTGGCGGCGGGCAACGCGGCGCTGTCGAATTTCGCCATTATCAATGCTCTTCCCCGCATCCAGGACATGGCCCGCGACGACGGCCTGTTCGTCGAATCGATCGTCGCCTCCTTCACCAAGACCAGCCCCGAAGCGCAGAAGCGCATGCGCGCCTTCCTCGAAAAGCGGGCGGTGCGGCTGGTCGCGCCGGCCAAGGACGGTTGAGGCGGCAATGCGCAAGGGGGGCGAACGCGACACCATGGACCCAGCCCCCGCCACGGCGTATGAGCCGGGCATGGAAAAGCAGAACGAACAGACGGTCGATCTCGGCCCGCTGGGGGAACTGACAGCCTTCATGGTGCGCCTGGCCCAGGTCCAGCTCTACGAGGCGTTCTTCGCCGAGTTCGGGCAGCGCAATATCCGCCCTGGACAGATCAGCATTCTCATCGCCATCGGCCGCAATCCGGGCGTCCGCCAGGGCGTGCTTGCCGACGCGCTGAAGATCAAATGGTCGAACATGGCCAAGATCATCCGCGTCCTCGACGAGGACGGGCTGATCGAACGCAGGTGTCGGACGACGACCGGCGCGCGATCGAGTTGAGCCTGACGGAATCCGGCGAGGCGCTCGTCGCCGACGTCGTGCCGCTGCTGCGGGCCAATGACAGCGCCGCCGCCGCCATGCTCGAGGAGGACGAGCGCCAGACCCTCATGCGCCTCCTGCGCAAGATCGCCGGGTGGCAACCGCCGGCGGAGGGCGGGCCATGAACCTCGACGAACTCGTCGCCATCGACATCCACACCCATGCCGAAGAGCCGTGCGGCACCCATGCTGGATGACGGCTACGACGAATTCCAGGCGGCGATGACCGCCTATTTCAAGGCGCCCTTCGAGCATCCGCCGACGATCCCCGAGACCGCCGCCTATTACCGCGACCGCAAGATCGGCTGCGTCATCTTTCCGGTCGATGCCGAGCGCGAGACGGGCTTCCGCCGCTACGCCAACGAGGAGATGGCGGAGCTGGCGGCGCAGTTCCCCGACATCATGATCCCCTTCGCCTCGATCGATCCGGCCAAGGGCAAGGCGGGCGCGCGCGAGGCGCGGCGGCTGGTCGCCGAGTTCGGCGTCCGCGGCTTCAAGTTCCACCCGACCATGCAGGGCTTCTATCCCAACGACCGCGGCGCCTATGTGCTCTACGAGGCGATCGCGGAAGCCGGCGTGCCGGCGCTCTTCCATACGGGGCAGACCGGGGTCGGCTCGGGCATGCGCGGCGGCAACGGCATGCGGCTGAAATACTCCAACCCGCTCTATCTCGACGACGTCGCCGTCGACTTCCCCGACATGCCGATCATCCTGGCGCACCCCTCCTTTCCCTGGCAGGAGGAGGCGCTGTCGGTCGCCCAGCACAAGCCGAACGTCTATATCGACCTGTCCGGCTGGTCGCCGAAATACTTCCCGCCAATCCTCGTCAAATACGCCAACTCGATCCTCAAGGAAAAAGTGCTGTTCGGCTCCGACTGGCCGGCGATCACGCCAGATCGCTGGCTCAGCGATTTCGAAACACTGGACATCAAACCCGAAGTCAGGCCACTCATCCTCAAGGAAAACGCAAGACGCCTGCTCAATCTCTAGGGAGGAAACCGACATGACCCGCAAGCCGCATTCGCATGCCGCCGGCGTCACTCGCCGCAGCTTCACCGCCGGTGCCGGCGCATTGGCGCTTCTGGCCGGCACAGCCCCGTTCAACATCGTCCGCGCCGCCGGCGGACCGCTGAAAGTCGGCGTCCTGCTGCCGCGCTCCGGCTTCGAGGCCGGTATCGGCCAGGACTGCCAGCGCGGTGTCGACATCGCCGGCCCGATCCTCAAGGATATCGGCCTGCCCGATCTCGAGATCATCAATGGCGACACCGAATTGAGCGTCGAGGTGGCCCGCACCCGCGCCGAGAAGATGATCAATGACGGGGCGCAGCTCCTCGTCGGCGCCTTCGATTCCGGCCAGACCGCCGCCATCGCCCAGGTCGCCGAGCAGAAGGGCATCCCCTTCGTCATCAACATCGCCGCGGCGCCCGCCATCACCGAGCAGGGCTACAAGTTCGTCTTCCGCAACTTCCCGACCGCGCCGATGATCCTCGGCGACGCCTTCGGCAACCAGAAGGCCATCTTCGGTATGACCGGCGCCGCCCCGAAGACAGCGGTGTTCATGCATGTCAACGACACCTTCGGCACGGCGATGGCGAAGGGCGTCGGCGCGGTCATGCCGCATTTCGACATGCCCTACAAGATCGTCGAGGAGATCTCCTACGACCCGGCCGCCAAGGACCTTTCGGTCGAGGTGGCCAAGGCCAAGGCGGCCAATGCCGAGATCCTGCTGCTGGTCAGCCGCCTCAACGACGCGATCCTGCTGACCCGTGAACTGGTCAAGCAGCGCTGGACGCCGGAGGGCGATCTTCAGCATGGGTCCGGGCTGGTACGAGGACCAGTATCTGAAGACGCTGGGCAAGCTCGGCGACGGTCCGATCAGCTTCGTGCCCTGGTACGACCCGAACAAGAAGCTCATCGCCGGTGCTCGAGGCGCGCGCTCGCCAAGGCCTATCCGGACGTGAACCTCAACACCAACCACATCTTCACCTTCGAGGCGCTGCTGGTCGCGGCCGACGCCTACAAGCGGGCCGGCTCGACCGATCCGGGGGCGCTCGCCGAGGCGATCCGGGCGACCAACATCACCGACAATGTCAGCATCGGCCCCGGCATCAGCTTCAACGCCAAGGGCCAGAACGACAAGGTGAAGGACGGCGCGATCCAGAATGCCGGCGGCAAGCTGGTGACCATCGCCCCGGCCGAGGCCGCCAACGCCAAGCCGGTCTGGCCGATGCCCGACTACAGCAAGCGCTAGGCTTCGGCAGATCAGACCGGCGTTCCGGCTGCTTCGGCGGCCGGGACGCCGGCTTCCGGGAACGCTTCGTGCCGGTCGAAATCTACCTCAACGTCGCCGTCAGCGGTGTCCTGACCGGGCTGGTCTACGGCCTGATCGCGCTCGGCCTGTCGGTCATCTTCGGCGTCATCCGCGTCGTCAACTTCGCCCATGGCGAGATGATGACCGTCGCCATGTATATCGCGGTGATGCTGTTCTCGACGCTCGGCCTCGATCCCCTCGTCATGATGGTGCCGATCGCCGCGGTGCTGTTCTGTTTCGGCTACATCATCCAGGCGGGGCTGGTGCGGCCGCTGATCAACCGGCCCGAACATTCCCAGTTTATCCTGCTCATCGCGGTGGCGATGATCATCACCAACAGCTTGCTGATCATCTTCGGGCCGGACGCGCAGAGCGTTCAGACCTCCTATGCCTATGACAGTTTCGAGGTCGGGCCGCTGATCATCGACGCGACCAAGGCCTATGCCGCCGGGGCGGCGATCGTGGTTGCCGCGGCGCTCTTCGCCTTCTTCCGCTTCACGCGCACCGGCACGGCGATCCGCGCCTGCGCCGACAACTACACCGGCGCGCAGGTCGTCGGTCTCAATGTCAACCAGCTCTACGCCCTCACCTTCGGCCTTGGCGCGGCCTGCGTCGGCGCCGCCGGCTCGATGCTCATCCTGCTCATCGACGTCTCGCCCGAGATCGGGCCGAGTTACACGCTTCTCGCCTTCGTCATCGTCATCACCGGCGGTCTCGGCTCGATGGGCGGGGCGCTGCTCGGCGGTGTGCTGATCGGGCTGACCGAGGCGATGGCCGGCCTGCTCTTCACTCCCTCGGCCAAGAGCATGTTCGCCTTCGGCCTTCTGGTCCTCGTCCTGTTGTTCCGCCCGCAGGGCATCCTCGGGAAGTCGCGGCCATGAGGGACGCACTCACGGGGGGCGTTTCCGGCCGGGCGCTCGTCCTGCTGGCCGTCTTCTTCGCCCTGCTGGCGGCCCTGCCCTTCTTTGTCGGCGACTATCCGCTGACGATCCTGATCACCATGCTCTACTTCGCCTATGCCGGGCAGGCGTGGAACATCATGATGGGTTTCGCCGGGCTGCTGTCGCTCGGCCATGCGCTCTATATCGGCCTCGGCGCCTATGCCGCCGCAGCGCTCTTCACCCAGTTCGGCATCTCGCCCTGGATCGGGCTGCTGGTGGCGGTGCCGGTGGCGATGATCGGCGGCGCCGTCATCGGCTTCCTGGCGTTCCGCTTCCGCGTCGCCGGAGTGTATTTCGCCATCCTCACCATCGCCTTCGCCGAGTTCGCACGCATAGGCTTCGACCATCTTTCGGTCGTCGGTGGGTCGGGCGGGCTGTTCCTGCCGGTCAAACAGTTCACCGAGAACGACCTTTGGAACCTGCGCGGCAGCCCGGTCATGTTCTACTACCTGATCCTGGCGATGACGGTGGCGGCACTGATCTTCTCGCGTGTCCTGCTGGCGAGCCGCATCGGCTTCTACTGGCGCGCGATCCGCGAGGACGAGGAGGCGGCCCTTGCGCTTGGCGTCCGCGTCTTCCGCTACAAGATGTACGCGGTGGTCATCTCCGCTGGCATGACGGCCGTCGCCGGCGTGTTCTTCGCCTTCTACTACAACAACCTCTTCCCGGAGCAGGTCTTCCATATCTCGCGGTCGATCGAGGTGCTGCTGGCGCCGATGATCGGCGGCGTCGGAACCCTGTTCGGGCCGATCGTCGGTACCTTCATCGTCGAGGGACTGGCGGAGGGCCTGCGCGAGCTTCTGGCGTTCTTCGGTATCGACCTGCCCGGCGCCAAGCAGATCTTCTTCGGTCTCAGCCTTGCCTTCGTCATCATCGCCGCGCCGGAGGGGGTGTGGCCGTGGCTGGCACGGCGGCTCGGTCTCACGAGGAGGGACCGATGACCGCGCTCCTTTCTCTCGAAGGCGTCACCAAGCATTTCCGCGGCCTCACCGCGGTCGATGGCGTGAGCCTCGAGGTGCCGGCGGGTCCGATCCAGGCGATCATCGGCCCGAACGGTGCCGGCAAGACGACGCTCTTCAACATGATCGCCGGCGTTCTGGCACCGGATCAGGGCACCATCCGCTTCGATGGCGAGCGCATCGACGGCCTGACGCCCGACCGGATCTGCCGGCGCGGCATCGGCCGCACCTTCCAGATCGTCCGGCCCTTCGCCGCGCTCAGCGTCGAGGAGAACGTCATCGTCGGCGGGCTCCTCCGCCATGCCGGCGTCGAGGCGGCACGCGATCACGCCGATGACGTCCTGCGGCGCCTCGGCCTTTACGAGAAGCGCTGGCAGCGCGCCTCCTCGCTGACCCTGCCCGACCGCAAGCGTCTCGAAGTGGCGCGGGCTCTGGCGACCGATCCGAAGCTGCTCCTGCTCGACGAAGTGATGGCCGGCCTGACGCCGACCGAGATCGACCGCATTGTTTCGGTGATGCGCGAACTCAACCAGGATACCGGCCTCACAATCGTCCTGATCGAGCATGTCATGCGGGCGGTCATGGCGCTGGCCTCGCGCATCCTCGTTCTCCATCACGGCGCCGCCATCGCCGAGGGCACGCCCGAAGAAGTGGTGCACGACAAGGCGGTGATCGAATCCTATCTCGGCGCCGAGGTGGTGTGATGCTGCGCGTCGAGGCCCTCGATCTCTTCTATGGCGATGCGCAGGCGCTCGACGGCGTCTCGGTGTCGGTCGAGGAAGGCGCAATCGTCACCATTGTCGGCGCCAATGGAGCGGGCAAGACCTCGTTGATCCGCACGGTCGCCGGCATGCTCAAGCCAGCCTCCGGCCACATCACCTTCCGCGGCCAGGACATTACCGGCTGGCCGAGCCATCGCGTCTGCGACCTCGGTATCGGCCAGGTGGCGGAGGGACGGCAGATCTTCCCGAATCTCTCCGTCGCGGAAAACCTCATGACCGGCGCCATGCTGCCGCGCGCGCGCTCCGGTCGCGACCGCAACCTGGACAAGGTGCTCGCCATGTTCCCACGCCTGGCGGAACGGCGGCGACAGGCGGCGGGCACGCTTTCGGGAGGCGAGCAGCAGATGCTCGCCATCGGCCGTTGCTTGATGGGCGCGCCGGAACTGATCATGTTCGACGAGCCTTCCCTCGGACTTGCGCCATTGGCCGCCCAGACGGTTCTGCAGACCGTGCGCGAGCTCAATCGCGAGGGACTGACCTGCGTGCTGGTCGAGCAGAATGTCGCCGCCTCGCTGAAGCTCGCGACCGACGCCTATGTGCTCGAGAACGGCCGCATCACGCTTTCCGGCAAGGCCAGCGACCTCCTCGACGACGATCGCGTGCGCCAGGCCTATCTCGGCATGTGACGACGGAGCGGCAGCCGGCCAGGCGGCCTAATCTGCCGCCTTCACCGGCGGGCCCGATTGACGCGGGCCGCGCCGCCAGATCAGGACCAGTTCTATGATGATGGCCGCCGCATAGAAGCAGGTGAGCCAAGCGAGGCTGGTGCGGTCGTTCTCCCATGTGTGCCAGACCAGCATGACGAAACTCGCCGAGGTGATCAGCCCACCGGCCAGTGGCAGGATGGGGTGAAGGCCGATCCGGCGGGCAAGGCGGAAAGCGGCGAAATTCACGCAGGAGAAGATCAGCAGGAAGGTCGCGCTGGCGAAGGCGGAGATCGCCGAAAGTGGCGCAGCGAGCGTGAAGGCGAGCGACAAGGCGGTGAGGACGATCAGCGCGACATAGGGAGTCGGCCGGCTGCGTTCCTGCAGTGAAAAGACTCTTGGCAGGGCGTGCTCGCGGGCCATGACCATGGCGAGCCGGGCGGCACCGAAGAGTGTCGCATTGATCGCCGAGGCGGTTGAGAGCAGGGCCGCGACCGAGATCAGGACGAAGCCTGCATCGCCCAGCATCGGCTTCGCCGCGACCGCCAGCACATATTCCTGGTCCTTGGCGATCTCGGCCGGGGTCAGATTGCCAAGCGCGGCGATGGAAACGACCACATAGATCGCCGCGGTGACGAGAATGGCGATGATGATGGCCCGGCGCAGATTGCGTTGCGGATCGGCCATCTCGTCGATCGCATTGGGGATCAGTTCGAAGCCTTCATAGGCGACGAAGATCAGCGCCACCGCGGCGAGTGGCGTGACGTAGCCGTGGTCGAAAAGCGGGACAAAGTGCGAGGCGTGGACGCCTGTCATGCCGACGACGGCGAAGACCGCGAGGATGGCCAGCTTGACGGCGACGACGCCGAGCTCGACCCCGCCGGAGAGCTTTGCCCCGATCAGGTTGATGAACAGGAAATCCGCCGAGCACGACCGCCGCAAGCGCCGCCGCCAGCACCGCGGACGTCCCCGCGCCAGCGACAAGCGTCGCGCCATAGGCGCCGAAGGCGGTCGCGTAGAGCGCCAGCGTCCCGACATAGCCGGCAACCAGCAGCCATCCGGCGATGCCGGCGACGGACCGGGCCGCGAAGGCCTTCTCGATATAGGTGAAGCTGCCACCATCGTCGCGGAAGGCGAGGCCGAGATGGGCATAGGACAGGCCGGTCAGGAGCGCGATGACACCACCGGCGGCCAACGTCAAAGGCACCGCATGTCCCGCCACCGCGATCGCGAGGCCGAGGACGGCGAAGATTCCACCGCCGATCATGCCACCGATGCCGATGGCGGTAACTTCGGCGAGGCTCAGTTTCTTGGTATCGCCGGGCATGGATTCTCTTCGCCAGATCGTATCGCCACAATGCCCGGCGAGGGCACGAAAGCAAGGGCAGCCGCGGCGACAGGCCGGCTTGGGGCCGGCAGGAATGACTTGCGACTTCCCGCGTAACAATTAACAATTGGAACAATCGCGTGTAGATTGCAGTCGGGCGACTGATCGTTGATGGCTCCCAGCTTGGTGAGGAATGGATGCAGCAGCGTGTCAATCCAATTGATCGTCTCGTGGGGCAGCGCGTGAGGCTTTTGAGAAAGAGCCTCGGCATGTCGCAGTCCGATTTGGCCGCGCAGCTCAGCCTGACCTATCAACAACTGCAGAAATACGAGAAGGGCACCAATCGGATCAGCGCCAGCAAGCTCTACGAGATTGCGGTGGCGCTCGGCGTTCAGGTGACCGACCTCTTCGAGGACGCGGTCGCCGCTTTCTCCAATTCCTCCGAACCGGTCGAGACGGAACCGCCGAGCGATTCCGACTTGCAGATCGCCGGCAAGCTTAACCAGGTGAGCAATCTGCGGCTGAAGCGGGCGTTTCTGGCGCTGATTAACGCCGCGATCGCCGCAGACAAGCCCGCCGCAGGCGGTCCCCTCACCCGGCACTGAACCGACGCGCCGGATCGGAGAACCTGGCGCGGTCTACGCGCTCAGTGGGTCGTCTCGGGCGGCTGCGCCAGGGTCAGGGCGTAGATCGGCGCGTGGGTGAACCGGCTTCCCCCCTCAATGCAGCGATTGATGGCGGCGTGATTGAGCGCCGCCGAGGGGCAGGCCGACAGGCCGTGCTGGGTCGCGGCGAGCATCAGGTTCTGGCCGATGTGGCCGGCTTCGATGAGGACGACCCGATAGGCGTTGGCATCGTCATATTTCCACATCGTGCGCTCGAAGAAGGCGCAGAGGAAGACGACGCAGGGCATGGCATTGGTCCAGTCCTGGCCGCCCATCAGCTCGGCCGGATCGGGCAACTCGTCGGTCGGCAGGCGGGCGAGCGAATGCTCGTAGCCGGAATAGTGGTAGAAGCCCGGCTCGAGACCATCAACGTGACGGGCGTAGACATAGGCCTCGTAGGGGTTCCGCGCGCCGCCTGACGGCGTCATCGACAGCGGCAGGGTGCCGACGCAGTTCTCGGTCTGACCGACGATGCCGAGGCCGGCGAAGAGGCAGTCGGAAAGCTGGGCGAGCGCGATCGGCGCCGGCGTCGCCGAGCGGACGGTCCGCCGGCTCGCCATCAGGCGCAGGAGATCGTTGCGCTCCAGGGCGGACGGCAGGGGGAGCGTGCTGTCAGTGGCGCAGCTGTTCTGCAGGTAGAGCGGCGGCTGCGGGTTGACGGTCAGCTTCTCGCGCTGCAGCACCTCGGAATCCTCGAGGGACATATATTCCCGGTCCTGCAGGCTGAAATGGAACAGTGCCGCCGGCACACCCCATTTCCAGTTGGCCTGGTACTCCTCCTCGGCCTCGGCAAGCTCCGATTCCTCGGCGGTCAGGGCATTGACGCTGAGAAGGTCGCCGATGGTCGAGCGCAATTCCTCGTCGGAATGCTGGGGGGCGTAGCGCCGCACCTCCTCGACCGGCGTCCAGTCGTCGACGCAGGCGAGGAAGGACATCAGGTCGTGGCTGCAGGAAAAGGCTGAATTGGTCAGGAAATTGAACGCGACGATGGCCCCGCCATCGCGGGAGAACACCAGCGTGCGTGCCGATCGGATTCTCATGACGGGCCTCCTCGACGTCCGGGAACGGTCGCCCGTCGCGCCCCTGGCGGGCCGACGGGCGGCATCGCGTTGGATGTTCAGGCCTTGTTGTACATCATGCCGGGGGTCACGAACTTCTGGTCCGTCGTGGCGGCCGGCTTGACCGAAAGATTGAGCTTCGTGGAGGTGGTCTTGCTGGATTCGGTGGTCTTCATCTGTCGTATCTCCCATCGCTTTTGGGGATCCCGCGGACGCGGGCCCTGAGTTCAGGGAAGCGCGGAGATGCCGAGATGCACAAGTCGCCGAACTCCGCGAAGGCTTGGCGAATCCCGTCCCGAAATGACGCTACTTTCGCGAATTTCGCGAAGGCTGCGCGCAAAGCGTCAAGGGGGCTCGCTGGCGGTCTCGCCAAGACATGCGTAGCGTCCGTAGATGGGTAACGACACTCACCGGAGCGAGTGAACATGACGACCTATCCGAGCCGAAAGCTGGCCGTCGAGTCGACGCAGTTCGACCCCGACTGCGACGTCGCCAACAAGACCGTCGAAGTGTCGTCTTACGTGCGTGACATGATAGGCGGGCTGCGCGGCCTGACCCGGCGCTCCACCCAGAAGGACCTCGCCGTTCTCGACCACCTGCTGGCCATGGCCGAAGAGGAGGCGTCAAAGCTCGCCACCCACGTCTATCACTAGGTGGGTACTTTCGAACGCGACAGAGGTTTCACGGAAAGATCGAGACGGCGCACATTCGAGATCAACAACTGGCATTGCTGGTCGAGGGCATCCAGCACGATCGGATCGATGTCCGGATCGTCGACCGAATAGACGTGAGAACTCTTGATCGCCGAGCGTAGGCCAACCCGATTTCCGCACGGACTCATGACGACCGCCGTCACAGTGGGGCCGAGCGGCGTGAGAATTGAAGCGTGCCCGCCCAGGATCGGATCGGAGTTCGGGATCCACTGAAGGACCAGCATCGTCGGATCGTGGGTTCCGACGGAGTTCAGCGCGACGAAATAGAGCCAGTGGCGGCGCTCGAGAATGATGCCCTTGTGGTCGCCGTTGAAATGCGACCACCACGACCCTTTGGGCTCCGAAATCCCGGTCAGGCGGCGAAACGTCGACAGGTTGCCGTCCCGGCGCACGACCAGCGTCGAGCGCATGATGCTGCCCGGATCATGCGGGTGGGCGAAGTTCACGAAGTAAAGCCCCGGCGGCACGGAAGTCGGCCCCTCGCCGTGAAGCATCCTCACGGCCGAACGCAAATCGACCTGCGCCCAGGCGTCGGCCTCGTCCGGCGTACGCTCATTCGGCTTCTCCTCGGGAATGCGAAAAAGATCGGATTCATGAATCCGAAAATAGCGGCAAATCTTTCCCATATTGTTCTTGTTGGGCAGCGTGTTTCCCGAAAGATAGCGATTAAACTGCTGGCGATTAATCCCTGTTGCCCGGCACACTGCCGCAATACTCTTCTCGGCCCCGCAGAGTCGAGACAGATTTTCGGACATTGCTTCACGTATTGACATCTTTGTCCCGCCCCGACTACTTCACATCGAAAGGCAATACTTGCTCGCGGAAATCGACTTGGCAAGACCTTTGGGCGTCTCGCCGAATTTCCTCGATGTTACACCTATTGTCGCCGCGCCCAAGCAACTTTTGCGAGAGGCCGGATCGTAGGATGTCCGCAATGCGGGCGAGCACCCGAATGACTTGGCGGAAGGGACGTCACCCGAAAGTCAGGCGAGGCCGGTCGATAGGGCCTGTTCTACGCCTGTCGTCCGCCTCGCGACTCCGGCGTCCGTATTGCCTTGACGTGGTGCTAGGGAACGAACGGCTTGAAGGTCATGGTGCCCGAGGCCTTCTCGCCCGGATCGAGGACGATGATGCCGAGGTCGTCATCGCCGGAATCACCATCCGCCAGCGTGAAGGCTGAAACGGCGTTGGTCTGCGGTTCGAGGCAAAGCGCCGGACGCTTCGGGTCCGAATAGACCATGAGATGCTTGAATATCTCGTCGGCGACGACCGCCAGGCCGATCCCGCGGCTCGGCCAGGTGATAGAATAGCGTCCCGTCCAATCGCCATAGCAATAGGCGTAGACATCGCGCGGCAGGGTCCTTGGCGAGGTGAAATCGGATTCCGGCGGCGTCGAATGGCGCTCGACGGGTACGCCATCCCTGCCAAGCACCCAGATGGACCGCGCATCGAAGGAGGCGGTCGCATCGGCCTCCGGCGGAAACCACGGATGCTGACCGAAGCCGAAGGGCATGCGCCGCTCGCCTCGATTCTCCAGCTCGGTGGTGACCGTCAACGCCTCAGGCGATAGCTTGAAGTGCTGGCGCGCGGCGTAGCTGTAGGGCTCGTCCGGGGCGATGTGGACGAGCTCGAGCTCCGCCTCATCGTCGCCCATGCGGTGCTCCGTCCATGGCCGATGCCAGCCCGTGCCGTGGACATGGAAACGCTCCGGCGGATTGTTCTGGGCGAAGTGATAGACCCGCCCCTCGAAGCTGAACTGGTTCTGGTCGATCCGGTTCGCGAAAGGAACCATCGGGAACATCCCGACACCCAGCACGTCACCACGGGCCCGGTCGGCGTCGCTGAGCGGCCGCATGAGGTCGGCCGTTCCCTTCCTGAAATAAGCGACGCTTCCGCCGATCTCCGGCACCAGTCCGACCGTCAGGTCTCCATTGCGCAGTTCCGACATGCTTCCTCCCCCGGAGAGCGCCGCGCCTTTCGATCGACCACAGTCTCATGCGGGACGATCGGCACGGTCGCGCGCTGAATAGTTATGCTAGTATGATATCTCCTTGACGATTGTAACTCCCCCAAGATGACCGACATTCCAGCCAGCCTCGATCCCTTGCCGACGCGCCAACTTGTACGACAAGATGGCCCGCTCTATCGCCAGCTTGCCGAGATTCTCCGCGCCCCCATCGTCGACGGTGTCTTTCCAATCGGTGCGGTCCTTCCCAAGGAGGCCGACATCGCTGGCCGGTTCGGCATCAGCCTGATCACCGTGCGCCAGGCGCTGCGCGAGCTAGAGACGGACGGGTTGATCCAGAAGCGGGCGGCCAAGCCGGCGATCGTCGCCGCCCGTGTGCCGAAGCAGCGCATCGGCAGCGTCTTCCGCAGCATCGCCGACATCGCCGCATCCGCCACCGACTCGCGGCTGGAGGTGCGCAGCTATCGGCGAGAGCGATCGGTTGCCGCGAGCGAGGCCTTCGGTCTGCGCCCCAACAAATCCTGCTATTGCCTGCGCGCGACCCTTGTCGCCGACAATCGCCCGGATACCGGTGTGACGACCTATTTTCCACCGGATATCGGCCAGCGGCTGACGCGCGACGATTTCGACGATGTCCTGATTTTTCGCGCGATCGAGAAGCATCTCGGAATCCGCATCGGGCGGGCACACATCACCGTCAAGGCCGAGAGCGCGACTCCCACGACGGCGAAGGATCTCGATTTCGCCGAGGGCAGCCCCGTGCTTCTGGTGGAAATGCTCTACTTCGATCTGGACGGGCGGCCGGTCGAACTCACCCAGGGCCGGCATCGCGGCGATGTCTTCAGCCTGAGCTACGACGTTTCCAACGATTCGCTCTGAACGCGGCCACCTTGGCGCGACAGGTCCAACCGCGTGAACCGGATGGCTACGCGGCCTCTCGGGCCCGTGCCGATATGGCGATTCAGCCTTGGCAAGGCCCAGTTTCGCATTCTCTGGACGCCGCTATAAAATTATAATAGCATAACATCTTGTCGGCTGATATGAGCGGCAAGTCGGTCGCTTGATCGCTGGCTTCGATGCCCGTCGCGGCCGGTCAAATTGACTGGTTGACGGGCATATGATACCGTTAACATCACCAGGCGGCACGACGGCCAAGGGCCGCCGCGGTCACAAAACAAACGACGGTGCTTCCGGTAAAGGGAGCCCTCACCAAGGGAGGAACAGGTGAAGAAACTCGGAGCAATGCTTAGCGCCGTTGGCGCGGCCGTCCTGCTTGTCGGCGGGATGACGCATCATGCCGCCGCCGAGGGAAAGACCTACACGATCTATCTCTCCAACAACTTCGTCGGCAATGACTGGCGGCAGCAGATGGAGCGCGTCGCCAAGGTCTCCGTCGAAAAGGGCCCGCTCAAGGGGCGCGTCGATCTCAAGATCGAAAACGTCGAGAACACCGTTCAGGCGCAGATCAGTTCACTCAACAACATCATCCGCGCCAAGCCGGACGCGATCCTGGTTGATGGCGGCTCGTCCGACGCACTGAACCCGACCCTGAAGAAGGCATGCGACGCCGGCATCGTCGTCGTCAGCTTCGACCAGGTGGTCACCGAACCCTGCGCCTATGCGCTTGAATCCGACTGGAACCGGATTCCGGCGGTCATGGCCGAGTGGATGGCCAAGCAGCTCAACGGCAAGGGCAAGGTCTTCATCGACCGCGGCCTCGCCGGTGCGCCCATCTCCAAGCAGCTCGAGGACGGCTATCTCGCCGTGCTGAAGAAGTACCCGGGCATCCAGGTCATCGGCAACTACAACGGCCAGTACGCCCTCGGACCGGAGCAGCAGGGCGTCGCGAGCCTCCTCGCCGCTCATCCGGAAGTCGACGGCATCCTCACCCAGGGCTATGGCACCGGCGCGATGAAGGCGCTAGCCGACGCCGGGCGTCCGATGGTGCCGATCACCGCCTTCTCCTACAACGGCACGGCCGTCGCCTGCCTGCAGACCAAAGGCGCCAAGTGCATACTTGGAGCTAATCCCGCCTATCTGTCGTCCGAGGCGATCAAGCTCGCCGTCGACATCCTCGACGGCAAGCCGAAGCCGACGAACCGCCACGTGCTCGTCTTCGGCGACTTCCTGACCACGGACCCGATCAAGTCCGAGCTCTATGACAATGCGAAGATGCAGACGCTGGAAATCGGCAAGAACGCCTTTCCGGACCAGCCGCCAGGCCTGACCCTGCCGATCACGCCCGACTGGGTCGACATCACCGCGCAGGAAGCGGCCGGCTCGTAGGGTTTAACCGTCTCCTCCCACGGCGCCCCCGCGGCCGCAAGCCAACGGGGCGCCGACTTTTCACTGGTGGCGAAGCGCGACATGGACCTGATACAGGCCTCGCGGGTATCGAAGCATTTCGGTGGTATTGCCGCCCTGAGCGAAGCCGAATTTCACGCGCGCGCCGGAGAGGTCCATGCTCTCCTCGGCGAGAACGGCGCCGGCAAGAGCACCTTCATCCAGGTGCTTTCGGGCGCGCTTCAGCCGGACGCCGGCTCGATCCTCTTTCAGGGAACGCCCTTTCGCGCGGCCAATCCCAGCGCCGCGCAGCGCGTCGGCATCTCGGCCGTCTTCCAGGAATTGTCGCTCATCCCCGATTTGTCGGTGGAACGCAATATCTGGTTCCGCCGCGAGCCGATGTCACGCCTCCGCACCGTGCGCGCCAAGGCTCTACGCCGGCAGACGGTCGCGCTTCTCGATCGCTATGACTTCCCGGCGATGCAACCCGACCAGGAGGTCCGCCGCCTGACGCTGGCGGAACGGCAGGTCGTCGAGATTGCCAAGGCACTCGCGCGCGAGCCGAAAGTGCTCATCCTCGACGAAGCCACGTCGGCGCTCGCGCCACGCGAGACCAAATGGCTTCTCGGCCTCGCCCAGAGGTTCGCGCGAGAAGGCGGACTGGTCATCTACATTTCCCACCGCCTGGCGGAGGTGCGCAACATCGCCGACCGCCTGACGGTGTTCCGCAACGGCACCACCGTTGCCGCGCACGATGTCGCCTCAGTCAGCGACGACGAGATCATCGCCGAGATGCTCGGCCGACGTCTCGATCGTCTCTATCCGGAACGCAAGCCGACCGCGACGCCGACTGTCGCGCTCAAGGTCCGCGACCTTACGGTTGGCCACCGGCTGCGCAATGCCAATCTCGACCTGCATGAGGGCGAAGTCCTCGGCGTCGGCGGCCTGCAGGGGCATGGCCAGCGCGAGCTTTTCCAGTCCCTTTTCGGTGTCGGCAGGGCGAAGGGCTCGATTGAACTATGGGGCAAGCCGCTGGTCGCGCGCAGCCCCCGACACGCCCTGATCGGGCGTGACGGCATCGCCTTCGTGCCCGAGGACCGGCGCGGCCAGGGACTGCTCCTGTCGAAAAGCGTGCGCGAGAACCTGACACTCTCGGTGATCCGCCGCTTCTCCGATTTCGGCATCCTCAATGCGCGGCGCGAACAGAAGCTTGTCGACGAAATGATCGACTTCCTGCGCATCAAGGCGAAGACGCCCGACCAGCCCGCCGGCACACTTTCGGGCGGCAACCAGCAGAAGGTCATCTTCGGCAAGATGTTGCTGACGGAAGCCCGCGTTCTCCTGCTTTTTGATCCAACGCGTGGCGTCGATGTCGGCACCAAGGGCGAGATCTTCCTGCTCATGCGCAACCTGGCGAGCCAAGGCTATGCCATTCTCTTCTATTCGAGCGATCTTCCCGAACTTGTCCACGTCGCTGACCGCGTAGCGGTGATGCGCAACGGACAGATCGCGACCATCCTCGTTGGTGACGACATTACGGAGGAAGCCATCCTGCGGGCCGCGATGTTCGAGACGAGGCAGCTCAACTGATGGCCGTCGGGACCGAATCCCTCGGGCGGGCGCCCGATCCTGCTCGCGCGCCGGCGGCGGACCGGCGGGCGCGACTTGTCGACAACGCGCCGTTCCTCGTCGCCTGCGCGATGCTTGTTGTATTGGTGGTCGTCTACGCCTCGTTGCGCTCCGACGTCTTCAGCCTCGACGAGTTGAATGTCGACACCGCCGCAGCCTTGACCCTGATGCTGGCGGCGACCGGACAGACCATCGTTCTCATCCGGGGTGGGATCGACCTGTCGATCGGTGGCATGATCAGCCTTGGAACGGTGATTGCGGCAACGCAGTTCGGCGACCACTGGGCGAGCGCGACCCTGTGGGTGGTGATCATCCTCGGGATCGGCTTCCTCGTCGGAGCGCTCAACGGCCTCATCATATCGGTCCTCCGTCTCCAGCCTTTCCTAGTGACCCTTGCCACTTGGTCGATGCTTTCCGGCACCGCCCTCCTCATCCTGCCAACTGACGGCGGCAGCCTCCCCGGCGCCTGGATGTCGGCTGGCAACGCGACCTGGCTCGGCCTGTCGACCTCGGTCTGGCTGCTGATCGTGCTTTTCGTATTCTGGCTGTGGTTCCGCGAAACGCGCCTCGGCATCGCGATCCGGGCAACGGGTTCGAACGAGAAGTCGGCGTTCCTTTCCGGCGTTTCGCTCACATGGATCAACGTGGCGACCTACGGGCTCTCCGGCCTCTTCGCCGCGATCGCGGCGCTGTATCTGACGACGCAGACGGGCGCCGGCTCGCCGACCATCGGCAAGGACTACATCCTGCCCTCGGTCGCTGCGGCGGTGATCGGAGGCATCAGCCTGTTCGGCGGTCGTGGCGGCCTTTCGGGCACGATCATCGGCGCCTTCATCCTGACCATTATCGGCAATCTCGTCTTCGTGCTTTCGGTGTCGAGCTACTGGCAGCCGATCGTCTCGGGCGTCATCCTGCTGGTCGCAGTGCTCGCGAGCTCGCTCGCCGAACGGTCGGCGCGCAGGAGCACGACATGAGCACCTTTCTCGCCCACCACCGGCCGATCCTGCTCGCCTATCTCGGCATGATCGTCCTGCTCTTCGTCACCAGCCTGTTCTCGCCCGGCTTCCTCGGCGCCGCCCATATGCGCACCGTCGCCGTCCTCGCCGCCTTCGTCGGCATCGTGGCGCTCGGCCAGACCTTCGTCATCATCGGCGGTGGCATCGACCTTTCGGTGCCCTGGGTCCTCAATTGCGCGGCGATCCTCGTCACCCTCATGGCCAAGGGGCAGAACGCTCCGCTCCTCTACGCGATCCCGCTGGTCCTTGCCGGCGGTGCCCTTGTCGGAGCGATCAACGGCACCGGTGTTGCCGTCTTCGGCGTGCCCCCGATCATCATGACCCTGGCGGTGAATGTCATCCTTCAGGGCGGCATCCTCGTCTATACCGGCGGAACGCCCCAGGCGGTCGCCCCCTCGCTTATCCAGTTCCTCGCGGTCGGGCGTTTCGGACCGATCCCGGCCATCGCGATCCTCTGGGCAATCCTCGCCCTGATCGCCTCCGTCCTCCTGTCGAAGTCGGCCTTCGGACGACAGCTCTATGCGGTCGGCACCAGCCCGACGGTCGCCGAATTCTCTGGCGTTCCGATCGTGCGAACGACGATCCTCAGCTACGCCCTTTCCGGCCTGACAGCAGCACTTTCGGGCGTTCTTCTGACCGGCTACACCGCGCAGGCCTATCTCGGCATGGGCGATCCCTATCTCTTCACCTCGATCGCGGCCGTGGCCATCGGAGGCGCCTCGATACTCGGCGGGACCGGCCACTATATCGGCACGATCGCCGGCGCCTTCGTGTTGACCATCCTCACCGGCCTCCTGCCGGCGCTGAACCTTTCCAATGGCGCGCTCCTCATCGTCTACGGCGCCGTCATCCTCATCACTGTCTCGCTGGCCAGCGAGGCCTTCTCCGACCTTGCGGCATCGATCCGCGAAGCGATCAACCCGAGCCGCGATCGCCGGGCACCCAGGAGCGAGACGTCATGATCGAGATCGAATGCGTTGTGGATTCCAAGTCGCAGCTCGGCGAGGCGACCTACTGGGACACGGAAGAGCACGTCCTGTGGTGGATCGACATCTATGGGCCGACCATCCATCGCTACGACCCCGCGACCGGCGGCGACAACACCTGGACGGCACCGGAATTTCTCGGAACCCTGTCGCGCCGTGCCAGGGGCGGCCTCGTCGTCTCGATGGCGAGCGGCTTCTATTTCTTCGATCCCGCATCGGGTGCCTTCGAAGCGATCGGTGATCCGGAAGCGGACATCGCCGACAGCCGCTTCAATGACGGCAAGACCGATCGGCAGGGCCGTTTCTGGTCCGGCACGATGTGGGAGGCCAAGGGCAAGCCAGCCAAGATCGCCTCCCTGTGGCGGCTCGACCCCGATCTCAGCACCCATCGTATCGTCGAGGGCATCGGCTGTGCCAACGGGCTTGCCTGGAGCCCCGACAGCCGGACCATGTATTTCACTGACAGCCACACGCCGATCGTCTGGGCGTTCGACTTCGATCCGGCCACCGGCACCGTCGCCAACCGCCGGGATTTCATTGATCTCTCGTTCATGGACGGCCTGGTGGACGGCTCGACCGTCGATTCGGACGGCTGCTACTGGCTGACCGTTCCGTTCAAGGGCAAGGTCATGCGCTACGACCCGGACGGCAAGCTGATGCAGACAATCGAATTGCCGGTCGACCTTCCAACCTGCTGCGAGTTCGGCGGCAGGGATCTCGACACGCTCTATGTGACGACGGCGATCTATCACCGCGACGCGGCGGCGCTCGCCGGGCAGACCAATCCCGGTGGGCTTCT
>CAWEUR010000005.1:0-34975 GCA_963812285.1 uncultured Alphaproteobacteria bacterium | reverse complement strand
GATCAGCCTGGTGCTCAGCGGCGCGCTTCTTTTCGGCAGCGCTCTCACCCTCATCGTCGGGCCGCTTAGCGACCGGGCGGGACGACGCAGCTTCCTCATCGGCTATGAGGCGGTCCAGCTCGTCGCCGCGCTGGTGGCGGTGGTCTCGGCCCAGCCGCTGATCCTCGGGGCGGCCGGAATCATCGGCGGCTTCGGACGCGGCGGCAATGGGGCGGCGGGACCGTTCTCGCCGGTCGAGCAGGCCTGGATCGCGCAGAGCGCGCCGCTGAAGGCGCGCGGCATGATCTTCAGCATCAACGGTGCTGGCGGCTCGGTCGGCATGGCGGTCGGCGCGCTGCTCGCAGCCTCGCCGGCATGGCTGGCGGGCGAACTGCCGGGACCGCTCGCCTTCCGCCCGCTGTTCCTGCTCTCGGCGCTGTGCTCGCTCGCCTGCCTGGCCCTGCTGGCGCGGACCGAGGACCGGGAGAGGGCGCCGAGGCGTGCCGCCGGCCCGGAGGCCGATGCGGTGCCCGCCGCCGCGGGGCCGTCCGCCGCCGACACCGAGGAGGCGACGATCCGGCGGCGGGAAAACGGCATGATCCTCAAGCTGATGCTGACCAACGCTCTCAATGGCAGCGGCATCGGCATCACCGGGCCGCTGATCTCCTACTGGTTCGCGATCCGCTTCGGCGAGGGACCGGAGCTGATCGGGCCGCTGATGGCGCTCGGCTTTCTGTTGACCGGCGTCGGCCTGCTCGCCACCGGATGGTTCGCCGACCGCTTCGGCGCGGTGCGGGTGGTGGTGGCGATGCGGCTGGTCGGCCTCGTCATGCTGCTCGGCCTGCCGCTGGCGCCGAGCTTCGCCGTCGCCGCCGTGCTGTTCACGCTGCGCAGCATCTTCAACCGGTCGACGACCGGCGCGCGCGGGGCGGTGATCGCCGGCATCGTCCGCCCGCACCGGCGCGGGTTGACGGCGAGCGTCGCCTCGGTCGCCCTGCAAATCCCGCGCGGGATCGGGCCGGTGGTGGCCGGCGCGCTGTTCGAGGCCGGATTCCTCGAACTCCCCTTCGTCATCGCCGCCGTCTTCCAGGGCGCCTATATCTACATCTACAACCGCAGCTTCGGCCGGGCGGAACTGAACTGAGGCGGGCCCGATCGCTCCCCTGTGTCAGGCGACGGCGAAACCCCGAGGGGGTCGCGCCGCGCGCGCCTCGACACCGGGCAAGGTCACCAGGGGACCGTGCGGCCGAGGTAATCGAGATATTCCAGCCCCGGCCTTGCCTGCTTGGCGAGAAGGACGTTGACCAGATTGGGAATGCTCTCTTCGATGGTGAGCCGTGCGTCGGGGCCGCCGAGAGCGGTCCGGACCCAGCCCGGCGCCATCACGGCCATGGGCCGTTGCCGTCCCGGCATGGCGGGCGGCAAAGCTCCGCATGAACATGTTGAGGGCCGCCTTGCTGCCGCGATAGAGCTCGCGCTGACCGGTCTCGTTGTTGGCGATGCTGCCCTGTCCGGATGACATCACCCCGATAAGCCCCGTCTCGGGAACGTTTGGTTCCAGTGCCTCGAGAACCCGCATCGGGCTGAGCGCGTTCGTGATCATGAGGCTGACGAAATTCTTCGGTCGACACCTCACCGATCGTTTCCGACGGATTTCGATTGGCCGTCCCGGCGTTCACGAACAGCATGTCGAACTGACGGCCGGACAAACGGTCGCGCAGAGCCGCGAGCTGATCGGGCTCGCAGATGTCGAGGACCTCGATCTCGACCCGACCATGGTGGTCGTCCGCCAGATCGTGCAGCAGGGTTCGCGTCTTGCCACCGCGCACCGTGCCGACGACGTTCCATCCCTTCTTGAGGAATTCCGCCACCATCGCATGGCCGAGACCGCGCGAAGCGCCGATGAGCAAGATGGTCGGGCGGGGCTGATCGGTGCTGGCAAGGGGCATGGGCTGGATGCTTTCACTGGTGACCTCGACTGGCGATATGGCGGGTCGCCGGGCATTGCGCCATACGCATGGAGCGCAAAGCATGATTGCGTCCGACGCTATGCATCCGGTGGCTTCTGAACTATCTCGGGGTCATGCAACGTTTGGATCTGAACCTTCTCACCGCGCTCGACGCGCTGCTTGCGGAGCGCAGCGTCACCGCGGCCGCGCGCCGGCTCGGTCTCAGTCCGTCGGCCATGAGCCGGACGCTTGCGCGGCTGCGCCTCGCGACCGGCGACCAACTGCTCGTGCAGGCGGGCCGGACTCTCGTGCCGACACCCCATGCGGAAGACCTGGCCCGGAGGGTCCCGGCGCTCCTGCGGGACGCGCGCGCGGTCCTCGGACCGGCCAGCGGCGCGCTGGACCTCGCGTCGCTTGACCGGACATTCACGATCCGCGCGGGCGAGGGATTCCTCGAGCGCCTTTCGGCACCACTCGTGTCGGCAATCACCGATGCCGCCCCCCATGTCCGGCTCCGATTTGTACCCAAACCCGACAAGGACGCGCGCCCTCTTCGCGAAGGGCTGATCGACCTGGAGATCGGGGTGGTGGGGACCACGGCGCCGGAAGTGCGGACTTTGCTGCTTTTTCGCGACAGGTTCGTCGGCGTCTGCCGGGTCGGGCACCCGCTTCTGGCGAACGAGGGCGTGACCGCGAAGCGCTACGCCGCCTGCCGCCATGTCGTCGCCTCACGCCGGGGGACGTTCACCGGTCCGGTCGATGACGCGCTGGAACGACTGGGCCTGAAGCGGGCGACGATTGTCGTCGTCCCGGCCTATCCCGACGCGATGCAGATCGCGCGGCACTCGGACCTGGTCGCGCTCGTGCCGCATTCGTACCTCGGCAATGGCCTGGCGAGCGATCACGCGGCCGCCGCCGGCCTCAGGAGCTTCGAATTGCCGGTTCGCACGCCGGAGATCGCGGTTTCGGCCATTTGGCATCCGCGCCTGGAGGATGACCCCGGACATCGCTGGCTGCGCGATGTCGTGGTGTCCGTGTGCCGGGCGGCCTATCCGCGTCCATGAGCCGAGGCCAGGCCCGCGACCGCCACCGGCCTCCAGTGGCCGGCACGCGTCGGTCCGCAGAATCATGCGCCTTGTCAGGCAAGGTTGAGCTGCCAGGAGACGCCGAAGCGGTCAGCGAGCCAGGTGAAGCGGCGGCTGAAGCCGTAATCTTCGAGCGGCATCAGCACCGCGCCGCCGTCGCTGAGGGCGGCGGCGAGACGATCGATCTCGTCGTCCGATTCGCATTCGACGAAGAAGGAAAAGGACGGCGTGAAGGTGAAGTCGTGCTTCGCCGGGCTGTCGATGCAGCGCACGGTCTGGCCGGCGAGGGTGAAGGTCGCGTGCCTGACCGAGCCCGCCGGGCCGGGTTCTCCCTCGCCATAGTGGTCGATGGAATTGATGCGGGCCGAGGGGAAGAGCGAGACATAGAAGTCCATCGCCTCTTCGGCGCCGCCCTGGAACATGAGAAAGGGGTGCATGCTCGCCGCCATGGTCTCGCTCTCCCTTCGGTGGTGTGTTCCGTGTCGGGCGCCGCGCCCATTGCGTCGGCGCCGCTTTCGCTCACGCGCCCTTGAGCACGCGCTTGACGGTTTCGTCCCGTTCCCTCGCCGCCTTGCTGCCGGCGCTGACCTCGAGCGCCGCGCCGGTCTCGAGCAGGCTCTTCAGGCTCGACAGGATTTTCGGCCAGCCCCCGGAGACCGCTTCGATCATCTTCGATTCGTCGCGGTCGCTTTCATGGATGACGGTGAGTTTCACGGTGCCGCCCTCCGGCTCGATGTCGAAGGTGCAGCGGGTGAATCCTTCCGCCTTCAACTCCGGCTTGAACGCGTTGCGCCATCGGATGACGAGGCGTCTCTCCGGCTCGATCTCGACGACCTCGCCGGTATCGCTCACCGTTCCGTCGGCGAAGACCAGTTGCCAGGATGCGCCGGACTTCCACTCGCAGTCCTGATAGCCGCCGAACCAGAAGAGGCGGTTGAATTCGGGCTTGAGGAGAGCCTCCCACAACCTGGCGGGCGTCGTGCGGATGTAAGTGACATAGACGAAGCGGCTCATGGGCCTTCTCCTTCAAGGGACTTCTTCAACTCGCTCAGCGCCTGAAGCCGATCCCGCTCGAAATTCGCAATCCAACGCTCGTAGATCTCGTGGATAGGCACCGGGTTGAGGTAGTGCAGCTTCTGCCGCCCGCGGCGGATGGTGGCGATCAGGTTCGCCGCTTCCAGAATTCCCAGATGCTTGGTGACCGCCTGACGGGTCATCGCTAGATCGGCGCAGAGCGCGTTCAGGGTCCTGCCCGTTCTCCGCCCGCAGCCGATCGAGCAAAGCGCGGCGGGTCGGATCGGCGAGCGCCTTGAAGACCGCATCCATGAGCGACAATAGGCAACTGTTTGGTTGCCTGTCAAGCGAGCGGCGAAGGGCGTCTTTCCCGGACTGCGTTGCGCTTCATCCGGGCTTCGGGCCGCCGGCGTTATCTTGTGGTGGACGTTGCGTGCCGCGAATTGGGGCAGCGCGGGGGAGCGGATTGCGCTAGGAAGGGCGGCTTTCAGCGAAGGGGATCACGGATTTGACCGAGACTGTCGTCGGCGAAAAGGGAATGGTGGTGGCGCCGCATCACGCGGCGGCCGAGATCGGGGCGGAGGTGCTGCGGGCGGGCGGCAATGCGCTCGAGGCGATGATCGCGGCGGCGGCGGCGATCGCGGTGGTCTATCCGCATATGAACGGCATCGGCGGCGACGGCTTCTGGCTCGTCACCGAGCCGGGTCGGCCGGTGAGGGCGATCGACGCCTGCGGGGCGGCCGGATCGCTGGCGACGCGCGCGCACTACGAAAAGGCGGGCCATCACAGCGTGCCGACGCGCGGGGTCGACGCCGCGCTGACCGTCGCCGGCACGGTCTCCGGCTGGCAGCTCGCCCTCGAGATCGCGCAGGCGATGGGCGGCCGGCTGCCGCGCGAAGAACTTCTTGCGCCGGCGGTGGCACGCGCCAAGGCCGGCATCACGGTCAGCCGCTCCCAGGCCCAGATGGCGGCCGAGCATCTTGCAGACCTCGCGCCGGTGCCGGGCTTCGCCGACCAGTTCCTCGCCGACGGCAAGGCGCCGGAGGAAGGGGCGACACTGAAGCTGACGAAGCTTGCCGACACGCTCGATCACCTGGCCCATAGCGGCTTCATGGACTTCTATCGCGGCGACATCGCCGCCGAGATCGCGGCGGACTTCGAGGCGGTGGAGGGCGTCGTCACCCGCGACGACCTCAGGCGCCAGGAGGCGCGGCTGATCGCGCCGCTGACAATGCCGATCAAGGGGGCCCGGCTCTTCAACTTTCCGCCGCCGACGCAAGGGCTCGCCTCGCTGGTCATCCTCGGCCTGTTCGATCGGCTGGCGGTGACGCGCGGCGAGAGCTTTGCGCATATCCACGGGCTGATCGAGGCGACCAAGCGCGCGCTCCAGCTTCGCGACGGCGTCGTCACCGATCCGGCTTATGGCGAGGATGTCACCACCTATCTGGACGCCGCCTGGCTCGACGCGGAGGCGGATCGCATCGACCGGACGCATGCGGCGCCGTGGCAGGCGGGCGGGCGGCCGAGCGATACGATCTGGATGGGCGCGATCGACGCGAAGGGGCGGACGGTCTCCTTCATCCAGTCGCTCTACTGGGAGTTCGGCTCCGGCCTGGTGCTGCCGCGCACCGGCATCATCTGGCAGAACCGCGGCTCGAGCTTCTCGCTCGACCCGGCCTCACTCAATCCGTTGGAGCCGGGCAGAAAGCCGTTCCACACGCTCAATCCGCCGCTGGCGCTCTTCGACGACGGGCGGATGATGACCTATGGCTCGATGGGTGGCGACGGGCAGCCGCAGTTCCAGGCGCAGATCTTCACCCGGCACGTGCAGTTCGGCATGGCGCCCGACGAGGCAATCGCGGCGCCGCGTTTCCGGGTCGGGCGCACATGGGGGCGCCAGGAGGCGGCGCTCGTTCTGGAGAACCGCTTCGATCCGGATATCGTCACCGCGCTGGAGCGCGCCGGCCATGAACTGACCGTGTCGAGCGAGGGCTATCTCGACGGCATGGGCCATGCCGGCATGATCGTGCGCCGTGCCGACGGCCGGCTGTTGGGCGCCTCCGACCCGCGCTGCGACGGGGCGGCGGTGGCGGCCTAGGGGCGGGGCCGGGCCGGCGCCGATCGGTCGCGCGGCAGGCGGTTTCGCGGCGCGGCGAAACGTGCAAGGCTTGGCGACCAATCGCTTGCTGGTCGCGATCCGTTTGCTCGGGAGGTCTGTCCCGGGCACGGAGGCGGGCGGCAGCCATCCGAACCGTTTCGCCGACCGGTCCCGTTCCGACGACCACAATCCTTCGCAGGGGTCCCATGCTGATTGCCGCCGATCCTGTCCATGCCTTTCTCGACTATCCCGACGCGGAGGTGGCGAACGCCGCCGAGGGGCCGCTTGCCGGCACTGACCTTCGCCGTCAAGGACATCTATGACGTCGCTGGCTATCCGACCGGCAGCGGCAATCCGACCAGGCGCAAGGAGAACGGCATCGCGGCCGCGCATGCGCCGGTGGTGGCGCGGCTGCTTGCCGCCGGCGCCCGCTTCGTCGGCAAGACCCATACCTCCGAGATGGCCTTCTCGCTCGACGGGCGCAACGATCGCGACGGCACGCCGGTCAATGTCGCGGCACCCGGCCGGGTGCCGGGCGGTTCGTCCTCCGGATCGGCGGCGGCGGTCGCGGCGAAGCTGGTCGATTTCGCGCTCGGCAGCGACACCGGCGGATCGGTGCGGGCGCCGGCCTCCTTCTGCGGGCTGATCGGGCTGCGGCCGACCTTCGGGCGGATCGACATCGGCGGCTGCCAGCCGCTGGCGGCGAGCTTCGATACGGTCGGCTGGTTCACCCGCGACATCGACCTCTACGAGGGGGTCGGCGCGGTGGTGCTCGGCGAGGACGAGCCAGGCCCGGCGCTGAAGCGCATGATCATCGCCGAGGACGCCTATCAGCTCCTCCTCGGCGAGGCCGAGGACGCGGCGTTGCGGCCGGCGGTCGCCCGGGTCGGCGAGCACCTGGAACCGGCCGGCGCGCTGGTGCTGGCGACCGAGGGGCTTGCCTCCTGGCTCAACCTCTTCCGCACCATCCAGGGCTACGAGGCGTGGAAGGCGCATGGGCCGTGGATCACCAGGGTCAATCCCGACCTGACGCCGCCGGTGCGCGGGCGCTTCGAGGCGGCGAGCCGCGTCACCGAGACCGAATATCGCGAGGCGGTACCGAAGCGCGCCGACGCGCGGGCGCGGCTCGCCGAGGTGCTCGGCGAGGACGGGGTGCTGGTCCTGCCGAGCGTGCCGACGATCGCGCCGCCACTGGCGGCGAGCGAGGCTGAATTGGAGAGCTTCCGCGCGCGGGCCCTGTCGATGCTGTGCATCTCGGGTCTTTCCGGCTTCCCGCAGATTTCGCTGCCGCTGGCCGAGGTCGAGGACTGCCCGCTCGGCCTGTCGCTGATCGCACCGCCCGGACGAGACCGGGCGCTGATCGCCCTGGCGCGGAAGATCCTGGCGAGCTAGAGCGGATCATCGTTCGATGGAATCGTCGATCCGCTCCAACTCTTTGTTCTTGCCGCAATTCCGGACGGAAAAGTGGTCTCCACTTTTCCTGCAATTGCTGTAGGTCCTGCGGCAATCCGGCACGCGGCAGGCCGCGATTTGGCCGTACTTGGCGACGGGAATGCACCTGTTCGGGGATTCGCCGCCTGTGACCAGAAGCCGACTGACCAGAGACCGAGGCGCGCTCACGCTCGTCCTTGCCCTTGCGGCCTGGTGGATCGCCGGCGCGTCGCCGGCCGCCGCTCATCCCCACGTCTTCGTCGACGCCAAGGCCGAGATCGTCTTCAACAGCGCCGGCGAGATCACCGCCATCCGCAACATCTGGCAGTTCGACAAGGCGTTCACCGCCTTCGCCGTCCAGGGGCTCGACACCAACAACGACGGCAAGCTGTCGGACGCCGAACTGAAGCCGCTGGCCAAGGTGAATATCGACTCGCTGAAGGAGTACGACTTCTTCACCTATCTCCTTTTCGGCAAGCCGAAGCACAGCTTCGTCACGCCGACGGAATACTGGCTTGAGTTTCACAATGCGCGGCTGACGCTGTTCTTCACCCTGCCGCTGAAGGAGCCGGTGGCGGTGCATGGCACGGCGACGGTCGAGATCTTCGACCCAGAATATTTTGTCGCCTTCACCTTCGTGAAGGATCACCCGGTCGCGCTCGATTCGCCGCCGGCCGGATGCAGCGCCACCTACCGGCCACCGCATGAACTCGATGCCAGCACCATGAACGCGCTGGCGGCGATCCCGATGGAACAGCACGACCTGCCGCCGGACCTTCTCAGTGCCGCGGCGGCGCTGGCCAATGTGGTGCTGGTCAAGTGTCCGTGAAGGCGCGGGCCTGGATCGCGGTTGCCGGCGCGGGACTGGCGCTGGCCCTGACCATGCCGCACGCGCAGGCGGCGAGCCCCTTCGGCATCGCCACGCCCGATTCGACCAGCACCGGCTTTGGCGGACCGCTCGGTCCCTTCTTCATCTGGGTGTCGCTGCGCCAGGCCGAATTCTACCGGGCGCTGACCGACGCGCTGGAGCAGATCAAGGCGAATGGCTGGGCGGCGTGGCTGCTCCTGTCGCTGTCCTTCGCCTATGGCGTCTTCCACGCGGTCGGGCCGGGTCACGGCAAAGCGGTGATCAGCGCCTATCTGGTCTCCTCCGGCGAGACGGTGCGGCGGGGCATCGCGCTCTCCTTCATGGCCGCCTTCGTGCAGGCGGTGACGGCGGTGCTGGTCGTCAGCGTCGCCGCGGTCATCCTGCGCGCTACCGCCATGACCATGACGCGGGCGACCGACATGTTCGAGATCGCCAGCTACGGGCTGGTGGCGCTGGTCGGTGCCTGGCTGCTGTGGAGCAAGACGTTCGGCGGCGGCGGCCATCACCATCACCATCATCATCACGTGCCGCATGACCATGACCACGGGCATGAGCATGAGCACGACCATGGGCATGACCATGGCCACGGGCATGAGCACGATCACGCGCATGACCATGATCATCACCACGACCACGCTCATGAGCACGACGACCACGCCCTGGCGCATGGCCCTGACTGCGCGCATGTGGAAGCGGCGACAGTCGAGCTCGGTCGACCGGCGCCGGTGACGCTCCGCCGGTTCCTGCTGCGGGCCTGGTCGACGATCCTGGCGGTCGGCATCCGCCCGTGCTCGGGGGCGATCATCATCCTCGTCTTCGCCCTGTCGCAAAAACTCTACCTCGTCGGCGTGGCGGCGACCTTCGTCATGGCGGCCGGCACCGGGTTGACGGTGGCGACACTGGCGACGCTGGCGGTGACGGCGCGCGGGGCGGCGATCCGCGTTGCCGGTGGCGTCGACACGCCGATGACGGCCCGGCTGGTGCGCGGCGCCGAAATCGTTGCCGCCGCCTTCATCCTCCTGATCGGGCTGACGCTGCTCGGTGGCGCGCTGGTGGTGCATCACGCGGGATAGGACCGCCGACCGGGTTGCCGGCTGCAAGAAGGCGCCCCGAGCGCAGACTCCGAGGACCTGTAATGCGCGTTCTCATCACCGGAAACGGCGGTTCCGGAAAGACCTGGCTGGGCGGGCGGATCGCGAACCGGCTGTCGCTGCCTCTGGTCAGACTCGACGATGTCTACTGGGCCGGTGCCTATGGCGGGGAAGGCCGGGACAAGGAGGCCGTGTTCCGGGAGGTGCGGGACCATGCGAACGGTGATGCCTGGGTGATCGAGGGCGTGTACGGCTGGTTGCTTCCGGCCGCGTTGCCGCGAACCACGCATTTCGTCTTCATCGATTTGCCCGTGGACGAGTGCCTGAGGAATCTCCGTCTTCGCGGAAATCAGGGCGACGGCGACGACGCGTCCTTCCAGTCGATGCTCGATTGGGTCGCGGAGTATCCGAACAGAACAAACTGGAACTCGCGGTTGGCTCATCAGCGGCTATGGGAGCAGTTCAACGGCACCAAGGAATTGCTCACGACCCGCGCGGATGTTGATCGTTTCGCCACCGGCAGAGCGATGAACTGACCGGTTCCGGCGTGACGCGATGGTCGCCTGTGCACGCCAGCGGGAGCCACAACGGACCATCGTTCGATGGAATCGCTGATCCGCTCTAACGCTTTGTTCTCACCGCAATTTCGGACGGAAAAGTGCAGAGCACTTTTCCTGCAATTGCTCTACCGTCGTGCGAGGAGGCAGCGGAACCAGGCCGAGGCGCGATAGCTGCCGTCGGGCAGGCGGAAAGGCGCGAGCGCGGCGGCGTAGGCTTTTGTGACGACCGTTTCGTCGATCTGCTCCATCGCCCGGACGGCATTGCCGGTCGACATGAGACCGCGCATCGCGGCGGCTTCGTCGGCATAAATCCAGGGGCTGTCGACGTCGAACACCTCGACCGGTTCAAGGTCGGCATCCGTCGCGAAGCGGCGCAGGACGGTTTCATCGGACAGTGCAAACGGACCCGGGGCGCCGGCCGGCGGAGGCGGCAGGAGCGGCTTCAGCGCGGTCAAGAGGGCGACCACCTCCATTCCGGCGGGATCGCCAAAGGTCATCACCACGACCGAACCGCCGCGCCTGACGACACGTCCGACCTCGCGCAGTGCCGCAACCGGATTGCCGGCATATTGCAGCGAATTGAAACCGGTGACCACGTCGAAGCTCTCATCGGCGAAAGGCAGATCCTCGAGATCGCCCTGGCGGAAGTCGCCGGCCGGAACGCGCGATCGCGCGATCGCCAGCATCGCTTCCGCCGCATCGACGCCGGCAACCTCGGCGCCGCGCCTGGCGGCAAACTCCGCCGCCATGCCCGCGCCGCATCCGGCGTCGAGGTAGCGCGTGCCCGGCCCGACACCTGTGCGTTCGAGCACAGCCTCGAAGACCGGGCGGACCGTCCCCTCCTGAAAGTCGGCCCAGTCCCGTGCCCTGAGACCCCAGAGACGTCCATGTGCCTGCGCAGTCCGTGGATTCAGAACGCGGTCCATCCGCCATCCTCCGCCTCACCAACGCCGGCTCCAATTTAGCAGGCCGCTGGTTAGCCGGATAGCTGGCTCGCGGAGGCCGACGGTCCTCCAGGCGGCTCGCCCGGTGGTTGGACTGGCTGCTCGGCCCGGTTGCCTGATTGATTCAGGAGATCTCCCGATCCCGTTGGTCTTGCTGGGGTTTACGGGGCGCTGACTCTCGCAACGCCTTCGCGGCAGGGCGAAGGGGTTCAGCGACGATCCAAAGGCCGCCCATGCGCCGGTTATCGGTCCCGGATTGCGTTTCGCTCCATCCGGGCTGCCGGATATTGCGCTGCGAACGGGCCGTTGCGGTCGACGCGTCAGCCGCGCGCCCTGGCGACGTCGATGGCGATGTCCGGGCGGTCGGTGGTGAAGCTCTCGACGCCGAGCGCGAACATGCGCTCGGCGGCCTCGCGGCTGTGGGCGGCCCAGCCGTGGAGCTTGAGACCGCGGCCGGTGACCTCGGCGGCGAGCGCCTCGTCGATGGCGTCGTGGCGCAGGCCAAGCTCGCGGATGCCGGCGGTCTCGGCGACGCTGAAGACACCGTCCAGACCGCAGAGTTCGAGCACCGGCTGGGAGACCAGCCACATCAGGCCGATCGGCTGCTCGTCGCCGGTCAGTGCCAAGCGGAAGGCGGCGAGACGGTCGATGCGGAAGCTGGTGACGAGCGTGCGCGCCAGCATGCCGGCGTCGGTGAGCTTTTCGACGATCTCCGCTTCCATGCCCTCATAAGGCCGCAGGTCCGGCTTCATCTTGATCTCGAGGCGCAGGTCGACGGGCGAGGGGGCGAAGACCGCGAGCACCTCGTCGAGCGCCGGGATTGGCTCGCCGCCGCTGCCGATGATGACGAAGCGGCGGAGCGTGGCGAAATCCATCTCGGCGATGGCGCCGGTGCCGTCGGTCGTGCGGTCGATGCGGGCGTCGTGATGGACGACGAGGACGCCGTCCTTGGTGCGCTGGACGTCGAACTCGACATAGCCGACCGGCAGCGCCGCGGTGTTGCGGAAGGCGAGAAGGCTGTTCTCGGGCCACAGATGGGTGCCGCCGCGATGCGAGGCGATGATGGTCATGACGGGGCTTCCTTGCTCATCTTGGTCAGCGGCCGACGCTGAGGCCGGCGCCACGCACGATATGCCGTTCGACGGCGATGAAAAGGATGAAGCTCGGGATCAGCGTCACCGAGCTTGCCGCCAGGATCAGCGGCCAGTCGGTCAGCGGCTGTTCGCGGATCTCGGCCTGCATGTGGGCGAGCCCGATCTGCACCGTGCTCTGGTTGCCGTCGAGAACGATCAGCGGCCAGAGATAGGAGTTCCATTCGGTGAGGAAGGCGAAGACCGCCATGGACGCGATGGCGGGCTTGGCCAGCGGCACGATGATCTGGGCGAGGATGCGCAGGGACCCGGCGCCATCGAGCTGCGCCGCCTCGTCGAAGGCGCGCGGGATCGCCTTGAAGTGCTGGCGCAGGAAGAAGGTGGTGAAGCCCGAGGCGAGGGTCGGCAGGATGGCGGCGATGCGGCTCGGCACCAGGTTGAGCCGGGCCATGAGCAGGTAGTTGGGGATGATCGAGATCAGCGTCGGGATCATCATGGCGCCGACGACGGCGATGAACAGGACCTGCCGCCCGCGGAAATCCATGCGGGCGAAGGCGTAGGCGGCGAGGATCGATGTCGTCATCACACCGATCGTCGTGACAGTGGCGAGCAGCAGCGAATTGAACAGGAAGAGGTGGAAGGGCTGCACGTCGAAGACGCGGAGGAAATTCTCCGGATGGAGCGGCCAGTAGCGTGGCGCCCGCGCCATGACGTCGGCCGGCGACAGCATGGCGGCGACGAAGCCGTAGACGAAGGGGAAGAGGACGACGAGGGCGAAGAGGCCAGCGAGGATGCGCGCCACCCGCATCGGCCAACTCGCCGCGCCGGTCAGCGTGTCGCGGGATCGCGTCGGTACGCCGGCGCCTTCGGTGGAGGCGTCTGCCGCCGCCGTTTCGGGAAAGGTTCTAGCCAAGGTCATAATTGACGCGGCCCCGGGCAAGCAGGAACTGGATGAGCGTGATCGCCAGCAGGCCGATGAACAGGATGACCGCCAGCGCCGATCCCCTGGAGACGTCGAAGAGGATGAAGCTCAGGTAATAGAGGTGGTTCATCAGCACGTTGGTGCCGTTGGCGGGGCCGCCCTCGGTCATGACATTGACGAGGCTGAAGATCTGGAAGGTGTTGACCACCGAGACGACGAGCAGGAAGAGCGTCGTCGGCGCGACCAGCGGCAGGGTGAGGTTGGTGAAGCGCTGCCAGGCGGCGGCGCCGTCGAGGCGGGCGGCCTCGTAATATTCCTCCGGTATGGCATTCAGCGCCGCCACATAGAGCAGCGCGTCGTAGCCGAGCTGCTGCCAGTTGGCGACGACGGACAGGGCGACGAGGGCGAGGTTGGAATCCTGGAACCAGGGCAGGTGCGGCATGCCAAGAAAGCCGATGACCAGGTTCACCATCCCCATGTCGGTGTTGAAGATCCAGCTCCAGACGACGCCGATGGCGACCGAGCTGGTCACATAGGGAAGGAAATAGGCGCCGCGCATGATGCGCGTCAGTCGGCTCTCGTCGCGCAGCACCTGCGCCAGCCCAAGCGCCAGGACGAGGCGCAGCGGCACCGTCAGAAGCGTGAACAGGAAGGTCACGCGCACGGAATTCTGGAAGTCGGGGCTGGTCAGCAGAGCGGAGAAATTGTGCGTGCCGACGAAGGTCGAGGCGCCGCTGAGAATGTTGAACTTATGCAGGCTCAGCCAGACCGAATAGAGGATCGGCCAGTAGGTGAAGAGCGCCAGCACGATGAGGCAGGGCAGCACATAGAGATAGGGGCGAAGCAGACGGGTCATTGCCCCGGCGGTATGCGAGCTTCGTGACAGCCTGATGAAGCGGCGTCACCGTCGTGTTGTGAAGCGCCTCTATGGGACCTGACGGCGGGCCCGGCTCCCTGCCGCGCCACCCACGACGCACGTCAACACAGAGGCTTCGCGATGCTCAAAAAACTTCTTCCCGCGGCCGGCCTGGTCATGGCCGCGCTGGCGGCCGTTCCGGCCCATGCCGACCCGATGACCATCACCTTCTGGCACTCGCTGGGCAATGAGGGCGAGAAAGCGATCGACGCGATCGCCGATGCCTTCAACACCTCTCAGAGCCAGTACGTGGTCAAGCCCGAATTCGTTGGTCCCTATAACGACGCCATCGTCAAGCTGCAGGCGGCGATCCCGGCGCATCGCCAGCCCGACCTGATGATGCTCGAAGTGACCCGCTACGGGCTGTTCGCCGATGCCGGCGTGCTGGCGCCGCTCGACCCGTTCTTCGCCAAGGAGGGCGCGCACTTCACCGACCGCTTCAAGCCCTTCGCGCTCAACGCGGCAAAGTATCTCGGCAAGTCCTATGTGCTGCCGGTGAACGTCTCGACGCCGGTCATGTTCTACAACAAGGACCTGTTCCGCGCCGCCGGGCTCGACCCGGCGAAGCCGCCCAAGACCTGGGACGAACTGCTCGCCGACGGCGAGAAGCTGACCGTGCGCGACGGCGACCAGACCAAGCAATGGGGCATCACCGGCCTCAGCCAGTTCGTCCGCTGGGCCTTCATCGACCAGGCCGGCGGCGAGTGGATCGACCCGACCGACAATTCGGTGCGCATGGACAGCCCGGAGACGATCAAGGCGCATGAGTACCTGGTCGGCCTCATCCGCAAGTACAAGGTCGCCTCGGTCGAGGCGGCGATCGACGAGAAGATCGGCAAGCAGTATTTCCTCAACAGTCAGGCGGCGATCTCCTTCGGCTCGACCGGCGATTTCGGCAGCCTGCGCAAGGCGGCCAAGTTCGACCTCGGCGTCGCGCCGCTGCCCTGCGACGTGAAGTGCGCCGCGCCGATCGGCGGCGCCACGGTCGGCATTGCCGCGGCCTCGGACGCCGCCCACCAGGCCGGCGCCTGGGCGTTCCTGAAGTTCATGACGACGCCGGAGATGATCGCCAAGATCTTCGTCGGCACCGGCTACCTGCCGATCGTCAAGGGCACCGAGGACGTGCCGATCGCCAAGGCGGCGATCGAGAAGGAGCCCGGCTATTCGGTCGCCATCAAGCAGCTCGACGTCGCCTTCGCCCGTCCGCGCCCGCCGGCGATGCCGGCCATGCGCACCAAGGAGCAGGCGGTGTGGCAGTCGATGGTGGTCGGCAAGCAGACGCCGGCCGAGGCGCTGAAGGCCTTCGCCGCCGAAATGCGGCAGATGCTCGGCAGCTAGGCCGCGGCCTCAAAAGTGCGCTGGGCCTGGAAGCCGTTCAGTGCCTAGCGCGCTTCCGGAAAGCGCCAGGAGCAGACTTCGTGGACGCACAAGCATGTGTGCTGCATCATCATGTGCAGCGCACATGGCGGGTCTTGGCCGACAAAGGAGCTCACGCGGCCGCGAGCTGCAAGAACGCCGCAGAGAGCAGTGAATCCGGTCCCCGATAGTCTAGCCGGCGGCTGCAGCGAGGACAGGGAACCTTTCGTGGCCGACCAGCGCGCGGAACTCGAGCGCAGGCATTGGCCGACCCAAGAAATAGCCCTGTACCCGATCGCACGAAGATACCGACAAGATTTTGGCCTGCGCTTCGGTCTCGACGCCCTCTGCCACGACCTGCATGCTGAGTTTGTGGGCCAGCGCCACCAGCGCCTCGACCAAGACCGCATCCCGGCCGCCGGGAACCATTTGGCGCACGAAGCTCTGGTCGATCTTGAGACAGGAGACCGGCAGTTTGGCGACTTGGGTCAGACTGGCGCGCCCGGTTCCGAGGTCGTCGAGAGCCAGCCCTACGCCGGCGGCGCGAAGCTGCCGTAAGAGAACGCGTGGATCTCCTCGTCATTTTCCAATGTGAAGTTCTCCGAAATCTCCAACTCGAGAAGGTCTGCCGGGAGGTCTATCTCGGCAAGCATGGCGGCAATCTCGTCAGGCAGCTCGGGATCCGCGATCTGCGACTGAAAAAGGTTCACCCCCACAAATATCTTGTTTGATGCCAACCCGCGCCATTCACGGGCCTCGCAACACGCTGAGCGCAGGACCCAGTCCCCGACCTCAGCAACGATCGGGCTTGCGGCCAAGACATCCAGGAAGATCGAGGGAGGAACAATGCCCATTGTCGGGTGATTCCAGCGAAGAAGTGCCTCCGCGCCCACAAGCCTCAGATCGGATAACCGCACCTGCGGCTGGAAGAACAGTTCCAGTTGACCAATTCTTGAAGGCCTCCTCGATTTCCTTCGCGAGCGCTCGTCGCGCGTTCGCGTCCGCCCTCATGAAGGAGGCGAAGAGAGCGTATCCGTCGCGTCCCTTTGCCTTGGCGTGATAGAGTGCAAGATCGGCGTCAGCCAAAAGCTCTTCAGTGCCTCTGCCGGCCTCGGCTTCGAATACAATGCCGACATTCGGCGCTGATGAAGACCGACTTTCCAGAGACCTCGAATGGGCTCAGTAAGCTTGCCGATCACCTTGCGAATGTCAGCTATCAAACCCAGCGGATCGTTTGCGCCGGACACCAGCAGAACGAACCGCACTCCGCTGAGCCGATATGCCTTGGTGATTCCCTCGGACGCAACTGAGAGACGACGCGCAACCGAACGAAGGACCTCGTCGCCGGCGGCATGACCGAGCGAGTTGTTGACATCGTGAAGACCGGTCAAGTCGAGCAGGGCGACGCGTCTGATTTCCGGTGCGTGGCCGCTGCTCTCGACGGCCGCCGCGCGTTCGCCGAGGTCATGGAACAGCGCCGCACGATTTGGCAAGCCGGTCAGCTGGTCGGTGTATGAGCGGCGCCGAGTTGCTTTCTGTGGCCGCCAAATCTCGGATAACAGCCATAGTTCGATCATCGCCCCGTCCGGTAATCGGACCGAGCATGATGCTGACTGGAAACTCTGTTCCGTCCTTGCGACGTCGCGCGAAGGTCAAGGCCGTCCCCGATCGGGCGAGCGTGCGGGTCCTTCTCGTACGCAGTCCGTTGACCAACGTGGATGCCGCGGGACGATTCCGGAACCAGAATTTCGATCGGCGACCCAATAAGCTCTTCCCGACTGTAGCCGAACATCGCAGTCAGCTGGTCGTTGACTCTGGAGATGGTCCCGTCTTTGGAAACGACCAAAACCGCGTCAGGCATCAGATCGAAGACGCCGCCGAGTTTCCACTCAGCTTCCCAGTTCTGGGGCATTCAGAGCTTCCTTCGCGCTGACATGGCGTCAGCCAGTCTCGACCAGTGCGCCAAGGCGAGTAAAGGATTGGTTGACGGCTCAAGCCGCAAGCCCAGCCTGCGAATACACAAAACCACCGCAGTTGCTCCGATACCGGAAGTGACGATCCGCCTTGCGTGCCAGCGCACAGATTTGGTTCCAAGCTCCCCAGAGGAGCATGAATCATGCGGTATGAACTCAGCGACTATGTGTTGGGACTCATCTGGCCGATGCTTCCGAACAAGCCGCGCGGCGTTTCCCGAGTCGACGATCGCCGTGTGCTCATTGGCATATTCTGGGTCTTGCGATCAGGTGCGCCGTGGCGCGATCTGCCGAAGAGCTTCGGCCCTCATACGGCCTGTTACAATCGCTTCGTTCGTTGGCGCGGGCGGGCGTTTGGGATCGGACCATGGGAACTCTTGCCACTGCCAATGACGCAGCGGTGCAGATGATCGACATCTCGGTCGTGCGCGGGCACCAGCACGGTGTTTGCATCGCCGACAATCGTGAGCCACACATGGGTCGTTCACGCGGCGGGCTGACCAGCCAAATTCACGCGGTCGTGGACGCCGAGGGCCTGCCGGTGGACCCCGACCTCACGCCCGGCGAAGCCTGCGACAACAGGCCAGGTTCGCTGCTTTTGACCGGATTGCATCAAGGAACAATGTTGCTGGCAGATCGCGGATTTGACGCCGAATGCTCGCATCAGTCCGGCTTTGGCTACGCGCTTATGAGGTCACGCCCTAGGCAATTCGCCTGGTCGCGGCCCGGCTCCGGCCAAGCCGTGCTCTCGAGTTCTGGCGATGCTGCGGCAATTGTGTGTCAGCGCTTGATGCCCTTCCGGACAACGCTAACTACTGATCCGCTACGGCAAAACACGTAGTGGCGCATTTTTGAGCAAAATCAAGGAAAGGTCAGTCATCCCGCCTAGACTGGAATGGTTAGTTGCTTCTGACGTCAGGTCACGGAGCAACGGAGAGGCGACAAGGTCCTCCTGGGGGAGGACGCCCAATGAGGATGACTGCCATGACCAATTCACAATCCGAACGCGCCCTCATTCTGTTCTTCCGTCTGGCGATGGGGTGGACGTTTCTCTATGCCGCGTCGCACCAGGTGTTCGTGCCCGGCTGGAGCGTCGCCGGGTTCCTGAACTCGACGAAGACCTTTCACGGGCTCTATTCTCATTTCACCGGCCCGGGGATCGCGCCGGCGCTCTCCTTCCTGGTCGAGTACGGCCATCTGCTGATCGGGCTGTCGCTGCTGTTCGGCCTGATGGTGCGGGTCAGCGCCGTCTTCGGCATCGCGCTGATGATCCTCTACTGGACCGCCCATATGGACTTCCCCTACATCAGCAACGCCAACAACTTCCTGCTCGACGAGCACATCGTCTATGCGGGTGTCCTGCTCCTTCTCATCGTCAAGCATGCCGGCCATGTCTGGGGGCTCGACGGCGTGGTTGAGAACTGGAAGTTCGTCAAGGATCATCCCGGCCTGAAGCCGTTGATCGCCTGACCCTCAATATCCAAGAAGACCTCAGCGAAGCGCCGCCGGCTTGCCGGCGGCGTTTGCTATTCGACGGTGTCCCGTCCGGGCTGGCGGGCGGCCATGCGATCGCGCACGGCCTTGCCGAAGGCGGCGAAGAGGCGCGAGGACGGCCCGTCGCTCTCCACCCAGTATTCCGGATGCCACTGGACGCCGATGGCAAAGCCCGGCGCATCCTTCACCCGCACCGCCTCGATGGTGCCGTCGGGCGCGCTCGCCTCGACGGCGAGACCGGCGGCGAGGTCGGCGATCGCCTGGCGATGCAGCGAGTTCACCCGCACGGCGGGCGCCTCGAGGATGGCGGCGAGCGCCCCGGCCGGGGCGATGGCGACATCCTGGCGGATGGCGAAGCGCTCGTCTGCTGCGGCTCGGAAGCGGGCGCGTAGTGGTCGGCGCGGCCGGGCAGCTTATGCACCTCGGCGACGAGCGTTCCGCCGAGCGCGACATTGAGCTCCTGCATGCCGCGGCAGATGGCGAAGAGCGGCACGCCGCGCGCGATCGCGGCGCGGATCAGTGGCAGCACCATCGCGTCGCGGTCGCGGTCATAGGGCTCGGCCTCCGGCGTCGGCGCGGCGCCGTATTCGCCGGGATAGACATTGGAGCGGCTGCCGGTGACCAGCACGCCGTCGACGCGGTCGAGCAAGGTGTCGAGGTCGATGCCGCCGGCGAGGGAGGGGACGATGACCGGCAGGCCGCCGAGGCCGGCGACGACCGCCTTCAGATAGGTGTCGGGGGCGGCGTGCCAGCGATAGCCGTCGACGTCCCTGACGTCGGCGGAGACGGCGATGAGCGGGGTCGGCATTGGGATCGTGCTCATATCGATAATCAGATAGACGGTTCGCCCGCCGAAGGGAATTGACATTGCGCGGCGAGGACAGGATCTCGGTCCCGGCCCGGTTGTCGCGACCTGCCCGCTGGTATCGGAACGCGAATCCATCCGCACCGGCGGGTCGACCCGCGGTTTCGGGAGATTGCCCTGCGTTGGCTTTGGCGGCGGCAATCGCGTTAGGAATATATGTTGCGAATGCATTGGCGGGAAGATTCCCGCATAGGGAGGAAGCAATATGGATCGTCGTACTTTCATCAAGAAGGCCGGTCTTCTGACCGGCGGTGCCGCCGTCGGCGGCGCGACGCTCGCGGCGCCGGCCGTGGCCCAGTCGATGCCGGAAGTGAAATGGCGCCTGACGTCGAGCTTCCCGAAATCCCTCGACACGATCTATGGCGCGGCCGAGACCTTCGCCAAGGCGGTTTCCGAGGCGACCGACGGCAAGTTCCAGATCCAGGTCTTCGCCGGCGGCGAGATCGTCCCCGGCCTGCAGGCGCTCGACGCCTCGCAGAACGGCACGGTCGAGATGTGCCATACCGCCAGCTATTACTACTGGGGCAAGGATCCGACCTTCGCCTTCGGCACCGCCGTGCCTTTCGGGCTGAACTCCCGCCAGGAGAATGCCTGGATGTATTACGGCGGCGGCATCGACCTGATGAACGAGTTCTACAAGGGCTACAACGTCATCGGGTTCCCGGGCGGCAACACCAATGCCCAGATGGGCGGCTGGTTCCGCAAGGAGATCAACACCGTCGACGACCTCAAGGGCATCAAGATGCGCATCGGCGGCTTCGGCGGCGCGGTGATCTCCAAGCTCGGCGTGGTGCCGACCTCGATCGCCGGCGGTGACATCTATCCCTCGCTCGAAAAGGGAACGATCGACGCCACGGAATGGGTCGGTCCCTATGACGACGAGAAGCTCGGCTTCTACAAGGTCGCCAAGTACTACTATTATCCGGGCTGGTGGGAAGGTGGGGCGATGCTCCACTTCTTCGTCAACATGGACAAGTGGAACGAGCTGCCGGCGGCCTATCAGTCGATCGTCAAGACGGCGGCGGCGATGGCCAATGTCGACATGATGGCGCATTACGACGCGGTCAATCCGGGCGCGCTGCGCAAGCTCGTTGCCGGTGGCGCGGTGCTGCGCCCGTTCACCAACGAGATCATGGAAGCCTGCTTCAAGGCGGCCAACCAGACCTATGACGAGATCGGCGCCAAGAACGCCGCTTTCAAGAAGATCTACGAGGCGATGAAGGCCTTCCGCAACGAGGAGAACCTGTGGTTCCAGGTCGCGGACGGCACTTACGACAACTTCATGCAGGCCAAGCAGCGCGCCGGCGAACTCTGAGCCGCGCGTCGCCGGCCGAGAGCGACCGGTGAAAAGCTGAACGACATAAAACGAAGGCCCCGGATCGCTCCGGGGCCTTCCCTTCTAAGACGTGGCCTTGCGGCGCCAATCCACCAGCTGCCGCGGGGGGGGGGGTCAAGCGGCCGGGAGCGATACCGACGACGCCACGCCTTTCGAAGCCGTTGTGGCTGCGGTGAAATAGGTCGCAAGGTCGTCCGCCGGCAGTGGCCGACAGAAGTAGAAACCCTGGCCCTGGTCGCAACCCAGTTCATGTAGCAAATCAACCTGCTCTTCGGTCTCGATGCCCTCGGCGATGACGGTTTGCCCGAGGGTCTTGCCCAGGCCGATGATCGCCGAGACCAGTGTCCTGTCGTTCGTGTCGCGGGACAAATTCCGCACGAACGATGCGTCGATCTTCAGTGTGGTGATCGGAAAACGCTTCAGATAGTTGAGGTTGGAAAAGCCGATGCCAAAGTCGTCGAGCGTCAGCCGCACGCCGACATCCGCCACCTCGTGCAATGCCGAGTCGATCGTCTCGGCGTCCCGCATGAGCACGCGCTCGGTGATCTCCAGCTCGAGCTCCCCGGACCCCACGCCATACTCGGCGATGAGGCCGGCGAGTCTGTCAAGAAAACTGGCGCTGTGGAATTCAATCGGCGAGACGTTGACCGCCATCGGAACAATACCGAGTCCGGCCTTGCGCCAACTCGCCGCCTGTTCGCACGCCGTCTGCAGGACCCAGCGCCCGATCGGGACGATCAAGCCGGAATCTTCCGCGATGGGCACGAATTCGGCCGGCGGGACCAGCCCGCGCTCCGGATGGTTCCAGCGGATGAGCGCCTCGACGCCGACCATCGCACCGGTCGCCAAGGTCACGCGTGGCTGAAAGTACAGGCAGAATTCCTGCCTCTCCAGCGCCCGCAGAAGACCGAATTCGACCGATTGCCGCTCGACTTCGCGGGTCCTCATTTTCGGCTGAAAGGCGCGGTAGGTATTGCGGCCGCTTTGCTTGGCCTCATAGAGCGCAAGGTCGGCACTGCTGACCAGAGTCTCGACATTGCGGCCATCGTGCGGGTAGATGGCGGAGCCGATGCTGACCGTCAGCGAAACGCCCTGGTCTCCGATTAGGTGCGGCGCGGCCAGCGCCTTCACAATCTTTTCCGCGCAGATTGTGGCGTCCTCGGCGTTTTCCAATTCCGACAGAAGGATGATGAACTCGTCGCCACCCCGGCGGCTGACGGTGTCAGAGCCGCGTACCGCCGCCACCAGGCGTTTGGCGACCGACTGCAGCAGGAGATCGCCGGTGCCGTGGCCGAAGGAATCGTTGATTTCCTTGAAGTGGTCGCAGTCGAGGAAAAGGATGCCAAGCAGCCCTTGATGGCGTCGGGCCATGGCGATCGCCTGAGTCAGCCGATCGTTGAAGAGCACCCGGTTGGGAAGATCGGTGAGAAAGTCGTATTGCGCCAGATGCGACATCTTGAGCGCCATGGCGCGCGCCTCGTCGACGTCATGAAAAACGACGACCGCTCCGGTCACCTTGCCGCTGCGATCGCGGATCGGGGCGACAGAGTCCTCGACCGACAATTCCAGGCCGTCCCTGCGGATCAGGATGCTGTTGCTCATCAGCCCCATCGGCGCGTCATGGCTAATCGCCATCTGCGTGGGGTCACCGACCGGCTCGCGGGTCTCGCCGTCGATGATTTGGAAGACTTCCAGCACCGGGCGGCCCGCGGCCTCTTCCCGTGCCCATCCAGTCATCCTTTCGGCGACAATATTGAGATAGGTCACGCGCCCGTTCGTGTCCGTGCACATGACCGCGTCGCCGATGGAGTTCAAGGTGACTTCGGCGCGTTCCTTCTCGGCAAACAAGGCCTCCTCGGTTGCCTTGGCACGCTGCCTTTCGGCGGTCAGCGCCGCCTTGGCCGCGTCAAGCTCGATCAATCTCTCCAACTGGTGCGAGAGCGGTCGGAAGTCGAGGCGGTCCTTGATGAGGTAGTCAAGCCTCGTCCGGTCAAGGGCCGATCGCGCCTGCTTGTCGTTCGGGTCCACGATGAGCGTGACGGATGTGTTTGGGGCCGCCGCCCGGATGGCTTCCCGAGCCTCGCGCCTGCCGCTTTCCGGCATACCCGCATCGAAGATGATTGCGTCGAAATGCTTGGCTTTCAGTGTCGTCAGCCCAGCCGCGAGGGTCTTTTCCCAAGACAGGCGGATGGGATGCCGCGCATCCTGTGACGCGTGCATTTCGAGAGCGTCGAAGTCGACGCTTCGAGGTCCGATGAACAGGACCTTTCGGCTCGTACCTCCGCGATGACGAGTCACGTTCGGATTCCTTGCGCAACTGCGAATCAAGAACTTCAATAATTTTTGGATAAACTACACAGGCTCCTGCGGACTGTTCAAAGTTGAACACAATTTGTGGTACCGTTCGGGGATAGTGAACATTCTGTTCTTGGATGGGTTTTGCGCAGAGCCATTGGTAACCGTGGCTCGCGTCAGGCCGACGTTCGCCAGGTGGTACTCGCCACCAGATTGAAGACAGTCGTCTGGCGAGCCAGACGCTGGGCTTAATACCGGACAAAATGGGTTGGGTATGTGCAATGGAAGACGAAGCGACAAAGAAGCCGCGAAGGTCACGCAAGGGCGCCGGGGCCGCACGGGTCAAGCTTAACGCCGATGTAATTCTCAAATCAGTTGACGGTGCCAAATCCGATTTGAAGGTCGAAGCGGGTGCGGTCATCTTCAGGCAGGGCGATCCAGGCGATGCCGTCTTCTATTTGAAGAGCGGCAGTGTTCAGTTGACCGTCGTTTCCGATCAGGGAAAGGAAGGCGTCATCGCGATGCTCAAGCCGGGCGATTTCTTCGGCGAAGGGTGCCTCGCCACCCAGCCGGCCCGTCTCGCTTCGGCCGTCGCCATGTCGCCGTTGGATATCATCAGGATCGAGAAGAGCGGGATGACGCGGCTGCTGAGAGAGAACCAGGAGTTTGCGGAAGTCTTCACGGCCTTCCTCGTCCTGCGCAACATCCAGGTGGAGGCCGATCTGGTCGACCAGCTTTTCAATTCGAGCGAAAAGCGACTGGCGCGGCTATTGCTCCTTCTGGCGAATTTCAACAGTGACGATGGGTTGCGCCTGATCGTTCCGAAGGTCAGCCAGGAGGTTCTGGCGGCGCGAGTCGGAACGACGCGCTCGCGCATCAACTTCTTTCTCAACAAGTTCCGCAAGCTCGGCCTGATCGAGTACAACGGAACCATGAAGGTGCATCCTTCGCTTCTCAATATCATCGTCCACGACTAGGTGGCGGGCGCTGTTTACCCCTTGTTCATCATGTTTGCTTGATTGGGTGTGAGCCGGCCGAGTGCGCTCCCATATCATGTAGATGGAAGACATTCGCACCAGCCCCGAGACCGCAAGGACCAGTGACCGCCGCTCGGAGCGGCGCAATCACTCGCTCAAGGGCGCGCGCATCGTTTTCAATCATGGGTCTTCGTCGTTCAGTTGCGTCGTCCGGGATCTTTCCGCCGACGGCGCCAAGCTGGTTGTCAGTTCGGTTATCGGGATCCCGAGGGCGTTCGACCTGCGCTTTGACGACGGGACCCAGCCTCGACACTGCTCGGTGCAATGGGCGTCGGAAAAGACGATCGGCGTTCACTTCAACTCCGCCGTCAGTTTTTCGAGCGTCGGACAATTCGGTCACCGCTAGACCTGATTGAACGCGACCGTCAACTTCATGCAGACCATGCAGACCATGCAGGGCGCCGGCGAACTCTGAGCCGGATATTCCCGGCCGCCTGCCGGACCGCAAATTGCAACGGCCCCGGATCGCTCCGGGGCCTTTTTCTTTCCGCGGCTGCCTGGCCGCGCCGCTCGTTCAGGCCCGAGACGCGATACGGACTTTCGCGTTCGGCGAAATGCGGTCGATGTCGTTCACCACCCGTTTGCCATGATCGCGGTGTCGCTTGCGCGTCCGGCCGAAATGACCCACTTCTTCCTTATGACGAACCATCGCGACAAACCGAAAACCGTGGAAATCCGAGAGCGACGGGGCGAGCGGCGGAAGCGCCTGTCGCGAGGCGCGCGCATTGTCTTCGACCGTGGCGCGTCCTCAGTCGCATGCAGCGTCGAGGATCTTTCGAGCGACGGCGCCAGGCTCATCATCGAATTCCGTCACGAATGTTCCCGACACTTTCGAGCTGCGCTTCGACGACGGCAGTCGTCCGCGACGCTGCCGAAGTCCGGTGGACGTCGGACGACGCGATCGGCGTCCACTTCATCCGCCCCGGCGCGGAGGCGGGCGTGCCGCGCTTCGGTCGCCGCCAGGGCTGACCCCGCCCGGCGATCCGGCAGGCCGGAGATCTCGCTCGATGCCTTCGCCCTTTCCGCCCCGTGCCGCAGTTCGCCGGACGCCCCGAAATTCGGAGCGGCCGGCGCCGGCGCGCCGCCACCCGTGCCGCCGCCGCCGAAATTCGGGCCGGCCGGCGCCGCCTTCTGATCGGCGCCGAAGTTCGGACCCGCCGGCGCGCCGGTGCCGTTGCCGAAATTGGGCGCGGTCGCGCCGCCGGGCAGATTGCCGGGAATCTCGATCTTCATCGTTGCCGGGTTCACCGTCGATTCGGTGTCCTTGTAGTGGGTGACGATCCTCGGGAAGACGATGACGATGCCGATCATCGCGACCTGGATGACGATGAAGGGCAGGGCGCCGCGATAGATGTCGCCGGTGCGGATCGCCGGCAGCCAGCGCCCCGAGGGCGCGTCGTGCCATTCGCGCGAGGGTGCGATCGAGCGCAGGTAGAAGAGCGCGAAGCCGAAGGGCGGGGTCAGGAACGAGGTCTGCAGGTTGAGCCCGAGAATGATGCCGAACCAGATGAGATCGATGCCGAGCTTCTCGGCGACTGGGGCGAGCAGCGGCACCAGGATGAAGGCGATCTCGAAGAAATCGAGGAAGCAGCCGAGGATGAAGATGATGATCGTGACGACGATGAGGAAGCCGTATTCGCCGCCCGGCAGCGTCAGTAGCAGATCCTCGACCCAGACGTTGCCGTTCACCCCGTAGAAGGTCAGGCCGAAGACGCGGGCGCCGATGAGGATGAACATGACGAAGGCGGAAAGCTTGGTCGTGGAATCGAGCGCCTGCTTGAGTGTTGTCAGACCGAGGCGCCGCTTGGCGAGCGCCAGGGCGAGCGCGCCGGTGGCGCCCATGGCGCCGCCTTCGGTCGGGGTGGCGATGCCGAGGAAGATGGTGCCGAGGACCAGGAAGATCAGCGCCAGCGGCGGCACCAGGACGATGATCACCTGCTCGGCGAGCCGCGACAGCAGGCCGAGCTTGAGATTGCGGTTGATGAGGCTGAAGCCGTAGGCGAGCACGGTCGCCATCGTTGCCGAGGAGACCAGCCGCGTCTCGTAGCGCATGTCCGTGAAGACGTAATCGTAGCAGACGAAGTAGATCGCCACGGCCGCGGCGAGAATGACGATCAGCGAGGTGACGCCGCCGCCGAGCGTGCGCGCCTCGCGCGGCAGGGCCGGGGCCGCATGCGGGCGCACCAGCGTGATGACGAGGATGTAGAGGCAGTAGGAGGCGACGAGCAGCAGGCCGGGAATGACGGCGCCGACATACATGTCGCCGACCGAGCGGCCGAGCTGGTCGGCCATGACGATAAGGACCAGCGAGGGCGGAATGACCTGGGCGAGGCTGCCGGCGGCGGCGATGGTGCCGGTGGCGACGCGGCTGTCGTAGCCGTAGCGCATCATGATCGGCAGCGAGATCAGGCCCATGGCGATGACCGAGGCGGCGACGACGCCGGTGGTGGCGGCAAGCAGGGCTCCGACCAGAACGGCGGCGAAGGCAAGGCCGCCGCGCACCGGCCCGAAGAGCTGGCCGATCGTGTCGAGCAGGTCCTCGGCCATGCGCGAGCGTTCGAGGATGATCCCCATGAAGGTGAAGAAGGGAATGGCGAGCAGCGTGTCGTTGCTCATCACGCCGAAGACGCGCTCGGGATTGGCCTGGAGGAGCGGCCAGAACAGCGTGATCCGCTCCGGCGCGATATTCGCCATCTGCACGCCGATGACGAAGAAGAGCAGGCCGCCGGCGGCGAGGGTGAAGGCGACCGGATAGCCGAGAACCAGCATCGCCATCACCGAGACGAACATGATGGGCGCGAGGTTGTGGGCGACGAGGTCGATCATCGCGACTGGCCCTCGCCATGACCGGGCAGGCGGTCCATCGTCTCGCGATCCTCGAGTTCGGTAACGGTGGGCGGAAGGTGATGCTCGGGCGGCGGCTCGTCGTCGATGTAGCCGGCAAGGACGAGGGCGCGCTTGATGATCTCGGAGACCGCCTGGAAGCAGAGCACGGCGAAGCCGAGAAAGACGAGACCCTTGGCCGGCCACAGGATCAGCCCGCCGGCATTGGTCGACATCTCGCCCGAGACGAAGGAGCGCCAGAAGAACGGCCAGGAAAGATAGGCCATCAGGAAGACGAAGGGGGTGAGGAAGAAGACGTGGCCGAAGAGGTCGATCCAGTCGCGGGTGCGCTTCTTCAGCGACTGGGTGAGGATGTCGATGCGGACATGCTCATTGCGCTGCAGCGTGTAGGCGGCGGCGAGCATGAAGACCGCGCCATAGAGGTACCATTGCAGCTCCAGCCAGGCATTGGAGGACACGTCGAATGCCTTGCGGATCGAAGCGTTGGCGGCGCTGACGAGAACCGCCAGCAGAATGAGCCACGATACCGAGCGGCCGAGCAGGGCCGTGACCGCGTCGATGGCACGGCTGAGCCGGAGCAATGCTCCCATAGGCGGCGTCCCCTCCATCTGTTCGTGCCGCGATCCGCCAACGCCTTTCGCATGAGGCTTTCTTGGCGGAACAACGGTCGGTGCTGGGCACCGCGTGATGAAACGTGCGATGGATATAGCAAATAGGCAAGTCGGAAGGTCGGGAGGAAATGGACGCATCGCGATTATTCGATGTCTCGGGCGCAGGCGGCGCTGGTCACCGGCGCCGGTGGCGGCCTCGGCGCCCGATTCGCTCGGGTTCTGGCGGCGAACGGCGCGCGGGTCGCGGTGACGGCGCGCACGGTCGAGCGAGCCGCCGGGATGGTTGCCGACGATCGAAGCCGGGCGGCACGGCGCTCGGCGTTGCCCTTGAGGTCAATGATGCGACGTCGATCACCGCCGCCTTCGACCGGGTCGAGGCGGAGTGGGGGCCGGTGACGATCCTCGTCAACAATGCCGGCGTCGCCCATGGCGGGCGCACCACCGAGGTGACGCTCGCGGCCTGGCGGAAGGTGCTCGGCACGGATCTCGACGCGCCCTTCTTCATCGCCCAGGAGTGCGCCCGCCGGCTGATCGCGGCCGGAGACGGGCGGCGCTATCGTCAATATCGCCTCGGTCTATGGGCTGCGCGTCGACAAGGGCGTCGCCGCGTATGCCACCGCCAAGGCGGGGCTCGATCCAGCTGACCCAGGCGCTGGCGCTCGACTGGGCGCGGTACGACATCCGCGTCAATGCGATCGCGCCGGGCTGGTTTCCGACCGGCGATGAATCGCCGACCTCCTCGTCCAGCGAAGCGGGCGAGGCGATCCGCGAGGCCAATCCGATGCGCCGCTTCGGCAAGGAGGGCGACCTCGACGGCGCGCTGCTGCTGCTCGCCTCGGATGCCGGCGCCTATCATGACCGGGGCGGTGATCCCGGTCGACGGCGGACAGGAGCTTTAGCCCATGGACTTCACGCTTTCCCCCGAGATCGAGGATTATCGCCGCGCGGGTCGCCGCCTTCGTCGCCGATGAGATCCTGCCGCTCGAGAGCGACCCGGCGAGCTATCAACGAATTCGAGAACATCCGCCTGGACCTGCGCGACCGCTGCGCGCCAAGGCCAGGGCGGCAGGATCTGTGGGCGCCGCAGATGCCGACGGCGCGCGGCGGCCTCGGCCTGCCGATGGTCGGCCAGGCGGCGTTCTACGAAGCGGCCAACCGGTCGATCTTCGGGCCGTGCTGCTTCAATTGCGCGGCGCCCGACGACGGCAACATGCGGCTTCTGACCAGGTCGCGCGCGAGGACCAGAAGGAGCGCTGGCTGCAGCCGATCGTCGACGGCGCGGTCAACTCCTCCTTCGCCATGACCGAGCCGCATCCGGGCGGCGGCTCCGATCCCGGCATGATCCGCACCAGCGCCGAGAAGCACGGCGACAGATGGATCGTCAGCGGCCGCAAATGGTTCATCTCGGGCGCCGACCTTGCCGAGCACTTCATCCTGATCGCCCGCACCGATCCGGACCCCGCCGAACAGCGCCGGCACCTGACAGCGTTTCTTTACAAGCGCGACCAGCCGGGCTGGCGGATCGTGCGGCGCATCCCGACGCATGGGCCCGGACGAGCATGGCGGCGTCTGCGAGCTCGAATTCGACGGGCTGGAGATCCCCGACGCGATCCGGCTGATGGAGGTCGGCGACGGGCTTAAGGTCGACCCAGATCCGCCTCGGCCCGGCGCGGCTGACCCATTGCATGCGCTGGCTCGGCCTGCCCGAGCGCTGCCTCGAGATCGCCGGCGCCTACATCGACGCGCGCGAGGGCTTCGGGGTGAAGCTCGCCGACCGCGAGTCGGTGCAGGTGACGATGGGCGAGTGTCGCCGCCGATATCCAGACCGGCCGGCTGCTCGCCATGCACGCCGCCTGGAAGCTCGACCAGGGCGAGCGCGCACGCAAGGAGGTGTCGATGGCCAAGGTCCATGTCGCCGACACGCTGCACAGGGCCGCCGATCTCGGCATCCAGCTCTGCGGCGCGCGCGGCTATTCGACCGACACGGTGCTCGAATGGATCTACCGCTACGCCCGCGCCGCCCGCCTCGTCGACGGCGCCAGCGAGGTCCACCGCATGGTGCTGGCGCGCGCCTACCGCAGCGAGGGGGACGGGTTCTGGGGGTGGTGAGCTGGAACCCCTTTGTGGCGGACGGGCTGAACGAGGTTCCGCGTCTGCAGTGCACTCCTTTGCGCTGCGCCGCGCATGGGACCACAGGCGGGGGAGGCGCTACACTGGTCGCTAAAACCCGGCAAAGGTTGACCTCTACACCGAGGTCGACATCTATGTCGTAAGGCCCGATTGTTCGGGTCGGGAGGATGAGCGGATGGCCCTTGCGGCTGTTTCCCTCGACGACAGATACGATCTTGCCAAGGATCGGGTGCTTTTGACCGGCACGCAGGCGATCGTGCGGCTGGCGCTGATGCAGCAGGCGCGCGACGCGGCAGCCGGCAAGAACACGGCGCGGCTATGTCACCGGCTATCGCGGCTCGCCGCTGGGCGGGCTCGACCAGCAGTTCTGGCGCGCGGCCAAGGTGCTCGAGCCGGCGAATATCCTCTTCCAGCCGGCGATCAACGAGGACCTGGCGGCGACGGCCCTGTGGGGCGCGCAGCAGGCGGAGCTGCGCGGCGAGGGGCGCTATGACGGCGTCTTCGGCATCTGGTACGGCAAGGGGCCGGGGGTCGACCGTTCCGGCGACGCGCTGCGCCATGCCAACCTTGCCGGCACCTCGCCCTGGGGCGGCGTCGTCGCGCTGATGGGCGACGACCATACCTGCGAATCCTCGACGACCGCCCACCAGTCCGAATTCGCCTTCGTCGACGCGATGATCCCGATCCTGTCGCCGGCCGGCGTGCAGGAGATCCTCGACTACGGGCTGCTCGGCTTCGCCCTGTCGCGCTTCGCCGGAACCTGGGTCGGGGCTGAAATGCGTCAAGGACACGGTCGAATCGACGGCCGTGGTCGACGGCCGGATCGGGCGCATGGCGCCGGTGATCCCGGCGGATTTCGTGATGCCGCCGGGCGGGCTCAACATCCGCCGCGACGACCATCCGCTGGCGCAGGAAGAGCGGCTGCACGAGTTCAAGATCCAGGCGGCGGCGGCCTTCATCCGCGCCAATGCGCCGGACCGGATCGTGCTTTCCGGCGGGCGGCGGCCGCGGATCGGCATCGTCGCCTCGGGCAAGCCCTATCTCGACGTGCTGCAGGCGCTGGACGAACTCGGCATCGACGAGGTGCGCGCCGCCGATTTCGGCCTTCGCCTGCTGAAGGTCGCCTGTCCCTGGCCGCTCGCGCCGGAGACGGTGCGCCGCTTCGCCGAGGGGCTCGAGGCGATCATCGTGGTCGAGGAGAAGCGCGGCCTGATCGAGCCGCAGATCAAGGAGATCCTCTACGGCACGGCGAACGCGCCGGTGATCGTCGGCAAGCACGACGAGGCGGGGGACTGGCTCTTCCGCTCCAAGGGCGCGCTCGACACCAACGAAATCGCCATCGCCATCGGCGTCACGGATCGCGACGCGCATGCCGGACGAGCGGCTGATGGCGCGTCTTGCCGGCCTCAGGCAGGCGGAGGCGGCGCTTGCCGCGAGCGGCGCGGCGCCTTCGCGCGCGCCCTACTTTTGCGCCGGCTGTCCGCACTCCTCCTCGACCCATGTGCCGGAGGGCTCGCGCGCCTATGCCGGCATCGGCTGCCATTACATGGCGCAATATATGGACCGGCGGACCGACGGCTACACGCAGATGGGCGCCGAGGGCGCGAACTGGGTCGGCGAGGCGCCGTTCTCGACGCGCGCCCACGTCTTCCAGAATATCGGCGACGGCACCTACAATCATTCCGGCATCCTCGCCATCCGCGCGGCGGCGGCGGCCAAGGTCAACATCACCTACAAGATCCTCTTCAACGACGCCGTCGCCATGACCGGCGGCCAGCCGATGGACGGGGGCTTGAGCGTGCCGATGATCGCGGCGCAGATGGCGGCCGAAGGCGCCAGGCGCGTCGTCATCGTCTCGGACGAGCCGGAGAAATATCCGGCCGGCACGTCCTGGCCGTTCGGCACGACACTGCATCACCGCGACGATCTCGACGCGGTGCAGAAGGAGCTGCGCGAAGATCGGCGGACTGTCGGTGATGATCTACGACCAGACCTGCGCGGCCGAGAAGCGTCGGCGGCGCAAGCGCGGCACCTTTCCCGATCCCGACCGGCGCGTCGTCATCAACGAGCTCGTCTGCGAGGGCTGCGGCGATTGCGGCGTCCAGTCGAACTGCGTCGCGGTGGTGCCGGTCGAGACCGAGTTCGGCCGCAAGCGGGCGATCGACCAGTCGAGCTGCAACAAGGATTTCTCCTGCCTGAAAGGCTTCTGCCCGAGCTTCGTCACCGTCCACGGGGCGGTGCGGCGCAAGGCGGAGGCGGCAGTGGAGGCCGGGTTCGACCTGCCCGAGCCGGAGGTGCCGGCTCTCGACGACACCTACGCGATCCTCGTCGGTGGCATCGGCGGCACGGGCGTCGTCACCATCGGCGCGCTGATCGCCATGGCGGCGCATCTGGAAGGCAAGGGCGCGGCCGTCATCGACATGGCGGGGCTCGCCCAGAAGGGCGGGGCGGTGACCACCCATGTGCGGCTGGCGCCGCGGCCGGAGGATATCCACGCCATCCGCATCGCCGCCGGCGGTGCCGACCTCATGCTCGGCTGCGACCTGATGGTCGCCGGCGGCGCGAAGGCGCTGGCGGCGATCGCGCCGGGCCGCACCCATGTCATCGCCAACACCCACGAGACCTATCCGGGCGAGTTCACCCACGATGCCGATTTCACCCTGCCGACGCGGCGCGTCCTTGCCGATCTGACGGAGCGCACGGGGCCGGAGCGCCTGCGCGTGATCGAGGCGACGCGCCAGGCGACGGCGCTCCTTGGTGATTCGATCGCGACCAATCTCTTCATGCTCGGCCATGCCTATCAGCTCGGCCTTGTGCCGGTCTCGGGTGCGGCAATCGAGGCGGCGATCGACCTCAACGGCGCGGCGGTGGCGATGAACAAGGCGGCCTTCGCCTGGGGACGGCGGGCTGCGGTCGAGCCGGAAGCGGTGGCAGCGATCGTCGCGCGCCGGACAGGGCGCGGCGCAGAGCCAGCGCCGGCGACGTTCGAGGAGACCATCGGGCGCCGCGTCGCCTTCCTCACCGACTATCAGAACGCCGACTATGCGAAGCGCTACGCCGACCGGGTCGCGCGCATCCGGCTTGCCGAGGCGGCGGTGTCGCCGGGCTCGGAGGACCTGACGCGCGCGGCGGCGACGAATCTCTTCAAGCTGATGGCGATCAAGGACGAATACGAGGTGGCGCGGCTCTTCACCGACGGCAGCTTCCTCAGGCAGATGGCGCGTGACTTTTCCGGCTGGAAGAAGCTGGAGTTCCACTTGGCGCCGCCGAGCCTGGCGGCGCGCGATCCGCGCACCGGCCATCTTCAAAAGAAGACCTACGGCCCATGGATGATGCGCGCGCTCCGGTTCCTGTCATGGGCGCGCTTCCTGCGCGGGACGGCGCTCGATCCCTTTGGCCGGTCACAGGAGCGACGGGCGGAGCGGCGCCTGCTCGCCGACTACCAGGCGGTGCTCGACCTGATCGCGGACAAGCTCGCCGTCGACAATCATGCGGCTGCCGTGCGGCTTGCTTCCTATCCGGAAAAGATCCGGGGCTACGGCCATGTGCGGCAGGAATTGGTCGAACGCCTCATGCCCGAGGTGGAGGCCCACCGCGCCGCCTTCCTCGAAGGCACGCGAGTGGTGCAGGCGGCGGAGTGACCGCCGCGCTGGTGGCCGGTCACGCTCGGGGCACCGTCCGCGCCGGGTCGAAAGGGCTTGATCCCCGTCAAGGCCGGGTCATTGGCCTGAGGCCATTATCGAGCCGTCAGAGATTTCGAGGACGTTTCATGAACCATCGCCAGCGTAAGGTCCTGCAGTCGCTCTTCGCTCATCCGGCCAGCGGCAATATCAAGTTCGTCGACGTCGAACACATGCTCGCCGCGCTTGGCGCCGAGGTCGACACCAAGACGCATAACCGGATTGCGGTGACGCTGGAGGGGCGGACCATGTTGCTCCACAATATCGGCCACGATCTCAGCAAGGATGAGATCGGGCAGGTCCGGCACTTCCTCGAATCCTGCGGTGTCACGTCGGAAGGCCACGCGGCCTGAGGCCGGGAGCGATCAGCCGCCTTTCCAGAACGACTGGTGAAGCGCGGCGATTTCTTCCTCCATCTCCGGGATCGGCCCGTGGAGGGCGACCGGCTTCTGGCAATGGTCGAAGACGTAGCGCGCCGGCACGCTCATGGTCGGGTTCTCCGCATCGGCGCCGGTGAATTCCAAAAGGCGCGCCTCGGTCATGCCGAAGACGATGCGGCCGATATTGGCCCAGTAGATGGTGCCGGAGCACATCGCGCAGGGCTCAAAGTTGGTATAAAGCGTGCAGCCCCAGAGATAGTCGGGCGAGAAGTTCAGCGAAGCGATGCGGGCGAGCAGGGACTCGGCATGTTCGACCGTGCTGACATTGCCCTGTTCCATGAGCACCGTTTCATGATCGGGCGCGACGAGGATGGCGCCGAAGGGATGGCGGCCGAGCGCCATGGCGCGCTTCGCCACCCGGTTGGCGCGCCTCAGATGGGCGGTCATCTGATCGTGGGTCGGCTCGGCGCCGGTGGCTGTCGGGTCGGACATTCTCAAGCATCCTCTTTCGCTGCTGTTGACCAGGCCGGTACTCTTTGGCGAAGCTGGGCTGGCAGGGCATGTAAGAAAACTGCACCAATTCTCGTTTATTCGAAATCCCGGGTCATGGCCCCTGAGCCCGGCGACGCTGGCCGGAATGCCAGCTAACCGATAGCCTCAAGGCTGGCCGCGACCAGGATACGGAAGCAGCGGTGTCGACGGCGCAGTGCCGCGCCGTTTTCAGGGAGAATTCGAGATGACGAAGCAGATGAGCGGACTGGTGGCGGGGCTCGCGGGCGCCGCGTTTCTCGCAGTGACAGGACTTGCGCCGGTTCACGCGGCGGAGATGACCAAGATCACCATCCTTGGCGTCGGTGACCTTTATTCTTTCGCCGGCGGCAAGGAGCGTGGCGGCTTTGCCCGGCTGAACGCCGTGGCGAAGGCCGAGAAGGCGGCCAATCCCAACACGATCTATGTGATGGACGGCGACATGCTGTCGCCCTCGCTGCTGTCTGGCTTCGACAAGGGCGCCAATACGATCGAACA
>CAWEUR010000004.1:0-23891 GCA_963812285.1 uncultured Alphaproteobacteria bacterium | reverse complement strand
CGCCGCGCGCGGTCAACATGATGATCGGCAGGGCGCGGGTCGCCTCGCGCGTGCGCAGCCGGCGGCAAACTCGATGCCCGAAATGCCCGGCAGCATCCAGTCGAGCAGCAGGAGATCGGGCACGCTCTCGCGCAACCGGATCTGCGCCTCGTCGCCGCGCTCGGCCGTGTCGACCGCGTATCCTTCCGCTTCGAGGTTGTAGCGGAGCATAGAGCCAGAGCGGCTCTTCGTCCTCGACGATCATGACTTTCGGGGTCATCCGAGCGCCTGGTCGGGTCAACGTCCTTGTATTCGACCGAGGTCAGCTCGACTTGTCCTTTTGGGCCGCTCGTCGGTCAGTGGCGTCCCGTGACCGAGTAATGCACGGTCTCGGCGATATTGGTGGCGTGGTCGCCGATGCGCTCGATGTTCTTGGCGCAGAACAGCAGATGCGTGCAGAGCGTGATGTTGCGCGGATCTTCCATCATATAGGTCAGCAGCTCGCGGAACAGCGAGGTGTACATCGCGTCGATCTCGTCGTCGCGCTCCCACACGGCGATGGGCGGCGTCAAGATCGCGAGCGGCGAAGGCATCGAGCACGTTCTTGAGCTGGGCCAGGCTCAGCTCGGCCATGTGCTCGACGCCGGCGACCAGACGCTGCGAGCGCGAAGGTGCTCTCGACGGCGAGCACGCGCTTGGCGATGTTCTTGGCGAGGTCGCCGATCCGTTCGAGATCGCTGGCGATCTGGATCGCGGCCATGATCTCGCGCAGGTCCTGCGCCATCGGCTGGCGCCGCGCGATCATCCGAGACGGCATTCTCCTCGATCTGCGCTGGAGCTTGTCGATGCGCTCGTCGCTGGCGATGACCTGCTGGGCGAGCTCGCTGTCGCGCCGAGCAAGCGCGGCGACGGAATCGGCGACCTGCTGCTCGGCCAGCCCGCCCATCTCGGCGATGTTGCTGCGCAGGTCGCTCAGTTCCTCGTCGAAGGAGCGCGACGGTGTGTTCCGGTCATGGCGCGTTCTCCTTGTCGGCGTTCGGCTCAGCCGAAGCGGCCGGTGATGTAATCCTGGGTCCGCTTGTCGGTCGGGCGCGGTGAAGATCTTGTTGGTCTCGTCGAACTCGACCAGCTCGCCGAGATACATGAAGGCGGTGTAGTCCGAAACACGCGCCGCCTGCTGCATGTTGTGGGTGACGATGGCGATCGTGTATTCGCTCTTCAACTCGTCGATCAGTTCCTCGATCTTGGCGGTCGAGATCGGATCGAGCGCCGAGGCCGGCTCGTCGAGCAGCACGACCTCGGGCCGGACCGCGACGGTGCGGGCGATGCACAGGCGCTGCTGCTGGCCGCCGGAAAGGCTGAGGCCGCTGGCGCTGAGCTTGTCCTTGACCTCGTCCCACAGCGCCGCCTTGCTCAGCGCCGCCTCGACGCGGTCGTCCAGTTCGGAGCGCGGCAGCCGCTCGTAGAGCTGGATGCCGAAGGCGATGTTGTCGTAGATCGTCATCGGAAACGGCGTCGGCTTCTGGAACACCATGCCGACCTTCGAGCGCAGCAGGTTGAGGTCCTGCTGCGGCGACAGGATGTTCTCGCCGTCGAGCAGCACCTCGCCCTCGGCGCGCTGGTCCGGATAGAGGTCGTACATGCGGTTGAGGACGCGCAGCAGGGTCGACTTGCCGCAGCCCGACGGACCGATGAACGCCGTCACCTGGTGTTCGTAGAGCGGCAGGGTGATCGCCTTCAGCGCCAGCGAGTCGCCGTAGTAGAAGCGCAGATCGCGGACCGACATCTTTTCGGTCGCTTGGCTTGGCCGCGCGTCATCTGGCCGCGGCACCGGATCGGCGCTACCGTCGGGCACTGGTCGCGAGATTCGCGTCACTCATGGTGGCTTCCCCGATGCTCGAGAGATAGCGCGCGACGATATTGAGCGCCAGCACGGCGAAGGTGATGATCAGCGCGCCGGTCCAGGCGAGCTGCTGCCAGTCGTCGTAGGGCGACAGCGCGAACTGGAAGATCGTCACCGGCAGGCTCGCCATCGGCGCGTTGAGGTCGAGGCTCCAGAACTGGTTGTTGAGCGCGGTGAACAGCAGCGGCGCCGTCTCGCCGGTGATGCGGGCGATGGCCAGCAGCACGCCGGTGACGATGCCGGCGCGCGCGGCGCGATAGGCGACGTCGGCGATGACCTTCCAGCGCGGCGCGCCGAGGGCGGCGGCCGCCTCGCGCAGCGGATCGGGCACCAGCAGCAGCATGTCCTCGGTGGTGCGCACGACCACCGGCATCACCAGGATGGCCAGCGCCATGCCGCCGGCCCAGCCCGAGAAATGGCCCACGCGCGCCACCATGATCTCGTAGACGAACAGGCCGATGACGATCGACGGCGCCGACAGCAGGATGTCGTTGATGAAGCGCACGATCGTGGTGAGGCGCGAGTAGCGGCCGTATTCGGCCATGTAGGTGCCGGCGAGGATGCCGATCGGCGTGCCGATGACGACGCCGAAGACCGTCAGGATCAGGCTGCCGACGATGGCGTTGGCGAGGCCGCCGGCGCTGCCCGGGCGGCGGCGTCATCTGGCGGTGAAGACCTCGAGCGACAGGCCGCCGAAGCCGTTCCACAGCAGCGTCGCCGAGGATCACGACCAGCCAGCGCGGCGCCGAACACCGTCGCCACGACGGACAGCGCCATGATGATGGCGCTGCGTGCGCCGGCGGCGGTTGTAGCGCGCCATCGTTTCATTTGCCGAGCCCCCTCTCGATGCGCATCAGCATGAGCCGCGCGGCGGCCAGGACGATGAAAGTGATGACGAACAGGATGAGGCCGAGCGCGATCAGCGACGAGGTGTAGATGTCGCCGACCGCCTCGGTGAATTCGTTGGCGATGGCGGCCGAGATGGTCGTGCCGGGCGCCAGGATCGAGGCCGAGATGCGGTGGGCGTTGCCGATGACGAAGGTGACCGCCATGGTCTCGCCGAGCGCGCGGCCGAGCCCGAGCATGACGCCGCCGATGACGCCGACGCGGGTATAGGGCAGCACCACCTTGCGCGACGACCTCCCAGGTCGTGCAGCCGACGCCGTAGGCGGCTTCCTTGAGCACCGGCGGCACGGTGAGGAACACGTCGCGGGTGATCGCGGTGATGAAGGGCAGCACCATGATCGCCAGGATGAGGCCGGCGGTGAAGACGCCGATGCCGTAGGGCGGGCCGGCGAACAGCGCGTTGAGCACCGGGATGTCGGCGAAGACGTTGATCAGGAAGGGCTGCACCGTCGCCTGCAGGAACGGCGCGAACACGAACAGGCCCCAGATGCCGTAGATGATCGAGGGAATGCCGGCGAGCAGCTCGATGGCGATGCCGATCGGCCGGCGCAGCGGATAGGGGCAGAGTTCGGTCAGGAAGATCGCGATGCCGAGGCCGACCGGGATGCCGATCAGCATGGCGATCAGCGAGGTGACGATCGTGCCGTAGATCGGCGCGATGGCGCCGAACTTCTCGGTGACCGGGTTCCAGCTCTGGGTGGTGAGGAAGCCGAAGCCGAAAGTTTGGAACGCCGGCAGGAGCCGATGACCAGCGAGAGAATGACGCCGCCGAGCAGCACGAGAACCAGGAGCGGCGGCGCCAAGGTCGCGGTGCGAAAGCGTGCTCTCGCCGATCTTGAAGCGGCGCAGCGCCCGCACGCCGGCTCGTGCTCGACGACGCCAATGTCGCTCGCGGCGTCCAAGGCAACCTCGGTCATCCAGATCTCCGGCCCGTTCCACTCTATGCGCACGAATGGCAATGAGGCGCAGGCGCTCGTCGAAATCCGACAGGCCGGCGACAGGAGCCGCGGCCCCGTGCGGCGCCGTGCGCGCCGTCCATCGGACGCGCACGGCTCGCACTTGCAGTAGCTATCGCGGACTTACATGGCCCGTCGTAGACGGGCTTGCCGTCCGGGCCTGGATCTCGGTCGCCCACCTGGCCTCGACGTCCTTCACGACGCTGTCGGGCATCGGGATGTAGATCGAGCTCGGCGGCCATCTCGTCGCCATTGGCATAGGCCCAGTCGAAGAACTTCAGCGCCTCGGCCGAGCGGCCGGCATCGGCCGGCTTCTTGTACATGAGGATGAAGGTGGCGGCGGTCATCGGCCAGGTGGTCGGCGCCGGGCTGGTTGGCGAGGATGACGCCGTAGCCGGGCGTGCCCTTCCAATCGGCGTTGGCAGCGGCGGCGGCGAAGGCGTCGGCCGTCGGCTGCACCGACCTTGCCGTCCTTGTTGACCATGTCGGCGTAGGTCATCTTGTTCTGCATGGCATAGGCGTACTCGACATAGCCGATCGAGCCCTTGGTGTTCTGGACGTTGTTGGCGACGCCTTCGTTGCCCTTGGCGCCGATGCCGACCGGCCACTCGACCGAGGTCGTCGGCGCCGACATTGGACTTCCAGTCGGCGCTGACGTCGGCCAGATAGTAGGTGAAGTTGAAGGTCGTGCCCGATCCGTCCGAACGATGGACGACGGCGATGGCCGAGTCGGGCAGCTTGACGTCGGGGTTGAGCTTCTTGAGCGCCGGCGTCGTTCCACTTGGTGATCTTGCCCATGAAGATGTCGGCGAGCGTCGGGCCGTCGATGATCGAGTTCGCCCGGCTTGATGCCTTCGAGGTTGACGACCGGCACGATGCCGCCCATGACCATCGGGAACTGGATCAGGCCGTACTTGTCGAGCACTCGGCGGTCAGCGGCGCGTCGGAGGCGCCGAAGGTCACGGTCTTGGCCTCGATCTGCTTGATGCCGCCGCCGGAACCGATCGACTGATAGTTCAGGCCGATGCCGGTCTCGGCCTTGTAGGCGTCGGCCCACTTGGCATAGATCGGATAGGGGAACGTGGCGCCGGCGCCGGAAATGTCGGCGGCGCTGGCGGCGGAAATCGAAAGCGCGACGGCAAAGCCGGTCGCGATGGCGAGGTTGACGTGTTTCACCTTGCCTCTCCCTGTTTTGGGGTGGGGAACGTGCGGTTGACGGGCCCTGAAGAGGCCCTGGACGCGGCGGACCGTAGAGACGGTCGGCGACTGTCCTATGACAGGGAGACGACAGTTTTACGACAGTGCAACCTGTTGATTTTGCTCGTCTTTCACCTTTGGACGGCGAGAACGGGTGCCTGTGGAAAAGCGACACGGAAGGCGGCCCCTTCGCCGAGCCGGCTGTCGACGGTGAGCGCGGCCCTGTGGCGGGCGAGGATGTGCTTGACGATGGCAAGCCCGAGGCCGGTGCCGCGATGCTTGCGGCTCTCCTCGACATCGACGCGATAGAAGCGCTCGGTGAGACGCGGCAGATGTTCCTCGGGGATGCCGGGCCCGTAGTCGCGAACGGTGACGACCGGCGCATCGGCGGGATTGCGCCCGACGGAGACCGTCACCCGGCCGCCGGTCTGGCCATATTTGCAGGCGTTCTCGACGAGATTCTCGAAGACCTGGGTCAGCTCGTCCCGGTCGCCGACGACCTCGAGCGGCGCCTCGGGCATGTCGGTCTCGATGGTGACGCCGAGATCGCGGCCGAGCGGCTCCAGCGCGTCGACGACGTGGCGGACGACGCCGACCAGATCGACCGCGTCGGAGGGGCGCATATGCGCCTTCATCTCGATGCGCGAAAGCGACAGGAGATCGTCGACCAGCCGGCTCATGCGCGTGGCCTGCTCCTGCATGATCTTGAGAAAACGCTCGCGGGCGGTCGCATCCTCGCGCGCCGGGCCCTGGAGCGTCTCGATGAAGCCGGCGAGCGAGGCGAGCGGCGTGCGCAGCTCGTGGCTGGCATTGGCGACGAAATCGACGCGGATGCGCTCGCTCCGCCGTCTCTCGGTCAGGTCGTCGATGATGAGGACGACGAACTCGGCCGGCCGCTCCGCCGTGCCGCCGAGACCGGCGAACCAGGCCGCGTACCAGCGCTCGGTCGGCACCCGCTCGGCGAACTCGACCCGCTCCGGCGGACCGCCCCTGGCGACGCGCTCGAAGGCGGAAATCAGATCGGGGACCCTCAGCTTGAAGGCGAGCGGCTCGCTCGGCCTCAGCGAGAAGCCGGCGACCGCGCGCTCATTGGCGTAGCGGACGATGCCGCGCCGATCGAGGACGAAGCAGGGATCCGGCAGGGCGTCGGCGAAAAGCTTGGTTTCGGTCTCCGGCCAGGTGAGCGCGCGCGGCGCGGCGCGGGCCGAGGGGCGCTCGGTGGCATGGAAACGCGGGATCACGGCCATCAGGCCGATGAGGACGAGCAGGATCACGGCCCCGGCGGTCGCGGTCAGCGAGCCGGCGAGATAGAGGGCGGCCAGCAATATGGCCAGGGCGGCGATGAGCCATCGCCCCTCGAGAAGCCGGCGGCCGATTCCGGCCACCACCCGCCTGTCGTCTTCGTTCGGCTCGTCGCGATTGATCGCGGCCATCCGGACGGCTCCCAAAGGGCGGGACTCCACGCGTCCCGCCATGTAAAGGTCCGAATCATGGACCTAGTGACCCGCTGGATGTGAAGGATATAAACTCGGAGCGGCAGGTCGCAAAGCGCCCCGAGACTTGTGAGGAAGCGTTCATATGGCATCGGACGACGACAAAAAGAAGAAAAAGAGCGCCAAGCACGACAAGAAGAAGGACAAGCGACGGGCGCCGCTTCCCAAAGTCATCCGTCCGGACAGTGACGCACCGGCGATCGAGACCGAACACGGCTCCTTCGACCTTGACGATCCGGTTCTGCCGGAATGGCTCGACGACAACGCGCTGAAGTCGGGCGGCTATCCCTACGACGACCGGATCAAGGACAAGCTCTACGAAGAAGAGCTGACCCAACTCCAGATCGAGCTCGTGAAGCTGCAACACGAAATCGTCGCTACCGGCAAGCGGCTGGTGGTCGTGTTCGAGGGCCGCGACGCCGCCGGCAAAGGCGGCGCGATCTTCACCTTCGAGCAATACCTCAACCCGCGCAGCGCCCACACCGTCGCTCTTCCCAAGCCGACGGAGGTCGAGGCGGGCCAGTGGTATTTCCAGCGCTATGTCGACCACCTGCCGACAAAGGGCGAGATCGTGCTTTTCGACCGATCCTGGTACAACCGCGCCGGCGTCGAGATCGTCATGGGCTTCTGCACCGAAGGGGAGCGGATGGTCTTTCTCGACCAGGCGCCGAAGTTCGAGCATTTGCTCGTCGACGAGGGTATCGTGTTGTTCAAGTTCTGGCTCAATATCGGGCAGCTCATGCAGCTCAAGCGATTTCATGAGCGGCGCCACAACCCGTTGAAGATCTGGAAACTATCGCCGATCGATTATGCGAGCCTGAAACGATGGGACGACTACACACAAGCACGGGACGAGATGCTTGCCGCAACGCATACGCCGGCCGCCCCCTGGATGGTGGTGCGCGCCAATGACCGGCGGCGGGCGCGACTGAACATCATCCGCCACGTGCTCGATGCGATGGACTATGCGGGCAAGGACCCCAAGATTGTGCGCCACCCCGATCCTCTGATCATCGGCGCGGGGCCGGACCTGCTCGCTTCGGAGTGACAAGACGGACAGCCACAGCCCAACTGCGACCGGGCCGAGTACGAGTGACATGGCGGATTTCTATTCGATCCTGAAGCAGTCCATCCTGGAGCGCGGCCTGAGCACCGCCGCCGAGCGCGAGGCTGTGTACACCCAGGCACGGCGCGCGATGACCCAGCGTCTGTGGTCCTACGATCCACCGCTGGCCGAGACCGAGATCGACTCCCGTGTCGGCCTGTTCGAAGAGGCGGTCGAGCGCATCGAGAGCGAACTGGTCGAAGCCTTCGCCAGGATGGAGACGGATGCGGAAGAGGCACGGAACACAGAAGTCGCCGACAATTCGGAGTCTTCCGCCACCCGACTCGCCCGCAAGCCGCCGCGCCCCGCGCCCCTGCCGGCCCGACTGCGCGAACGTCCGCGTCCGGCCCGCCCCCGGCCACCGACTCCGCCGTCGCCCGAGATCAGCGCCGACGACGACTTCGTCGCGGCGGTGAGCCGCGGCATCGACGCGCCCAGGAAGACGACGACCGGCCTCGGGCTGAGGGGCACGGCGCCGGCGATGCCGCAGACGGCGGATCCGCGCCCGGAACGGTCGTCCAGGCAGTCCGCCGGGGCCGGGGACCAGCCCGAGCGCGGCACCCGCCGGCTGGAAAGTCGCCGCTCGTCGCGCCCCGAGGCGGAAGATCGCCCGGCAGAGCCCCGCGCCTTCGGACGGCGTCGCGACCGGAATCGCGACCACGAGACGCGTGACGGTGTCGAATACGGCTATGACGAAGACGTCAGGCCGGACGACAGGGCGACGACCATCGAGGCCGAGGAGGTACCCTTCGAGTCCTATGAAGACCTCGGGGACGACGCGCGATACGACGATCTTCCCGTCGAGGACGACCCCTACGCCGAGCCGGAGGAGGAAGAGGCCAAGCGGCCGCGATCCGGCCGCGGCAAATCCCGACGTTCGCCGCGCCGTGACCGGGAGCCAGGCAACGAGCCGCGCCGACGGCTGAGCGACAAGCAGCTCATCCGCATTCTGGCGGTTGCGGTCGCGGTTCTCAGTATCATCTTCATCATCATGGCGGCGTTCCTGGTCGCGCCGCTCATCATGTCATCGCGGTCCGTCGGGTCGGACGCCATGACGGCGACCGCGTCGATGCCGGCAACGACCGGCAAGGTGGTAACGCAGGACATCGGCGATGCGGCAAGCGCGGCCGCGATCCCCGAACAGCAGCTTGCCGTGAAGGCAACCTACACGGTCTTCAAGGGCGAGGATCCGACCGTCTTCCAGGGATCGTCCGACAATCCGGTGGTCTTCGACAAGGATTCGCTCGGCAGTTTCGCCCGTATCGCGTCCTCGACGGACGCGGCGGGCGCCAAGGCGGTGATCCGGCCGGGGGTCGCACAGGACCTTGCCGGCCACAATATCCGGGTGACGCTCGTCGCCCGGGCATCGCACGACAACGGCGCCACCAGCATGCGCTTCTCCTTCCAGACGGGCCTTGCCGTTAGCCATTGGCAGACCGCAAAGCTGACGAGCACCTATTCGGCGGTGGGCATGACCTGGCGCGTGCCGACGATGCGTTCCGCCTCCGGCGGCGACTTCATCGTCATCGAGCCCGGCATTCCGGGCGACGGCACCGCGGTCGACATCCAGTCGATCAAGATCGATGTGCTCGCCTCGTAGAGCGCATCATCATTCAATCGTCCCCTCTGGGGGAGTGCGAGTCGATGGCAGCCGACAAGGCAGAGTATGTGATCCCGGCGAATGCCGATTAGCGCTAGAAATCCAGCGTTCCGCCGGCCAGCGCCTTGAGGTTGGCGATGCTCCAGTCGAAAAGCTTGGGATAGGGTGGGCCGGCATTGGCGGGATCGGCCATCAGCACGGCCGCATAGGCCCGGTAGAACCGCGCCAGCGGCACGATTGCCGCCCCGTGCCGATCGACCACAAGCCGCTTCGCCAGCGCGACGTCCTCGGCTGTCGCCTCGTCGATCATCTCCAGGAAGAACGCCGCCGTGATCGGATCGTAGAGCGGATCGCCGGTGAGCGTGAAGACGCTGAAATCGACCAGCCCGGACACGTTCAGGCTCTCATCGAGAAGAACGTTGCCGGGAAAATAGTCGCCATGGACGAGCGCCTTTTCGGGCCGGTCGGGCAGGGCCTTCATCAGTTCGGAAAGCCGTCTTCTGAGGCCGTCGATGTCGCCGACTGCCTCCCCGATCGTCGCGCCGTTCTTCTCCAGCCAATCGTCGAGGCTCCGGCGGAAATAGCCGCTCCACGTCCCGTCCGTCAGCGGTGCCGCGCCAAGCAGCTGGCCGTAATCGCGATCCGGCAGGCGCATCTGGCCGACGGCCTCGGCTCCGGCGACATAGTGCCCGATCGCCGTCTGGCGCGCCGCGCCCGCGAGATCGGGCAGCAGCGACAGCATCGCCTTGCCGGCGAGCCGCCGTTCGACCGTGTAGCGGCCGGCGTCGTCGATCGCCTCGATGACCGAGGTCGGCAGCCCGACCCGTCCGTCGATCCGGCCGAGGAGGTCCCGCATCCGCGCCAGCGTTTCACGATCGGCCGGGTGGTGCAGCACGCGCAGGACGCGGCTGTCGTCGAGCGCGAAGACCTGCGATTGCCCGCCCCAGCCGATCAGTGCCGATGGATCAATGCCCCATGCGGCGAGGATCGCCCGTGTCGCCGCCGCGATCGGTGGCGCGCTCAGTTCACCACCCGTTGGGCGTCGGGCATGTCGAGCGAGAAGGCCGGAATGGCGATCGTGAAGCGCTCGCCACTCTCGTTCTCCATTTGATAGCTGCCGACCATGATGCCTGACGGCGTCGTCAGCGGGCAGCCGCTCGTATAGGCGAAGGTCTCGCCCGGCGCGATCGTCGGCTGCTTGCCCACGACACCCGGTCCGCGCACCTCCTCGGTGCGGCCGTTCGCGTCGGTGATCTTCCAGTGCCGCGCGCACAGCTGCACTGGCACCGCGCCGAGATTGGATATCTCGATCGTATAGGCCCAGAAATAGCGGCCCTCTCTCGGCGAGGACTGCTCTTCGATGAAATCCGGCTCCACCGTCACCTGGATGGACCGGGTCGTCGACTGGTACATGACTTCACCCAACGCCCGTCGGGCCCCACCTCGAAGGAAAACTATTCGGCCCTCGCCGGTGAGGTCAATCGGGCGAATGGCGCCATCAGCCCAGCGCCGCCAGCCCGCGGTCGATGTCTTCGAGCAGGTCTTCCGCGTCCTCGAGCCCCACCGACAGGCGCAGCACCCCTTGCGTGATGCCGAGTTCCTGGCGCGCCTCTTCCGTAAGCCGCTGGTGGGTGGTGGTCGAGGGGTGGCAGACGAGGCTCTTGGCATCGCCGAGATTGTTGGAGATGTGGATCACCTCGAAGGCGTTGCACACCTTGAAGGCGCCCGCCTTGCCGCCCTTCACCTCGAAGGCAACCATGGTCGAGCCGCCCGCCATCTGCCGCGCCGCGAGGTCGTGTTGCGGGTGGTCTGCTCGGCCGGGATAGAGGACGCGCACCACCGCCTTGTGTCCACCGAGCCGCTCGGCCACCCGCGCCGCCGTCTCCGTCTGGCGGGCGATGCGCAAGGGCAGCGTCTCCAGGCCCTTCAGCAGCACCCAGGCATTGAAAGGGCTCATGCTCGGCCCCGTATGCTTCAGGAGCGTGTGGGTCTTCTCGATGAATTCCTTGTCGCCGAGCACCACCCCGCCGAGACACCGGCCCTGGCCGTCGATGTGCTTGGTCGCCGAATAGACGACGACGTCGGCGCCGAGTTGCAGCGGCTTCTGCAGGAGCGGTGTCGCGAAGACGTTGTCGACGATCAGCTTGGCACCGGCGGCGTGGGCGATGTTGGCGACCGCCGCGATGTCGATGATCTCGAGCGTCGGATTGGTCGGGCTTTCCAGGAAGCAGACCTTGGTCCTGCCCTTGCGGACGGCGCGCTTCCACTGCCTGAGGTCGGCTGCCGTCGACCAGGGTCGACTTGACGCCGAAGCGCGGCAGCAGCTCTTCGATGATGTAGCGGCACGAGCCGAACAGGGCCTTGGCCGCCACCACATGGTCGCCGGCCTTGAGCGTCGCCATCAGTGCCGTATTGACCGCCGCCATGCCGGTCGCGGTGGCGCGGGCATCCTCGGCGCCCTCAAGGATGCGCATGCGCTCCTCGAACATGGCGACGGTCGGGTTGGAATAGCGCGAATAGACGTGGCCGGGATCGTCGCCCTTGAAGCGCGCCTCTGCCGCTTCCGCATCCGGATAGACATAGCCCTGCGTCAGGAAGATCGCCTCGGATGTCTCGCCGAACTGGGAGCGTTCGGTTCCTCCGTGGACGAGCAGCGTCGCCGGTCTGAGGCGCGGCGGGCTCGCTTTGCTCGTGGTCTTCTTGCGCGTGGTCTTCCTTGTGGGCGCCTTCCCCTTGGCCGACTTCACCATGGCCCGTCTCCTTCCAATAAAAAACCCGGCCGTGCGGCCGGGTGGGAAACGTGCCCTCCGACCTTTTAGCGATTTGTTTTACGTGGCTGCAAGCCGGCCGGCCCAAATGACCACGAGAGGATTTTTTCTTAGCTTCGTTCCGCCTTGGCGTCAATTGTGTCTTGAGGTAAGCCTCTGCCGCCCTCAAAGCCGTTCCGGAAAAAGCGGGAACCGGCTTTCGTCCGGTATCGCGACGGACGACAGGACAGGGCGGATGAGACGGGGCACCATGGCCGAGCACGCCGCCGGGATCCTTCCGGCACACCAGATTTCGAAGATGGTCGAAAGCGGCGCGATTGCGCTTTCCCGTCCGCTCGATGCCGACCAGATCCAGCCGGCGAGCCTCGATTTGCGCCTGGGGCAGGTCGCCTATCGCGTCCGCGCCAGCTTCCTGCCGGGGCCGGAGCATAGCGTCGCCTCGCGGCTCGAGGCGTTGAAGCTGCACGAGATCGACCTGTCGGTGAGCGCGGTGCTCGAGACCGGCTGCGTCTATATCGTGCCGCTGATGGAGAGCCTGGCGCTGGCCACGGAAGTGGCCGCCGCCGCCAACCCGAAATCCTCGACCGGCCGGCTCGACATCTTCACTCGCGTCATCACCGACCGCGCCCGCGAGTTCGACCATGTGCCGGCGGGCTATGCCGGGCCGCTCTATCTGGAGGTCAGCCCGCGCACTTTTCCGATCGTCGTGCGCGCCGGCTCGCGCCTGTCGCAGATCCGCTTTCGCCGCGGCGCCGCCCGGCTCGACGATGCCGCGCTCCTGGCGCTGCACGAGGCGAGTCCGCTGGTCGATGGTGCCCCCCATGTCGCCAACGGCCTGGTGCTCTCCATAGACCTCGCCACCTCCGGCGACGTCATCGGCTATCGCGCCAAGCGCTACACGCCGCCTCATCGACGTCGACCAGCGCGATGCCCACGACGTGCTCGACTTCTGGGAGCCGATCCCGCGCCGCGGCCGGCCGGAGCTCGTGCTCGATCCCGACCAGTTCTACATTCTCGTCTCGCGCGAGGCGGTGCAGGTGCCGCCGGACTATGCCGCCGAGATGGTCCCCTTCGATCCGCTGGTCGGCGAGTTCCGCGTCCATTATGCCGGCTTTTTCGATCCCGGCTTCGGCCATTCCCCGGCCGGCGGCGCCGGCAGCCGCGCCGTCCTGGAGGTCAGGAGCCACGAAGTCCCCTTCATCCTCGAGCACGGCCAGATCGTCGGCCGGCTCGTCTACGAGCGCATGATCGAGCGCCCGAAACAGCTCTACGGCGAAGGCATCGGCTCCCACTACCAGGCACAGGGGCTGAAGCTGTCCAAGCATTTCAGGTCGACATCATGAGAAAGCGCCTCAATTCGATGCATCCCGGCGAAGTCCTGCGCGAGGACTTTCTGATTCCGATGAGCCTGTCGTCCTATGCTGTCGCGCGGGCCTGCGGTGTGCCGCGCACGCGCATCCTGCGTCTGGCGCGCTATTTCGCAACGACACCGGCCTTCTGGATGGGCATGCAGGCGCAGCACGATCTGGAAGCCGCGCAAGACAGATCCGCTGGCGAGATCGATCGCATCGAACCTCTCAAAGCTGCCTGACGCGGGCCGCTGACCGGACTTGACAGGATCGCCGCCGCGCCGTCATGTGAGGCGCGAAGCGGGTGTAGTTCAGTGGTAGAACGTCAGCTTCCCAAGCTGAATGTCGTCGGTTCGATCCCGATCACCCGCTCCAAATTCGCGAGTTTCGACAAGCGCTGGACGGCCTGCGCCTGACCTCGCGTTCCCGACTTTCCCCATGGCATTTCACGCGCCGCTCTTCGCCGTCCTGTGAGCGGACCGCATTTCGGCGGATTTTGGGTTCTTTCCGACGGCGCCGCGCGGCCGGCACCGCTGGTGGCCGCTAGAGCAATTGCAGGAAAAGTGGACACCACTTTTCCGTCCGAATTTGCGGTGAGAACAAAGAGTTAGAGCGGATCAGCGATTCCGTCGAACGATGATCCGCTCTAGCTGGCGGCCTTCCGCTGCGTCACCCGCATGAGCTCGATGAGGTGCTGGCCGGCATTGCGCACATGCTCGGCCACCAGCCGGCCCGTCTCCTCTTCATCCTGCCTGCGGATGGCCTCGATGATCGCCCGGTGCTCGCGACAGATCGCCTGCAAGCGCGAATGCGACTGCGGAAAGCGATGGGCGAGGGCCATGATGAGGTCGTTGTGCCGGTACGCGACCGCAAGCGCTTCCTCGTTGTAGTGGCCGTCATAGATGGTCTGGTGGAAACGGCGGTTGAGCTTGCGGATGCGTTCGAAGTCGCCGCTTGCCGAGGCCTCGTCATATTGCCGCTGGACCGCTTCGAGCTCGGCCAGTTGCTCGCTGCTGTGCTGACGCACGAACCAGCGCGCAAGGAACGGTTCGGCGAGCTCGCGCACTTCATGGATATTGCGGATGAAGGCTTCGTCGATCGGGCGGACGCTGGCGCCGCGATTGGGAATGAAGGTGACGATGCCCTCGCCCTGAAGCTGCTGCAGGGCCTCGCGGACCGGGATGGTGCTGGTCTGATAGCGCTGAGCCAGTTCTCCGACCTTGAGGCGGACCCCCGAAACCAGCAGCCCCTCCACGATATCACGTCGGATCAGTTGGCGAATGCGGCCGTAATCAGTCTCGCTCGAATCGAGCATCGGCTTTGCCAAGTCCAGGCTCCTTGTATCGACCCCGGCCAGCATAAGGCGGAGAAGGCCGATTGACAGATAATATACTAAATGACAGACTTCGTATTCAGCTTTAACAAAATAATATGGAGGGAACGCTGAAAATGCCCGATTTCAGGCACTTAGGGCAGAGAGTGACGCGTGTCTTGGCTGCCGCCGCCCTTGTTGGCGTCGGCATGCTGAGCGTGGCGCATTCGCAGGAAGTGGCACGCGAGGACACGTTCATCGCGACCGGGCAGACGTCGGCCGGTTCGCCGACCTTCGCCCAATACAACGATTTCAACCCCTACCGGCCGGGACTTGACCTTCGCTCGAGCGTCTCGCACGTGCTCGAGGGGCTGTATTATTACGATGTGCTCGAAGACAAGATGATCCCGTGGCTTGCCACGGGTTACGAGTACAACGACGCGTACGATCAGGTGACGATCCATCTGCGCAAGGGCGTCACCTGGAGCGATGGCGTACCCTTCACCGCCGACGACGTCGCCTACACGATCGACATGCTTCGCAAGAACGGCATGGGCAAGAAGGACATGCTCCGCGGCGTCGCGCTGGCGCGTGACGTCAAGGATGTCGTCAAGGTCGACGATTACACGGTGCGGGTGGATCTCTCCAGCCCGAACCCGCGCTGGTTCTTCACGTTCCTGACCATTCGCTTCACCGAGGGCATGTATATCGTGCCCAAGCACGTCTACGACACGGTCGATCCGAACGACCTCGGCTCGTTCACCGGGCTCGGCAAACCGGGCTGGCCGGTGGGCACGGGTGCCTTCAAGGTCACCGAGATGACGCCCGAGCGCATCATCCTTGATCGCCGCGACGACTGGTGGGGTGCCAAGCTCGGCTTCCATCGCCTGCCCGCCATGAAGCGGGTGATCTTCGTGCCGTTCACCACCCATGAGCAGGCGGCGCAGCTTCTGCTCAGCGGCAATGTCGACACGATCCTCGAAGCGACCGTCCCGGTGATGAAGCAGCTTCTCACCAAGGACTACATCACGACCTATTCCGGCAAGAAGCCGCCCTACGGCAACATCGACTGGTGGCCGACCGCGCTCTTCTTCCAGTTCCTCGACCCGCAATGGCAGGACGTCCGCATCCGCAAGGCGGTGGGCCTCTATATCAACCAGCAGCAGGCCGTGGATTACGCCTATGACGGGGCGGCGGAGCCGACCGGTCTTCCTTATCCGAAGTACCAGGCGCTGCTGCCCTACTTCGACGACATGGCACCGGTCATCAAGAAGGACGGCTTCCTGACCTACGACCCGAAGAAGGCCGACGAACTGATGAAAGAAGCCGGCTGCGTGAAGGATGCGCAAGGCATCTGGACCAAGGACGGCAAGGAGATGGGTGGGGATCTCTACTTCACCAACTCGCTCAACCAGATCGGCCCGGTGATCGCCGAACAGCTACGCCGTGCCGGCTTCAAGGTGGCTCCGAGCACACGCCCGGGCTACCGCGATACCGTGTTCCACGGCGAAGCGACCTGGTGGTTGTGGGGTAACGGCGCGTCGGTGAACGATCCGTTCCAGACGCTGCGTCTCTACCACAAGCGCTGGGCGACACCGCGCGGCAAGGAAGCGCTGTGGCCAACCCGTTGGCAGAACGACGAGTACAGCAACCTCGTCGACGAGATCGAGAAGCTGCCCCCGACGGATCCGAAGGTGCGTGGGCTGGTGGACAAGGCGCTGACCATCATGCTGGACCAGCAGGTCATCGTCCCGATCTCGCAGTTCTACCATCGGATCCCGTTCAATACGACGTATTGGACGCACTTCCCGACGGAGAAAGACCCGTACATCACGCCGACCTTCTGGCACTACACGGGCTACCTGGTGCTCCTCAACATGGAAAAGGCTAAAAAGAACTAGCCCTTTCCTCCCGCAGCCGGTGGGCGCCGGCGTTCGCGTCGCGCGCCCACCGGTCTGACTTCATCAGGTCAACGTCGGAAGTGAGATGACACTCTCCATCATCGGGAGGCGCGTGGGACTGTTGATCCTGGTCGTGTGGGTCGCCGGCACGATCAATTTCTTTGTCCCCCGGCTCGCACCGCGAAATCCTATCGAGGACAAGCTCCTCTCCGAGCTCGAGAACGGTGGCGCGTCGATCGACGTCAAATCCCTGGTCGAGGCCTACAACGCCAAATTCGGCCTCGATAAGCCGCTGCTCGAGCAATACCTGACCTATCTCGGGGATACCGCCCGCTTCGATCTCGGCTATTCGATCGCCTATTATCCCAGCCGCACGATCGACATCGTCGGCCATGCATTGCCCTGGACCATAGGGCTTCTGGCGACGACAACGCTCCTCGGCTTTCTGTTCGGTACGATATTGGGGGCGCTAACCGTCTGGCGCGGAGCGTCGGCCGTCTACCGATATTTCGTTCCCTTCCTCATGATCTTCTCGGCGATACCGTTCTATCTGGTCGGGCTGATCCTGATCTATGTCTTCGCCTATAACCTGAACTGGTTTCCGCTCAGCGGCGGCATGAGCCTCAGTGCCAACTCGACCCTGAGCTTCTCGCTCGTCGTCGACATCTTCTATCACTCGCTTCTGCCCGCCTTCTCCATCCTGCTGGCGACCGTCGGCGTCTGGGCCCTGTCCATGCGCGGCATGATGGTCACCGTCCAGGGCGAGGACTACATGACCTTCGCCGAAGCGCTCGGGCTCAAGAACCGGCGGCGCTTCGTCCAGTACGGGGTTCGCAACGCGATCCTCCCCCAGGTCACCCAGCTCGCGCTGTCGCTCGGCCACATCCTTTCCGGCTCGATCCTGGTCGAGCTGGTGTTCGGCTATCCGGGCGTCGGGCAGCAGCTCTTCCGCGCCGTCCAGCATCTCGACTACTTCGTCATCTATGGGATCGTCTTCTTGCTGATTTGCACGATCGCCATCGCGATGCTGCTGATGGACCTCATCTACCCGCTACTCGACCCGCGGGTTCGCCACGCACGGGCTGCCCGATGAGCGCCGTGACATCTTCTGGCGCGCCGATCGCCAGCGAGCGCACGCGGCGGGAGTTCGGCCGCTATCTGAGACGCAATCCAAGCCTCGTGCTTGGCGCGTCGATGGTCCTGCTGCTGTTGGCCTTCACCCTCATCGGCCGTCACTTCGTCGACTGGAACTCGGCCTTCCCGCTCACCGGGCCGCGGTCGCACCCGCCATCGGCTGAATGGCTGTTCGGCACCGACGCGCAGGGCAGGGATCTCCTTGCCGTCATGGTCTACGGCACGCTGCTCACGTTGAAGATCGGGCTGATCGCCGGCATCCTCGGCCTGCTTATCGGAACCGTGATCGCCTTCATCTCGGCCTATTACGGCGGCTGGGTGGATACCATCGTGCGCGTCGTCGTCGACGTGTTCATCACTGTGCCGACCCTCCTTGTATTGGTGGTGGTCGCTTCCGCGATCCAGAGCAGCATGAGTACCACCGTCATGGCGATCACGATCGCGCTGCTCGCCTGGCGGGAGCCGACACGCCAGATCCGGGCGCAGGTCCTGGTCATGCGTGAATCGCCCTATGTGCTCGTTGCCCGCCTCAACGGCGCGCGTCCGATGCGCATCGTTTTCCGCGAACTCGTCCCGAACCTTCTGCCTTATCTCGGCGCCAGCCTGATCATGGCGGTCGCCCAGGCCGTTCTCGCCTCGATCGGCCTCGAGGCGCTCGGCCTCGGCACCCCGGCCGAGCCGACCCTCGGCATGACGATCTACTGGATGATGAACGAGTTGGCCTTCCTGCTCGGGCTGTGGTGGTGGATCCTCGAGCCGGTGACGGTGCTCGTCATCCTCTTCGTCGGGCTCTATCTGGTCACCACCGGCCTCGACGAACTCGCCAATCCGCGCCTGCGGCGGAGCACGTAATGGCACAGGGGCTGCAGGTTCGCGACCTCACGGTCAATTATCACACCGATGACGGCATCGTCCGCGCCGTCGACGGCGCCAGTTTCGACGTGCCGCCGGGCAAGCGGCTCGGCCTTGTCGGCGAGTCCGGATCGGGCAAGACGACGACCGCGCTCGCCCTCATCCAGATGCTGCGCGCGCCCGGCCGGGTCGATGGCGGTACCGCCAGGGTCGGCGGCGTCGACCTCCTGTCGCTGACGCCAACCGAGATGCGCGAGCATCGCCTGCGCACGGTCAGCTACATCCCGCAGGGCGCGATGAACTCGCTCAACCCGGTCCTGTCGGTTGGACGCCAGATGTACAACGCGCTCGCCGATCACGGCATCAAGCTGTCGGGCAGGGACCTGGAGGAGACGACCCAGAAGGCGCTCGCGGGCGTCGACCTCGACCGACGCGTCGCCCGCCTGTTTCCGCACGAGCTGTCGGGCGGCATGAAGCAGCGTGTCTGCATCGCCATCGGCACGCTCCTGCAGCCGAAGCTGATCATCGCCGACGAGCCGACTAGCGCGCTTGACGTCGTCACCCAGCGGCAGGTGATGGAGAGCCTCGGCCGCCACCAGGAGGAGACGGGCTCGGCCCTCATTCTCATCGGTCACGACATCGGCCTGATGGCGCAGTTCGTCCACTATCTCGCCGTCATGTATGCGGGACGCATGGTCGAGATCGGCGCCGTTGCCGACGTACTGCGCCAGCCGCGACACCCCTATGCGAAGGCGCTGATCGAAAGCGTTCCGCGGTTGCGTCGCCGCGGCAGCCTGCAGGGTATTCCCGGCGTGACGCCGTCGCTGGCGCGCCTGCCCGAGGGCTGCGCCTTTCATCCGCGCTGTCCCTTCGTCGTCGACACCTGCAGGACCCAACGCCCGCCACTCGACCGTGCCGTCGGCGAGCACCGGGCCGCCTGCCTTCGCGCGGGAGAACTGGCATGAGCGGGCCTCTGCTCGAACTGGACGGCGTGGTGAAGCGATACGGATCGCTCGAAGCGGTCTCGTCCCTCAACATGCGCATCGACACCGACCGCGCGCCGATCATCGCGGTGGCGGGCGAAAGCGGCAGCGGAAAGACGACCCTGGCCTCGCTCCTGCTCGGCTTCATCGAGCCGACCGAGGGCGAAATCCGCTACATGGGCCAGCCTCTGCGGCGTCTCGGCGGCGCGTCCTGGCGGTCCTTCCGGCGCGAGGTTCAGGCGGTCTTCCAGGATCCCTTCGCCGTCTACAATCCCTTCTACCGGGTCGACCACGCCCTGCTCGAGCCTCTCCATCTGTTCAAGCTCGCCCCCTCGAAAAGGGAAGCGCACCGCATGATGGAGGCGGTCTGCGAGAAGGTCGGTCTTCATCCGGAGGACACGCTCGGCCGGTTCCCGCACCAGCTTTCCGGCGGACAGCGCCAGCGCCTGATGGTAGCGCGGGCCCTGCTTCTGCAGCCCAAGCTGCTGGTCGCCGACGAGCCGGTGTCGATGATCGATGCCTCGCTACGCGCGCTCGTGCTCGGCAATCTGCAGGTGCTCAATCGCGACCTCCAGATCCCGATCGTCTACATCACCCACGACCTCACGACCGCCTATCACATCGCCGACGTGATCATGGTCATGTATCGCGGCAAGGTGGTGGAGGCGGGGCCGGCCGAGAGTGTCATCGAGTCGCCGCAGCACCCCTATACCCGGCTTCTCGTCGACTCGATTCCCTGGCCGGATCTGGAAATCCGCTGGGGCGCCAGCCAGCCGATTCTCAAGGACGATGGTCGTGACGTCTCGATGTCGGGCTGCGCCTTCGCCGGTCGCTGTCCGTCGGCGACCGCGACCTGCCGGTCGGCGCCTCCGCCGCTTTATGAAACCGGCAGCGGCACCGTCGTCCGCTGCATTCTCAACGAAACGCCCGACCCGTTCGACGATCGCCGCCTGAGCAATCTCCTCAAGCTGGCGCAATAGTCTCAAGAAGGACCGCAAGAATGAAGATCACCCGCGTTAAGCCATTGGTCGTTGCCGCGCCACCGCATCGCAACTGGATATTCGTCAAGGTCGAGACCGACCAGCCGGGCCTCTATGGCTGGGGCGAGGCGACGCTCGAGTGGAAGACCCGCGGCGTCGTCGGCTCCGTCGAGGACTTCGAGCCGATCGTCGTCGGGCGCGATCCGCGCGACGTCACCCAGATCGTGGAGCTCATCAACAAGGCCGCGTTCTGGCCCCTCGGCGTCATCGGCCTTTCCGCGCTCAGCGCGATCGAACAGGCGGTCTGGGACATCAAGGCGAAGGACATGGGCGTGCCGGTCTGGCAGGCGCTCGGCGGCAAGGTGCGTGATCGCGTGCGGGTCTACACCCATATCGGCGCCGGAAAGGTCAAGGTCGTTCGCCACAGCCACGATATCGCCAGCTATTGCGAGTCCGCGGCGGAGTTGCGCGAGGCCGGCTACACCGCCTTCAAGACCGGGCCGGTGCCCTATACCCATTACGAGCCGGACCTGAAGCAGGTCCGCCATGCGGGCAAGCTGCTCGAAGGGCTGCGCGAAGCGGCCGGCGACTCGGTCGACATCCTCCTCGACTTCCACGGCCGTCCCTCCTCGATGCGCGCCGCGCTCGCCTATATCGACGCGGTCACGCCGGCGGAGCCGATGTTCGTCGAGGAGCCGATCCAGCCCGGTGACCCGGAGGCGATGCGCATGGTCGCTGAGCGCGCCGGATGCCCGATCGCCACGGGCGAACGCATCCTGACCCACAAGGAATATGAAGACCTTTGCAACATGAAGGCTGTGACCTATGTCCAGCCCGACCTCTGCCATTGCGGCGGCTTCACCATCGGCAAGCAGATCGCCGCCACCGCCGCCGCCAATTACATGGGCGTGTGCCCGCACAACCCCATGGGGCCGATCGCCGGTGCCGTCGGGCTCCATTTCGGTGTTGCTGTTCCCAACTTCGTCATCCTGGAGGAGGTGACCGGCTCGATCCCCTGGTTCTCGGATGTCGTGTCCTCGCCCATCAATCGCGTCGACGGCTACTGGCAGATCCCGACCGAGCCCGGCCTCGGCATCGAGATCAACGAGGAAGAGGCCGCCAAGCATCCCTTCCAGCAGGAGGAGATCGCCGGTCTCCAGGCCGTCGTCGATCGCGACGGTACGATCGCGAACTGGTGACGGCCGATGGTCGACAGGACGACCGTCCTCATCGCGGGCGCCACCGGCAATATCGGGCGCAAGCTTCGGGCTCATCTTGAAGGGGAGGGGCGCTACGACCTGCGCCTCCTCTGCCTCAATCCGGCCGGCGATCCCTCGGTGCAGACCGCGGACCTCTCTGTCTATGACGACGCCTGGGCGAAGAGTTTTTCGGGCGTCGATACCGTCCTGCACGTCGCCGCCGACCCGAGTCCGTGTCGCAAGCTGGGGCCGGATCCAGTCGTTGAACCTGGATCTTTTCTTCAATGTCATGGCGGCGGCGCAGCAGCACGGCGTGCGGCGGGTCGTCTTCGCCAGCTCCAACTTCGTCGTCGCCGGCTATCGCTTCCGCAAGGAGCGGCTGACCGCCGACCTCGAACCGAAGCCGATCAATGCCTACGGCGCGTCCAAGCTCGTCGGCGAACGCCTCGGCAAGATGTTCTGCGAGCGCTACGGCCTCTCCTTCATCGCCTTCCGCATCGGCGTCTGCCAGCGCAACTTCGACAACCGCTTCGGCCCGTGGATTCCGTTCGGACGCTGGGGCCAGCAGATGTGGGTCAGCGACCGCGATCTCTGCGGCGCCTTCCAGGCGGCGATCGACGATCGCGACGTGACCTTCGGCGTCTACAATCTCGTCTCCAACAATCCCGGCATGCGCTGGGATCTCGATCGCATGCGCCAGGAGTTGAAATTCATGCCTCAGGATGGCGAAGCGGCGCGGCTGACCTTGACCCATCGCCTGCGCACGGCCATGGCCTGGGTGAAGTTCGAGGCCATGCCGGCATTGACCGAACGGCTGGCCGGTCGGAGATGGTGACCATGCGCATTGAATGTGTCGTCGATGCCCATGCCCAGGTCGGCGAGGGGCCGGTCTGGGACGAGGCCGACCAAGTCCTGTGGTGGACCGACATCAATGGCCGCGTCATGCATCGCTACGATCCTAACAACGGTGAGGACCGCGCGTTCGAGATGCCCTTCCGCGTCGGCTGCTTCGCTCTGCGCGATGCCGGCGGCTTCGTGCTCGCGGCCGAGCAGGGCTTCTGGTTCTGGCAGCCGGGAAAAGTCCCGAATCCATCGTCGACGTCGAGACGGACCGCCCGCGGAATCGCATGAATGACGGCGGCTGCGACCGGCAGGGCCGATTCCTCGCCTCGAGCATGAACCTTGAGGACCCGAAGAAGCCGACCGGCGCATGCTGGCGGCTCAACGCCGACCTCTCGGTCGACAAGCTCGCCGATGGTCTCCACATCGGCAACGGCATCGCGTTCAGCCCTGCCGGAGATCGCTTCTATCTCGCCGATACCACCCTCGATCAGGTCTGGGTGCATGACTATGATCCGGCGAGCGGCAAGGTCGGCGAGCGCCGTGCCTTCGCTTCGACCGAAGCGCTCGCCGGCAAGCCGGATGGCGCGACCGTCGACGCGGACGGCTTCTATTGGCTGGCCGGCGTCATGGGCAGCCAGCTCTATCGCTTCCGTCCCTCCGGCGAACGCGACCGTGTCATCGACTTTCCGACGACCAAGCCGACGCGTCCGATGTTCGGCGGCCGGGACCTCGACATACTCTATGTCACCTCGATCGGCGCGAACGCCGCCGCGGACGACCCGCAGGCCGGTGGCCTCTTCAGCGTCACTGGCGCCGGCGTGCGCGGCCTGCCCGAGCCCCGCTTCGCGGGTTGACGGCGGTCCCGTTCCCCTCCCGATATCAGCGCCCGACAGGCGCTGCGCCCTGCGCCTCTTCGGCCGGGTGCGTCTCGCCGGCAACCGCGACGCGGGCGCCATCGCCTCCCGGTCGCGCGAAGTCCCGTGCAAGCGCGCAGACCGCTTCCAGGATGAGCGCGACCTGCCGATCGCTGTGCAAATAGCTCAGATTGAGCCGCACCCAGCCCGGCTTCTCCTCCTCGTGGCCCTCCTCGACGATGCGCCGATAGAGTGCCTCGGACCGGTCGCGGTCGAGGCCGAGCAATTGGTGGCCGTAGGGCCCGGCGCAGGAACAGCCGCCGCGGGCCTGGACGCCGTGACGGTCGCTGAGCATGTGGGCGAAGGTCTCCGGCGGCACCGGCTCTCCGGTCCCGCCCATGACCTGGAAGGAGAAGATCGGCAAGGCCGTCGCGCCCGGGCGCTGGCCGAGCAGGCGGATGTTCGGCTGGTCCGCCAGGCGGGCGACGGCGCGGGCGCGAAGAGCCTCGTCACGCGCCAGGATCGCGTCGGTGCCGATCGCGTCCTTGACCAGCATTACCAGGGCGGCGGCGATTGG
>CAWEUR010000003.1:0-36233 GCA_963812285.1 uncultured Alphaproteobacteria bacterium | reverse complement strand
CATCGTGATGATCGTCGCGGTCGAATATGTCTTCGCTGGATCCCGCGCGGCACCCATCACTATGACAAATTCGTCACCCCCGACGAACTGGCAGCGGCCCTTGCCAAGGGCGGCATGACCAAAAAGTCGTGCGTCGGCCTCAAATACATTCCGCGAACGGAAGTCTTCAAGTTCACCAAATCGCTTGATGTGAGCTATTTCATGACGGCGGCGAAGCCGGCATAACCATCTGGGCTGAAAGGCTAATTGCCGTCTTCCGGCAGGGTCGGCAGCGGCTGGAAGGCGATGCCTTCCTCGGCCAGTTCCTTCGCCTCGTCGAGGCTCGCCTCGCCATAGATGCCGTGCGGCTCGACTTCTTCGTAGTGGATCTTGCGCGCCTCTTCGGCGAAGCGGTCGCCGACATAGTCGGCGTTCTCGGTGACCTGCTTGCGCAGTTCCCGCAGCGCCGTGACAAGCGCCTGCTGACGCGGGTCGGGGGCGCTGGCGACGGCCACCACATCCTTCTTCTTCGCACCTTTAAGTGCCGGTGCCATCAAGGCTTTTTCGACTTTGGCGGAGCCACAGACCGGGCACGTCGCCAGCCCCTTGGCAACGCTCTTGTCGTAGTCGTCGCTGGAGCGGAACCAGGCCTCGAAGGCATGATCGCGATCGCAGTGGAGCGCGTAGCGGATCATCGGCGTCGCCTCACGAAACCGACCGAAGCCGGCGGTTTTCCGGCGTTTCCGGAGCCGAGAAGGCGCGCTCGTTGGCGAGGGCGGGGATGCGCGAACGGGCGGAGTCGCTTTCGTCGAGATCGATCTCGGCCATGACGATACCGGGCTCGGTTGTCCCCTCCGCCAGCACCTCGCCCCAGGGATTGACGATCATCGAATGCCCATAAGTGTCGCGGTTATCCTCATGATGCCCGCCCTGGGCGGCGGCGATGACGAAGGAGCCCGTCTCGATCGCCCGCGCCCTCAGGAGCACGTGCCAATGCGCCTCGCCCGTCGTCCTGGTGAAGGCCGCCGGCACCGAGAACATTCTGGCGCCCGCTTTGGCTAACGAATTGTAAAGATGCGGGAAACGCACGTCATAACAGATAGTTAGCCCCATCCGCCCCCAGGGCAGATCAGCCAGGACGGCCCTCTCGCCGGCCCGGTAAAGCCGCGATTCGCGGTAGCTTTCGCCGCCGGCGAGGTCGGCATCGAACATGTGAATCTTGTCATAAGTGGCAAGGATATCCCCATCGGGCCCGATCAATATGGACCGGTTGGCGACGCCATCTGGAACAAGCTTGAACGCCATGGAACCGAGATGGACGTGGATCTTGAACGTTCCGGCCACCTCGCGGATACGCGCGAGGAAGGACATTGGCCTCCTGCGGCCGGATCGAGGCGAGAAGGCGCGCCCGATCACGGTCGAGGATGTTGGTCATTTCAGGGGTCAGCACATAGTCCGCCCCGGCCGTCGCCGCCTCGCCGATCAGGCGCTCGGCATCGGCCAGGTTCTTTTCCATCGACAGGCCGCTGCGCATCTGGACCGCGGCCGCACGAAAACGCGCCAAAGCTCATCCCTCCATAGGTCTGACTTGTCTTAGCCGGAAATATGGGAAGGGAAAACGCTCCTGTCAGCCGCCGGCATCCGGCGGCGCGTGGGATGGCACGATTTGCGAGGTATCGGCGCCCTCACTTGGTCCAGGTGGCGACGACCTTGTTGTGCGCGTCGAGAACCGAATATTTGCCGTCGGCGCCCTTGGCGATCGTGTAGCAGTTCTCGCGACCATTGGCCCATTTCGAGCAATAGCCCTTGGCCGAGACACGCCACGTGCCGGTGACGGGCGCCGTCGAGCCCTTGGTGGTCCGGCTGGCGGTGCCGTCGGGCTTGAGCACGAAGCTGTTGGCGGTGCCGGCGACACTGGTCGCGGTGAAAGCCGTGCCGGTGGCGAAGGTCGCCTTGATCTCGGCGGGCGAAAGAAGGGACGTCGCCGCGACCGCCATGCCGGCCGCAAGGCAGGTGGCCGCAAGGATCGAGGCGCGCAGGATCATCCGTCTCATCGAAAGCTCTCCGTCATCGTGGTCGGTCCGCGCAACCGGCGAAGCGGGTACGCCGAAGGAAGCGGGGACATGGCGCCGAAGGCAGCCGCCGAAACGGGCGGCGGCTGCCTTCGGCCCTTGCCGGCGTTACGCTTTCGCCTTGCACACCGCGGCCGCCTTGCGGGCCGCATAGGCCTTGGCGAGCGTCGGGTAGGTCGTCTTGCCGACCATCGACATGGTCTTGCCGTTCGGCTTCTTGGAGGTGACGTAGCAGCGGTGGGTCTTGGCGCTCTGCTCGATGTAGTAGGTCTTGGCCGCTGCCAGGGCCGGAACGGTCAGCGCCGCCATCACGGCAGCCGCGACGAGGGTCTTGCGATACATGCGGGTCTCCTTGGTTGACGATCGACAGGTGTCGACGACTGGCTGGGCCCGGAAGAAGGCTCCGGGCCGACGCGCCCGTACGACCATCGGCCGGAAACGAGCGCCCGCTCAGGCAAACACGGCCTCGTAACCCGGTTATTTCCGGATCGGCCGGGTTTGTAACCCTTTGTCACAAAGCGCCCGCCGCGCCGGATCTCACCGGGCACGATCATCGCTTCGGCCGGGCAAAAGGCTTGAAGAAGCCGGCCGCGACTGAGTATCAGCGAGACGAGACCCTTGCCCCAGGGAGGCCGCCATGCCCGATCGCGATCCGGTGATCGACTGGCTGATGAAGTCCGACCCGTCGATCCGCTGGCAGGTGATGCGCGACCTGCTCGATGCGCCCACGCCGGAATGGACGGCGGAACGCGCCCGAGTCGAGACCGAGGGCTGGGGCGCCCGGCTTCTCTCCCACCAGGACGAGGACGGGCAATGGGCGGGTGGCGCCTTCATCCCGGCCGGCTTCGAGGCGCGCGAGTGGCAAGAGGTCGGCCAGCCATGGACGGCCACCTGCTTTTCGCTGTCGCAACTGCGCGAGTTCGGCCTCGATCCGGCCTCGGAGCGGGCGAGACGGACGGTCGAACTGGTCGGCGCCAATTCCCGCTGGGACGAGGGCAACCAGCCCTATTGGCAGGGCGAGGTCGAGGAGTGCATCAACGGCCGGACCGTCGCCGACGGCGCCTATTTCGGGGTCGAGGTCTCGCCCATCGTCCACCGCCTGCTGGGCGAGCGGCTGGAGGATGGCGGCTGGAACTGCGAGCGGTGCAACGGCTCGCTCCGCTCCTCCTTCGCCACCACGATCAACGTGCTGGAGGGGCTCCTCGAATATGAGCGCGCCACGGGCGGTACACGGAGCAATCCCGGCAGGCGCGTCACTCCGGCGAGGAATACCTGCTCGAGCGCGGCCTTTTCCGGCGCCTCAGCACCGGCGCGCCGGCCGACGAGCGCTTCCTGTGGCTCGTTCATCCGAACCGCTGGCGCTACGACTTCCTGCGCGCGCTCGACTATTTCCGCGCCGCCGGGATGCTGACCGGCGCCGCGCCCGACCACCGGCTCGGCGAGGCGATCGAACGCATCCGCGCGCGGCGCGGCGAAGACGGCACCTGGCCGCTCGACTGGAGCCCGCCCGGCCGGGTGTGGTTCGCGCTCGACGAGGGCGAGGGCAAGCCATCGCGATGGATCACGCTGCGCGCGCTGCGCGTGCTGAAATGGTGGGACGCTCATTCATGACCGCAGGCGGCCGGCACGCCGCCGCTCACCCTTCGCCGCGCACGACCCGCGCGAAGACCAGCACGTCGACACCGGTCGCGCCGCCGCGCAGCAGCGCCCGGGTCGCCGCCTTGATGGTGGCGCCGGTCGTGTAGACGTCGTCGACGAGCAGCACGCGGCGCCCGGCGACGGCCATGCGCTCCATCCGGTCGACGCGAAAGGCGCCGCGCACGTTGCGGTCACGCTCCGAGGCGCTGAGCCCCACCTGCTGGCGGGTGGCGCGGATGCGCTGCAGGGCAAGAGGGGCAAAGGGCCTTTTTGCCTGATCGGCGACCGCCCCGGCAAGCAGCGCCGATTGATTGAAGCGCCGCCCCCACAGGCGCCGACGATGCAGCGGCACCGGCACGACGACATCGGCCTCGGCGAGAAGCTCCGCGCCGGCGCGCGCCATCCAGCCGCCCATCCAGGCGGCGAGGTCGAGCCGGTCGCGATATTTGAGCCCGTGCACCAGGCGCCGCGCCACATCGTCATAGCGCGCCACCGCGCGGCAGCGATCGAAGGGCGGCGGATCGGCGATCGCTTCCGCCGACAGGGCGCCGGAGCCGAGGTCATAGGCGAAGGGAATGCCGAGCCGGGCGCAATAGGGCCTCTCGATCAGCCCAATTTTCGACCAGCAGGAAGCGCACAGCGCCCCCTCCCCGGCCACCCGCCGGTCGCAGGCAAGGCAATGCGGCGGCAGGGCGAGATCGGCGGCGGCGAGGCCAAGCGTCGCGATGGCGGAACCCAGCCGTCGCGGCAGCGAGCGTGAGGATCGGGCGGAGGCGATGTCCATGGCGACGTGGCCCGGATGAAGCGAAACGCAATCCGGTAACACAATCGCAGATGGCGCAACGCCGACGCAACCCCGTTGCCGGTGACGGCACCTTGCGCGCGGATATGGACTTCCATCGATGCTCCGCCGCGAGGAAGGCTTCCGATTGCGATTCGCTTCATTCGGATTACAAGCGCCGACGAGGAGCGCGATCCGGGATCTGGTCATGGCGGAGCAAAGACTGGACCGCACGATCGGACGGCAGGCCTTCGGCGAGGACCCGGCCGCCTATCACGAGGTGCGTCCCGCCTATCCGGACTGGGTCTACCAGACGCTGCTGACGCGATGCGGGCTCGGCCCAGGAGTCCCGGTCTTCGAGATCGGCGCCGGAACCGGCACGGCGACACGCCGCCTGCTCGACCTTGGTGCCGATCCGCTGACGGCGATCGAGCCGGACGGGCGCCTCGCCGGGTTCTTGCGCGAGAACAATCCCGACGCGGCCCTGAAGGTCGTCGTTGCGCCGTTCGAGGATGCGGTGCTGCCAGAGCGCGGCTTCGCACTGGGTGTCAGCGCCACCGCCTTTCACTGGCTCGACGAGGACCGCGCGCTGCAAAAGATCGCCGGCCTTCTCCGCGCCGGTGGCTGGTGGGCGGCCGTGTGGAACGTCTTCGGCGACGACAGCCGGCCCGACCCATTCCACGAAGCGACCAAGGACTTGCTGAAGGCGCCGGAAAGCCCTTCGGCCGGCGAGCGCGGCATCCCCTTCGCCCTCGACACGGAAGCGCGTCTCGACGCTCTGCAGCGAACCGGCGCGTTCGACACGATCGAACACCACACGAGCCGCTGGTCGCTTGTCCTCGATCACCGGCGGACGATGGCGCTCTATGCGACCTATTCGAACGTGAATGCCCGTCCCGACCGGGCGGCCGTGCTCGCCGAACTCGGCCGGATCGCCCGCGAGGAATTCGGCGGCGAGGTCGTGCGCAACATGACTACGCGACTCTACATCGCGCGCCGCGCGACCTGACCGCGACAGACGCGCCGGCGCGTGCATCGTCAACCGCGCGAACGTCGCAGGTCGACAGTCAAGCTTGCAAGTTTACCTGTATTTTTCTAGGGTCGCTCCACCTCGACCGACAGACCTCCAGGGACAGGACCATGACAATCACCCAGATCGACCCCGTCGCCGCGCTCGTCGTCATTGACCTGCAGAAGGGCATCCTCGGCATGCCGACGGTCCATCCGACGGCCGGGATTGTCGAGCAGGCGGCGCGGCTGGCCCGTGCCTTCCGCGCCCGTGAGCTGCCGGTCGTCCTCGTCAATGTCGCCGGTCGCGCGCCCGGGCGCACGGCGATCACCCGGTCCTTCAATCCCCCATCCGACTGGACCGAGCTCGCCCCCAGCCTCGATGCCCAGCCGAGCGACGAGCGCGTCACCAAGATGAATGTCGGTGCCTTCTACGGCACCGCGCTCGACCGCATCCTGCGCCGCCGTGGCGTCACGCAGGTCGTGCTTGCCGGCATCGCGACCAGCTCCGGCGTCGAAGCCACTGCCCGCGCCGCCTTTGACCGCGGCTACAATGTCGTGGCGGTAACCGACGCCATGACCGATGGTGATGCCGACACCCATCGTCACAGCATCGAGAAGACCTTTCCGCGGATCGGCGAGACCGGAACGACCAACGAGCTGCTCGCCCTGCTCGGCGCCGGCGGGTGAGACCGGGCGGCGCGCCCGGGCGCCTCACCCCATGCAGTAGCGCCGGCCGGCACCGGCGCGGCGGCGCGGCGACTACGGAAACGCCTTCATCTGGAATGCCGTCCGCTCGACCTTGTTCTTGATCGGCGGGATGGTGCGCACGAAGGCGACGACCGCGTCGAGATCCTCGGGCGTCATGTTCTTGAACCAGGGGAACGGCATCGGCGGCGAGACATGCCCGCCCGTCGGCGTGACGCCCTCTGTCAGCGCCTTCTTGATGTCGTCATCGCTCCACTTGCCGATGCCGGTGTCCGGATCAGAGGTGATGTTGGCGACCTTGACGGTCATGCCGGGCGCCAGCGTGATCTCCATGCCGCCGGCGCCAAGGCCATGCGCGAAGTCGGGCGCGCCGTTCGGCCCCGGGGTCGTATGGCACTCGAAACAATGGGCGAGCGCGGTGGCGATGTAGCGGCCATAGGCGACCTTGTCAGTCGTCGGCGGAGCCGGAAGTCCCTTTGCCGGCGGCATCGCCTGCTGCGGAATGTTCCACTTCGACTCCGGCACTTCGTTGTGGATCGGTTTCAGCGTGCGTAGATAGGCGACGATCGCATTGACGTCGTCGTCGGACATGTTGTTGTAGGTCGGCGCCGGCATGGGCGGGAAAATGACGTGGCCTTCCGGATCGACGCCTTCGCGAATGGCCTTCACGATCTGGGCATCGGTCCAGTTGCCGATGCCGGTCTCCTTGTCGGGCGTGATGTTCGCCGTGTAGACGTCGAACGCCGGATCGACCAGATGAAAGCCGCCGGCCATATCCATTCCTGGCACCAAGGAAAAGTCCGCAGCGCGCGGCGTGTGGCAGTTCGCGCAGGCCGCAGGCCCGTTGACGAGATATGCACCGCGCTTGACCATGTCGTCATGGCTGGCGGCGGCCGCCGACGCCCCACAGGTCAACGCCAACACGGCCGCAACGGCCGCGCATCGCAACAGTCTGGTCATTTGCCTAGCCCTCCCAATCCGGCGGCCTTTTTCGTCTGGCGCTCGGAACCAAGCATCATGCGCCCGGTTTCGATCCGCGTACAGCAACGCAAAGGCTTCAATTTTCGACGAGCAAGACAACTGCGGCGTGAGTCGACGGACCGACAAAACCTCATGTCAGTGACGAGCCGGCCGGAAATCACCGCGGTGGCGGACCGAGTTCGCTCGCCGATCCGCCACGACGTTCGCCGCCTTCGGCTCAAGGACCAGCCCACAACCGACAGGAAATCTTAAGCAAACGCGCCTAGACGGATAGGACGAGGGATAATCCGAGACGACGATGCGAACAGGTCTGGCGGACGCATCCGAGAGCAAGACGCTGATCGATCATGTGGTCGATCAGGCCATCATTGGTATTGCCCTCGCCGGGCCGGACGGGTGCATCGTTCACGCCAACCCCGCTTTCGGATCGATGCTGGGCTGCACACCGAACGACTGCGCCGGCTGCCCGGTTGTCGATCTCATCGCACCCGATATGCGCGAAGAAGCGCGGCAGCTCCTGTGCGCACTGCAAGAAGGTGAAGCAAAGCCCGCTTCCGGGGAATGGCTGTGCGCCCACAGGGATGGTGCGACCTTCTGGGCGAACATCTCCTTTTCCACGGTGAGAGCCGGGCCGGTGCGTCTGATCGTCCAGCTCGAGGACATCGACCAGCGCAAGCGCACTGAAGCGGCGCTCGCGCGCAACGAGACGCGCATGAACTACGCGCTCGAGAGCGCCGGTCAGGGTGTCTGGGACTACGACTTCAACACCAGGGAAATGTTCTATTCCCAGATGTGGCGGTCTCTGCGCGGCTTCGGCCCCGACGAGGAGATCGACGGCGCCCAGGACGTCTGGCTGGCCCGCGTCCACCCCGAGGACCGCGAGCGCATTCGCGAGATCATCAAGAAGCAGGATTCCGGGGAGATCGAACGCAATGCCTTCGAGTATCGAGAACGACACCGCGACGGTCACTGGATCTGGATTCTGAGCCGCGGCAAGGTGATCGACTGGAATCCGGACGGTTCGCCGGCCCGCATAATCGGCACGGACACCGACATCACCCGGCTCAAGGAAGAGGAAGCCCGGCGCGCCGCTGAAGCGGAGGCGACGTTCCACGAGAACCTGGCGAAATTGCAGGAGGCGCACCAGGCCGCCGAGGCGGCGCAGCAACTGGCGCTCTCGCTCTCCCGCCACGACGCGCTGACCGGCCTGCCCAACCGGCGCGTCTTCGCGGAGGTGCTCGACAAGGCAGTCGCCAAGGCGAAGCGCGGCGCCAGCACTCACGCGGTGCTGATCATCGATCTCGATCAATTCAAGCCCGTCAACGATCTTTACGGCCACGCCGCCGGCGACACCGTTCTGTGCAAGGTCGCCAACCGCCTCAAGGATCTGCTGCGCAGCGAGGACACCGTCGCCCGCCTCGGCGGCGACGAGTTCGCGGTCATTCTCGAATGCCCGCCTTTCGCCGACGCATCGCAGAAGGCCGCGATCCGCTTCTCCGAGAGGGCGATCGAGGCCATCGCCCAGCCGATCAGCCATGACGGGCGTCAGGTCGACGTCGGCGCCAGCATCGGCATCGCCATTTGCCCGGCCGACGGCGACGACGCCGACACTCTGTTGCACGCCGCCGACATGGCGATGTATCGCGCCAAGGAGGCCGGCCGGGGCACCTATCGGTTCTTCCAGCGCAGCATGGAGGCCGACCTGCGCGCCCGAGCGGCCCTTGAGGACGACGTCCGGCAGGCCATCGCCGAGGGACACATCGCGCCGTATTATCAGCCGCTCATCAAGCTCTCGGAAAACAGGCTGATCGGATTCGAGATCCTCGCTCGCTGGCACCACCCGACGCGGGGCGACGTTGCGCCAGACATCTTCATTCCGGTCGCCGAGCGGCTGGGCCTCATCGCTAGCCTGACCTATGCGTTGCTCGAGCGCGCCTGCAACGACGCAAGAACCTGGCCGAGCGACGTCACGCTTTCTCTCAACGTGTCGCCTTACCATCTCGACGATCCGCTGCTGGCGGTGACTTTTCTGTCGATCCTTTCCAAGACCGGCTTCCCGCCGAACCGTCTGGAGATCGAGGTGACCGAGCAGGCGGTGACCCGAAATATTGCGGCGGCCCACCGAACCGTGAAGGCCCTTCGCGACCTCGGCATCAAGATCTCACTCGACGACTTCGGCACCGGCTACGCCAATTTCTCACATCTGCGCGAGTTTCAGTTCGACAGGATCAAGATCGACCGGTCCTTCGTCCAGTCGATGGAGACCGATGCCGGCAATGCCAAGCTGGTTCGGTCCATCCTCGATCTGGCGAAAAACCTCGGGCTGCCGACAATCGCTGAAGGTATCGAGCATCTTGAGACGCTCCGCCAAATCATGGCGAGCGGCGGCGAGATCGGCCAGGGCTTCTACTTCGCCAGGGCAATGCCGGCGGCCGACGCCGAAAAGATGCTGAAGGCCGGCCTTCCGGCAGCGAGCAGGTCGGACGTCGCCTGAGGCCGCAGACGGAACGGACTGGGAGGGCGGCGCGGCGCCTCACCCCATCCAGTAGCGCGGGCCGGCGCCGGCGCGCCCGGCGCGGTCGGCCGGGTTGGAGAGCATGCAGCGGTCGATTGACAGGCAGCCGCAGCCGATGCACTCGGTCAGCCCGGCGCGCAGCCGCTGGAGTTCGGCGATGCGCTCGTCGATGCGCTTCGTCCATTGCCGCGACAGGCGCGCCCAGTCGCCGCGCTTCGGCACCCGGTCGGCCGGCAGCCTCGCAAGCTCTTCACCGATCTCCTCGAGGCTGAGCCCGATCTTCTGGGCGAAGACGATGAAGGCGACGCGCCGCAGCGCCGAGCGGTGATAGCGGCGATGGCCGGAGCCGGCACGCTCGGAGGCGATCAGCCCGCGCTCCTCGTAGAAGCGCAGCGCCGACGAGGCGACGCCGCTGCGCCGTGACACATCCGTGATCGTCAGCATCGGGTCCATGCGCGCGGACCTAGCGCACTTTCCGCTTGACTTCAAGTTCACTTGAACTTGTAGCCAGCCCGTCTCACACGAGACAAGGAGCTTGAGCATGCGGACGGACAGACATTTCGACGGGTTGCGGGTAGCGGTGACGGGCGGGACATCGGGGCTCGGCCGTGCATTGGTCGAGGCGCTGAAGCAAGCCGGCGCCCGCGTCGCCTTCGTTGCCCGCGACGCCGCGACTGTCGAGCGCGTGGCGGGCGAGACCGGCGCCGCCGGCATCGTCGGCGATGTCGGGCGCAAGGACGACGCGCACCTGATCGCGCTGCAGATCGTCGGCAATCTCGACGGGCTCGACCTCCTCGTCAACAACGCCTCGAGCCTCGGTCCGGTGCCGCTGACCCTCCTTGCCGACACCGCCGGCGAGGACCTCGAACGCGCGCTCTCGGTCAACCTCCTCGGCCCCTTCCGGCTGACCAGGGCCCTGTTCGGAGCGCTCGCCGCCTCGGCCCGCGAGGGACGCGGCGCGGCGGTCGTCAACATTTCCAGCGACGCGGCGGTCAATGCCTACGCCGGCTGGGGCGCCTATGGCGCCAGCAAGGCGGCGCTGAGGCACATGACAGAGATCTGGGCGGAGGAAGCGCGCGACGACGGCATCGCCTTCCTGTCGCTCGACCCCGGCGACATGGATACGCCCCTCCACGCCCTCGCCGTTCCCGACGCCGATCCGTCAGACCTGCGAAGGCCCGAGGATTCGGCCGCCGACATCCTTGCCGCGATCCGCACAATCCTCGCCGCGCCGGCCCGGCGCCCGGCCGGAGTGAGCGCATGATCGCCGCCGACCGTCCGACGACCGCTTCCGCCCGGTTGATGGTCGCCGATGCCGATGGCGACATCCGCTCACTGCCGCGCACGACGCTTGCCGCCCTACTCGAGCCCGGCGATCTGGTCGTTGCCAATGACGCGGCGACGCTGCCGGCCTCGCTTCACGGCACCCACGAGCCGACGGGCGGGCCGATCGAGGTGCGCCTTGCCGGCTGGAAGGAGCTCGGCGACCCGACGCGCTTCACGGCGATCTGCTTCGGCGGTGGCGACCATCGCACACCGACCGAGCGCCGCGACCGGCCACCGCCACTCAAGGCCGGCGACCGGCTGAAGCTCGGCGATCTGTCGGCCGTGATCGAGCGCCTTTGCGACCATCCGCGCCTCGTCGTCCTGCGCTTCGCCGGCGACCGGCGGTCCGTGCTGTGCGGTCTGGCGCGCCACGGGCGGCCGATTCAATATTCCCACGTGCCGGCACCGCTGGCGCTTGCGGACGTGTGGACACGGCTCGCCGCCGCGCCGGTCGCCTTCGAGCCGCCCTCGGCCGGCTTCGCTTTCGACTGGCGGACGATGGCCGCTTGGCGCGAGCAGGGCATCGACGTCGCCACCCTCACCCACGCCGCCGGCATCTCGTCCACCGGCGACGCGGCGCTCGACGCGCGGCTACCCTTCGACGAACCCTATCGCATCCCCGCCCGCACCGCGGCGGCGATCGCCCGGACCCGGGCGCGCCATGGCCGCGTCGTCGCCATCGGCACAACGGTCGTGCGCGCCCTCGAGGCGGCGGCCCGGGACGACGGCACAGTAGCAGCCGGCACCGGCGTCGCTACCGGACGCATCGGGCCGGCGAGCCGCCTGCGCGTCGTCGACGCCATCCTCACCGGCGTCCACCAGCCGGGCGAAAGCCACTTCGAGCTGTTGCGCGCCTTCGCCGACACGGCCCTCCTCGACCGCCTGTCCGCCAACGCCGGCCGGCTCGGCTACCGCACCCACGAATTCGGCGATTCCATGCTGATCGAGCGCCAGCAGGTCTGACACCGCCCCGCGCACGGCAAGTCTTCGCACAAGATTTCATTTACCAGGATTCGAAACGAAGGATCGCCGAAGACATGCTGCCCGACAGATTAGAATTGATTTTAATCAATATGTCCGAAGCTGCCGGAATGACGAAGCGGGGGAGGAGATAACCCATGACGGGGGGCTTCCAATTTCCTTTCGGCACGGCGCTGTTGCGCAATGTCATCGAGAATGCTGCGGTTCCGACCTTTCTGACCTACGCCAATGGCGACGTCTTCTATGCCAACCGGGCCTTCGGCGCGCTTCTCGGCTATGCGCCGGAGGAGATCGTCGAGCTTGGCATCGGCCGGATCGTCCATCCCGAGGACGCGGCGAAGGCACGGGCCCAGACGGGGGCGCTGGGGACGGGCGAGACGCGCTCCTATCGGGCGGAACGGCGCTACATCGACAAGAACGGCGAGGTCATCTGGGTCCTCGCCTCGGGGGCGCCCCTCATCGACGAGACAACGGGCAGCTTCCAGTTCATCACAGTCCAGGCGGTCGACATAACCGGCCAGAAACGCGCCGAGCAGGCGCTCGCCGAAGGCGAGAAGCGCTGGAATTCAGCGCTTGAGGCCGCCGGCCAGGGCGTCTGGGATCACGATTTGCGGCGCGGCACCGTCTTCTTCTCGCCCGTGTGGCGCCAGATGCGCGGCCTCGGACCACGACGAGACCTTCGACACGTCCCGCGAGGGCTGGTTCGCGCGCATGCACCCGGATGATCACCAGCGCATCAGCGACCAGATCGAGCGCCAGAACTCCGGCGAGTTGAAGGTCAATGCCTTCGAATATCGCGAACGGCACAGTGACGGCCACTGGATCTGGATCCTCAGCCGCGGCCGCGCGATCGACTGGATGCCGGACGGCTCGGTCGCCCGCATCGTCGGCACCGACACCGACATCACCAGCCTCAAGGAAGAAGAGGCACGCGCCGCGGACGAAGCCGCCGAGACCTACCGGCGCCACCTCGCCGCCCTGGAAAAGGCCCACAAGGCGGCCGAGTCGGCGCAGGAGATGGCCCAGTCGCTCGCCCGTCACGACGCCCTCACCGGCCTGCCCAATCGGCGAGTCTTCTCGGAGGCCCTGGAGACGGCGATCGCCCGTTCGAAGCGTGGCACGGTGCATGCGGCGCTCATCATCGACCTCGACCGCTTCAAGCCGGTCAACGACATTCACGGCCATCCGGTCGGCGACACGGTCCTGCGCGAGATAGCCGACCGCCTGCGCTGCGTCATCCGCGAGGGCGACACGCTCGCCCGCCTCGGCGGCGACGAGTTCGGCGCGATCGTCGACTGCGCCTCGGCCAAGGACGACCCGCATGCGGTCGCCTCATTGATCTCCAACCGCATCATCGAGCGGGTCAGCCGGCCGATCGATCTCGGCGACCGCTCTCTCGAGGTCGGCGCCAGCATCGGCGTCGCCATCTGCCCGACCGACGGCGAGTGCGCCGACACGCTGATGCGTGCCGCCGACATGGCCATGTACCGGGCGAAGGAAGAAGGCCGCAGCACCATGCGCTTCTTCCAGGTGAACATGGAGCGCGAGTTGCGCGAGCGAGCCTGTCTCGAGGAGGACGTCCGCCGCGCCGTCGCTGAGGAAGCGATCGAGCCGCACTACCAGCCGCTGATGAAGCTGTCCGAGAACCGTCTCGTCGGCTTCGAGATCCTGGCACGCTGGACTCATCCGACCCGCGGTCCGATCGAGCCGGAGACCTTCATTCCGGTAGTCGAGCGGCTCGGGCTGATCGGCGATCTGACCTATTCGCTCCTGCGCCGTGCCTGCACTCGATGCGCGCGACTGGTCGCCCGACATCACCATCGCCCTCAACGTCTCGCCGACCCACTTCAGCGATCCGATGCTGCCTGTGAAGCTCCTCGGCGTCCTGTCGGAAACGCGCTTTCCCGCCGAAGCGGCTGGAGATCGAGGTGACGGAGACCGCCCTTGTCGGCGACCTGTCAGCCGCCCGCGCGGTGCTCGTGGCGCTGCAGGACATCGGCATCAAGATCTCGCTCGACGACTTCGGTACCGGCTATTCCAGCCTCTACAATCTCAGGGAGCTGAAATTCGACAAGATCAAGATCGACCGCTCCTTCGTCCGCTCGATGGAATCGGACGTCGAGAGCGCCATGATCGTCCGCTCGGTGATCAATCTCGCCAAGAGTCTCGGCCTGCCGACCATCGCCGAGGGCATCGAGCATCTGGAGACGATGAACGAGATCATACAGGACGGCGCCGACTACGGGCAGGGCTACTATTTCGGCAAGGCGATGCCGGCGCGGGAAGCGACCCGGCTGCTTGCCAGCGGCTCGGCCCGGGTGACGGCGCGCGAGGCGGCGTAAGCCATCCGGGGTGATCGCACCGGCCGCGAGCCGTCACACGGCGACGCGGTCAGCCGTCCACATGCCGGCGTTCTCGAGGATGCGATCCGGATCGCGGTACTGGCTGCGCAGGACGCGCTCATAGAGCCGGCCTTCCTGCACGCGGTCGACCGGCCCCTTGCGGTCGAGATGTGACGAGAGCGCCGCGGCGAGCGCATCGACCGTGCCGCTGCCTTCGTCGAATTGGGCTTTCTTGCGCCAGATCAGGTCGTCCGGCAGCAGGTCTTCGCAGGCCTTGCGCAGGATCCACTTCTCGGTCGTCTCGCCGGTCGTCCGGTCGACCACCTTCATCTTCAAAGAGGCCGGGATGGACTGGGCGAAATCGATCAGTTCGCGGTCGAGGAAGGGCGTGCGCGCCTCAAGACCCTGCGCCATGGTGATCCGGTCGACCCGCTGCAGGTTGATGTTGTGCATCGAGCCAAGGGCGCGGGTGAGCTCGTCGGCGAGCGCGCGCGGCTTGTCGGCATAAGCGTGGTGATAGGCATAGCCGGCGAAGAGCTCGTCGGCCCCCTCGCCGGTCAGCACCGCCTTGACATGGCGGCGCGCGAGAATCGTGGCGAAATGAGTCGGCAGGGCGCTGCGGACGAGGTCCACGTCGGCGCTCTCAAGGTGATAGATGACATGCGGCATCGCCTCGGCCAGGTCGTCCGCCGTGAAGGCGAGCTCGTGATGGTCCGAGCCGATATGGGCCGCGACCCGGCGCGCCGCGACAAGGTCGTCGCTGCCCTCGACACCGACCGAGAAGGTCTTCAGCGGCCGGTCGATGGCTCCGGCGGCGAGTGCCGCGATGATCGAGGAATCGAGACCACCGGACAGGAACGAGCCGACCTCGACATCCGCCACCATCCATTTGCGCACCGCGGCCTCGAGCACGAGGCGCAGCTCCCGCCAGATCGGCTCGGCATCCTCGCCCGGCGCGAGCTCGGCCGCGCCCTGCGGCATGCGGTACCAGGTGCGGAAGCCCTCCTGGCTGTCGAACAGGCAGCCCGGCCCGATCGCTTCGACGGAATCGACCTCGAGGCCGTCGAAGGCCTTGAGCTCGGAGGCGAAAGCGAGGCCTTCGCCGATCCGCGCCATGAACAGCGGCTTGATGCCGAGCGGATCGCGCGCCGCGATGATGCGATCGGGCGTTGCCAGAACGAAGGCGAACATGCCGTCGAGCTTTGTGACCCAGCGCAGTGCATCTGAGCGGAAGAGATGCAGGATCGTCTCGCTGTCGCTCTTGGTCTCGAACGCGCTCTCGCCGAGGATCGCCCTCAGGTCGGCGTAATTATAGATTTCGCCATTGGCGACAAGGATGTCCCTGGCGCTGTAGATCGGCTGGCTGCCGTCGGCCGGGCCGATGATCGACAGCCGGCAATGGGCCATGACCGCCGGCACGTTCGGCGCCTGCGAGACGCGCACCTCATCGGGACCGCGATGGGCGATCTTGTCGATCATCCGGCGCGCCAGCGCCGGTTCGTCAATCTTCCACAGGCAGACAAAGCCGCACATTTTTCCGTCGAATTTCCGGGATTTGGGGGGATTGGGAGGTTTCTCTCGACCTCCAGATAGTCCCTTGGCCACGAAATGCCAAACCGGACGCCCTGCCGGCGCCTCTTGGCGAGGCGTCGGCAACGGTCGGTCTTGCAGGTCGGCGCAGGCGCTCAGGCGTCGCGGATGCGACTAACGGCAGCCACGGATGCCTTCCCAGCGCTGAATGTCATTGACCTGTCTCTGCTGCCAGGGGGAAAGCTGGCCGAAAGGCGGGAAGCAGCCCCGCCCGAACACCGAGCGGGCGCGCGCCGTCTTGAAGCAATAGCCGGCATCGGCGTAGATGGCGTTCCTGGCGTACCAGAGGTCAGAGCAACTCATGTAACGATAGCTCTGCGCCTGTGCCGCGCCGACCCCCAGGACCAGCATGATCGCGGCAGCCAAAAGAATGGCCGCGCGCTTCGCTGTCCGTGTCATTGCGGTGGCCTTCATGGCCGCCTCCTCTTGTTGGTGTAACGAGGCGTTATGCTCCGCGTGGACACATTCGGATCGACGAATATCGATCCATCTTTGACGTAGGTATTGACGGTCCCCATAACCAGATCATGACCGAGGCAATCGCGCTCTTCGACCGCCCCCTGCTCGACCGGCGACGGCGCCGCGCTCTGGCGGAAAACGTCGCCGGCGCCGACTTCCTGCTGCGCGCCGCCGGCGAGGACATCACCGACCGGCTCCAGGCGGTGAAGCGGCGGTTCGCGGTGGCGGCCGACCTCGGCAGCCCGACCGCCGGTCTCGCCGATTCACTGATGGCGAGCGGCCAGGTCGGCAGCCTCACCCGGCTCGACCGGCTGGCCGAGGTGCTGCACGGCGGCCGTCATCCCGCCGTCGCCGGCGATGTCGAATGGCTGCCCTTCGCCGCCGGCAGCCTCGACCTCGCGGTCTCGGCGCTGCATCTGCACTTCGTCGACGATCTGCCGGGCACGCTCGTCCAGATCCGCCGCGCCCTGAAGCCGGACGGCCTGCTGCTCGCCAGCCTTCTCGGTGGCGACACCCTGACCGAGCTGCGCCAGAGCTTCGCCGCGGCCGAGGCGGAGCTGACCAGCGGCGCCGCACCGCGTGTCGCCCCCTTCGTCGAGGTGCGCACGGCCGGCGCCCTTCTCCAGCGCGCCGGCTTCGCCCTGCCCGTCGTCGACCAGGACCGGCGGACCGTGCGCTACGACAGCGCGCTCCACCTGATGCGCGACCTGCGGGCCATGGGCGCGACCAATGCGCTTGTCGAGCGCGACCGCCGGCCACTCCGCCGTGCCGTCCTCATCCGCGCGGTCGAGATCTATCAGCAGCGCTTCGCCGACCCGGACGGGCGGGTGCGCGCCACCTTCGACGTCATCTCGCTCTCCGGCTGGGCGCCGCATGAGAGCCAGCAGCAGCCGCTGCGGCCCGGCAGCGCACGCATGCGCCTCGCCGATGCGCTGGGAAGCGTCGAGAAGCCGGCCGGCGAAAAGGCCGGCGGATGAAGGCAATCGGGAAGGGTGGGCAGCGTCCCGCCGGGCGGGGCCACGATCAGGAGAAGTGGGAGGCGAACTTGGCGAAGTAATCCGTGTCGAGCACGCCGCCGATTGCCGCCAGCCCGATCAGAATGACGGCGATCGAACCGGCGATGATCGCGTATTCGATCGCGGTCGCCCCGGATTCGTGGCTTGCGAAATCTGCGACGCGGGTCCGCAGCCTAGCGCGCAACCGCATCGATGCCATACCCGCTTGCCGGAGCCACCGCGATCGAGCCGGTCTGCACCGGATCGACGGTCTTCGAACGAGTTGGCGGCTGCGATATCCTGCGCGGTGACGTGACCGAGAAGGATCGCCGCGACCCCGGCCAGCGCGATGCTGATCGGCACGAAGGCGAGGAGACGGCCGCGGACAGGCCGCGGGTCCGGCTCGATTAGGCGCGGCGGAAGCATGACATCGTCGGGAAGTCGGGTTGCCATCGCAAACTGACGCTGTTTTCTCCGCTCCCCCAACCCAGGGGAGCCGTGGTTCCGTCGATTTTCCGACAGAACTCATAAAAGTTCGATTAACGGGACAATCAGTGGCAGGTCGGCCGGTGGCATGGGATAATCGCGCAGATCCTTCGCCCGCACCCACTTCAGCGCCTGCCCCTCGCGGCCCTGCGGCGTGCCCTGCCAGCGCCGGCAGACGTAGAGCGGCATCAGAAGGTGGAAATCGTCATAGGCGTGGCTGGCGAAGGTCAGCGGTGCCAGGCACGCGCCGACCGTGTCAATGCCGAGTTCCTCCTTGAGCTCGCGCACGAGCGTCTGCCTCCGGGCTCTCGCCCGCTTCAACCTTGCCGCCGGGAAACTCCCAAAGGCCCGCCAACGACTTGCCCTCGGGTCGCTGGGTGATGAGGACGCGGTTGTCGGTATCGACGAGGGCGCAGGCGGTCACGAGGAGGAGGCGGGTCATGCCGCGTCTTCCTCCCGTGGCGCGGCGCGGTAGCTGTAGCGATAGGCCTCGGTGAAGCCGAGCTGGCGATAAAGCGCGATCGCCGGGGCGTTTTCGGCGGTCACCTGGAGGAAGGCGAGCGAGGCGCCGGTCGCGCGGGCCCAGCCAAGGGCCTTGAGCACGCATCGCAGCACCGAGCCCGCGGCGGCGCATCGCGGGCGCGACGCCAACCTCATACAGCCCGACGATATCCTCGTCGCGCGTGGCAAGAGCCGTGGCGACCGGCATGCCGGCGACGTCCCGCTCGAGAAGAAGCCGGCCCCGCTTTCGAGGCGCTCGAGCTTGCGACCGATCGCCTCGCGCTTCGCCGCGGAGAAATCCATGAAACCCGTCATCGCCTCCAGCCACGCGCGATCGGCGGAACCGGCCGGCGGCTGCCCAGTGAACGGCGCGAGGTCGGAGGCAAGCGGACGGGCCATGACGATGGAATCGCCGAAGCGCACCCAACCCGCCTGCTCAACAAAAGCCGTAAGGGCCGGCGGCGTCAGCGGCGTCTGCCTGAGGCGCGGGCGCAGTTCCTCCTCGCGATAGAACGCCTCGGCGACGCCGAGACGACGCTCGATATCGGCATGGTCCGCCGGATCGAGCACATTGATCGAATTGGCGCGGCCGGTATGACCTTCGGCGCGGCGCACCACCCAGGCTCCGTCGCGCCGCGTCTCGAGCGCCGGCCATGTCGCCAAGGCCGCCTCTTCGATGCGACGGATGGCGGCAAGCTCGGCCGGCACGATCAGCTCCGATAGTCGCCGTTGATGGCGATGTATTCCTTGGTGAGGTCGCAGGTCCAGACCCGGTCGCTGCCGCGTCCGAGGCCAAGACCGACGGTGATGACGATGTCCTGCCGCTTCATATAGGCCGAGGCGACCGCCTCCGAATAATCGGGATCGCGCTCGCCCTTGACCGCCACGCGGGTCTCGCCGAACCAGATCGCCAGCTTGTCGCGGTCGGCCGGCTCACCGGCCTTGCCGACCGCCATGACGACGCGGCCCCAATTTGCGTCCTCGCCAGCCACCGCCGTCTTGACCAGCGGCGAATTGGCGATCGACATGCCGATACGCCGCGCCGAAGCGTTCGACACCGCCCCCTCGACCCGGATCTCGACGAATTTGCGCGCGCCCTCGCCGTCACGCACGACCTGGTGGGCAAGGTCGAGCAGCACCTCGCGCAGCGCCGCCGCAAAATCCCCGAGCCGGCGGTCGCGCGGGCTCTTGATCTTCGGTGCGCCCGCCGCCTGGCCGGTGGCGAAGAGGAGGACCGTGTCGGAAGTCGAGGTGTCGCCGTCGACGGTGATCGCATTGAAGGTCGACTTGATCGCCTTGTTGAGCAGCGACTGCAGCACCGGCGCGGCGATCGCGGCGTCGGTGAAGACGAAGGCGAGCATGGTCGCCATGTCGGGCGCGATCATGCCGGCGCCCTTGGCGAAACCATTGACGGTGACCGTCGCCCCGTCTAGCTGCACCCGCCGCGATGCCCCCTTCGGATAGGTGTCGGTGGTCATGATCGCCCGCGCTGCGGAGGGCCAGCCGTCCGGCACGGCCCGGTCCGACATGCCATCGACCACCCCGGCGAACTTCCGCGCATCGAGCGGCTCGCCGATGACCCCCGTCGAGGCCAGGAAGACCTCCCGCGGCCGGCAGCCAAGCGCCTCGGCGACGAAGCCCGCGGAGAGCTTCGTCGCTTCCTTGCCCTTCTTGCCGGTAAAGGCGTTGGCATTGCCCGAATTGACCAGCAGCGCCCGCGCCTTGCCGCTCTTCAGCGCCGCCTTGCACCACTCGACCGGCGCCGAGGGGCACTTCGACCGGGTGAAGACACCGGCGACCTCCGTGCCCTTGTCGAGGACGGCCAGCAGAACGTCTGTGCGGCCGCGATACTTGATCCCGGCCTCGGCGGTGGCGAAGCGGACGCCCGCCACCGTCGGCAGGTCGGGAAAAGACGCGGGAGCGAGCGGCGAAATCGCGGTCATGACCGACCTCCGGCTATTAGCGCAAGGACGCCCGCAGGCGCCCTATTTGGCGGGCGCCGTCGTATTGGCACCGTCGGTCTTGGCGGCGCCGCCGCCGGGAGCCGTGGCCCCCTTCTTGGCACCCGCGTCCATGATCTTGATGTCGGCGGCCGAATGCAGCGCGGCGACTTCCGCCGTAAAGGCCTCACGCAGCAACTCGTTGCGGATCCGCGGCGTCTCGGCTTCGAGCGTCGGCGCCGGTTCCTTGCGCCGGCCCTCTGCCTTCAGCACGTGCCAGCCATACTGGCTCTGCACCGGCTGCTTGGTATATTCGCCGTCCTTGAGCGCGAAGGCGGCATCCTCGAAGGGCTTCACGGTCTGGCCCTTGGCGATGAAGCCGAGATCGCCGCCCTTGGGGGCGGAGCCCGGATCGAGCGACTTCTTCTTGGCGATGGCCGCGAAATCGCCACCCTTGTCGAGCTCGGCGATGATCGCCTTGGCCTCGTCCTCGGTCTTCACCAGGATGTGGCTCACGTGAACTTGATCCTGGGGCACGAACTTGGCGATTTCCTCGTCGAAGCGCTTCTTGATCGCCGCGTCATCGACCTTGATGAGGACCTTCTTCTGCAGATATTCGTTGCGCAGCGCCCGTGCCCGCATGAAGGCGAGCGTGCGCTGAAATTCGGCGTCCTTGTCCATGCCGGCGTCCTCGGCCGCCTTGGCGAAAAGGCGGACGTCAATCAGCACGTTGAGCATCTGCTCGCGCCGCTGGGCGACCGGCACGCGGGAAAGCTCCTGCGCATATTGCGCCGCGGCAGTTGCAAGGTCCGCCTCCGTCACCGGATCGCCGTTGACGGTGGCGACCACCGTGTCGGGATTGGGAACAGCATCGTTGGCGGCGGCGAAGCCGGTCGAGACCATGAGGAGCGCCACGGTGGCACCGGCGAGATTAAGAGCACCGCGCCACGCGCGTTTCTGGCTGCCTGTCGTCATGTGAATGTCCTATTCAAGCCATAAGGCTGCGCCCTTCGGATTGGCCGACCGGACGCACAAATGCGCGGACCGCGACACTGGTCGCGCCGTTGACATCTTTCGGGGCCCCTCTTATCTGTCTCCAGGCTTGGCGTCCAGAACGCTTTGAATCCTGTGCGGAGGCGACAGTCCGATCGGCTTGCCGGCATTCGCCGCGTTCCGAGGCGATTGCCTGGCGGTCCGCTAACATTGATTTCGACCGGAGTGCATCCGGTTCCGTTTGGCCCAAGGATGACTCCATGGCCGGTCTCGGCAACCTCGCCAAGAAGATTTTCGGTACTCCCAACGATCGCCGCATCAAGGGCTACGCATCGCGCGTCGCCGAGATCAACGCGCTCGAGCCGGAAGTTTCCGCCCTGTCGGACGAGGCGCTGCGCGCCCGCACCGACGAGTTCCGCGCCCAGGTGGCGGCGGGAACCAAGCTCGACGATCTCCTCGCCCCCGCCTTCGCGACGGTGCGCGAGGCGGCCAAGCGAACGCTCGGTCAGCGGCATTTCGACGTGCAGCTCATCGGCGGCATGGTCCTGCACGAAGGGTCCATCGCCGAGATGAAGACCGGTGAAGGCAAGACCCTGGTCGCCACCCTGCCGGTCTATCTCAACGCACTCAACGGCAGGGGCGTCCACGTCGTCACCGTCAACGATTACCTGGCCAGTCGCGATGCCGAGTGGATGGGCCAGATCTACCGCTTCCTCGGCATGACCGTCGGCACGATCGTCCACGGCCTCGACGACGAACAGCGGCGCGAGGCCTATGCCTGCGACGTTACCTACGGCACCAACAACGAGTTCGGCTTCGACTATCTGCGCGACAACATGAAGTACGAGCTGCCGACGATGGTGCAACGCAAGCATCATTACTCCATCGTCGACGAGGTGGACTCGATCCTGATCGACGAGGCGCGCACGCCGCTGATCATCTCCGGCCCGCTCGACGACCGCTCCGAGCTCTACATCACCATCGACGGCTTCATCCCGCAGCTCGGCCCCGACGACTACGAGGTCGACGAGAAGCAGCGCACCGCCAACTTCACCGAATCCGGCAACGAGAAGCTGGAGAACATCCTGAAGGAAGCCGGCCTGCTGAAGGGCGACTCGCTCTACGACGTGGAGAACGTGACCGTCGTCCACCACGTCAACCAGGCGCTGCGCGCCCATCGCCTTTTCCAGCGCGACAAGGATTATATCGTCCGCAACGACGAGGTCGTGATCATCGACGAGTTCACCGGCCGCATGATGCCGGGCCGCCGATATTCTGAAGGGCTGCACCAGGCGCTCGAGGCCAAGGAACACGTCACGATCCAGCCCGAGAACCAGACGCTGGCCTCGATTACCTTCCAGAACTACTTCCGCATGTACGAGAAGCTGGCCGGCATGACCGGCACGGCGGTGACCGAGGCGGAGGAATTCATCGACATCTACAATCTCGACGTTGCCGAAATCCCGACCAACAAGCCGGTCGTGCGTATCGACGATGACGACGAGGTCTATCGGAGCGAGGAAGAGAAGTACAAGGCGATCATCGCCCTCATCCGCGAATGCCGCGAGCGCGGCCAGCCGGTGCTGGTCGGCACGACCTCGATCGAGAAGTCGGAATCCCTGGCGGCGCATCTCAAGAAGGACAAGGTGCCGCACCAGGTGCTCAACGCCCGCTACCATGAGCAGGAGGCAGCGATCATCGCCCAGGCCGGCGTTCCCGGCGCCGTCACCATCGCCACCAATATGGCCGGCCGCGGTACCGACATCCAGCTGGGCGGCAACATCGACATGCGCATCCGCGACGAACTCGGCGACATGCCCGAGGGCGAGGAGCGCGCCGCCAAGGCCGCCGCCATCCGTGCCGAGATCGATGAGCTCAAGGCGAAGGCGCTGGCGGCTGGCGGGCTTTACATCATCGGCACCGAGCGCCATGAGAGCCGCCGCATCGACAACCAGCTCCGCGGCCGTTCCGGCCGCCAGGGCGACCCCGGCCATTCGCGCTTCTTCCTGTCGCTGCAGGACGACCTGATGCGCATCTTCGGCTCCGACCGCATGGACGGGATGCTGCAGAAGCTCGGCCTCAAGGAGGACGAGGCGATCGTCCATCCCTGGATCAACCGTGCCCTCGAAAAGGCGCAGCAGAAGGTCGAGGCGCGCAATTTCGACATCCGCAAGAACCTCCTGAAGTTCGACGACGTGATGAACGACCAACGGCGCGTCATCTTCGACCAGCGCGTCGAGCTGATGGCTCAGGAGACGGTCACCGACACGATCAGCGACATGCGCCACGAGGTTGTCGACAACCTCGTCACCCGTCACATTCCCGAGAACGCCTATCCCGAGCAATGGGACGTGGCCGGCCTTCATGAAGAGGTCCAGAACACGCTCAATCTCGACATTCCGGTGAGCGACTGGGCCAGGGAAGAGGGCATCGCCGACGAGGAGGTGCGCGAGCGCATCACCCGCGCCGCCGACGAGACGGCCGCCTCGCGCGCCGCCCGCTTCGGCCCCGATGTCATGCGCCAGGTCGAGAAGGCCGTCCTGTTGCAGACGCTCGACCATCTGTGGCGCGAGCACCTCGTCCAGCTCGACCATCTGCGCCAGGTGATCGGCTTCCGCGGCTACGGCCAGCGCGATCCGCTGAACGAATACAAGACCGAGAGCTTCGAGCTCTTCCAGGCGATGATGGCCAATCTGCGCGAGGCCGTGACCGGCCAGATGATGCGCGTCGAGATCGTCCAACGCCCGCCGCCGCTGGCTCCCGAAGGGGATTTCGAGGCGCTGGAGGCAACGCACGCCGATCCGATCACCGGCGAGAACGAGATGGCCGCCGCCCGCGACGCAATGGGCGGTCCTCCGGCCTCGAGCCGGCTCAACGGCAGGGCCGGCGCGGCCGCCGCGGCTGCCGCTTCCATCGACCCGAACAATCCCGCCACCTGGGGCAAGGTGCCGCGCAACGCGCCCTGCCCGTGCGGCTCGGGCAAGAAATACAAGCACTGTCACGGCAAGATCGCCTGATCAGGCGTCCGTCCGGTCGGTGCATGAAGAAACCCGCGGCGGTACGCTCCGCGGGTTCTTTGTGTCGGGACCCGGCAGGCAGGACTATTGGCTGTCCGCAGATCGTCTGGCTGGACTTGTCCGCCGTCACGGTCGGCGTGAACTCCTCGTCGCTCCACTTGAACCGACGCTTGACGACGTTGCCCACATCCGACGTGCGGGCCGCGGCCGGGACGGCGTGCGCATCCGCCCGCGGGATCGGGTCCGGAACCGTGTCAGCCGCCGTTTCGGCCTTCGCCTCGACGATCGCCTGACGCTTCGCCGTGGAGGCGACGCGCTTCGTTGCTGGCGTCTCGACCGTCGCCGACTTCTCATTCACCGGCGGCGTATCGGCCGGAAGCTTCGCCAGCGCCTTGGCATAGAGGACCTGGTCCGCCGCCTCCTTGGCGGCGACCGCGTCGGCGATCTTCGCCGGCACGACATAGGACGGGCACGGGCCGATCGGGCTGAAATTGGCGTTGCCGGCATCCGCGTCGAAGACATAGCTGCGGTCACAGACATCGACCTTGGGCGGCACGCGGGTCACCTCGAAATGGTCGTAGCCGACCTTGAGCATGCGCCAGAAGGGCATGTTCGGGTCGTCGTGATGCTTGGCGAGGTTTTCCGGCGTCATGCGGAAGGGGAAGGCCTGGATCTGGAAGGCGCGCTGACCGCCCCTGAAGGCGTCGCGGGCGAGCGCGAAAATCTCGCCGGCGCTCTCGTCGGTCATCGAATAACAGCCCGCCGAGGAACAGGCGCCGTGCACCATCAGGTTCGAGCCCGTGCGCCCGTAGGAGCGGTCATAGGCGTTCGGATAGCCGATATTGAAGGACAGGTAGTAGTTGGAGTTCGGGTTCATCTGCGCCGGCGTGACCGTATAGAAGCCTTCCGGCGCCTGGCGGTCGCCCTCTTCCTTCTTCGGGCCAAGGTCGCCCGACCATTTGCAGATCGAATAGGTCTTCAGCAGCCCGTATTTGCCGTCGGATCGCTGCTTCCACACCTCGAACTCGGAACTTTCCTTGTAGATGCGGATGAAGATCGGCGCGGTGTCTTCCATGCCGAGCTGCTTCATCTTGGCGGTCAGCGCAAAGGGAAGCGGGCGGTCCGCCTTGGGAACACCGCTCTCGGTGCAGGCGCCTAGCGCGAGGGCCGCGGCCAGGATGAGGAAGATACGCAACGCCACGGACGTGAGACGGATCGCCATTCTGCGTTCCCTAGAAAACCCAGGATGCCAGCGCCCCCGCCGCCCGGTCGGTCTTGGACCATTCCCGGGCTATCTCGTCAAGGTTGACGATTGGTTAGCAGCGCTCCGGACCCCGATTCGACTGCAGTCTCGCGCAGGCCGGATTCCCGTGCAACCCGCTCCCACCTCACGAAAGCGTCAGAGCGAACGGCCGATGGCGAGGTATTTGTCACGCCGCTGATGGCGCACTTCGTCGGGCGGCAGATTGTCGAGCGCGGCCAGCGACTCCGCGATCGCGTCGCCCGTCGCCTTGATCGCCGCCTTTGCGTCGCGATGCGCCCCGCCAACCGGCTCCTCGACGATCTGGTCGATCACCCCGAAGCGCAGGAGATCCTGGGCCGTGATCTTCATGCTGGTGGCCGCGTCCTGCGCCCGGCTGGAATCGTGCCACAGAATCGAGGCCGAGGCTTCCGGCGAGGCGACCGTGTAGATCGCGTGTTCGAGCATCAGCACCTTGTTGGCCGTCGCAATCGCCACCGCGCCGCCCGAGCCACCCTCGCCGATGATCGCCGAAACATTGGGAACGCCGAGACTGAGGCAGGCTTCGGTCGAACGGGCGATCGCCTCGGCCTGGCCGCGCTGCTCGGCCTCGATGCCGGGATAGGCGCCGGCCGTATCGACCAGCGTGATCACCGGCAGGCCGAAGCGGTCGGCGAGCTTCATCACCCGGACGGCCTTGCGGTAGCCTTCCGGCATGGCCATGCCGAAATTGTGCCTCAGCCGGCTCTCGGTGTCGCTGCCCTTCTCATGGCCGATAAGCGCGATGCGGCGGCCCCGGAAGGTGCCGAGGCCGGCAACAATCGCGGCGTCCTCGGCGAAATGGCGGTCTCCGGCGAGCGGCGTGAAGTCCTCGACCAGCCCCTTGGCGTAATCGAGGAAATGCGGCCGGTCGGGATGACGGGCGACCTGGGTCTTCTGCCAGGGAGTCAGCCGCTCATAGATGTCGGCGAGGGCCTGGGCGGCCTTCGCCTCGAGCTTGGCGACCTCTTCCTCGATCGCCACCCCGTCGCCGTCGTCGCCAAGCGAACGGAGCTCCTGGACCTTGCCCTGGAGATCGGCGACCGGCTTTTCGAAATCTAGATAGCTTCGCATCCGAGACCTGGAACGCGCCTCCCGCACAGACGGGTCGGCAAAGCGGCGGCAAACTGGCCTCCCGGCCGCACAGTGTCAAGCGAGGGCGGCCGATTGTGCCCGCTCGATTGTGTCGCGCCGCACCTTTGCAGCCGGTTAAGGCTCGTCCTTGGCCAGCGGATGGTGCTCCGCCACCAGCGCCCGCAACCGGTCCTCGAGCACATGAGTGTAGATCTGCGTCGTCGAGATATCGGCATGACCGAGGAGTTGTTGAACCACGCGCAGATCCGCGCCGTTCTGCAGAAGATGGCTGGCAAAAGCATGGCGCAAAACATGCGGCGAGACCTTGGCTGGCAAGATGCCGACAGCCACCGCCAGCTCCTTCAGGTCGCGGGCGAAGGCCTGGCGCGTGAGATGGCCGCTTTCGCCGAAGGAGGGAAAAAGCCACGGGCTCTTCGCCTGTCCGCGCGCCTCGCGCATGGCGAGATAGGCGCTCGCCGCTTCGCGCGCCTTGTCTGTCAGCGGCACGATGCGCTCGTGGCCGCCCTTGCCGCGAATGGTGAAGAAACGGGCATCGCGGCGCATGGCCGTCACTGGCAGGCTGACGAGTTCTGAGACCCTGAGCCCGGTCGCATAGAGCATCTCGACGAGCGCGTAGAGTCGCGCCGCCCTGAGCTGCGCCAGCACGTCCTTGTCGGTGCGCTGCGCGGCGAGCCGCGCCCCCTCGATCAGGCGCTCCGCCTCCGCCTCGCTCATGACCTTCGGCAGGCGCACCGGCTTGCGGGGTCCCTCGACCGTGCCGGTCGGATCGTCGCTGCGCACGCCTTCCGAGAAGAGGAACTGGTGGAACTGACGCACGGCCGACAGGCGCCGCGCTGTCGAGGTGGCGGCGAAGCCGCGATCGTCGAGATCGATCAGATAGGCGCGCACGGCCTGGGCATTGGCACGCTCGAAACCCGAGCCGCGAGCGGAAAGGAAGGCGCCATAATCGTCGAGGTCGCGGCGATAGGATTGCAGCGTATTGGCCGCAGCGCCGCGCTCGGCGCTCATCATCTCCAGAAAGGCCTCGACGTGATGGAAACCGCTCGTCGTCCGCAGCGCCCGTGCCGTTCTCGACATGGCTAGGGTCCGAGCTTGGCGGGCGGCACGGTGACGGACATCTCGCGCGGATTGGCGTCGACGAAATAGGCCAGATAGATCACGCCCGCCCCGGCGAGCACCGCCAGGACGAGGCAAACCACCAAGAATCGGATAAGTGAAGGCATAGCGGTTCCCGATGGCCGTTGCCGCCAAGGCCGATCGCAGGCCGCAGACGAATTCCGCCGCGCCGCCAGTCTTGGCGATTGGCCGCCAAGATTCAAGCGCGGCGGCCGTGAGCGGCCATGACAGCGCCTTGACAGGCAGGCGGGAAACCGGCTCATCCTCCCCCCGCAAACGGAAGGCGACGCGATGAAGCGGGCAAATGAGCGGTCCGGCGCCGGCGAGGACACCGAGACCATGGAGGCCAGGGTCCGCCGCCGCCTCGGCGGGCGCACGCTGGTCATGGTCGGCATGATGGGCGCAGGCAAATCCTCCGTCGGGCGCCGGCTGGCGGCACGCCTCGGCCTTCCCTTCGTCGACGCCGACACCGAGATCGAGGAGGCCGCCAACGCGACCATCCCGGAGATCTTCGAGCGCCACGGCGAGGCCTATTTCCGCGACGGCGAGCGGCGCGTCATCCAGCGGCTGCTCGGCGGCGAGGCGAAGGTGCTGGCGACCGGCGGCGGCGCCTTCATCCAGCCGGAGACCCGTGCCGCGATCAAGGAAAGCGCTATCTCGGTCTGGCTCAAGGCCGACCGCGACCTGCTGCTGTCGCGCGTCAAGCGGCGCTCCAACCGCCCGCTCCTCAAGAATGGCGACCCGGGCGAGATTCTCGAGCGCCTGATCGCCGAGCGCTATCCTATCTATGAGGAGGCCGACATCCACGTGCGCTCGCGCGACGTCGCCCATGACGTCGTGATTGACGATATCCTCGTCGCGCTGACCGAGTTTCTCGGCCGCGACACGCTTCAGAAGGTCTGACCGAAATGGCCGATACCGAGCAAGCCGCCGTCGCAGCGCCGCCGATCACGGTGCCGGTCGACCTTGGCGATCGCTCATACGAGATCCTGATTGGCCGTGGCGTGCTCGAGACCGCCGGCGCCGAGATCGCCCGCCGCCTGCCGGGCCGGCGCACCGCCATCATCACCGACGAGATCGTCGCCGACCTGCATCTCCGTATCCTTGAGAAGAGCCTCGGCGAGGCCGGCATCGACCATACCAGCATCGTCGTGCCGGCCGGCGAAAGCTCCAAGAGCTTCACCATCCTCGAGACCGTCGTCGACGGCATCCTTGGCGCCCGGCTCGAGCGCGGCGACCTGATCCTCGCCTTCGGCGGCGGCGTCGTCGGCGACCTCGCCGGCTTCGCTTCCGGCATAACCCGCCGCGGCATGCAGTTCGTCCAACTGCCGACGACGCTGCTCGCCCAGGTCGACTCCTCGGTCGGCGGCAAGACCGGCATCAACACCGAGCGCGGCAAGAACCTTGTCGGCCTGTTCCACCAGCCCGCCTTGGTGCTCGCCGATACCGGCGTCCTCGATTCCCTCAGCGACCGCCATTTCCGGGCCGGCTATGCCGAGGTGGTCAAGTACGGCCTCATCGGCGACCGCGATTTCTTCGATTGGCTCGAGGCCAACTGGCGCTCGATCGCCGCCGGCTGGCCGGAGCGCGAGGAGGCGATCGCCCGCTCCTGCCGCGCCAAGGCGGCGACCGTCGCGGTCGACGAGCGCGACGAGGCAAGCCGCGCCTTGCTCAATTTCGGCCACACCTTCGGCCATGCCCTCGAGGCGGCGACCGGCTATTCGGACCGTCTCGTCCATGGCGAGGGCGTCGCCATCGGCATGGTGCTCGCCCATCGCTTCTCCACGCACATGAATCTTGCTTCGCGCGACGACGGCGATCGTCTCGTCGCCCACCTCAAGGAGATCGGCCTGCCGACGCGCATCGCCGACATTCCCGGCGAGCGCCTCGACGTCGACACGCTGATGACGGCGATCGCCCAGGACAAGAAGGTGACGCGCGGAAGCCTGAACTTCATCCTCACCCACGGCATCGGCGAGGCCTTCATCGCCCGCGACGTTCCGAGAGGCGAGGTCAGCGCCTTCCTGCAAGACCAGTTGAAGCCATGACGCTCTGGCTGGTCGCCATCGCGATCCTCGTGCTGATCGCCATATCCGCCTTCTTTTCCGGCTCCGAGACGGCGCTGACGGCCGCCTCGCGCGCCCGCATGCTTCAGCTCGAGAAGGCCGGCGACAAGCGCGCCACCCTCGTCGGCCGCCTGATCCAGGATCGCGAGCGATTGATCGGCGCCGTGCTGCTCGGCAACAATCTCGTCAACATCCTCGCATCCTCGCTGGCGACCAGCGTCTTCCTCATCCTCTTCGGGCAGGCCGGCGTCGCCTACGCGACCCTGATCATGACCGCGCTGGTGCTGATCCTCGGCGAAGTCCTGCCGAAGACCCTGGCGATCAGCGACCCCGACAATGCCGCCCGCACGGTCGCTCCGGTGATCCGCGTCTTCGTCGCGATTTTCTCGCCGGTCGTCGGTGCCGTGCAGGTGCTCATCCGCCTCATGCTGAGGCTCGCAGGGTGGGACAGCGCCGAGGGCAAGGCAGTCCTGTCGGCGACCGAGGAGCTGCGCGGCCAGGTCGACCTGCTCCACGCCGAGGGCAGCGTCGTCAAGGACGAACGCGACCGTTTCGGCGGCCTGCTCGATCTCGGCGAGCTCGACGTCTCCGACATCATGGTCCACCGCACCAACATGCGCATGGTCAATGGCGGCGAGCCGCCCGAGCGGATCATCGCCGCGATCATGGAGAGCCCCTATACGCGGCTGCCGATCTGGCAGGGCGAGCCGGAGAACATCATCGGCGTCGTCCACGCCAAGGACGTGCTGCGCGCCCTGCAGGGTGCCGGCGGCGACGCGTCCAAGGTCGACATCGCCGCGATCGCCATCAAGCCGTGGTTCGTGCCCGACACGACCAGCCTCACCGACCAGCTCAACGCCTTCCTCAAGCGCAAGAGCCACTTCGCCCTCGTCGTCGACGAATATGGCGAGGTGCAGGGGCTGGTGACGCTGGAGGATATTCTCGAGGAGATCGTCGGCGACATCGCCGACGAGCACGACATCGACGTCCAGGGCGTGCGCCCGCAGCCCGACGGTTCCGTCAATGTCGACGGCTCGGTGCCGATCCGCGATCTCAACCGGGTCATGGACTGGAACCTGCCCGACGACGAGGCGACGACCATCGCCGGCCTCGTCATCCACGAGGCGCGCATCATCCCCGAGCCGGGCCAAGCCTTCACCTTCCACGGCTTCCGCTTCCAGGTGCTGCGCAAGAGCCGCAACCGCATCACCGCGTTGAGGGTCACACCGCTGGGGAAGGTCAAGAAGTCGACGCAGGCAACCTGACCATCGGCTGACTTTGGCCGCAATTGGCGGCTTCGTTGGGAACCCTTTGCCGGGAGGGCATCTCATGCAATTCGACGTTCTGATCATCGGAGCCGGATTTGCCGGCCTTGCCGCGGCCCGCACCGCCGCCGCGCGCGGCCTCAAGGTCGCGGTCATCGACGCCAAGCGCGAGGTCGGCGCCCGCGTCCACACCAGCGGCATCCTCGTGCGCGAGGCAATCGACGAGATCGACCTGCCGCATCACATGACCCGCCGGGTGCCCGGCGTCAGGCTCTACGCGCCGAGCCTGAAGAGCATCGACCTGTTCTCGCCCGGCTACGCCTTCTTCACCACCCGCACGGCCGATCTCTTGCGCTGGATGGCGGCCGAGGCGCGCGCCGCCGGCGCCAGCATCCTCACCAGCACCCGCTTCGAAGGCGCCGAGCGCCGGGGTGACCTCATCCACCTCGACAGCATCGACCTGTCGACCCGCTACCTGGTCGGCGCCGACGGGCCGCGCTCGCGGGTCGCAAAGGTCTTCGGCCTTGCCGCGAACCGGCGCTTCCTCACCGGCCTCGAGGTCGACCTGGAGCCGAACGACGCGATCGACCCGCGTTTCCTCCATTGCTTCGTCGATTCGAAGCTGGCGCCGGGCTACATCGCCTGGGCCGCCCCGGGACCCGACACGATCCAGCTCGGCCTCGCCGCGCGCGACGGCGCCCGACCCGATCTGGCCGCCTTCATGGCGCGTACGGAGCACTATTTCGGCTGGAGCAAGATGAAGATCGTCGGCCGGCGCAGCGGCCTCATCCCTTGCGGCGGGCCGCTCGACCGCGTCGCCGCCCCTGGCGTCATGCTGATCGGCGACGCCGCCGGCTGGGTCTCGCCGATGACCGGCGGCGGCATCCGCCTGGCACTCCGCCACGGGCGCCGCGCCGCCTCACTGATCGCCGATCACCTGGAAAGCGGCGGGCCGACGCCGGAGATCCCGCTTGCCCGCGAGATCCCCGCATTCCGGATGAAGCGGATGCTGCGCGCCGCCCTCGACCTGGCGCCACCCAACCCGCTTCTCAACGTCGCCCTGGCGACGGCCCCCATGCGGGCGCTGGCGGAGAACGTCTACTTCCACCACCGCGGCACCAAGGGGGTCGACCGCGAGGCCTATCGCGACTGGCTGGACAGCCAGTTCAAGCCGGCGCTCGACGCGCGTCCAGCGCTCGAATGAGATGTTCAGGCCGTGCCCTTGGCGACGATCGCCAGGGCGTGCATGCCGCGGTCGAACTCGTCCGACAGCGCTTCATTGATCATGCGGTGGGCCTGCACGCGGCCGACCTCGTTGAAGGCCGCCGCGGAAATGGTCACGCGGAAGTGGCTCTCGCCGCCCGGCCGATGCCCGGCGTGACCCTTGTGAAGATGGGACTCGTCCACCACTTTTAGGTCCACTGGGGCAAAAGCCTCGGTTAATCTCTGCGTGATTCTATCCTTGGCGTTCATCGCCGCAACTCCGCGTCAGACTGGAACGCGGCGTACATCTTGTCGGTCGCCGCAGGTCCGCACATAATCGAAAAATGAACCTGAATTCCAAATATTTCGATCGCATCCGCATCAATCCCGATGGGCCGGCGGTCAAGGAGCAGACAGAGCCGGTCTGCGACTGGGAGGGGTGCGACGGCCTCGGCACGCACAAGGCCCCCAAGGGCCGCGGCCACGAGGGCGAGTACTTTCGCTTCTGCCTCGATCACGTGCGCGACTACAACAAGTCGTACAACTACTTCGCCGGCATGCCCGACGACGATGTCGCCGCCTATCAGCGTTCCGCCTCGACCGGCCACCGCCCGACCTGGTCGATCGGCGTCAATCGCGGCTTCGGCAACGACAAGGCCAAGAGCACCCACGCCTGGACGGCGACGTTCCAGGATCCGTTCGGCATCTTCGGCGGCCCGCAGCAGCAGCGTCACGATCCGCCGAAGCCGGAGCGCCGACCGCTGAAGAATCTTGAGCGCCGTTCCTTCGCCGCCCTCAATCTCGAGGGCCACGAGAGCGGCAACGAGATCAAATCCCGCTATAAGGAGCTGGTCAAACGGCTCCATCCCGATGCCAATGGGGGCGACCGCAGCTCGGAAGACCGGCTGCGGCAAATCATTCAGGCTTACCACTACCTGAAATCGGCCGGTTTCTGCTAATAGGACCTCTCCGATCACGCGGGCGCCCCGCCGTGCCCCAAAGATGCAAGCGTCGCGACGGCGCGACGGAGGATTGATGACTGAAGCGATTGAAGAACAGTCGGGCTTGCCCGACATGAAGGTTTCCGTGCGCCAGGTCTTCGGGATCGACAGCGATCTCGAGGTCCCCGCCTACTCGGAACCCGACGAGCATGTGCCCGATCCGGACCCGGACTACCTTTTCGACCGCGACACGACGCTGGCCATCCTTGCCGGCTTCGCGCGCAATCGTCGCGTCCTCATTTCCGGCTATCACGGCACCGGCAAGTCGACCCATGTCGAGCAGGTCGCCTCGCGGCTGAACTGGCCGCTGGTGCGTGTCAATCTCGACAGCCACATCAGCCGTATCGATCTCGTCGGCAAGGACGCCATCGTGATCAAGGACGGCGCCCAGATCACCGAGTTCCGCGACGGCATCCTGCCCTGGGCGCTGAAGCACAATATCGCGCTCTGCTTCGACGAATACGACGCCGGTCGCCCGGACGTGATGTTCGTGATCCAGCGCGTTCTGGAGATTTCCGGCCGGCTGACCCTGCTCGACCAGAACAAGGTCATCCGCCCGCATCCGGCCTTCCGTCTCTTCGCCACGGCCAATACGATCGGCCTCGGCGACACCTCGGGCCTCTATCACGGCACCCAGCAGATCAACCAGGGCCAGATGGACCGCTGGTCGATCGTCACCACGCTGAACTACCTGCCGCACGACAACGAGGTCGAGATCGTCGCCGCCAAGGCACCGCATTTCCGCGACGAGAAGGGCCGCGCGACCATCGCCAAGATGGTCCGCCTCGCCGACATGACCCGCAACGCCTTCATCAATGGCGACCTGTCGACGGTCATGAGCCCGCGGACGGTCATCACCTGGGCCGAGAACACCGAGATCTTCGGCGACATCGGCTTCGCCTTCCGGGTGACCTTCGTCAACAAGTGCGACGAGACTCGAGCGCGGACTGGTGGCCGAGTTCTATCAGCGCTGCTTCAACGAGGAACTGCCCCAGTCGACGGCGAACGTCGTCCTCAGCTAAGGCGTCCGGGCGCATCGGTGGCGCCCGGCACGGCTCCTGCCCCACTGACCGATGTCCGATCCGCGCCAAGGGGGCGCGAGGCCAAGGAGAACCGAGCTTTGCGCCCGAACAACCTGATCGCCTGCGCCTTTGTCGCCGCCATATGCGCGTACACTGCAAGCGCCCTGCCCGCCGATGCTGCCGGCCAGCAACGGTCGTTCAGTTGTGGTGACCCGGCCGGGAGGGATCTTGGCCTGATCACTGTTACGGTCCTTGGTCCGCCGGGCATTTCGGTGGTCGATGCCCTGGGCAACCAGCGCGTCCTCCGCAAGATCCCCGGACCGGGCCTGACATTCGCCGACAATGTCGTTCGGATGGACATCGCCGCGGATCAGCAGTCGCTGGTCATGGTCGACCAGCAGGGCAAGAAGGAGACGTGCTTCTTCGCGCCCGGGGTCGCACCACGGACTCCCAACGGCTCACAGTCCGGTGGCGGCGCCTTTGTCCCCGGCGTTGTGCCCCCACCGCGCAATAACCGCCCGCAGTTCGGTGGTCGCGGCCTGCCCGCTCGGGCGCAATCCGGCGGCGGTATCGTGCGCGGCGGGCCGGGCCTCAATTTCGCAAGGATCGGCAGAGTCGGCCACGGCGAGACCATCGTGCTTCTCGAACGGGCTGGTTCGTTCGAAGGCTTCGACTGGTTCAAGATCCGCTTTGGCTCGCGGATCGGCTTTCAATGGGGTGGCATCATCTGCCCGCTCGACCGGCCCGTTCGCGGCATCAATCAGGTGTGCTGAGCCTGCCCCTGGCCGACGGCAATACCTGCCGCAGCCGCTGCGTCGGGCTTGGCTGGCAGCCCCGGGACGCATATGAATTGACTGAAACGTCCAGATCGCAAGCCCAAGCATTCGCATGAGCACCAATTCCAAGCCCGGCTCGCCTCCCAGAGAGACCCCTTCCGAACCGTTCAAGCGCGCGGTCGTCGGCTGCATGCGCGCAATCGCCGGCAAGCAGGAGCTCGAAGTGAGCTTCGCGGCCGACCGGCCGCTCCTGTCCGGCCTCAAGGCCCGCCTGCCGGAGCCGCCGCGCAAGCCGACCGCGACCGACGTGGCAGTCACGCGCGGTCTTGGCGATTCCATGGCCCTTCGCCTTGCCTGCCACGACCCCGCCCTGCACCGGTCGACCGCCCCGGACGGCAAGAACGCCCGCGCGGTCTTCGACGCGGTCGAACAGGCACGCGTCGAGGCGCTCGGCTCGCGCCGCATGACCGGCATGGCCAACAACCTCGCCGCCATGCTCGAGGATCGCTATCACCGCGGCAATTATCAGGAAGTCACCGACCGCGCCGACGCCCCACTCGAGGACGCCGTCGCCCTCATGGTGCGCGAGCGCCTGACCGGTGCCGCGCCGCCGAAGTCGAGCCGCAAGATCGTCGATCTGTGGCGCGACTGGATCGAGGAGCGCGCCGGCGACGATATCGAGCGCCTTGCCCGGAGCGTCGACGACCAGCGCGGCTTCGCATCAACCGTGCGTGAGATGCTCTCCTCCCTCGACATGGCCGACGAGCTTGGCAGCGAAGGCGGCGACGACGACGAGGAAGGCGACGATTCCGGCGACAGCGACGAGAGCGAGGGCTCGTCCGAATCCTTGGAAGCCTCCGACGCGATGAGCCAGGAGGAGGCCGAAGCAACGGCCGAGGATTTGGAGGGCGGCGAAGGCGAGGCGACCGAAGCGGAATTGGACGAGATGATGGACGATTCCGAGATGTCGGAGGCGCGCGAGACCGGGAGGCGCGTCGCTCGGAACCGGCCTCTCCGACATGCCGCCGGTCATCGACTATCGCGCCTTCACCCCGCGCTTCGACGAGACGGTCAATGCCGAGGAACTGTGCGACGTGG
>CAWEUR010000002.1:0-31152 GCA_963812285.1 uncultured Alphaproteobacteria bacterium | reverse complement strand
CTTCGAGGTCGCTGATCGGATCCACATCCACCGTCTCGGCCGGCGCATCGCGGTGATCGATCCGAAGCAATATTCGATGTCGGACGCCGTCGCCATCATGACCGGCGCCATGCAGCCGCCGGGACAGGAGAAGTGGGCGGCCTGACGGCCCGTTCCGGCCTCAGGCGAAGTCTTCGCGCCAGCCCCATTCGGCGGCGAGCGCCAGGCATTTCTGCCATGGCTCGACCGCGCCATTGGTCGTGACCGCGCGCAGGCTCGCGGCGGCGGTGGCCATGGCGAGCTTCAGGCCAATTCCTCCAGCGGCCAGGATTCGTGCAGGCCGAGGAGCATGCCGGCGGCAAAGGCATCGCCCGCTCCGTTAGAGCTCTTGATCGCGCCTTGCGGAACCCGGACCGATGGCAGCTTCAGCGTGGTCCCGTCGCGGGTCATGACGACGGCGCCGAGCGGAAAGTGCACGGCAACCATCTCGATGGCGCTGCGCTCGAGGAGCGCCTTCGCAGCCGCCTCGCAGGCGGCGAAGTCCGTCCCGCCATCGGCGAGCGTCCCGATCCCGGTGACTTCGCCCGCTTCGGCGTCGTTGATGATGAGGTAGTCGAGAAGCGGCAGGCAGGGACGAACGAGCCGCGCCAAGGTGCCGGGCGGCGTCGAGCAGAGCTCGAAGTTCGTCTTGATCCCGGCGGCCCGCGCCTTCTTCAGCACGGCCGTCCAGCCCGAGGGTTCGTCGTGCCAGGGGCCGTCCATCGTCGCGTGGGTGCCCGGCAGGCCGAGGTGAAGGATACGGGCATTGGTGCCGCCGAAATCGACGTGGTCGGGACTGACCTTTTCGTGCGTGCCGGCCCGGTAGAAGAAGGTGCGCTTGCCGGTTGTGGCGACGGTCATGACATTGGTGACCGCGGTCGGCAGGCCGGGCGCGACATGAAGCTGGCGCGCGTCGATGTCGAGGTCGCGGCAGAGCCCCTTCAGGAAGACGCCGTTGTCGTCGTCGCCGATGAGGCCGATCGCCTCGATCGGGAACGGCGCGCCGAGCTTCTTCAGGTCGACGGCGCCGTTGGCGCCGTTGCCGCCACCCTGCCGCTCTTCCGAAAGTATGACGGCCAGGGTCTCCTGCTCGGGCCAGCGGTCGATCAGATTGTTGCGGTCGACGCACCACGAAACGCCGCAGACGATACCGTTGCGTGCCATGGCCGCCCGGTCAGGTCTTCAGGACCGGATCGGTGATCTCGCGGTCCTTGTCGATGGGCAGGGTCGACCTGATGCCGGCCTTGGTCATCTCGTCGTGATAGGCGACGACGGCTTCCTCGGCGCCGAGGTCTCCCTCGACGACCGCGCGCATGAAGCGCACCAGCTCGGTCGGAATTTCGGCGAGGTTGATCTTGCGGCCGAACAGGGCGACGCGTGCACCATGGCGCTCGGCCTGGGATATCGAGCTCGAAAGTGTCCCGGGTCGTGCCCTTGGCGCCGCCGAGAATGCCGACGATCATGCGGCCCGGATCGTAGCTGGCAAGTTCCTCCATGGCGCGCGGGCCGTTGTATTGCAGCTTGAAGAACTTCGGCTGGTCCCGCTCCATGACGCCGGCGAGCGTGCGCACGATGTTGTCGTTGATGAAGAAGCCCATGTCGGCATCGCTGACGCCGATATCGAAGGCGGGATTGAACACTTCGAGGAAGTGCCGCATGCCGTTCTCGGCGGCGTCCTTGCGGAACGCCGTATAGGCTTCGGCGTTCTCCGGCATCGATGCCGACGCGGTTGGAGAAGGTGATCGAGTAGAGGCCGAGATCGGCAACGGCGCGTGACTGGGCGATATCGCGCCGTGCGGTGATGGCGCGACGGCTCCTCACGGTAGCGGCCGCCGCGCGCAGACCAGATGTCGGTGGTGTCGTTGAGGCGGATGGCCGGCGTTACCGGGCTGTTCGCGAACAGGCCCTCGCCGTGCAGCCGTTCGGCGGTCGAGGCCGACAGGAGCATGATGTCGACCAGCCCGGATTCGGTCATCTCGCGGATCTTGGCGAGATGGGCCGCGCGCGGCTTGAAACCGCCGGGAGCGCTTGGATCGGGTCCCGGCGCCGCCGCGCCGAAGCCGATGTCTCCGTCCTTGGCGTCGGCGATGACGAAATCGGTCGGCTTGTAGGTGTTGGCGCGGATGGCGGAGAGCTTCGCGTCGAGTGTCTTGTTGGTCATGGCAATCCCGATCGGTTCACGCGCGCCGTTCTTAGCGGGGAAAGGGCTCGCTGGCGAGACCCGAAACGCATGGTTGCGGAGTGCTCGACCAGGCCGCGTGGGCGCTGATGGGGCATTAACACTATGGAGAAATTTGCAGGCTCATATGGTGGGCGCCGCCTTCGAAAGAACCTAAATTCCGATCGACACCGCAACTCGGTCCGCCCCCGATATGAGCTTGACCCATCAGACGGACGCACTCGTCAGCCGCCGCGTTACCGGTGCGCTGGCCCTTCCGGATTCTGCGTTGCGTGTCCTATCGGCTCGCTCCGAGGCGACCGGAATCGCGCTCGAAATTCATCGCGATCTTCGCAGCGTCGAGGAAACCTGGCGGCGGTTGGAGCAGGAAGGCGACTGCACCGTCTTCCAGACCTTCGCCTGGTGCTCCGCCTGGATGCGGCACATGGGGGCGCGCGAGCGTGTCGAGCCTGCGGTGGTGGTTGGGCGCGATGAGAGTGGCGAGCCGCTCTTCATCCTGCCGCTCGCGGTCGAGCGCTGTCGTGGCACGCGGCAACTGGTCTGGCTCGCCGCCGATCTTTGCGACTATACCGGCCCGCTTCTGGCAAAGAATTTCTCGGCCAAGGTCGACGCGGCGCGCTTCCGCATGCTCTGGCGAGATGTGTGCAAGCACGTTGCCGACGCGGCCAAGCTGCGCTTCGACACGATTGTCCTGGAAAAGCTGGTGCCGACAATCGGCGGTCAGCGCAATCCGTTTCTCGCCCTCAAGGTCGCGCCTCATCCGAGCGGCGCCTATCTCACGCATCTCGGTTCCGACTGGGAGAGCTTTTACCGCGACAAGCGCTCTTCGGCGACGCGCCGGCGGGACCGCACGAAGCTGCGCCGGCTGACGGCGATCGGGCCGGTCGCCTTCGTGACGCCGGAGACCGATGCCGAAATCGGCGCCCTGCTCGGCGTGCTGTTCGAGCAGAAGTCCAGGGCATTCGCGCGCATGGGGATCGCCGATCTGTTCGCGCGGCCGGGCTGTCGCGCTTTCTTCCTCGATGTCGCGGCCTCGCGCGAGCTTGCCCATGTCAGCCGGCTCGACGTTGGCGAGAACGTGGCGGCAGCGAACTTCGCCCTGGTCTTCAAGGGTCGGTACCATCACGTGCTGGCAAGCTACGCGGACGGGCCGGCTGCGCAATTCGGACCGGGCGCGGCCCATCTGCGCGAGCTGATGCGGTATGCGATCGAGCATGGCTGCGACGTTTTCGATTTCACGATCGGCGACGAGCCGTATAAGCGCGAGTGGTCTGACACCGAGATCGCGCTCTGCGACCACCACGCCGGCGTGACGCCGGTCGGCCTTGCGACGGTCGGGGGGCAGGTCGCCTATCGCCGCCTGAAGCGGCTGATCAAGCAGACGCCTTTCCTGTGGAACGCCTTCACCAAACTGCGCGTGCGGCTTGGCGGTCGCGGAGGCGGCAAGCCTTCAGACACCGCGCCGACGAATGACGGCGCCGGCCCTTCCAACGACGATCAGTCCTGAGTTCCGGCCGTCAGGTCCCGGTCGGGTCCTGAGCAACATTCGCAGCTGCGGCGGGTGTCGCCAACTCGTTCCGCGGCTTGTCGGGCCAAGAGCCGGTGCGCAGCCGGACATGGGCGGCCTTCAGCCAGCCGCGGGCCTGGACCGCGAGCGCGATCGCCGCGAAGGCGAAGGAAATGTGCGGCCTGAGCTCGATCAGCAGGTCGGCGGTCGCACGCCGCCCCGACCACATCTGCCACATGAAGCCGCCTTCGGGCGAACAAGACTCAATCGAGCGGATGGGGGTCGTCTCGAAGAGCAGCTCGGTCACCTTGTCGACCAGCAATGCGCCGGGCGAAAACTTCGAGAATTCAGCGTCGTAGGCGATCTTCCAGGTATAGGCGCGGGTGCCGCAATAGAGCAGGACCTGGGCCGCGATCGGTCGCTCGTCGACCCGCAGAAGCGCCACTGAGGCACTGCCGGCCGCGGCGAGATCGGCGATGAAGCGGCGGACGAAATCGCGGTCGCGGGGGCGGGAGAGGAGGGCGGTACGCTTGTCGCCTTTCCAGCCGGCCGCCTCCATTTGCAGAAAGATCTCAAAGGCTTCCCGGACGCTGGCGGGATCGCGTTCATTGGTGAGGGCGACCGCGCCGGCGGCGTTGAGGCGGTTCCAGTCCTGGCGCAGCTTCTTGCGGGTCGAGCCGGAACGCTTTACGCCGCCGTCGCGCGAGGCGAAGGGGCGGTCGCCGGCGGTGAGCGTGAGGGCCGGGCGATGCTCGGCCAGAAGCGTCTTGCGGATCGCCGGAAAGGACGGGTCGTCGGCATCAAGATATTGAAGACGCAGGACTTTCGGTAGACGCCGGTGCGCCCGGATTGCCGCGAAGAAGGCAGCCAGAACCGCCTCCGACAGGGACGGATCGACGACCGGATTGGAGAGGAAGGTGTAGTTGTGCGGCAGGCCGGTGAGGTGGCTCGGGAAGAAGGGGAGCGAGCGCTTCTGGCGCAAGGCCCACAGGCCGACGAGCCTTTCCGGGGTGGCGCTGCGGTCCCAGGCGAGGAGCACATGGACCTTTGCGTAGCCGGTCGCCTGGACGGCGTTCAACCCGGCCGGATCCATGAAGGCGTTCAGGGTCGAGCGCCCGGTCAGCTCCGTCCAATCGATGGACATGTCCGAAAGTGTCCGCGGATCGACGATTTCAACTGCGATATCAGTCATTTGATGTCCCTGTCGCGCGCCTAGGCGGCGACTTTGGTGTGTTCCGACGGGCCGGGCGTGTGGCCGTTGGCGGACGGTGGAGTGGACGAGGTGTTGAACGGCCTGGATGCGCGGCGTTCACGCAGCGGCCACAGCGCGCCGCGGCAGAGCTGCGTCGCGAGGCGGAGAAGCCGAATCGCACTCCAGCGCAGGCGCCGATCGGTCGACAGCGACTTCAGCGAGAAGGCCTTGGCGCGCGACTTCGCGTCGGCGCCGCGCTTGACCGGGTCCTCGTAGAACGCGGCGACCTTGTCGATGCCCATGCCCTCGCTTGCGAGCCAGCGGGGGATGTAGATGTTGCAGAGGCGCTCGACGTCGGTGAAGACCTTTGTCGTGCCGGTGCCGGCGGCCGGGCAGGAGGTGGCGAAGGCGTCGCCGACCAGAACCACGCCGGGGCGCAGATAGCCGGTGGTCTGATAGAGGTCGGCGGGGCGGATCTTGACCGGACCGACGACCTCGAAGGGACCGGTGATCCGCGTCAGGCCGGGCATCTCCTCAAGCAGCGCTGCCTCCGGCTCCTTGCGCACGCGCGCCAGCCAGGGATCGCGCATGTCGCGATAGGTCATGAAGTTGGCGCGCATGGTGCCGGCGACCGGAAAAATGCTGAGATAGGCCATGCGGTCGATGCGCTCGGGATAATAGGCGAGCGCGCCGAAGGAGAACGTGGCCGCACCGACCGGCCTCACGTCGAAGCCGACAGTGATCGAGTGGGCGGGGCTCAGCTCCTGACGCTCCATACCGAAGTTCCGGCGGATCGCGGTGTTGAGACCGTTGGCGAGGACAACCAGCCGCGCCGAGATGCGGGTGCCGTCGGCGGTGGTGACGGTCTGACGCTCCGCCTCGGCTTCGATCGCGGTGACCTTGTCGGTGACGAAGGCGACGGATGGCGGGATCTGCGCGCGGACAGCATTGACGAGATCTTCGTAGCGGATGCCGTGCTGGTCGCTCCGCCGCTTCTCCACGACATGACCGTAGCGGGCGATCCAGTCGACCGTTGCCGGCGCGGCGGAGAGCAGAACGGAATCGGCAATCCCGGTGCGGCGGAAAATCGCCACCTGCCTCCGGTCGAGCTTCTCGCAGCGAAAGTCCGGCGGATAGACGGAATGAGGATCGATCAGGATCGTATCGATGCCCGCACGCCCGAGCATGGCCGCTGCCGTCGAACCGGCGAGGCCGCCGCCGACAATCGCAACGTCGGTGATCTGCATGGAATTCCGTCCTGAAGAGCGCTGCCGGGAGAAGCATAGGCGCGGCGCGTTTCCAATGTACGTCTCGTCGCGGCCGATCTGCAGGTGAGGTTAACAATCCCCAAATCCCAAGACGCCCGGCAGCCATCGTCAACCTCCCGTGGTTGGGCCCGGTCGCCACCAGACACGCGCAAAGTTTTGTTTTACTATTCGTTAACCTTATTTACTTGACTCTGTTGGTAAATACGAAGTTTCCGGTTCATTTTGTTTTGTCTGCTGCTGAGATGTTGTTAGCCTTTGCGGTGTAGCAGTTCGTCGCCGCGAAAACTCTCGACCCATGCCGAGCGAAGCACGGGGTACAGAAGGGTCCGCGGCGCGAGGGGAACAGACGCGTGGGAGGCCGTCGATATGAGGCGGCTCGGAAAGGTGGGGATGCGGGTCGAAGACTTGCTGCGGGAAAACGCGCGACGCTTTGGTGCCCGGACGGCCCTGGTCGCGAGTAAGCGGCGCCTGTCCTACGCGGAGCTCGATCGGATGTCCGACCATCTGAGCGATGCCCTGAAGGCAGCCGGCGTGGCGCGCGGCGACAGCGTGGTCGTGGTGATGGAAAACTGCTGGGAAGCGGTCGTCGCCCTTTTCGCGGCGCTGAAGGCCGGCGCCGTCTTCTGTCCGGCTGATCCGGAGAATCCGGCCGAGGGGCTCTCGACCTTCGTGGCCAAGAACCAGCCTTCGGCAGTGGTGACACAGACGCGCCTTGCCAGCGCCGTCGGTGCGGCGGTGGCGGGTGCGCAATCGGTCCGGCTGGTCGTGCTCGCGCGCGGCGAGGCCGCTCCGGCGGGTTCGGGCTGCGTGCGCTTTGAAGATATCGTTTCACGGACCCGTCATCCGGCGGAAAGCCGCGACGAGGTCGCCGACACCGAACCGGCCATGCGGATCGACGTGGCCGGGCCCAGCGGTTCTTCGCACGATGTAGTGCTCGCTCACCGGGACCTCACGGGCGCGGCGGCAACGGTCATTCGGCATCTGGAAGATCGGGAAGACGAGACGGTTCTTGTGGCACTGCCGCCCGGCACGGAAGAGCTGGATTCGCGCACTGCTTGCGACCGTGGCGCTCGGCGCAGCCCTTGTTCTCGAGAGACCTTTCCGTTTCGCGCACGCCCTCTTCAGCCGTCTTGGCGAGGAGCGGGTCACCTGCCTTGCGGTCGCGCCCCGGTTGGCGGCGACGCTTCTCGAAGCCGAGGACATCCGTTCGGAGCGGTTCCCGGACCTTCGGTCCATGCTGGACGTTTCCGCGAGCGGTCTGTCGGCGGGCCAGGTATCGGGCCTCGGCGCGGCCCTGCCGTCGACGCGTCTGACACGGGTCGACGTGGCGCCCAAGCTCGAGGCGAAAGCGGCGACCGCTGAGGTGGTGCGACACGAGCCCCCGGCTCTGCGCTCGGCAGCGTTTGGCGCCGCCTTGGCCGCGGCGAAGCGGCTGAGCGCTGGCGGCGAGAGCGAGGGGGCCGATCCCGCGCTGCCGCCGATCGGAGGATCCTGTGCCGCGTTTTAGCAGGACGATCATCTGGGCCGGGCTCGAGACGCTCTTTTTCACCGGCACGCATCACCTCGCGCGCTGGTTCCTGTCGGGCGTCGGCACGATCCTGACGTTCCACCGGGTCAGGCCGCCGGAAGAGACGCCCTTCCAGCCTAACCGGCTACTCGAAGTCACCCCGGCCTTCCTCGACGAGCTCATCGGGCGGGTGCGCGAATTCGGGCTTCGAGATCGTCTCGCTCGACGAGGCCCACCGCCGGATGGTCGCCGGTGACTTTCCCGGCCGCTTCGTCTGCCTGACCTTCGACGACGGCTATCGCGACAATCTCGAATTCGCCTATCCGATTCTCAAGCGCCACGCGGTTCCCTTCACACTCTATGTGCCTTCGGCCTTCGCCGATGGGCGGGGCGAATTGTGGTGGGTGTGGCTGGAGCGCGCGATCGCGGCCCTCGACACCGTCGATGTGCCGGTCAGCGGCACGATGCGCCATTTCGATTGCGCGACCCCGACTGCAAAGGACGAGACATTCCGCACCGTCTACTGGGCGCTGCGCGAACTCGGTGACGAGGCGGAAATGCGCGCCATCTGCCGTGATCTCGCCATCGGAGCCGGTATCGACGCCGATGCGGTGTGTCGCGAGCTGTGCATGGGCTGGGAGGAGCTGAAGGAGCTCGCCACCGACCCGCTGGTGACGATCGGCGCCCACACCGACACGCACATCATGCTCGCCAAGGCGCCGGAAGAGATCGTGCGGCAAGAGATGCGGACCGGCGCCGAGCGCATCGAGGCGATGCTTGGCGTTCGACCGGCGCATTTCTCCTATCCGGTCGGCGATCCCGGATGCGCGGGCCGGCGCGAGTTCGAAATCGCCGAGGACCTCGGCTTTGCCACCGCCGTGACGACGCGGCCGGGCGTGCTCTTCGCCGACCATGCCCGGCACCTGACCGCGCTGCCGCGCATTTCGGTCAATGGCGAATTCCAGAGGCTGCGCTATCTCGACGTACTGCTCTCGGGCGCGCCGACAGCCCTGATGAACCGTTTCCGCCGGGTCGACGCGGCGTAGAGCGGATCATCTCCGGTCGAATCGCTGATCCGCCCTGGCTCTTTATTCTCACCGCAATTCCGGACGGAAAAGCGGTCCCCACTTTTCCTGCAATTGCTCTCGGGCGCGTCTCACTTACTCTCCAGGGATAGCCTTGCCGGGTCTCCGTGGGGATGACCGGGATATTGATGCTCAGCCGTCCACGCGCGTCATGGCCGGACTTGTTCCGGTCATCCACGTCTTTGCGACGCCGTGAGTGTTCGCGTGGATGCCCAGCTCAAGCCCGGGCATGACGGAAGCGAGGCGCGATGGTCTCGGGAAGAGGGGCTTGTCGCCCCTACCAGTCTCGCTTCGTCGCGTGGAAGCTGAGGGCGCCGGGGTCGGAAAGGTCTGGGACCGTCCAGCCGTCGAGATCGTATTCGGCCATGCACTGCTCGGCGAACCCCTTGAAGCGGGCGACGTTGCCGGAGGCATTGGCGCCGAAAAGGGTGGCGCGGCGGAGCTCCTCGGTCGAGCCGCCATAGTTGATCTCGTAAAGCTCGTGCCGCCCGCCGAACTCGCTCGCCATGGCATCCCACAGGAGCTTCATGAGCTTGACCCGGTCGACCGAGGAATAGCCGTTCGAGCCGCGCAGGTAGCGGTCGAGATAGGGGCGGATCTCGGGGCTCTTGAAGTCGTTGGCGTGGCTGTTGAGGTAGATGAGGCTGGAGGCGGCGGTCTGCTCGATGATGTATTTGATCTTGGAATAGGCGATCGTGGCGATGACCTGATAGGCGCTGCCGGCCTCGTAGTTCGGCAGGACATAACCGTCGAGCCAGGGGACCGGATTGCGGACCATGGCCTCGGTCAGCGACCAGAAGAGGTTCCGCCAGGCGATGACCTCGCCGACATTGGCCTGGACGCCGCGGAAATCCTTGGTGCCGGCGGCCTCGACCGCTTTCAGCAGAAGCCCGGCGATGAAGTCGAGCTTGACCGCCAGCCGCGTGCAGCCATGCAGGACGAAGCGCGGCAGGAAGCCGGTGCGCGGGAAGAAGTTGTTGGCCTTCTCGACGTCGTGGACGAAGACGTTCTCCCAGGGCACGAGAACCTTGTCGAGGATGAGGATGGCGTCGTTCTCGTCGAGGCGCGAGGACAGCGGATAGTCGAAGGGACTGCCCATGACGGTCGCCGCCATCTCGTAGGAGGTGCGGCAGATGAACTTCACGCCCGGCGCGTTGGTCGGGACCATGAACACGATAGCGAAGCTCTTGTCCTGGACGGGAATCGCGCCGTGATGGGCGACGAAGGTGTAGTTGGTCAGCACCGAGCCGGTGGCCACGACCTTGGCGCCGGAGACGATGATGCCGGCATCGGTCTCCTTCTCGACGTGGACGCAGATGTCGGCGATCTCGTTGGGCGGCCGGCTGCGGTCGATCGGCGGATGGACGATGGCGTGGTTGACGAAGGGCACCCGCTCCTGGGCGTAGCGGTACCAGCGCTTGGCATTGCCCTCATTGGGCGCGTAGAAGCCCGAATTGGCGCCGAGCGTCGCCAGGAAGGACGCCTTGTAGTCGGGCGAGCGACCGATATAGCCGTAACCGATGCGCGACCACTCGGCGATGGCGTCGCGCGAGGCGACGAGGTCGTCGACGCTCTTCGGCGCCTTGAAGAAGGCATGGGTGAAGCTGCCATTGCCGGTATCGGTCGGCACGGCGATCTTGCCGTTCTTCTCCGGGTCGTTGAGGGTGTCGTAGAAGCGGGCGATCATCCGCGTCATGTTGCGGAAGGCCGGATGGACGGTGACGTCCTTCACCCGCTCGCCATAGATGAACACCTCGCGGCCGTCCTGGAGCGAGCCGACATAGTCCTCGCCGGTCATCGGGTGGGCGACGGAGGCCTCGCCGATCGCCGCCGCGTCGCGTGGGGCGGCGGGACGACGGCGGCGCACGCGCTGGCCCCACTTCGGCCGCTCCCATCGCTGTGTGGTCGCGCCACGCCGACGCCTCGGTGGAACCTTCGCCGCCATGATCGTTCCTTCGCTTCCAGATATTCGGTGCCGCCCTGTTCCTGTCAGAGAAGGCCGCGTCGGGCAAGGTTGCGCATCAGCGCTGCGGTGCCGAAGGTCCAGGGTTCGGCGTCCGGGCAGTGGGCGACGCGGTTCGACAGGCGGCCGAGGCGCGGCGAGGCGATGGTGACGATGTCGCCGACCTTGTGGGTGAAGCCCTGGCCGGGGGTGTCGCGATCCTCCACGGGCGCGAACATGGTGCCGAGATAGAGCACGGCGCCGTCCGGATATTGATGGCTGGGGCCGATCATCGCGGCGACCAGGTCGGCCGGATCGCGGCTGATCTGGCGCATCTGGCTGGCGCCTTCCATGCGGAAGCCGTCCGGTCCCTCGACGGTCAGGGCCACCTCGGCGTCGCGCACCGCCTCAAGGGTGAAATCGCCGTCGAAGAGGCGGATGAGGGGGCCGAGCGAGGCGCTGGCATTGTTGTCCTTGGCCTTGCCGAGGAGGAGGGCCGAGCGGCCCTCGACATCGCGCAGGTTGACGTCGTTGCCGAGGCTGGCGCCGACGATCGCCCCGTTCGAGGCGACAACGAGGACGATTTCCGGCTCGGGGTTGTTCCAGGTCGACATCGGATGGATGCCGATTTCGGCGAGGTGGCCGACGGCGGCCATGGACGGCGCCTTGGTGAAGATCTCGGCGTCGGGGCCGATGCCGACCTCGAGATATTGCGACCACATGCCCTTCTCGATGAGCAGCGTCTTCAGCGCCATGGCGGCGTCCGAGCCCGGCTTCAGCCTGGCGAGGTCGTCGCCGATCATCGCGCGGATCTCGGTCCTCAGCGAAGCGGCCTGTTCGGGGGCGCCGCGCGCCTTTTCCTCGATGACGCGCTCGAGCATGGAGACGGCGAAGGTGACGCCGGCGGCCTTGATCGCCTGCAGATCGATCGGCGACAACAGCCAGGGCTTGCTCGCGTCGCGCGCCTGGCGCGGCGTGTTGGCGAGGATCTCGGCGAAGGTGCCGATCGGTTCGCCCTCGGCGTCGCGGGCGATACCGGCGGGCTCGGGAAACTCGCACAGGTCGCGCATGGTCGCGGCGGCGGCGGTGATGTCGACGAGTTCCTCGCCGCGCAGGGCGACGATCGCCGGACCCTCGACGTCGGGCCGCCAGACGCGCCCGACCATGGCCGCGCCGGCCGAATCCTCGGGCAGGGCGAAATCCCTGGCTGTGTTGAGTTCAGTCATGCTTCCTCCGGTTTTCCGCTACCGTTTTCGTCCCTCGATATTCGGCAGGAATGCCGTCAGCAAACCAACCGCGGGGAGGAAAGAACAGACCCGGTAGACGAATTCAATGCTGGTCTGGTCGGCGAGTTCGCCGAGGAGTGCGGCGCCGATGCCGCCCATGCCGAAGGCGAAGCCGAAGAAGAGGCCCGAAACCATGCCGATTCGCCCTGGCAGCAGCCCGTGGGCGAAGACGACGATCGCGGAAAAGGCCGAGGCGAGGACGACGCCAATGACGATCGAGAGCGCCGCCGTCCAGAAGAGGTTGGCGTAGGGCAAAGCGAGCGTGAAGGGCAGGACGCCGAGGATCGAGACCCAGATGACGAGCTTGCGGCCGATGCGGTCGCCAACGGGGCCACCGATGACAGTGCCGGCGGCGACGGCGAAGAGGAAGACGAAGAGATAAATCTGCGCTTCCTGCACCGACAGGGAGAACCGGTGGATGAGGTAGAAGGTGTAGTAGCTGGTGATGCTGGCGAGATAGAAATATTTGGAGAAGACGAGCATCGCCAGGATGCCGATCGCGAAGGCGATGCGGGCGCGCGACAGGTGGACGTCGTGATGGGCGGCGGCCCTGCCGCGCGGCAGGGCGAGCTCGGCGAGCCGGCGCCTGTACCAGCCTCCGACATTCCACAAGACGAGCATGCCGAGGAGCGCGGCGGCGGAGAACCAGGCGATGCTCGCCTGGCCGCGCGGCACGACGATGAGCGCGGCGAGCAGGGGCCCCAGCGCCGTGCCGGCATTGCCGCCGACCTGGAAGATCGACTGCGCCAGGCCGTAGCGCCCGCCCGAGGCCATGCGCGCGACGCGCGATGATTCCGGGTGGAAGACCGAGGAGCCCATGCCGACCAGCGCCGCGCCGAGGATGAGGATGTGATAGCTCGGCGCCACCGAGAGGAGCAGCAGGCCGACGAGCGTGAAACCCATGCCGATGGCGAGCGAATAGGGCGCCGGGCGCCTGTCGGTGACGATGCCGACGACCGGCTGGAGGAGCGAGGCGGTGAGCTGGAAGGCAAGGGTGATCAGCCCGATCTGGCCGAAATCGAGCGCGAAGGATTCCTTCAGCAGCGGATAGATCGCCGGCAGCAACGACTGGATCATGTCGTTGAGGAAATGCGAGAAACTGATGGCGGCGAGGGCGGCGAAGACCGTCGCTTCCGCCTGCCGGCCGGCGAGACCGGCGTCTTTCGCGCTGATACTCATGGATCTGGCACGCCTGTGAGCGGTGGCGCCCGTGGCGGGCGCGTTTTCCCTGGCGGGAAAGGCGCGACATAAGCACGGACGGCCGGTGCCAACAAGACCGGGACGGCTTGGCGCACGCCTCGGAGCGGCGCCTCGCTCGGGTGCACGATCGCGTGCCGCGACCTATACTGGCGGCGGAAAAGGCAGGGAGACAATCAGATGGCAGACGACGGCCTCGCGGGATCGGACCGCTTTCAGGACATCGTGCGCACGGAAGACGAGCTTCGGGCGGTGATCGGCCATCCGGCGCAACGCAATCTCGACAAGGTTGTCCGGGTCGTCGACGAACATTGCCGGCGGTTCATCGCCGCCTCGCCCTTCATGGTGATCGCGACGATCGGCGCCGACGGCCTGCCGGACGTGTCGCCGAAGGGCGATCCGGCCGGCTTCGTGCGCGTCCTCGACGACAACACGCTCGCCATCCCCGATCGGCCGGGAAACCGCCGCATCGACACGTTCCGCAACATCGTCAGCAACGGCAAGATCGGCCTCATCTTCGTCGTGCCACGCTCGCGCCAGTCGCTGCGGATCAGCGGCACGGCGATGATCGTGCGCGACCAGGGCTTGAGGGAATCGATGGCGGTGAACGGCAAGGTGCCGAGCCATGCCATCGTCGTTTCGGTCGAGCGCGTACTCTTCCATTGCGGCAAGTCGCTGATCCGCTCGAAGCTGTGGGAGCCGGAATCCTGGCCCGACAATCCGGAAGTCTCAAGCCTTGCCGAGGCGCTGATCGCGCATGCGAAGCTCGCGGAATTGGTCGGCGATTTCGAGACGATGATCGAGGAGAATTATCGGGAGCAGCTCTATTAGGGAACCGCTCCTTCCTGTCGTTCCGGCCAAGTGAGCGACGCGAATGCGAGCCGGAACCTCGGTGGCGTCGTTCGCGGGAACGAGGTCCCGTGTTTGCGGCGCAGCGTTTCACGCCGCACCGCGCACGGGACGACAAGCTGGGTCTACGTCGAGGGCTTTCGTAAAGGGGGGCGTTGCGGGTCCGCCGCGATTACATCACCGCGCCGATCTGCCAGGGGACGAACTCGTTGTCGCCGTAGCCGAATTCCTCGGACTTGGTGCGCCGGCCCGAGGCGGTCTCGATCATCTTTTCGAAGATCTCCTTGCCTTTTTCCTCGATCGAGACGCCGTCGAGGATGTCGCCGCAATTGATGTCCATGTCCTCTTCCTGGCGCTGCCAGGTGTCATTGTTGGTGGCAAGCTTGATCGAGGGCGAGGGCTTGAAGCCGAAGGCGGAGCCGCGGCCGGTGGTGAAGACGACGATGTTGCAGCCCGAGGCTACCTGGCCGGTGACCGAGGCCGGGTCGTAGCCGGGCGAATCCATGAAGACGAAGCCGCGGGTCTTGACCGGCTCGGCATAGCGGACGACATCGCGCAGGGTCGTGGTGCCGCCCTTGGCGGCGGCGCCGAGCGACTTTTCCAGGATGGTGGTGAGGCCGCCGGCCTTGTTGCCGGGCGAGGGGTTGTTGTCCATGTTGCCGCCATTGCGGGCGGTGTAGTCCTCCCACCAGCGGATGAGCGCGACGAGTTTCTCGCCAACCTCTTTCGTCGCCGCGCGGCGGGTGAGAAGGTGCTCGGCGCCGTAGATCTCGGGCGTCTCGGCGAGGACGGCGGTGCCGCCTTGAGCGACCAGCAGGTCGGCGGCGCGGCCAAGGGCCGGATTGGCGGTGATGCCGGAATAGCCGTCCGAGCCGCCGCATTGCAGCGCTACCATCAGCTCCGACACCGGCACGCTCTCGCGCTTGACGGCGGCGACCTGGGGCAGCATCTCGCGGATCATCTCGACGCCGCGCTCGATGGTCTTGCGGGTGCCACCAGTCGCCTGGATGGTCATGGAGTGGAAGGTGTCGCTCTCGGTGAGGTCGTAATCCTTCATCAGGCCGGGAATCTGCATCACCTCGCAGCCGAGACCGACGAGCAGCGCGCCGCCGATATTGGGATGGGTGGCATAACCCCATTCGGTGCGCTGCAGGGCCTCGAAGCCTTCCGAGCCCTGGCCGGCCATGCCGCAGCCGGTGCCGTGGACGAAGGGGACGACGCCGTCGATCTGCGGATAGTCGGCGAGCATGCCCGAGCGGTTGACCGCCTCGGCGATGAAGCGGGCGACCGAGGCCGAGCAGTTCACGCTCGTCAGCACGCCGATATAGTTGCGGGTGCCGACCTTGCCGTCCTTGCGGCGATAGCCCTCGAAGGTGCGGCGCTCGGCTTCCGGCAAAACGCTCTCCGGCTGCGCCGCCTCGGCGAAGCGATAGTCACGGGCGAAATCGTGCATGCCGCAATTGTGGCTGTGGACGTGCTCGCCCGGCCGGATCGGCGCCGTGGCGAAGCCGATGATCTGGCCGAACTTGAGGATGGCCTCACCCTCGGCAATCGCCCTGACCGCCATCTTGTGGCCCTTGGGCACGCGGCTTACGGCATCGATTCCTTCAGCGCTGGCGCCGGGCAGGATCGGATCGATGGCGACGATGACATTGTCATCGGCGTGCAGGCGCAGTGTCCTGGGATTGGCGGCGCGCTCGCTCATGCGGAGTGGCGTGACATTGGTATCGCTGGGAGCGGTCATGATGGACTCGGTCGTTTCCTGAAAGGACGTGACGGAAGGAACATAGCGCTGTGCACCGCGTTACGGGAGTCGTCGCGGGGCGCATTGCGCGGTCTGGGCGGACGGAGCGCTCACGCCTGCATCGCCAGTTCGATCTCCCGGCGCATCGGGAAGCTCGGCTGGGCGCCTTGCCTGGTACAGGCGAGCGAGCCGGCGACGGCAGCGTGAGTCATGGCGGTGCGGAGGTCGGCACCCTGGTCGAGCAGGGCGGCGAGGACGCCGGAAAAGGTATCGCCGGCGCCGGTCGTGTCGACCGGCGTCACCTCCAGCGCATCGACGCGGACGATGCCGTCCGGGCCGGCGGCGATGGCGCCCTTGGGGCCGAGGGTGGCGATGACGGTCTTGCCGAGGCGGCGGGCGAGGGCGGCGACGACCGCATCGTCGCCGCGCGCCGAGAGATTAAGGTGCCGCGCCATGTCGGCGGCCTCGTGCTCGTTGACGATGAGAATTGAGACCGGGTCGAGCTGGTCGGGCTGGAGCGGCGAGAAGGGGGCGACCGAGAGGATGACGCGCGCGCCCTTATCGCGCGCGGCGCGGGCGGCAGCGAGGGTCTCGGCGATCGGCACTTCCATCTGCAGGAGCAGCGTATCGGCTGGGCCGAGAGCGTCCGGCGGGACGTCGGCGGCGCTGGCCGTGGCGTTGGCGCCCGGCGCGATGACGATCGTGTTCTCGCCGCCTGCCTCGACGACGATGATGGCGAGGCCGGTGGTGCCGTGGCGACGGGCGACCCCGGTAAGATCGACGCCACCGGCCATGAGCTCGGCGAGCGCGGTGTCGGCGACCGCGTCGTCGCCGATCGCGCCGACGAGGCGCACCTTGGCGCCGGCCCGGGCGGCGGCGAGCGCCTGGTTGGCGCCCTTGCCGCCGGGGATCAGGGCATAGTCGGAGCCGGCCACCGTCTCGCCCGGCCGCGGCACATGGGCGACGCGGGAGACGAGATCGACATTGATGGAGCCGAAGACGGTGATCATGGCGAAGCGTCAGACCGGTTGACGAGGTGATCCCGGATCAACGCTCGGAGAAGGGAATGCCGCCCTTGGCCTTGTTGATCTTCGGGGCCTCGACGATCTGCACCGTCACCACCTCGGGCTTGGTGCCGAAATTGCGGGCGACCGCGTCGGTGATGTCCTTCATGAGGGCCTTTTTCTGCTCGGGCGTGCGGCCCTCGGCGGCATAGACGATGACTTCGGGCATGTTGGAGTGTCCTGCTGGCTGGTGAAAGCGGCCGGCGGCGCGGATCGGGACGTGCCGGGTGCATGTCCCTTAGCGGATGGGGATGCGCCGCGGCAAGCGGCTCGCGGTCCGGGGGCGGCCTTCGCAAGTGCAAAAAGCTGTTTCCGCATCTGCACAGTCCGGATAAAGATAAGCCGGTAAAGACGAGCCTGGACTGGATCGGATCATCGTTTGGTGAAATCGCCAAGCCGCTCTAGTTCATAGTTTTTCCCGCAATTTCGGACGGAAAGGCGGCCACCGCTTTTCCTGTGATTGTCTCCAGTGTTCCAGGTGCAGGAGTTGCCGTGAAAATCCGCAAGATTCTCGTCGCCAACCGCAGCGAAATCGCCATCCGCGTCTTTCGCGCCGCCAATGAACTCGGGCATGAAGACCGTCGCGGTCTTCGCCGAGGAAGACAAGCTGGCGCTGCACCGCTTCAAGGCCGACGAGGCCTATCTGATCGGCAAGGGCGCAATCCGGCCTCTGGGGCCGGTCGAGGCCTATCTGCCGATCGCCGAATCATCCGCGTCGCCGGAAGCCGGGGCCGACGCCATCCATCCCGGCTACGGCTTCCTGTCGGAGAACCCCGAATTCGCCGACGCCTGCGCCGCGGCCGGCATCATCTTCATCGGCCCGTCGCCGGACACCATGCGCGATCTCGGCAACAAGGTCGCGGCGCGCAACATGGCCGTCGCGGCCGACGTGCCGGTGGTGCCGGCGACCGACCCGCTGCCCGACGATCTCGACGAGGTCGCAAGAACATGGCCGCGGAGATCGGCTATCCGCTGATGCTCAAGGCGACGCTGGGGCGGCGGCGGGCGCGGCATGCGCGTCATCCGCGACGAGGCGACGCTGGCGCGCGAGGTGACCGAAGGCGAGGCGCGAGGCCAAGGCCGCGTTCGGCAAGGACGAGATCTATCTCGAAAAGCTGGTCGAGCGCGCCCGCCATGTCGAGGTGCAGATTCTCGGCGACGATCACGGCAATCTCGTGCACCTGTTCGAGCGCGACTGCTCGGTGCAGCGGCGCAACCAGAAGGTCGTCGAGCGCGCGCCGGCGCCCTATCTCGACGATGCCCAGCGCGGCCGAGCTTGCCGACTGCCGCCGCTGCAGCATCGGCCGAGGCCGCCAATTACCGCGGCGCCGGCACGGTCGAGTTCCTGATGGATGCCGATACCGGACGATTCTATTTCATCGAGGTCAATCCGCGCATCCAGGTCGAGCACACGGTCACCGAGGAGGTGACCGGCATCGACATCGTCAAGGCGCAGATCCACATCACGGACGGCGCCGAGATCGGCACGCCGGAATCGGGCGTGCCGCGCGCAGGAGAACATCCGCCTCAACGGCCATGCGCTGCAATGCCGGGTGACGACCGAGGATCCGGAAGAGAACTTCATTCCCGATTATGGCCGCATCACCGCCTATCGCGGCGCGACCGGCTTCGGCATTCGGCTCGATGGCGGCACGGCCTATTCGGGCGCGGTCATCACCCGCTATTACGACCCGCTGCTGGAAAAGGTCACCGCCTGGGCGCCGACGCCGGAGGAAGCGATCGCGCGCATGGACCGGGCGCTTGCGCGAGTTCCGCATCCGCGGCGTGCGACCAATCTGGCGTTCCTCGAAAACATCATCAGCCACCCGAAATTCCGCGACGAGCTACACGACCCGCTTCATCGACACGACGCCGGAGCTGTTCGACTTCGTGCGCCGGCGCGACCGGGCGACCAAGCTTCTCACCTATATCGCCGACGTCACGGTCAACGGCCACCCGGAAGTCGCGCGACCGGCCCGCGCCCGCCAGGAAGGCGCTGACCGTGCCGCCGCCGCGCTTCCGACGCCGAGCCGGCGCCGAGGCGCCGGCAGCTGCTCGACAGCGACGGCGCCGAAGGCCTTCGCCCACTGGATGCTGGCCCAGAAGCAGGTGCTGTTCACCGACACGACCATGCGCGACGCGCACCAGTCGCTGCTGGCCACCCGCATGCGCAGCTACGACATCGCGCAGATCGCGCGCGGCCTATGCGCGCGGCGCTGCCGCACCTCTTCTCGCTGGAATGCTGGGGCGGGGCGACCTTCGATGTCGCCATGCGCTTCCTCAACGAGGACCCGTGGGAGCGGCTCGCCGACATCCGCGAGCGCGCGCCCAACATCCTGACCCAGATGCTGCTGCGCGGCTCGAACGGGGTCGGCTACACCAACTATCCCGACAATGTGGTCAAGTTCTTCGTCGCGCCAGGCGGCCGAGGGCGGCGTCGACATCTTCCGCGTCTTCGACTGCCTCAACTGGGTCGAGAACATGCGCGTCTCGATGGACGCGGTGCTCGAGAGCGGCAAGGTGTGCGAAGGCGCGGTCTGCTACACCGGCGACATGCTCGACCCGACCCGGCCGAAATACGACCTCAAATATTATGTCGGGCTCGCCAAGGAGCTGGAGGCGGCCGGCGCCCACATCCTCGGCATCAAGGACATGGCCGGGCTGATGAAGCCGGCGGCGGCCAAGCTGCTGGTCTCGACGCTGAAGCAGGAGATCGGCCTGCCGATCCACTTCCACACCCACGATACCTCGGGATCGCCGCGGCGAGCGTCCTGGCGGCGGTCGAGGCCGGCGTCGATGCGGTCGACGCGGCGATGGACGCCCTGTCCGGCACTGACCTCGCAGCCCTGTCTCGGCTCGCTCGTCGCAGGCGCTTGCCGACACCGACCGCGATACCGGGCTCGACGCCCGAGGCGATCCGCCAGATCTCCTTCTATTGGGAGGCGGTAGGGCGACAATACCGGCCTTCGAGAGCGATCTGCGCTTCGGCGCCTCGGAGGTCTATCTGCACGAAATGCCGGGCGGCCAGTTCACCAATCTCAAGGAACAGGCGCGCTCGCTGGGCCTGGAAAGCGCTGGCACGAAGTGGCGCGCGACCTATGCCGACGTCAACCAGATGTTCGGCGACATCGTCAAGGTGACGCCGTCCTCCAAGGTCGTCGGCGACATGGCGCTGACGATGGTCTCCTCCGACATCAGCGTCGCGGACGTCGAGGACCCGGCCAAGGATATCGCCTTTCCGGATTCGGTCGTGCGATTATGCGCGGCGATCTCGGCCAGCCGCCGGGCGGCTTCCCGGAAGCGCTGCAGAAGAAGGTGCTGAAGGGCAAGACGCCGCTCACCGACCGGCCGGGCTCGCTTCTCGATCCGGCCGATCTGGAAGCGCGCGCGCCGAAGCGGCGGAGAAGACCGGCATCGAGATCGACGACCAGGCGCTCGCCTCCTACCTGATGTATCCCAAGGTCTTCACCGAATTCGCCAAGACGTCCGAGACCTATGGCCCGACCTCGGTGCTGCCGACGCCGGTCTATCTCTACGGCCTACCGGTCGGCGAGGAGATCCCGGTCGATCTCGAAAAGGGCAAGACGCTGGTCGTGCGCACCCAGGCGGTTGGCGACACCGACGAAGACGGCATGGTGCGGGTCTTCTTCGAACTGAACGGCCAGCCGCGCATGGTCAAGGTGCCCGACCGGGCGCATGGCGCCGGCGGCGCGGCGGCGAAGCGCAAGGCGGAGGAGGGCAATCCCAACCACGTCGCCGCGCCGATGCCCGGCGTCGTCTCGACCCTCGCCGTCAATGCCGGCCAGGAGGTCAAGGCCGGCGACGTGCTGCTGTCGATCGAGGCGATGAAGATGGAGACCGCCCTCCACGCCGAGCGTGACGGCACGGTCGCCGAGGTGCTGGTCAAGGCCGGCGACCAGATCGACGCCAAGGATCTGCTGGTGGTGTTCGAGGGATAGGGGCGACGTTGGACTATCGCCCGAACATCGCCTCTAGCTTGTCGATGCAGCCGTTCCAGCCGGCGAGGTGCATGTCGCGGACGGCTTCGACGGCGAAGCGCTCGTGGGTGAGGATCAGCTCGGTGCCTTCGGCGTGGTCGTTGAAGGCGACGCGGACGAGGGTCGGGTCGCCGGGGACGATGCTGACGCTCCAGGTGTAGACCAGCTCTTCCGGCGGGCGGACCCGCTCGAAGGTGCCGGAGATCCAGGTGATCGATCCGTCCTGTTCGAGATTGGCGATGCGGTAGGTGCCGCCCTCGCGCAAATCGACATGGGCCTCGGGGCAGGTGACCGGGCCCGGCCCCCACCATTGGGTGAGAAGGTCGGGCTCAGTCCAGGCGGCGAAGACGTCCTCGCGCGGCGCGCGGATGACGCGGGTGAGGGTCAGAGCCGTCGGTTGCATGGGATCATCCCTTCTTCGTGGTGGAGCGCTTCTCGACGAAGTCCGCGAACTGATCCAGTTGCCGGTGCCAATAGCGCCGGTAGGTGCCGATCCATTCATCGGCGCTCGCCAGCGGGCCGGCGTCGAGCAGGCAGGACTGGACGTGGCCCTCCTGCGCCCGGCGGATGAGGCCGGCGCGCTCGAGCACGAAGAGGTGCTTGGAGATCGCGTTGACCGACATGCCATAGGGTCTCGCCAGCTCGGTGACGCGGGCCGGGCCGGCGGAAAGATCGCGCATCAGGGCACGGCGCGTCCGGTTCGACAGGGCATGGAAAATGTCGTCGAGGCGGTCGTCTTCGTCGATCTGCGTCATCAGTCTCTCAACCATATGGTTGACACGTGCGGCGGTGCCGTCTATGAAGAACGTCAACCAATCGGTTGACAGAAATACGGGGCCGGTGCCTCGGTGTCAAACAGGAGAGCGCCCGTGAGCATCCATCAGGAAGTGACGATCAATGCGAGCCCCGATGCCGTCTACGATGTGCTGACGTCCTCGCGGGATTTCGAGCGGATGACGGGCGGCCGCGCGGCCGATATCTCGACGACGGTCGGCGGTGGCGTCAGCCTTTTCGGCGGAGACATCCGCGCGCTCAACATCGAGCTGGTGCCCGGCAAGCGGGTCGTCCAGGCATGGCGGTCGCAGAACTGGCCGGACGGTGTCTATTCGATCGTCAGGTTCGAGCTGGCGCCGGAAGGCAAGGACACCAAGGTCGTCTTCGACCAGGCCGGCCATCCGGGCGAGGCAGAGGCGATGCTCGAAGGCGGCTGGCAGCAGATGTACTGGCAGCCGATGAACGCCATGCTCGGCGGCAAGGCGGGATAGCCCGACCGGGGGCGTCGGCCTCTCCCACCCTCAAGCCGGCGGCCACAGGGCGTGGAAGTGATGCACCGGCCCGTGGCCGTGGCCGACATCGAGCCGGTCGGCGGCGCGGAGCGCTTCGGTGAGGTAGGCCTTGGCCGCGCGGATCGCCTCGAGGCGCGGCATCGCCGGCAGCAGCGCGGCGACCGCCGAGGACAGCGTGCAGCCGGTGCCGTGGGTGTTCTTCGTCGCGATGCGCGGGGCGCCGAGCTCGGTGGCTGTCTCGCCGTCGAAGAAGACGTCGATGCTCTCGGCGCCGTCGAGATGACCGCCCTTGAGGAGGACCGAGGCGGGGCCAAGCGCCATCAGATCGCGTGCCATCTGGCGCATGGAATCGATGTCGGTCGGCTCGGGCGTATCGAGCAGAACGGCGGCCTCGGGCAGGTTCGGCGTAATCACCTCGGCGAGCGGGACGAGACGTTCGCGCAGGGCGGTGACGGCATCGGCGGCGAGCAGCCGGTCGCCGCTTTTCGCGACCATGACCGGGTCGAGGACGATGTGGCGTGCCTTATGGCGGGAAAGGGTGTCGGCGATGGCCTCGACGATATCCGCGGAGGCGACCATCCCAATCTTGACCGCATCGACGCGGACATCGTCGAAGATCGCATCGATCTGGTCGGCGACGAGGCCGGCCGCCACCGGCTCGAAAGCGCGTACGCCGCGCGTATTCTGCACGGTGATGGCGGCGATGACGGCCATGCCGTAGGCGCCGAGGGCCGAGAAGGTTTTCAGGTCGGCGACCGTTCCGGCGCCGCCGCTCGGATCGAGGCCGGCGATGGTGAGGACATTGGCGATCATGCCGCCTTCGCCTCGGCCATGGCGCGGCGCAATTCGGCTGCCGCCGCACTCGGGTCGTTGGCCGCGCAGATCGCCGAGACGCAGGCGATGCCGTCGGCACCGGCGGCGCCGATCGCGGCGGCATTGCCCGCATCGATGCCGCCGATGGCAACGACCGGCAGGGGCAAGGCTTTGCGGAGTACGGCGAAGCCCTCGAGGCCGAGGGCCGGCGCGGCATCCGGCTTGGTGCCGGTGGCGAAGAGGGGGCCGAGCCCGACATAGTCGACCACCTGCGGGTCGACGGTGCGAAGCTCTTCGGCCGATGTGACCGATAGGCCGATCAGCGCTTCCGGCCCGAGGAGGTCGCGGGCCGCGCCCGGGTCGCCATCCTCCTGGCCGATATGGACGCCGTCGAGACCGGCGGCGTGGGCGACCTTCGGCCGGTCGTTGACGATGAGCGGTATGCCGAGCGGCTTGAGAAGAACGTGCAGGTCCATGGCGATCGTGGTGAGGTCGGCGTCGCCGATTTCCTTGTCGCGAAGCTGGACGATGGTCACACCGCCCTCGATGGCGGCAAGCACGGTCTCGGCAAGGCCGCGACGACGGCACATGACGGGATCGGTGACCAGCATCAGGCGGAGGTCGGCCTTCATGATAGGCGCGCCCTTGCCGTCAGCGTCGCATCGTCGAGGGCGTGGAGCGCGTCGAAGAGCGCGACCTGGAAACTGCCGGGGCCTTTGGCCTCGCTCATCGCCATTTCGGCGGCAACGCCAAGCGCGGTGAGGCCGGCGATGGCGGCCTCGAAGGGCGGCAGGCCGGCGCCGAGGAAGGCGCCGATGAGCGCGGTCGCGGTGCAGCCGGTGCCGGTGACGCGGGTCAGCATGGCGTCGCCATTGGCGATCGCGGCCATGCGCGTGCCGTCGCTGACATAGTCGACCACCCCGGTGACGGCGACGACGGCGCCGGTGTCGCGGGCAAGTGCGGCGGCGGCATCGCGAGCGGCGTCCGAACTCTCGGTGCTGTCGACGCCCTTGCCGGCCGAGGCGAGCGAGCCGGCGATCGCCATGATTTCCGAGGCATTGCCACGGATGACCGCCGGCTTCAGTGGCAGGAGGCGGCGCACCACCTCGGTGCGATAGGGGGTCGCGCCGACGGCGACGGGATCGAGGACCCAGGGGACCCCGGCCTTGCCGGCGGCCGTGGCGGCGCGCTCCATGGCCTCGACCCAGGGCGGCGACAGGGTGCCGATATTGATCACCAGCGCCTTTGCCAGCGGGGCGAAATCCTCGACCTCTTCCACCGCGTGGACCATCGCCGGCGAGGCGCCGATGGCGAGCAGGGCGTTGGCGGTGGTGTTCATGACGACGAAATTGGTGATGTTGTGGACGAGCGGCGCGCGGGCGCGCAACTGGCCGATGGCGGATGCGATGTCGGTGGCTTGCACGGCTTCCCTCATTTCACGGGAGCCGGGGCGAAGGCGCGAGCGACAGGGCCCGCGCCCGGTGACGGCTCCCTTCGCTGGCATGACCCAGATCAGGTTCGACGGGTATGTTCTCAGCCCGCCTGCCGGCGGGCACCCCTTGTCACCGCCAGAGAGAATAGGGCCGCTTCTGTCGCCAATCAACGTTCATCGGCAGTAGAGCGAATGGCCCTTCCTGCCGCGCCTGGCGAGATCGAGATGGAAATGGTCGGTGTGGAAGGAATCCGTGCCGGGGCCGAGGACCGTGGTGAAGGGACCGCAGGCGGCCTTGCGGACCGAGGCGAGGAAGGCGGTCTCGCCGGTGTCGTGGTCGCCGCCGACGGCAACCCAGCGCTTGCCGTCGACCTGGAAGGCGGAAATGTCGATGGCATTGGCGAAGGCATGCTCGGAGAGCTTGGCGTTGGGCAGGTTGTCGCGATTGCGGCAGGCATAGGAGGCGGCGATGTGGAGGCCGGTGATGCGCCCGCCGAGGTTCCTGGCGGCGGCCGGGTCGACGCTGCCCTTGAGCCAGCCGGCAAGCGCCGTCGCCATGGCGCAATTGACGATGGCCTTGGTGGTGAACTGGGTGATACCGCCGTCGAGGGCGGAGACCGCGAGGGGCTCTGGCACCTGGCAGCGGTCTTCGTCGATCGGGGCGAGCCTCATAGCCTCGATGTGGAGCGCGGCTATGGCGGCGCTGCACGTGGCGGCGGCCCGTGCCGGCGCCCGGGCGAGTGGGGCGACGGCGGCCGGCGGCGCCACCATGGCAAGCTGTGGCGCGTGGTCCGGACGGTGACGCGGCGTCGGCACAATGTCGTGCGGCGCGGTGATGGCGAGGCCGGTCGGTGGCGTTTGCGGGCGCCTGACCGGGGCGGGAGGTGAGGCGGCGAGATCGGCGGCGGTCAGCGTGCCGGCCGGCGGGCGCGACTTCCTCGCCGGAACTGGCTGGGCGATCGGCGCCGGCCTTGTTGCGGGCGCGGCGGCAGTGGCGGCCTCCGGCGTCTTCGTTTCAGCGATCTTTGGCTCGGGCGCGGCGGATTCGGGAGGCGGGGCTTCGGCCGTGGTGGCCTTGGCGGGCGTCGGCCTCTCCGTTGGTGCGGCGTCGGCGGTCCCGGGGCGCGGCGGCGGTGTCGGGATGGTCGCGGGCATCGCCTTGGGTTTCGCCGCGGCGCGCCGGTGCGTGGTCGGATGCCGGACCGCCTCGACCGGCTGGGAGAACAGCCGCTTGAAGAAATGGATGGGCGATTCGTCCGCGGCGGCATGGGCCGTCGCCGGCAGGACGAGAAGGAGGACGGCGAGACCGGCCGCGATGCGCCGCATGATCAGACGCCGCTCGGGGCGCGCGCCTTCGAGAGCTGCCGTTCCGTTCTGCGTCACCCTTGCGCTCCCGGTCATCGTTCCTGCCCCAGCATAGTGCGATCTGTGGCGGTGATGGGGCGGGGCGCGCGCAGCGGGTCAGCGCGGCTTGGCGTCGTTGATCTCGATCCAGTAATTGTCTGGATCCTGGATGAAGCATTGGCGCACGCCATCCGGCCGGGTGGTGATCTTGCCGGGGCGACTGGGCATCTCGCCAAAGGCAAGGCCGGCTTGCGTCAATCGCTCCACCGTTGCGTCGAAATCGGCGACCGAAAGCGCCAGATGGGTGCCGATGGCGCGCTCCGGCAGTGGCTCGGGATTGTCGGGCACGAGATGGAGATTGGTGCCGGGCGCGATCTCGAACCATCGGATCCAGCCGCTGCCCATCGGGTTCTCGACTTCCGGCAGCCCGAGGATCCCGGCGTAAAAGCCCACACTCGCCTCGATATCGCGGGCGTGGATGGCGAGGTGGTCGAGGCGATAAGGCGAGGGCATGGGGCAATCGCTAACGCAGACGTGGCGGGCGGCCGGGCGGGCCGCCACCGGGAGGACCGCGGCGACCGCCTCTCGGCGGGGGGCCGGAGATGGCGCGCACGGTCTTCTGCGACCACGACCCGCGCAGACAGCCGATCGTATAGGGGAAATCGAGCGTGGCAACGTAGTGATACATCGTCACCCGGCGGCCCTCCCATTCGACCGGGCCGGTGATGCCGTGGCAGGCGTCGAGATCGGCCGAGGTCAGCACCTTACCGCTGGCGTCGCGCGGCCCGTAGATGCCGAAACCGTCGATGGCGTAGCCGAGCAGCTTCGAGGGGCCGGACTTTGAATCATACTCGGCGAGCACGCATTTCGAGACGTTGTGATAGTGGTAGACGCTCGATTCCTGCGGGTGGCCCTGGCAGGAATCCTGGGTTTCGTGGGCGACCGCGTCGCGCCCCGGCGCATCGAGCGCGTTGAACAGCACCACGCCCGACAACAGGATGCCGACCGCGCCGGGGGCGCAGGTGGGCCTGGCGGCGAGGGCCGGCGCCGCCGGCAGCGCCACCTTCATCGACTGGGCGGCGATGTGGTTGGGGTTGCGGTCGGTCTGGTAGGCGTCGTCCTTGCGCGAGATCGGGAAGATACCTGTCGGATGATCGGGCAGGTCGTTCCACGAGAAGACGCGCGAGGCGCCCGAGACCTTCATGGAGAACCGGTGCGGCCAGGTGACGGCGCCGTCGACCACCGCCTTGGCGGTGAGGTCGTAGGTGCCGTCGGCCTTGTCGATCCACGGGCCGTCGCGGAAGGCGCCGCCGGCCATGGGCGAGACGTGGCAGGCCCAGATATAGCCGACCTTGGGTGCCTTGGAGAGGTGGCCGTCGCCGAGCGGCAGCCTTGTCGGATCGAGCGTATGGGCGAGAGCGGGCATGGCGACGAGCGCCAGGACGATGGCGATGACAATGCGCATGAAATTCCCCCGGAATGCTCGCGACCTCCGCGCGCGAATCGCGAAAACGGTAGTGGAAGCGGGGCGACGGCGCCAGCCGGGACGGCGGGCCAGGAGCGGGACCGCGGAAGGGGCGCCGGCGGCGCGGGTTCAGGGCCGAAGCCGCGGGATCGCGTCGTAGTGGTTCAAGCGGCCGGTGAGCGGGTCGATATAGGGTGTGCCGGCCAAAAGCGCGCCGGCGGCGGCCGATCGATCAAATTGTCGGTCGCGTCTTTGATGGGTGTTAGTCCCACCTCGCTACAATCAGAAGATGGTTGGATTGCGCACTCTCGCGGCCTTGGCCTTCAGCCTCGGTGCCGCCGGCACCGCGGCCGGCGAGATGGCCGTCCGCCACCATTGGCTGCCGGCGCCCGGCGCGATCGTCGCCGCCGCGACCAAGACGGCGGCCGCCGCGCCGCTCGGGCCCAACTGCAACCCCAACTACACCCCGTGCGTCCCCAACGCCCGCGACGTCGACTGCGCCGGCGGAAACGGTAACGGCCCGGCCTTCGTCGCCGGCCCGATCCGCGTCATCGGGCGGGATGTCTATCGGCTGGATGGGGACGGCGACGGGGTGGGGTGTGAGCCGTATAGGGGGCGGCGGTAGGGGGCGACCTGAAGCAGATCAAATAGGCGTTTCTGCTGCGTCCCGAGGTCGGATACGGAGCGAGCCGAGTGTTTTGCTGACGGGATTTCGACCGGCAGATGCTTTCGGGCAAATTGCAGCCAGCACTCGACAATTGAGGCCGCATCTATAGCTGATGTGCTTGTGGAGACAGCAGTCAAGTCCACACAAGCGGAGCGGAACGCGGGCGGACCCTGTATGTAACTCGACCCGGTCGGGTGGCAATTGGCGTCAGTCGAGCCCCCATTTCACGTAATGTGCGTTCGACCGCTGAATGTCGCCGCCTGACGCGGCCAGAAGCAAATCGAGCAGTCAAAACCGCCTTATCGGTGAGACCCGAAATCCTCGCGACATCGGTGTCGGTGGGAAGTGAGGTTCTGCCTCTGTTGTAGGGGGTTAATATCGCATGTGGCAGTTGATGAATGAGTTCGGTCCAGACCCGGTCGTTATGTGCCGTGACGGAGCCGTGATGGGGGATTTTGAAAACGTCGGCCTTGCCTGTCGGTCTCATGCTGTCGTCGACGATGGAGGCCCAACCGCAGCCCGGACGTGAACTTTCCTCTAGGTCGGCGCCGAGCAAGATCGCGATTGGTCCAATTCTTATCCAGCTGACAACCGAACACGCATTGGGCCGAAGTGTCGGCATTCGACCTGTGGGGCTCGGAACAACGGCTGTTCGCCGACCAAGTTCTGCCAGGAAAAGTTCAAATTCGGCATCACTTGGGCTCAGAGTCCAGACCTCGACCGGAAAGTTGTGTGCGAAATCTGATCTCGCCCAAGAAGCGATACGGCGATTTCGTATGGCTTTCAGATATTGACGAGGCGATCTGCCTCGCCGATCCGCCTGCATGCGTTCTATGATGGCGCCAGCTTCGCGAATTCCGAATCCAGGTCTGCATATGTAGCCGGAGTTCGAACTGATAGCCTGCGCGACAAATTCCTCATGCGTCATGACTGAGGAAAGGCAAAAGTCTGCGCCGTCGCACTCGTCCAGTAGTTGGCTGATCCCCCGGACATGGTCATCATGCCAGTGAGTGGCAATAATCAGCTTCACCTGCTTTGCCCGTGGTTTATCCCGATTTCCTCGAGATACTTCGACGGCATTATTTCCTTTGTATTTGGATCAATGCAGCTATCTACTATGATCCATTTACCACTACCAACATGGACCAGAACACTCTCGCCGTCTCCTGGTCCAATTACAGTAACTTCGATCTCGTCGTCGCTGGGCGGGGCAAGGGTTACTTAGAGTCGGCAGCAAACTCGTGACTTGTTTCGCCTGAGTGCGTGCCTGTCTGAGCCGAGTTTGGGTCCATCTTGGGAAATCGCGAAACACTATTTGAGAAAATCGCCTGCGCTGCGCTCCAATCAGCTCATAGCCGATAATCCGGCGGAAGACAGCTCCTTCAACTGCAATTTTGTGATCTGACTTTGCAAGTTCGTTTCAAGTCGATTTCCGCAAACTCTGAGAAGTCTCGGTCCCCGGTTTGCACATCCGATAGGAAGCAAACAGATCCCCTCTTCAACACGATCAACTACGCCTTTTCCCATTCTTGCAATGAAATATATCGCGGAGCCATGTGACGTCGTGGAATCTCACCTTCTGTTAACTGAGTAATAGTTAAATCAGCGACGCTTTCTGCGGTCAAACTCAATAGGGGAACGTGAGATTGTCTTTTGAAGACCTCATGACCAATTTTGTTCATCGCGAGCCGGTCTTCGTTGCGCGCCTGGCTTTCGCTGGCGTCGCGCCCATCATCCGTGTCAGATAAATAAGCCAAATTTGTCATTTGAGGTTCTCGAGTATGGCTTCGGCTATCCGCCGTGCTCTTACCTTGGTGGTTTCGTACTCGGATTCAATGATCCCGACAACGTTCCCTGCGCCCACAGGCTTCATCAGAAGCGGTAGCCTCATAGTGCTCATTCACCGCAAACAACACTCCGGGCCGAAGCCGATCGGATGGCTGGACGGTTTCACGCAAATAACCCTGGAGGCCATCGTCGTCCCGGGTGGATTGTTCCATAGTGATTGACCTGAGCCCACCCCCCCCGCCCCTGGACGGGGGCTCTTGAGCCTCAGAGGTCTTGAGAGTGAGGCGCCCCCAATCTCCCCAAGGCTCCTTCGGGGGCCAATCGGTCGCCAAGCCGATTGAGTTCATCATTGTCTCTGAGCCGAAAGTGGAACTGCCTGTTTAGGCCTACCTTCTGAAGAGGCGTGTGAGGTAACAGCTCGCTGAATAGGCGCAGGGAGAAATCCAAGATTTGAACTTCAGTTGGGCCGCGCTGTCTAATCTGTATTCTTTCTCTTTGAACGGATAAGTCGAATATCGGGCATGTAATCTCTGTAATCTCAGGATGGATTATCTTCGTATCCGCTTCATTCGCGTCTTCGCTGCTGATAAGCCCGTTAAAGGAAAGCCAGGATACAGTTAGATCTTGCTTGATTCAATTTGCCGAGCATAACAATTGAGAATTGAGAGACTTCCGGTTCAATCCACATTCCGGCACCTGCGCACTAATGCTCTCAGGGTTATCGGGTATTTTAGTTAACCTCATCCTATCGAACGCTGTGGTGACGGGCATAACTAGCCATTGCCTCAACGCCGCCTTGTCCTTTCGGTGCCGAAGCCTTCTGAGGTCTCAATGTCTCGGCCCACGAAAAGATTGCCCTAAATGTTGGCCCAATCAAATGCTCGCCGTTTTCCCCTTCCCGCCCCGGGACAACCCGGGAGCTTGATCGGCCGGCTTTATTCCGCTGCGCCAGCCGCCGCGTCCTCCTTCCCACCAAACCGCTTCTCGACATACTCCGCGACCATCGCCCGGAACTCGTCGACAATGTGGGCGCCGCGGAGGGTGGCAGCCTTCTTGCCGTCGTTGAGGACCGGGGCGGCAGGTTGTTCGGCTGGTCTAGACGTTCACCTGCCCTTCTCGCTCACTCCAGCCGCACCCTATCCCCGTCGCGCACTGCTGTCTTCGCCTGATCGGCCTTGAGGTCTGTCGCCTCCGGTTGGCTGAGGTCGGCGCCGCTTTCGACGAGGATTTGGAGAAGTTCCAGTCGCGGGCCTTGATGGAGCCGTTGCGGAGCGGCTTCACCAGGGTGTCGTAGACATAGAGGATGAGCCGCGCGCAAGCGTGTCTCTCGACCGGTGGAGCGTCCAGGCCAATGGCAAGGGTGATGCCCCTTCAGGCGGATTGCCTAAGCTCGCTGACACTCGCCGAGTTGCACTCCGACCTCTCCCACAGGGGCCGGACCGGCCCTTGACGGATGACGCTTCGCTGATCTGTCCGACGTCGCTGGATTGGTAATCCCCTCCGTCCTCCCCCTTTTCAGGG
>CAWEUR010000001.1:0-44170 GCA_963812285.1 uncultured Alphaproteobacteria bacterium | reverse complement strand
GGCCGAAAAGCTGTGGGCGCGCGATCAGGCAGCACGACGCGCCGAGGCATAGCGCCTTCACGACGTCGGCGCCACGGCGGACACCGCCATCGACCAGCACCGGCACGCGCCCCCGACCGCCGCGACGACGCGCGGCAGCGCGTCGAGACTGGAGATCGCACCGTCGAGTTGGCGGCCGCCATGGTTGGAGACGATGATGCCGTCGACGCCCATGTCGACGGCGCGCGATGCCTCGTCCGGATGGAGCACGCCCTTGACGATCAGCGGCCCCTTCCACACGCCGCGCAGCCATTCGAGGTCCTGCCAGGTCATGCCCGGATCGAGCAGCGAAGCCATGCGCCTGGCGAGCGTGCCGAGGTCGGCAGTCTCGCCGGGCCGGACGTAATTGCCGAAGGTGATCTTCGACAAGTCGCTTCGCATGCGCATCAGCCAGGGCAGCTTGGTCGCATCGCCGCCAGATCGACCGGGCCGAAGCGCGGCGGGATGGTGAAGCCGTTGCGCAGGTCGCGCTCGCGATTGCCGAGAAGCTGATTGTCGATGGTCAGCACCAGCGCGTCGTAGCCGGCGGCCTCGGCGCGACGCGTCAGTTCCTCGGTGAAGCCGCGATCGGTGAAGATGAAGACCTGCATCCAGCGCGGATGGGCCTCCGTCTCGGCCAGTTGTTCCAGCGTGCAGACCGAGCCGTGGCTGAGGCAGAACGCCGTGCCGGCCGAAGCCGCCGCCCGCGCCGCCGCCTGCTCGCCCTGCGGCCAGAAGAGGCCGCTGAGGCCGGTCGGCCCGATCATCACCGGCATCGACAGCGTCTTGCCGAAGAGGGTCACGCTGGTGTCGCGCTCTGCCGCCCCGTCGAGCGGGCGGGGCACGAGATCGTAGTCGGCGAAGGCCGCCTCGTTGCGGCGAAGCGTGCGTTCGTCCTCCGCGGCGCCATCGGCGAAGTCGAAGACCGGCCGCGGCAGCGCGCGGCGGGCGAGGCCACGCATGGCGGCGACGCTATAGGCAGCCCGCTTCCAGCTCGCCTCGCTCATCAGCCCCTCCCCCGCGTAACGAATGCGCGCCGGACGGACAACTTCTGCGGACGCGATTTGCCAAATGATAGTAACAATGGGCCCGTGGAGCCGCGACGTCCGCGCGCCCCGCTGCGGCCGCCGTCAGGCATAGGGCCGCAGTGCCCGCCCGAAAACCAGACCGGAAATCGCCCATGATCACCGATCCCCCCATCCTCACCCTTCGGCGCAACTTTCCCCGGCCCGAGCCGGAGCTGGTCGAAGCCTTCACCGGCGTGCCGACCGGCTTTGTCATCGACGCCATGGGCGGCCGCGGCGCGCTCGACTATCGCATCAAGCCGGTCCTGCCGCTGACCGGGATCGTCACCGGCGTCGCGGTCACCTCGGATAACGGCCCTTCCGACAATCTCGGCCTCTTCGCCTCGCTCGATATCGCCGGTCCGGGCGACATCCTGGTGGCGGCGACCGATGCCTTCATGAACGCGGCGATCACCGGCGACCTGCTTCTCGGCATGGCGCGCAATCGCGGCGTCATCGGCTTCGTCACCGACGGCGTCGTGCGCGACCTGCCGGGCATCGAGGAGGTCGGCCTGCCGGTCTTCGCCGCCGGTGTCACGCCGAATTCGCCGGTTCGCAACGGTCCGGGCTCCGCCGGCCTGCCCGTAGTGCTCGGTGGCATGCAGGTGGCGTCCGGCGACATCATCGTCGCCGATGGCGATGGCGTCGTCGTCGTGCCACGCGAACGGGCGGGCGAGGTCGCCGAGCGGCTCAAGGACGTTCAAGCCGCCGAGGCGACGCTTCTCGCCAAGGTCAGGGCCGGGCTGGAGATTCCCGATTTCATCCGCAGCATCCTCGATTCCGATCGGACGCGGACGATCTCCTGATCGTGTTCCTTCTGCCGAAATCGCGTCCGTCATCGTCGCCGCCCGCGGTCAGACCCTGAGCCGCGCGCTGCGGCCATAGGCGAGAAGCATGGCGACGATGACGACGCCGTAGATGATCTGGCGACCGGCTTCCGGCATCTGCATCACCGACAGCACGCTCTGCAGCAGCACGATGAGGATGGTGCCAGCGACCGTGCCGGAGAAGCGGCCGGAACCGCCGAGGATATTGGTGCCGCCGATGACGACGGCCGCGATCGAGGGCAGCAGGTAGCTGTCGCCCATCGCCTGGAACGCCTTCGACGAATAGCCGGCAATGAGCAGCCCGGCGAGCGCCGACAGCATGCTGCAGATGGCGAAGCAGGCGACCAGCACCAGCCGGTCGCTGATGCCCGACAGATAGACCGCCGCCTCGCGATTGCCGATGGCATAGATGTAGCGGCCGAGCGGCGTCCGCGTCAGCACGAAGGTGACGATGATCCCGACGCCGAGCCAGATGAAGACCGGCAGGGGAATGCCGAGGAGCTCGCCCTTGGCGAGATAGAGCATCGCCGGCGTCGGCTCGCTGGAGGGCGAGAAGCCGCCGGTCAGCATCACCATCAGCCCGCGCAGGACGACATTGACGCCGAGGGTGAAGATCATCGACGGCACCCGCAGGAAGGCAACGCCGAGCCCGTTGAAGATGCCGATGCCGAAGCCGACGAGGAGGCCGAGCGGAATGGCCGTCGGCCCGCCCCAGGCGGTGGCAAGCATGGCCGAAGCGGCGATCGTCCACGGCACCGACAGGTCGATGTGGCCGAGCAGCACAACCATCATCATGCCGGCGGCGACGATGCCGAGGAACGAAGCGACCTTGAGCTGCAGGAGCAGATAGGTCGGCGTCAGAAGCAAGGCGTTGCCCTGGTCGATCTCGGTATAGATCGTGCCGACGATCAGGATGACGATAATGAAGGCGCCGGCGAAGAGCAGCGGCCGGTCGATCGAGCGCATGAATTTTGGAAGACGGTCTTTCATCGCGCTCACCGGTACATATTGAGGCGGTTCTTCATACGGAAGATCCCCGCCGCGCCGAGGCTGACGGAGATCAGCAGGATGACGCCCTCGAACATCGGCTGCAGCAGCGGATTGGCAAGGAAGCCGAACGGCGAATTGCTGTCGACGACACGGAAGCAGAAGGTGATCGAGCGCAGGACCGCGACGCCGAAGATGCTGCCGATCGCCCCACCCGAGCCGCCGAGCATGGAGGTGCCGCCGATGACGACCGCCGCGATCGAATTGAGCGTGTAGGTACCGGCCTGGATCGGATCAGCATTGCCGCTGCCGGTCTGGACGGCGAAATAGAGGCCGGCGAGGCCGGAAAAGAGCCCGCCCATGACATAGGCCGCGAGCTTGGCGCGGTTGATCCTGACGCCGGACATATAGGCCGCCGCCTCGTTCGAGCCGACCGCGTAGGCCGAGCGGCCGAGTTCGGAATTGCGATAGGGCAGCCACAGCAGGACCACCACCGCGACGAGGATCACGATCGGCATCGGGATATTGGCGATGAGACCGAACCAGGCCGGCGGATGTCCGTGCCACCAGCCATAGGTCGAGGGCAATTCGCTGAGCGCATTGGTCGCCACCCAGCCGAGGTCGCCATCGACCTCGCCGCCCGGCGTCGGCCGGATGAAGAGCGCGATGCCGCTGAACACCGCGCCGGTGGCGAGCGTGACGACGATCGGCTGCAGGCGGCCGTAGACAACGATCAGCCCGTTCACCAGGCCGCCGACGAGCCCGGTGGCGATGCACAGGGCGATGCCGAACATGATTTCGGCGGCCGAGCCGCGCACGACCTCCGAGGCAAGCGAATCGACCAGCGTCATCAGCGAGCCGACCGACAGGTCGATGCCACCGAGAAGCACCGGCAGGGTCTGCCCCATGCCGAGCAGCATCAGTGTCAGCGCCTCGTTCGAGTTCTGCACGAACAGATCGACGGTGAAGCCACGCGGATGCAGGATCGAATAGAAGATGTAGAGGATGAGAAAGAGGCCGAGCGCCAGCATTGCGCCGACATTCTGCGACAGGCGCAGTCTCAGATTCTTCATGCCGGTTGCGCCTCCGCATCGTTCGCCCCGACCGGCAGGTTGAAGGCGCTCGCCACGATATTGGTCTCCGAGATCGCCTCGCCCTCGAGCTCGCGCACGATGCGCCCGCCATAGAGGATGAGCACGCGGTCACAGCAGCCGATCAGCTCGTCATAGTCGGTCGTATACAGAAGGATCGACGTGCCAGCGTCGGCGAGGTCGCGCAGGAGCCGGTAGATCTCCTCCTTGGTGCCGACATCGATGCCGCGTGTCGGATCGTTGAGGAGCATGATCCGTGCCTCGGTCAGGAGCCATTTGGCGATGACCACCTTCTGCTGATTGCCGCCCGACAGGGTCGCGACCGGATCGCCGATCGCGCCGATGCGGATCTTCAGCTTCTCGACCATCGTCGGCGATATTCCTGTCCTCGGCCTCGCGGTCGATGACGATGCCGCGCGTAATCCGCGACAGCGAGGCGAGCGAGATGTTATCGCCGATCGACATCGGCAGCATCAGCCCTTCCGTCTTGCGATCCTCGGGGATGAGCGCGATGCCGTTCCGTTTCCGCGTCGCCGCGACCGGGCTCGAGATGCGCCGCTGGCTGCCCTCGATCGCGACGGTACCCTTGACTTCGCGCAGCACACCGAAGAGGGCCAGCAGCAGCTCGCGCTGGCCCTGACCATCGAGACCACCGAGGCCGACGATCTCGCCCTTGCCGACCTTGAACGAGATGTCGCTCAGCCGGTCCGTCCAGGAAAGCCCCTTGACCTCGAGGCAGGCCGGCGGCGGCTCGGCGCGCACCGGCTTCGGCGGATAGACATTGGTGATCTCGCGGCCGATCATCATCTGCACGACCTCGTCGTCGCCGCATTCGCCGGTGGCGAAAGTGCGCACATGCCGGCCATTGCGGAAGACCGAGATCGTATCGGCGAGTTCCTTGATCTCGTGCATGCGGTGCGAGATGTAGAGAAGCGACAGGCCCTCGTCGCGCAGCCGGTGGAGAATTCCATAGACGCGCTCGACGTCGGCGGCGGTCAGCGCCGAGGTCGCCTCGTCGAGGATCAGCAGCTTGGGATCGCGCCCGAGCGCCTTGGCGATCTCGACCATCTGCCGCCGCGACAGCGGCAGGTTGCGCACGAGCTCGAGCGGATTGATGTCCTCGCAGCCGACCCGGGCAAGCAGCTCCTCGGCGCGCTGGCGCTGGCGCTTGTGATCGATCAGACCGAAGCGCCGGGGCGGCGCGGTAATGGAGATATTGTCGGCGACGGAAAGGTCGGGAATGACCGAGAGTTCCTGGAACACGCTAACGATGCCGACCGCATTGGCCTCCTGCGGCCTGGTGAAGCGCACATCGCGACCGTCGAAATTGATATTGCCTTCGTCCGGCTCGACGACGCCGGAGATGATCTTGATCAGCGTCGACTTGCCGGCGCCATTTTCGCCAAGCACGGCATGGATCGAGGAGCCGCTGGTGGCGAAGTCGACCTCGGAAAGCGCGGCGACGCCGCCATAATTCTTGCTGATGCCGGTGAGACGCAGCAACGATGCGGCGGATGGGTCACTCAATGATCCCGCCCCCTCTTGAGAAGCTGCGCGCCGCCGGCGGACCGGCGGCGCGCATTGGCGAATTTCGCCTACTTCACGTCCTTGGCGGTCTGCGCCATGAGCTGCGGCGCCGTGAAGGACAGGCCGCAGGGCGGGAAGGCATTGGCCGCGAAGAAGTCCGCGGTCAGGTCGGGGAAGTAGTCCACGCCCGCCTTCATGTTGGTGTAGTCGACATGCGGCGTCGGGATCGACACCATCTGCGGGATGACCTCACCCTTGAGCGCGGCGATGGCTTCCTTCAGCGCGATCGCGACCTGGGCCGGCGACTGGCCGTAGGAGAAGCCCTTCAGGCCCTTGTCCGCATATTTGGCGATCTGGATGCGGAAGAGGTTCTCGCCCTCGCCCGCCATCGGCACGAAGGGATGGCCGGCATCGATGAGCGCCTGAACGGTGCCGTTGGAGCCGCCCTGGGTGAAGATGCCGTCGAAGTGGCCATGCGCGGCAATCGCGTCGGCAGTCGCCTTCTGCAAGTCGCCCGGCGCCCAGTTGCCGACGACCTCGACGATCTCGAAGTCGTTGCCGGGAGCCTCGAGCACGCTCCTCAGACCGTCATGCCGTTCCTTGTCGGCGGAGAAGCCGGGAACGCCGCGGACCTCGAGGATCTTGCCCTTGTGGCCAACATTATCCACGAGCCAGTTGCCGCCCATAACGCCCATGGCGGTCTGGTCCTGGCCGACGCCTGCCATCTTGTCGGTCGAGACCTGATTGTCGAAGGCAATCAGGATCGTGCCCTTCTGGTTGGCGAGGCGCACGACGCGATCCCAGCCGGTCGGCGTGTTGGGATCGATCAGCACGGCGTCGAAGCCCTGGTTGATGTAATCCTCGACCGCGCCGAGCTGGGCCGCCATGTCGGTGCCGACCGACACGACCTTGAACTCCTTCAGGTCCTTGGCGATATCCGGCGCCGCGGCGTAGGCCTTGGCCGTCTGGATCATCTGAATGCGCCAGACATTGGCGACAAAGCCGTTGACCACGGCGATCTTGTAGGGCCCTTCCTTCTTCGGCCACTGGAAGAACGTGGTGTCCTTGCTCCACGGCGCGAAGCAGGCCGGTTCGACGCCCGGACCGGCAACCACGTCCGGTCCGGCCGCAAAGGCCGCGCTCGACGCGAGGCCGATGGCGGCGAAGCCGGCTGCAAACAGCAATTTCCTAACTGACATGCCTTCCTCCCTGTCTTGCCGCCCAATCAGGGAACCCGGTTTCGAGTCCCAGCGGCAGGTTTTGACGCCCCCCCTGAAGCGAATTGAAGCCAATCCGCGATAGCAGGGTCGTCAAATCGCTGACCATTTCGTCTTGCGACCACGGTCGGGACGTGCTGGTCGAGCCCGTCCCCGTCGCTCTTGTCCTCCCGTGCCGGCGAACGCCCTTACCCACGACGCCGGCTATCCATTGAACCTCGGTTCTGGCACGCCGCCAACACCGACGTCGAGCGCGAAGAGCCCGCCGGCCTGCGGCTGCCTCGCGAGCTGCTCAGACGTCAGGTCCCAGATCGCCGTCGTCACATACAAGGTGCGCAGGTCCGGACCACCGAACATGCAGCTCGTCGGCTTCTGCACGGGCAGCTCCACCACCCTGTCGAGCCGACCGTCGGGCGCGTAGCGGGCAAGGCGCCAGCCATCCCACTGCGCGTTCCACAGGAACCCTTCCTCGTCGATGGTCGAGCCGTCCGGACCGATGCCGGTACCCTTCAGGTCGACGATCTGCCGACGATTTCGGATCGCCCCGCTTTCGTGGTCGTAGTCGTAGCAATAGATGGCGCCGTCGAGCGTGTCGGCGAAGAACATCGTCTCATTGTCGAGGCTCCACACCAGCGTGTTGGAGACGCCGACGCCCTCGACCATCTTGTGAACGCTGAGGTCGGTGTCGATGCGGTAGAGGGCGGCGGTGTGGTTGGCGAGCCCGTCATCCATGGTGCCGGCCCAGAACCGGCCCTTGCGGTCGCACTTGCCCTCGTTGAAACGGTTGGTCGGGATCGCAGCTTCCGGCCTGGCGATCCATTCGAGGCGCCCGTCGTCGAGATCGTAGAAGGCAATGCCGGAGGCGAAACCGACGATCAGCCCGCCCAACTCGCGCAAGGCGAAGCAGGCGATCCGGTCCGGCATTTCCCAGCGGTCCACCTTGCCGGTCCCGACCGTCAGGCGCTGCAGCAGCCGGCCTTCGATATCGACCCAGTAGAGCGCCTGTTCGCGGACGTCCCACACCGGCACTTCACCGAGCCGGTTCCTGGCGTCCACGACGCACTGCACCGTCACCCCAAACTCCTCCCTGCGTCGACAGGACGGTGCCTGCCGCGACCTTTTCTTTTCGTGCCGATCGCCGTCACGGGGAAAGCGATCCCAGGCCTTCCCCGCGTTTGCGGGAAAGTGCCGGCTTGATAGGTCATATAATTCGTATACCAATGTCTGACTAATCGGCAAGACGAATTAGGCGTGGTGAGCGCCCGCCGGCGGCGGCCACCCCGACGCCGCATCATGGCCGGCACCTGGGAGGCGGGCCCCTTGAAGATCACAGCAATCCGACCACTCGTCGTGAACGCGGAAATGCGCAACTGGGTCTTCGTCCGGGTCGAGACGGACGAGCCCGGCCTGTATGGCTGGGGCGAGGCGACGCTCGAATGGAAGACTCGCGCGGTCGTCGGCGCCATCGAGGATCTCGCCCCGCTCGTCCTCGGCCGCGATCCGCGCGACATCGAGCAGGCCGTGCGCGTCATGCGCAAGCACTCCTTCTGGCGGCTCGGCGCCATCGGCATGAGCGCGGTCTCGGGCATCGAGATCGCCCTGTGGGACATTCTCGGCAAGTCGCTCGATGTACCGGTCTGGCGGCTTCTCGGCGGCAAGGTGCGCGACAAGGTCCGCGTCTATACCCATCTCGGCCTCGGCGACATGCGCGCCGTCTACGAGACACTCGATACCGATCCCCTCGTCACCCATGCCGGCAAGGTGATCGAGCGCGGATACACCGCCTTCAAGGCGGTCTTCATTCCCTACAGCCATTTTCACGCCCCGGTCGACGCCATCGATAAGGTCGGCCGGATGATGGAGGCGCTACGCGAGGCCGTCGGCAACGCGGTTGAGATCATGGTCGACTTCCACGGCCGGCCGGCATCGGTCGGCGCCGCGCTTGCCTATATCGAGGCGCTGGCGCCGGCACGGCCGATGTTCGTCGAGGAGGTGCTGCCGCCCGGCGAGACCGCGGGCCTTGCGGCGGTCGCGGCCAAGACGAAGGTGCCGATCGCCACCGGCGAGCGATTGGTCGACCGCTTCGAGTTCGACGCGCTCTTCCGCACCAGGGCGATCGACATCGCCCAGCCCGACATCTGCCATTGCGGCGGGCTGGGCGAGGCCAAGAAGATCGCCGCCATGGCCGAGGCCGCCTCGATCGGCGTCGCGCCCCACAACCCGCTCGGCCCGATCGCCGGCGTGGCCGCGCTTCATTTCGCCGTATCGACACCGAACCATGTCATCCAGGAAGAGATGGTCGGCGCGGTGCCATGGTATTTCGACGTCGTCAGCGGGCCGATCCGCATGGTCGACGGCTTCTGGCAGGTGCCGGAAGCGCCGGGCCTTGGCGTCGAGGTCGACGAGGCGGTAGCAGCCCGTCATCCATTCCGGGAGGAGGTTCTCCACACCACCAATGCCGTCCTCGACGATGGCACGATTGTTGATTGGTGAGGGCGGAAGGACGCGAAAACCGTGGCCGCACATGCCAGTCCGCCGCGCGGCGTCCGGCACCGCCCCACCAGGGCCGAGACGCCTCGGCAACGCCCAGATGAGGATTCCGAATTGGATACACCCTTAACCCCTCTCGATCTCGAGGGACCCGACAACGCGGAATCCGCGATCGAGGGAAGTGCCAGCTATTCCGGCGGCGGCCGGATTCACGGTTCCGTCGTCCGCGCCATCGGCAGCATGATCCTCAGCGGCCGCTTCGCGCCGGAGGAGACGCTGCCGCGCGAGGGCGAACTGGCCATCCAGCTCGGCGTCAGCCGCACCTCGGTGCGCGAGGCGGTGAAGGTCCTCTCGGCCAAGGGCCTGATCGAGGCGCGTCCGCGCGTCGGCCTGCGCGTCCGGCCGCGCGACGACTGGAACATGCTCGATCCGGCCGTCCTGTCATGGCATCCGAACCTCACCGCCGACAGCGACCTGATGGGCAGCCTCATCGAGACGCGGCGCATTATCGAGCCGCGCGCCGCCGGCCTCGCCGCCCGCAGGGGCACCGCCGCCGAGCTGGCGGCGATCGAGGCCGCCTTCATCGCCATGGAACGGGCCTTCCCCGACGACCTCGCCGGCTATGTCGATGCCGACGTCGCCTTCCACCGGGCAGTCATGACGGCGAGCCACAACATGGTTCTGAAGGGGCTGATCGGAACCATCGAGGCGGCGCTGCGCGCCGTCTTCCACGTCACCAATCGCGACCGCCTGACCGAGCGCGAATCCGAGCCGCTCGTCGCCCACGGCCAGGTGCTCGACCGCATCCGCTTCCGGGACGAGGCCGGCGCCATAGCAGCGATGAACGTCATTCTCGACGTCGCCGCTCATGATGTGGCGAGCTGGGAGGATGCAGAGCACGCCTGACCGCCGGCGCACGGCACGCGGTCTTGCAACAAGAATCCGGCGCGCCGGCCGCGGCGCGACCGTTCGAGGAAATCTCCCGAGCAAAAAGGTGCCCGCGTGAAGATCACCCGTGTCGAGCCGTTCATCCTGCATGTCCCGGTCAACCGGGATTCGATCTCCAATTCCACTCATACGATCAGCCATTGGGGCGTCGTCGGCGTCCGCCTTGTTACCGAGGACGGCACGGCGGGCTACGGCTACACCGGTACCCACGCTCATCTCGCCTCCGACCGGCTGATCACCGCCTGCATCCGCGACTGCTATGGCGAGCTGCTGATCGGCGAGGAGGCCGGGGACATCACCCGGCTATGGCAGAAGCTGGCGCGCTTTCCCGCGGTCCAATGGGTCGGGCGCGCCGGCATCACCCAGCTTGCGCTGGCCGCGGTCGACATCGCGCTCTGGGACATCAAGGCGAAGCAGGCGGGGGTCCCGCTCTGGCGCCTGCTCGGCGGCGCAACCTGTCCCGATCTCGAGGCCTACAACACCGATATCGGCTGGCTTTCGATCCCGATCGACGAGCTCGTCGCGGGCTGCCGCCACGCGATCGAGATCGATGGCTACCGCCGCATCAAGCTGAAGGTCGGTCACGACGATCCGGCGAAGGATCTGGAGCGGATCGAGAAGGTGCGCGCGGCGCTCGGCACCTCCGTGACGATCGCCATCGACGGCAACGGGCGCTGGGACCTGCCAACCTGCCAGCGTTTTTGCGCCAGCGCCGCGCCGCTCGATATCTTCTGGTTCGAGGAGCCGCTCTGGTACGACGACGTCGCCTCCCATGCCGCGCTCGCCCGCGCCACGCCGATTCCGATCGCGCTCGGCGAGCAGCTCTACTCGGCCGACGCCTTCAACGCCTTCCTCGAGGCCGGCGCCGTCCACTTCGTCCAGCCGGACGTCACCCGCCTCGGCGGCATCAGCGAATACATCACCGTCGCCGAGGCGGCGGCGAGCCGGCGGCGCCCGGTCGTGCCCCATGTCGGCGACATGGGGCAGATTCACGTCCACCTTGCCGCCTGGCATCCGGCGACGACGATGCTCGAATACATCCCCTGGATCAAAGACGCCTTTGTCGAGCCCATCCGGGTCGAGGCCGGCCGCTATGTCCTGCCGCAACAACCGGGCGCAGGCTCGACGCCGACCGAGGACGCTTTCGCGCACTTCGGCAAGGCGATCTGAGCCGCGCTACGGCGAACGGCGATCCGTTGGAGAAGACAAGAGCAGCGATCACAAAAGCGTCGGATTGTCAGTGATCAGGCCTTCGACGCCCGCATCGAGAAGCCGCCGGCCGATGGCCGCATCGTTCACGGTGGCGACCGCGACTTCCGCGCCGGCCTTGCGCAGGCGATCAATATCGCCATCGCGCAGATAGCGGTAATCGAGATGGAAGCCGTCGATGCCAAGATCGCCCATCAGCGTCGCCGGCTCCTTCGGCGGCGCCAGTGTCGCCAGGGCGGACCGGGCCCAAGGCTCGCTTCGAGAAGGCCGCGATCGCGGGTGCCGAGAAGCTGGTGACGATGAGGCTGGCGCTGTCATGCGGCCAGCGCTCGTTGACGACATCGGCCACGACAGCCGCGTCCTCGGCGTCCCAACCCCACGTCGCCTTGACCTCGAGCACCAACGCTATGTCGTGCTTCTGGCAGGCATCGAGCACGTCGGCGAGGAGCGGCACCGTCTCGTCGGTGTAGGAACCGGAGCGCGGCGCGCGCGTGCGCAAGCGCGTGATCTCGGAACTGGTCATCATCGCGACCAGGCCCTCGCGATCGGTCGTCCGGTCGACGGAATGATCGTGCATGAGGATCGGGATTCGATCCAGCGCCACCTGGGCGTCGATCTCGACCCATCGGCAGCCCGCCTGCCTGGCACCGACGAGGGCGGCGATGGTGTTTTCCGGGTAGTCGAGGCAGGCGCCGCGATGGGCGATGAGCGGCCCGGCGACCGCGGAAGGGCTCGTGTCCATATGTACTCGCTTTGCGGGAGAGGAAGGACCGCCCGGAGAGCCGTGAGGTCTCCGGGCGGCGATGAGGATCAGCGATCGAGCGCGACGTTCTCGATGAACGACTTGACGATGGCGGTGGCGAAGGGTTCGGGCACCGGCGTCACAGAATTCGCACGCTCTGCCTTGGAGACCAGCGCGAACTGGTCCGAGGCGTCCGGGTTCATCGGCACCGAACCGAAGACCTTGTTGAAGTTGGCCTGAGTCTCGGCCGAGGTCAGCCAATCGATGAACAGGAGCGCCGCGGCCGGGTGCGGCGCGTTCTTGGGAACAGCGGCGAAATTGCCGTCGCCCTTCATGCCAAATTTCGGAATGTAGTACTTGATCCGCTTGGTGATCTCGCCTTTGGCCTGCAGCCCGGCGAGGTGATCCTCCCAGGCCGGCCCCATGGCCAGCTCGCCGTCATTGATGCGGACCAGCGTATCGGCATTGGACGCGGTGATGACATAGTCCTCGCCGAGCGCCTTGAACCAGTCCCAGGCGGGCGTCAGCGCGGCGATCTTGTCCTTGCCGGCGGATCCGTCGGAGAAGTCGACCGACTTCACCGTGTTGCGGGCGACCTCCTGGATGAAGGCCGGACCCGAGCCGCCGTTCTCATAGTTGAGGCCGAACTCGCCCGGATGGCCCTTGATGAAGGCCGCAACCGCGTCGAGCGACTGCGGCAGGTCGGCCGTGGCGATCTTGTCGGGGTCATAGGCGATGCCGGTCTGGTTGCCCCAATAGGCATAGGCGTAGCCCTTGGAATCGACGCCGCCGAGCTTGGTGCGCAGCTTGGCCGCATCCGGCAGGACGCCCTGCAGCGAATAGAACAGCTCCGCCGGCTTGATCGTGTTGAGCGAGCCCGAGCCGGTCGCCATCACGTCGATATCGCCCGCCGATCGCTTCTGCTCGGCGACGAGCTTGCTCATATTGCCGTCAAGCGTGCCTTCGGGGATGGTCACCTTGATCCCGTACTTGTCCTCGAACGGCTTCACCGCTTCGCGGAAGCGCGGCTGGAAATACCAGACGAACCACGAAACCTGGCCTTCCTGTTTGGCCTGGGCGACGATCTGGTCCCACGACATGCTGGTGACGTCGGCCGCGGCGGCCGTGCCACTGGCAAGCACCACGCCGAGGCTTGCGGCAGTCAGAAGCTTCTTCAGCATTGCAGTCTCCCTCCGGTTGGATAGATGCGCATCCGGGTCATCCCTTGCCCGACACCATCGCCGGATTTGCGCTCTTCAACAGGCGCTCCAGGATCAGCATCAGGACGATGTTGGGGACGACGAGGATCAGGGACACGACCGCCGCATTGGTGCGGATGAAGTTGTAGCCGAGATACGAATAAAGAATGGTCGGCACGGTCGTGAAATTGGGCGCACCGAGGATGAACGCCATGGCGAACTCCTCGATGCTCTGGATGAAAACGATGAGCAGGGCGGCGAGGATGCCGGGCCTCAGCGGCGGCAGATAGGCGACCCGGAATCGCGCCCAGCGCGAGGCACCGAGATCGCGCGCCGCATCGATCAGATCCTGGCGGACCTGGGAGAAGGACACCGTCAGGATGCGGATCGCATAGGGCAGGAACAGCACGCAATGGGCAAGCAGGATCGACCCGAACCGCCAATAGATGCCGAGGCTGAGCAGGAACGCGGAGAAGAAGATCGCCGTGACGAAGCTTGGCACCACCAGCGGCAGCAGCGTCACGATCTGCGCTAGGCCCTTGCCGGGAAACGAATGCCGGCCGAAGGCATAGGCCGTCGGCGTGGCGAGAAGCAGAGTGAGGACCGCGACCGACGGCGCCAGGGTGTAGGAATGCAGCAGCGCGAAGCGCAACCCGGTCGTCTCCCACACCTCGACCCAGCGGGCGAAGGAGAGTTTCTTGGGAAAGAGGTCGGGATAGGACCACGGCGTCGACGGGTCGACCAGCGACCACAGGATCGCCATGCCGAAGGGAACGACGAGCCAGATGACACAGATCGTCATCAGCCCGACGAGCAGTGTGCGGTTGAGCCAGCCGGTCTTCATCTCAGCCGCCCTCCGCGTAGGAGCAATCGGGATATGAGGGCGAGGATGAGCGAGCCGAAGAGGGCGAGGAGCATCAGCGACACGCCGACGGCCGCCGCCTGGTTCCACTCGCCCGAGCCCTTGTGGCTGTTCATGAGCTGGGCCATTGATTCGACATTGGTCGGGCCGGCGACCACCTGGAACGAGAAGTCGCCGGCAGCGCCGATGAAGATGATGACCAGTGCCGCCTGCATCGCCTCGATCGACAACGGCGCGATGACCTTGCGGAAGCGATCCCAGGCATTGGCGCCGAGGTCGCGGGCCGCGTCGAGCACGTCGTCGGAGATGCCCTGCACCGCGCCCGACAGGAGCAGCAGCGCCAGCGGCATGTTCTTCCACACCTGAAGGAACATGACGCCGAAGCCCTGGCGGTCGTTCTGCATGCGGATCGGCTTGGCGACGATGCCGAGCCAGACCATCAGCTCGTTGAGAATGCCGTGGTAGGAAATGACGTTGACGAAGAGGAAGGCAGCGACGAGGCCGTGCACCAGCAGCGGCGTCTTGAGGATGCCGCCGATGGCCAGAGACCCCTTGAACGGCCGGCGCAGCCACAGGGCGATCGGATAGGCGACGGCGACCGAGACCACCGCGCTGACCGTGGCGATCTTGGTCGAATAGAGCAGCGAGTGCTGGAAGCGGCGCGAGGTGAGGGTCTGGTTCCAGAAATCGAGCGAGAAGCCGCTGGCGCCGGAGAGATTGAAGTAGCCGAGGGACTGGGCGAAGGCGACGTAGACGACCGCGCCGATCAGGGCCAGGATCAGGCCGACGCCGGGCAGAAGCAGGAGCGTGATCGTCGCCGTCTTGCGCATGCCGGTCATCCCCGCGCTTCGAGGAAGCGCAGTCGGTCGGGCGCGATCGAGAATCCGATCGTCTCGCCGCTGCGGCCTTCCGTGCCGCGAATCTGCAGGCGGTACTGCGCGTTGCCGCCGCGCGGCGGGGCGACGAAGACATCCGTCCAGGCACCCTGGAAGGCGCGGGCGATGACCGGTGCCTCGATCTGGTTTTCCTCTGCCGTGCCACCGACAACAGCGTCTTCCGGACGCCAGCTCACGAACACCTCGTCGCCGACCGGCGGCGCCTTCGAGGCGATCGTCAGCGAGCCGAGCTCGGTCTCGATCCGCCAGCGGCCGGTTCCGTCCGTCGTCGTCACGCGGGCGCGGAGCAGGTTGGCGCCACCGACGAAATCGGCGACGAAACTCGTCTGCGGCTGGAAATAGATGTCCTCCGGCGTGCCGGCCTGCTCGACGACGCCATCGCGCATGACGAGGATCCGGTCCGACATCGCCAGCGCTTCCGCCTGGTCGTGGGTGACATAGATCGCGGTGAAGCCGTGCTGGCGCTGCAGGGCGCGGATCTCAAAGCGCACCTGCTCGCGTAGCTTGGCGTCGAGATTGGAGAGCGGCTCGTCGAAGAGGACGACGCCGGGCCGCATCGCCAGCGCCCGGGCAAGCGCCACGCGCTGCTGCTGACCGCCGGAAAGCGCGTTCGGCAGTTTTCCGCGATGGTCCTCGAGATCGACCTGGCGCAGTAGCTCGTCCAGCCGCCTGAGGCGCTGGTCGCGCGGCACCTTGTTCTGGCGCGGGCCGAAGTCGATGTTGTCGGCGACCGTGAGGTGCGGGAAGAGCGCGTAGGACTGGAAGCACATCGCCGTGTCGCGATGCTCGGGCGGCGCCTCGGTGACATCGGTGCCGCCGATCCGGACCCGGCCCCGGGTCGGCTCGTGGAAGCCGGCGATCACCTTCAAAAGCGTGGTCTTGCCACAGCCCGAGGGTCCGAGAAGGGTGACGAATTCGCCCGACCGGGCGAGGAAGGACACCTCGTTGAGGGCCGTGAAGCCGTCGTCGAAGACCTTGACGACGTTGCTGACCTCGATGTCAGCCATGAGCCGGCCGCCCGATCGCCGCCCCGGGCACGCGCGGGGAAATTTCGAGACGGGCAGCGCGGCCCGTGCCGCCGGACCGGGATCGGTGGGAAAGCCTTGGCATAGAACTCCCTGGCGGGGCGCGATCGGATCGACTTGCGGTCCGGGCAGACGCCCGTCTTCCTCACATCCCCATTTGTAAGTTCATGGGGTGAACTTATTATAAGTTCATGACAGAAACTTAACAAGCATGTAGATATTGGATGAACGATCGTCCGACCTCAGAGGCGTCATGAGTGCGAACGGGGCAGAGGCTCCGTTGCTGTCCCTGACAGCGACGGAACGGCGGATTCTCGAGCAGGATTCGCTGCTTTCCGGGGCGGAGCCGGGTCGAATATGCCGACGATCTCGGCCTGTCCAAGGCGATGCTGACCAAGGCGGTCGGACGCTTCGCCGATCTCGGCCTGGTCAGCGAACAGCGCGACGCGACGCCCGCCGGCGGACGCGGCCAGCCCGCCCTGCGACTCCGGGTCAACGACGCTGCCATCGTCGGCATCGGCATCAACCTGTCGACCCGCGGCCTGTATCTGGCGGCGGTTGATCTCAATTGCGCCGTGCTCGAGACCGTGTCGCGGCCGCCCCTCGCCTCGCTCGACCCCTCGCTCGTCGTCCCCCTGGTCGAGGACGAAGTCCGCCGTCTTCTCGCCCGTGAAAGCGTGGCCGGCGTCCAGTGCGCCGGTTTCGCCATCGCCGTCCGCGCCCTCATCGACCGAGACGAGCGCATCGAGGAGATCACGCCTTCGCAGCGCGCGGTTCCCTATGACGCACTCCGCGAGGCGCTGCGCCATCAATTCGGGTTGCCGGTGTATTTCGAGAATTTCCCGCAAGCCTTCTTCGAGGCGAGCCAGCCCGACAACCGCCACAACACGATCTTCCATCTGATCCTCGGCTATGGCATCGGCGGTGCGCTGGCCGAGGGGACGCGGGTCTATCGCGGCGGCTTCAACCAGGCCGCCAATGTCGGCGCGCTGATGCCGGAGACGCGACCGCGACCGAGCCTGACCGATCTCGCCGACCATCTCGGCATTCCCGTCTCCGAGCTCGGCAACCGGCGGCTCGAGGACATGCTGGCCGCTGCCGATCCGCGCCTCGAGGACTGGTTCGAAAGCCGCGTGCCCGCCATGGCGATGCCGCTCAGCGCCGTCGTCCAGCTCTTCAATCCGGAAGCGATCGTGCTCGGCGGCGAGTTCCCGCGACCCTTCTACGAGCGGATGATCCCGGGCATCGACCTGACAATCTTCGACCTCGAAGGCCGCATGCCGCTGAGGAAGCCGGAGATCCGCGTCTCGCTGGCGACCGGCGAAGCCGGCCGCGCGCGATCGGCGGCCTCGGTACCGATCGCCCGCCTGCTACAATAGCGCTCGCGGACCGTGGACATCTCTTCAAGGACGGACCGCTACCGTCGCGTCCGTCACCTGCGCTTCGACCGGCGATCCGCCGCCGCCGACAAGCGCACGCTTGCCGATCCGCGCCGCAAGAGGCTTTAGGAACCGCATGACCAAGACAGCTTCTCCCTTCGATCTCGCAGGCAAGACGGCGCTGGTGACCGGCAGCCGCCGGGGAATAGGCCGGGCGATCGCGAATGCGCTCGCGGCCGCCGGTGCCGATATCATCGGCGTCAGCGCCAGCACGGAGGCCGATGGCGGCGCCACCGGCGAAGAGGTGCGCGCGCTCGGGCGACGGTTCACCGCGTTCCAGTGCGACCTCTCGAGGCGGGAGGCTGTGCACGACCTCGTCGGCCGGCTGGACGAAAGCGGCGCGCGCGTCGACATTCTCGTCAACAATGCCGGCACGATCCGCCGGGCGCCAGCCGCCGAGCACGCGGACGAGGATTGGGACCACGTCATCGCGACCAACCTGACCGCGCCCTTCATCCTGTCGCGTGAGTTCGGCCGCCGCATGATCGCGCGCGGCGGCGGCAAGATCATCTTCGTCGCCTCGGTCCTGAGCTTCCAGGGCGGCATCAACGTCCCTGGCTACGCGGCGGCCAAGGGCGGCGTCGCACAGATCGTCCGGGCGCTGGCGAATGAATGGGCGAGCAAGGGCGTCAACGTGAATGCCATCGCCCCCGGTTATGTCGCAACCGACAACACGGCCGCCTTGCAGGCCGACGAGATTCGCTCCAGCGAATTGCTGGCAAGGGTTCCGGCCCATCGCTGGGGCACGCCCGAGGAAATGGGCGGTGCGGTAGTGTTCCTGGCGAGCGAGGCCGCCTCCTTCGTCCACGGCGCGATCCTGCCGGTCGACGGAGGCTGGCTGGCCCGCTGAAGCCAATCATCGTCCGTGAAGCTCGGGCGGTTCGATCCGGCGGTCACGTCGCCCAGACGGAGACCGGCGGATGACGATCAGTCCAGGGCCGTACCGCTTCGAAGGCGGCAGCCGACAGAAGCCCGCCTCACTGCTTGAAGCAATGCTCCCGGTGCCACTGCAGAAAGTGTGGATGCGGGCGTTCGAACATCTTTTGCGGTGCAGTTGCGCGCCCGTTTCTGTTGATGAAGGCGCGCACGCCGTCCGGATCGTTGGCCTGACGCGAGATCAGGATATCCAGATCGTCCGAGAGGCTGATCAGCCCGCGATCGAACATCCAATGCGCGGTGCCCGATAGTGCAAGCCCGTTGCTGACGATATCGGGGCCGTTCGCTTCGACCGGCCGGATGTGTGCGGCCTCGACTTCGGCGCGTCCGCCACCATTGATGAGCCTCAGTCCACTGATCGCGCACCGCTCGTCATAGGCGCGCAGGACGACGCGGCGAAAGATTCGATCACGCACGATTCGCGAGGACAAATGGCTGACCCGCTCACGAATCTGTTCGAACGCGAATGGCACTTGCTCTTCATGGAATCCTGCAGACGATGAGATGTCATCGATGCGGGGAAGCGGCACGTCGCTGTCATCCAGTCCGAGCGCCGCTATCCGATCGAAATCGCCTGGCGAGAGGGGGCGGACGGCGGCCTGGGCGCGCCCGGAAATGCGCCCGTCCTCGTTTAAGACCCCACGCTCGATCACGCCATCGGCGTCGCTAAAAGGCACCGGATTTGCGAAATCCAGGTAGCTGCCGGGCTCGATCAGCGCGAGGAACATGCTGGGCGCCGTCGGATCCGGAATGACCCGCTCGACCTTGGCAATCGCGAAATAGCCACGGGTCTCCGCGACCTTTCTCGGCTCATAGTAGACGATCCAGTCGCCGACACACGCCTCGACCCGCCGGAGATACTGACGAGGGAACTGATACCGTTCAGCCGGGCTGTCGTCGTAGATCGAATCTGACCGATGAATGAAAACCCCGAATCCCATGTATCTTTCTTAGCGCGCTTCATTCCGGAGCGCATTTGCGATGGGGCTTCTGGCGTCGATTGCTTTCCCTATGCAGGTCGCTGGCCTTAGCTGAATGACGAGTCATAGGTTCGATCGAACCCTCAACGGCGTATGCTCAAAGCGACCGACGTCATCGATGCTCTGACGGATTTGTTCATTCTGCCCGGAACGCCCGCCGATTGCGATCGAACCGCCCAATTCGCCCGCCGTATCAACGTGCCGGGCCACGCGAAAGCAGGTCGTAGAGAGACTGGGAAAGGTTCTGAGTCTCCATCGTGAAGGGAGCCGGACGCGGTGTCACAGCACCAGCGCCAACGAGGACAGCGATGGCTTCCTCGAGACAATCGATCAGCGGGACGGGAGATTGGAGACGCGCCGCCATGCCCACCATGGCCGCGCCGCCGAGAATGACTGTTTCCGCGCCCCGGGCCGCAAGGGCCTTGAGTCCCGTTTCGACGGCGGCCATTGCGCCATCCGGATCGCGGCTGATTGCGAGGCCGCCAAGGTCGAGGATCTCGACGCCGCGAAAGAGTGGCACCGCCTCGCTCAGCATGACGCGCTCCTCCAGCATGGCGCGCCAGGGGGCTCCCGCCGTGACGATGCCGAACGGGCGCTGGACGGCTACCACCTTGCGCAGTGACGCATCGAGGAGGCCGGCAACCGGCACGTCCGAGACCTCCCGCAGCGCCTCCAGCCCCGGATCGCCGAAGCAGGCGAGAAGCACGGCGTCGCACGCCTCGGCATTTTCCGCATAAGCCTCCAGCGCGGCATGCGCCGCGATCGCGTAGGAGGCGCGCGAGGCGATCACCGTCGCGCCGAAGCGGCCGGTCGCGGGGATCACCTCGACGTTGGCCGGCAGCAGCTTGCGAGCGGCTGCCGCGATCCTTTCGGTCATGTCGGCGGAGACATTGGGATTAATGAGGAGGACACGCATTGCCGGACTGGCGGTCAGCCGGAGGAGGCCGGCACCCGCGCGGGCTGGCGGCCCCTCCCACGCTGGGCGCGTGTTTCCTTGCGGTGAGCCGCCAATTCCGCCTTCAGCACCGTCTCGAGATTCTCTCCGACCGGCTCGCAGCGGAGAGGCTTCAGGCGGGTCTCGATGAGCGACAGATGAGCGCTCATCGCCCGCGCGGCCCCGCTCTGGTCGCGACGGCGAAGCGCATTGGTGATCGAGGCATGCTCCTCGCAGCCACAGACCGATGAGGTGCCGGGCTCATAGAAGGCGACCAGCATCGCGGTACGGCTGACGAGTTCCTGCATCTCGCGCTCGACCAGGTCGCTGCTCGTCATGTCGGCCAGCAGCATGTGGAAGGCGCCGGACAGGCGGATTGATGCCGGCCGGTCGTCCGACGCCGCGGCTTCCTCCTCCTGGCGGAGGTGCGCCTCCAGCCGGGCGAGTTGGTCGCTGGATACCGCTGCGGCGAGCTGAAAGACGATGCCCGATTCGACGATCCGGCGGGCACCATAGAGCCTCCGCGCCTCCTCCAGAGTCGGATCGACCACGAAAGCCCCGCGATTGGGAATGAGGTCGAGCAGCTTCTCGTAGCCGAGGCGGTGGAGGACCTTGCGCACACGCTCGCGCGACACCCCGAACAGGCCGGCAAGCTTCTGCTCGACCAGCTTGGTGCCGGGCGCGATCCGTCCCGCCAGCAGCAGGCGCGAGAGGATCTCGTGAATTTCAGTTTCTGTGAGTTCGGCCGGCATGATCGACAGGGTCAGTCCGCGCTGGCGGCGATCCAGTGACGCGCGATCGCCGCGCGCGAGGCGATCCAGGCGCCGCCCGACGCCTTCATGTGATCGAGAATGCGCTCCAGCGCACCGATCCGGCCGGGCCGGCCGATCATACGCGGATGAAGGCCAATGGACAGCATCCTCGGTTTGGCCTCCCCTTCCCGCGCCAGCCAGTCGAAGGCGTCGCAGACATATTCCGCGAAATCGCCTGCCGTGACAAACCGATGCGTATGCTGGAACTGCATGTCGTTAGTGTCGAAGGCATAGGGAAGCACAAGATGGCGGCGCGCGCCAACCTCGACGAAGTAGGGCGTGTCGTCATTATAGGCATCGCTGTCGTAGAGGAATCCGGCTTCCACCAGAAGCGCCCGCGTATTGGGGCTGCTGGCCGAGCGCGTGTGCCAGCCGATGGGCGGCGTGCCCACCGCGTCGAGGATCGCGTTGCGGCACCGGGCGATCCTCTGCCGTTCCTCCTCCAGGCCGAGCTTGGCGTGGGATTCCCAGCGATAGCCGTGGGCCGCGACCTCGTGGCCGCGGGCAAAGACATCCCGTGCCAGCCATGGCGAGCGCTCCACCGCCCGCCCGCAGGCGCTAACCGTCAATTGCCCGCCGAACGCCTCGATCAGCTCGACGATGCGCCAATAGCCGACGCGCGTGCCATATTCGAAATGGGAGTTCGATACAGGGATCGGCTGTCGGCTGCCGGTCGATGACCTCGTAGACCGCCTCGTTGTAGTCGTCGCCGTCGCTGATGGCGAATTCGGCACCCTCCTCGAAATTCAGCACGAACGACACCGCCAGCCGCTGACCGTCGGGCCAGCGAATCGCGGGAAGCGCGTTGCCGTAGCCTGAGAAGTCCCGCATCGTCCTGTCTCCTCAGTGACCGATCATCGATTGCGGCAGGAAGAGCACCAGTTGGGGTGCTGCGGTGAACAGGACGATCGCGCCCAGCATGCAGAACAGGAAGGGCAGCGAGGCGCGCGTGATGCTGGCGATATCGCGGCCGGTCATTGCCTGCAGAATGAAGAGGTTGAAGCCGATCGGCGGCGTGATCTGCGCCATCTCGACGACGATGACCACATAGATTCCGAACCACACCGGATCGATGCCGACGGCCTCGACCATGGGCAGGACCACCGAGGCGGTCAGCACGATCATGGACACGCCTTCGAGGAAGCAGCCGAGCAGCACGTAAAGCGCCGTCAGGGCGACCAGCAGGCCGACGCGGCTGAGGTGCATATCGGCGACGAACTGCGCCGCCATGGCCGGAATCTGGGCATAGGCCAGTGCCACGGACAGCACGGCCGCGCCGGCGATGATCAAGAGGATCAGTGCCGAATTGCGTACCGCGGACATGAGGCTGTCGAGCAGGGTCTGCAGCGACAGGGCGCCCTGAACGGCGGCAATCAGCGCGGCACCGGCGACCCCGACGGCCGCCGATTCGGTCGGCGTGGCGAGGCCGCCATAGATCGAGCCGATGACGGCGACGATCAGCGCCACCGGCGCGATGATCCGCGCCACGTCCCTGATGCCGGTCGCTTCACCCGCATCGGCCTGTGGCGCCACATCGCGGCGAAGGAGAGCGCGAACGATGACATAGCCCATGAAGAGCAGGATCATGACAAGGCCGGGGACGACACCGGCGAGGAACAGACGCGCGATCGAGGTCTGCGTGGCGATGCCGTAGACGATCATCATGATCGATGGCGGGATCAGCAGGCCGAGCGTGCCGGAGCCGGTCAGCGTGCCGATGGCAAGTTGCTCGTCATAGCCGCGCCGCTTCAATTCCGGCAGCGACATACGCCCGACCGTGGCGCAGCACACGCCGCTCGAGCCGACGATCGCCGCCAGGATGCCGGAGCCGAGGATGTTGATGTGGAGAAGCTGGCCCGGCAGGCGCTTCACCAGTGGTGCGAGACCGCGGAACAGATCCTCCGAGATGCGCGAGCGGAAGAGCACCTCACCCATCAGCAGGAACAGCGGCAAAGCGGTAAGCGGCCAGGAATTGATTGAGGAAAACAGCGTGCCGGAGATGAGGCCGCCAATATTTGGAGCGCCCATCATAAACAGGCCGGCGGCACCGACGACAAGGAGGGCGAGCCCGACCCAGAAGCCCGCGGCAAGCAGCACCACGAGCAGCGCCACCATGGTCAGAAAGATGACGAGCGTCATGGCGTGCCCTCCCCGGCGGACGGACCGCTGGCAAGCTCCAGCGCCTCTTCCTGCTCGCCCTCCGAATGGCGCAACGCGCCGCCACGCAGGGCATTGAGCGCGTCGCTGCCGGTGGCGAGCGCGAACAGTGCCAGGCCGATCGGAACGATCCCCATCGGAATCCACAGCGGCACCGGGATCAGCGTGTCGCTCATGTCGTGATAGCGGTGGGCCGCCATCGCCAGTTGGGTGGCAGTGACGGTGAGCCAGGCCAGGAGAACGGTCGCCACCATCAGGCTGACGATCTCGACCGGGCGCCGCGCCGCATCCGGCAGACGCTTAACCAGAAGTTCGACCCTTACATGCTGACCATGGGCATAGGCGTGGACGAAGCCGAGGAACGCCGCCGCGACCATCAGGAAGGTGGTGAAATCGTCGGCGGAGGGCACGAGCACCCCGAAGGGGCGCAGCGCCAGTTCGGCGAGCAGCAACAGCACCATGCCCACCATGCAGATGGCGGCGAGCGCGCCAGCGAAGCGTGGAATTGCGTTCATTTCCGCGTCGACGCTGGCGCGTCGCTCCCTTGGATCACATGCCCTGGTAGTCGGTCACGACCTTGACCTGCTCGGGCGTGGCCTTCTTCTCCCACTCCGAAAGCATGGTCGCGCCGGCCTTGGCGACGGCGTCCATCACCGACTTGTCGGCGTCTTCCACCGTCGTGCCATGGCTCTTGATGGTGGCGAGCTGATCGGCGGTCAGCTTGAGCATCGTCTCGAAGCCGTTCTTCTCGGCCGCCGCAGCCGCCGCCAGGATCGCGTCCTGATCCTTCTTCGGCAGGCCGTTGAAGACATCGGCATTGATCGAGACGAGCTGCTTGGTGAACAGCGCGCCAACCATGGTCAGATTGCTGGTGAAGTCCCAGGCCTGCGTATCGATTCCGGTCTGCGGGCCGGTGAACATCGAATCGATGAGGCCGGTCGAGAAGGCCTGCGCGACCTCGGCGAAGTTCACCTCCTTCGGCGTGGCGCCGAGCAGGGATGCCATATTGCTCGTCTCCGAGCTGTAGATGCGCATCTTCATGCCCTTGAAGTCATCGCCGCTGGTCAACGGCTTCTTGGTGAAGAAGCCCTGCGCCGGGTTCCACATGGCGAACAGCACCTTCAGTCCGCGCTTGGCGAAGGAATCGGTCAGGTACGGCTTCGAGGCCGCCCACAGCTTCAGCGCACTGTCGGAGTCGGGCGCGAGATTGGGAATCGCGTCGACGACATAGACCGGATCGTCATGGCCGTAATTGCCGAGACGGACGTCGGCGAGCGCCACCTGGTTGGTCTGCACCGCCCGGATCATGTCGGGCAGCTTCACCAGCGTCTGGTTGTCGTGAAGCGTGATCTTCACGTCGCCATTGGTGCGCGCCTCGACATCGGCGATGAACGCCATCACCGTCTTGGTAAGGTAGTTGGCGTCCGGATAGCCGGAGGCCATCTGCAGTTCAACGGCGTTGCCCGCGGCCGGCAGCGCCGCCAGCGCGAGACCGAAGGCCGCCACTCTGAGGCCCTCGAAGGCATATCGCTTCAGCTTCATGATCGTCTCTCCTGCACTGGGGATGAGCACCATGCTCGGTCTTTTGCCGCTGTATTGTGCACTATAATATCATAATTGTGCACAATCCAACGCGGGATGAGTTTGTTGCACGCGCCGTGCCAGATTCCGTTGGGCAAGCTGTCGTCCTCTTCGACCCGTGACCAGGCGCGGCCGTTTCGGATCTCCGGCCGGAGAGAAATTAGTGCGCGCCCCGGCCGGTCGTTGAAAGCCTGGCTCATCCCGATAGAATGGCGGGCGCGGGGATCGCTCGATGCGCCGCGCCAAGCCACGCGAAGACCACCCCCGCCGCATCGCCGCAATGACAATGGGAATTCAGCCATGACGATCGAGAAACGCACATTCGGGCGCACCGGCCACGAGAGCTCGGCGGTCATATTCGGTGCGGCGGCGCTTTCCCGGGTCGATCAGGGGACCGCCGACCGCGTGCTCGACCTGCTCTTCGAGCACGGCGTCAACCACATCGACGTGGCAGCCAGCTATGGCGATGCCGAACTGCGCGTCGGCCCGTGGATGGATCGCCACCGCGATCGACTTCTTCCTGGCGACCAAGACCGGCCAGCGCGATCGTGACGGCGCCTACAATGAAATCCGCCGCTCGCTCGACCGGCTGCATACCGATCATGTCGATCTGATCCAGCTCCACGCCCTCATTCACCCGGACGAATGGGAGCAGGCGCTATCGCCCGGCGGCGCGCTGGAAGCGGCGATACAGGCGCGCGAGGAGGGCCTCGTCCGCTTCATCGGTGTCACCGGCCATGGCTGGAACGTCGCCGCCATGCACAAGCGCAGCCTGGAGCGTTTCGATTTCGATTCGGTGCTGATGCCGTGGAACTGGTACGCGGCCAAACACAGGACCTATGGCCGCGACTTCGAGGAGACCGCGCGGATCTGCGCCGAGCGCAATGTCGCGGTCCAGACCATCAAGGCCATTGCCCGCGGTCCCTGGGCGGCCGGCGTCGACCACAACCACACCACCTGGTACCAGCCTCTGGAGAACGAGGACGACATCCGCGCCGCCGTCCACTGGGTGCTCGGGCGGCCCGGCATCTTCCTCAACTCGGCCGGCGACGTCGACCTGCTGCCAGCCATCCTTCGCGCCGCCGACGACCTCGCCAGCCCGCCCGGCGACGAATTCATGGCCGGTCTCAGCGAGCGGGTCGGACTCTCCTCGATCTTCGGATTGTAAGGTGCCGGCTTGAGCCGGCCGGTCCACCGGACTAACTCATTTGGCGGCACCACCGACGAGCCTGTCCGCTGCCGCCGGGATTGGTGCCTTCCCCAGGCTGGAGGTGCGTTTGCTCTGCTGCCCTCGACCCCGTTTCGTCGATGCTGACCGTCCGGCCGACGCTCCGCTGTCTTCGGCCGGGACACGGGTCCTTGAATATCCCGGGGCTTGGAGAGACCGATGACGGGCGGCAAGGTTGCCCTTCCCTATGGTCACGGCGCGCTGACGGTTGATCTGCCCGCCGCAGCCGCGCCGGTGATCGTGCGCAAGCACCCGCTTCCGAAGCTGCCCGACCCGCGGGCGGCCATTGTCGCCGCGTTCGACTCGCCGACCGGCGCGCCACCGCTCGCGGCTCTCGCCAAGGGGCGGCGCAGCGCCTGCATCCTGATCTGCGACATCACCCGGCCGGTCCCCAACGGGCTCTTTCTGCGGCCGATGGTCGAGACCCTGGTCGCCGCCGGCATTCCGATCGGCGACATCTCCATTCTGGTGGCCACCGGGCTGCACCGCCCCAACCTTGGCGACGAACTCGCCGAACTCGTCGGCGATCCCTGGGTGCTGGAGCATGTCCGGGTCGAGAACCACTATGCCCGCGACGATGCCACTCATGTCGATCTCGGCCGGACAGAGACGCGCGGCACGCCGGTGCGGCTCGACCGGCGCTTCGTCGAGGCCGACCTCAGGATCGCCACCGGTCTGGTCGAGCCCCATTTCATGGCCGGCTGGTCCGGCGGACGAAAGGTCGTTGCCCCGGGCATCGCCCACCACGAAACGATCCGGACGTTTCATTCGGCGCGCTTCATGGAAGATCCCCTCGCCGTACAGTGCAATCTCGTCGGCAATCCGCTGCACGAGGAGCAGCTCGAGATCGTCCGCATGCTCGGCGAGGTTTATGCGCTCAACACCGTCATCGACGAGGAACGCGACCTGACCTGCGTGACCTTCGGCGAGATCATCGCCAGCCATCAGGCAGCCGTCGATCTCGTCAATGCTGCCACCGCGGTGCCGGTCGGCCGGCGCTTTTCGACCGTCGTCACCTCTTCGGCGGGATATCCGCTGGACAAGACCTACTATCAGACGGTCAAGGGCATGGTGACGCCGCTCGACATCCTCGAGCCGGGCGGCACGTTGATCATTGCCTCGGAATGCTCGGAAGGGCTCGGCTCGCCCGAATTCCGCGACGCCCAGACGCGTCTGGTCGCCCTCGGTCCCGAACGATTTCTGGCGACCCTTACCGCCAAGAGCCTCGCTGAAATTGACGAGTGGCAAAGCGAGATGCAGCTCAAGCCGATGCGCCTCGGCACCGTGGAGCTGTATTCGACTGGACTTTCCGGCGACGACCGCCGCCTGACCGGCGTCGCCATGATCGACGATATCGCCGAAGCCATCGGCCGCAGTGTCGCCCGCAGCGGCGACCCGGCCATTGCCGTCGTTCCCGACGGACCCTATGTCGTGCCCCGCTTTTCTCCGGCGGCGCTGAAAGCGGACGCCCATGCTCGAAATTCATCTCGATCCGCTCGGGGGCATTGCCGGCGACATGTTCGTCGCCGCGCTGATCGACCTCAGGCCGGATCTCGAACCGGGTTTGCGCGACGTGCTCGCGCGCATGCCGCTGCTCGACGGCGTCACCGGCGAGGTCGCCAGCCACAGCGACGGCGTGCTGACCGGCCGGCGCTTCCTTGTCGAGCGCGCCCCCGCTCACAGCCACGATCACGACCACGCTCATGACCACGCGCACGGGCATGGGCACGACCATGACCATGCGCCGCATGCCGACGTGACTGGAAGCAGATTCGCGCCGCGCTCGACCGAGGCGCCGCTTGACGGGCCGACCCGCGACCACGCCATCGGCATCTTCACCCATCTCGCCGAGGCGGAGGCGCGCGTTCACGGCACATCGCCGGACGCAGTGCGATTTCCACGAGGTCGGCGCCTGGGACTCGATCGCCGATATCGTCGGCGCCGCCTGGCTGATCGCGCCAGCTCGGCGCGGCACGCTGGACGATCGGCGCGCTGCCGCTCGGCGGCGGCAGGGTTTCCACCGCCCATGGCCTGCTGCCGGTGCCGGCGCCGGCCACGGCCCTGCTGATCGAAGGCTTCCCGACGATCGACGACGGCATTGCCGGCGAGCGCGTGACGCCGACCGGCGCGGCGATCGTTCGCCATCTCTGCGACCCGGCCCGCATCCGCGCGGCGCCCGCGCCGGCTCGTCGGCTCGGCGCACGGTTTCGGCACCCGGACCCTTCCCGGCATCAGCAACTGCCTGCGCGTTCTCGCCTTCGAGGCCGACGATCCGTCAGCGCCTGGCGACCGACCGCATCGTCGTGCTGGAATGCGAGATCGACGACCAGACCGGCGAGGACCTCGCCCTGGCGATCGATCGCCTGCGGGCGCTTGATGGCGTTCTCGATATCATCCAGGCGCCGGTCTTCGGCAAGAAGGGCCGGATGATGACGCACCTGCGCGTGCTTGCCGACGAAGCGGCGGAAGATGCCGTCGTCGCGGCGATCTTCGACGAGACGACCACGCTCGGTTTGCGCCGGTCACCGGTCGAGCGCTACCATCCTCGGGCGCGAGATGGCCTCGATCGAGGCCGACGGTCGCGCGCTCCGCGTCAAGCTAGCCGATCGCCCGAGCGGGACGGACGGCGAAGGTGGAGACCGACGATCTCGCCGACATCGCCGGCGCAAGGGCGCGCAAGCAGCCTCCGCCGACAGGGCGAGGCGCCGTTCGAGGACGAGGAGAAAAGCTGATGCACGAAGAGCTGGCGGCAGTTCTCGACAAGCTCGCGCCGGCGGCGATCGCGGTCAGCGGCGGGGTCGATTCGATGACGCTTGCCGTCTTCGCCCATCGCCATCTCGGCAGCGACCGGATCCAGATGATGCACGCCATCTCGCCGGCCGTGCCGCCCGAAGCGACGGCGCGCGTGCGCCGCTATGCCGAGGCCGAAGGCTGGCGGCTCGCGGTCCTCGACGCCGGCGAATTCGCCGACCGCGACTACATCGCCAATCCGGTCAACCGCTGCTACTTCTGCAAGACCAATCTCTACGACGCCATCGCGGAAGCGCACCGACCGCCGCATCCTTTCCGGCACCAACACCGACGACCTCGGCGAATATCGCCCGGGTCTCGATGCGGCGCGCGAGCATGACGTGCGTCACCCCTATCTCGAAGCCGGCATCGACAAGGCGGGCGTGCGCGCGCTCGCCCGTCGACCTCGGCCTCGGCGATCTCGCCGAACTGCCGGCCGTCGCCCTGCCTGTCGAGCCGGATCGAGACCGCCATCCCCATCGATGCCGGAGTCCTCACGGCCGTTCATGCCGCCGAAAACCTCGTCGGCGACAGCCTGAGCCCCGGACCGTGCGCTGCCGCGTGCGCCGGAGCGGCATCGTCGTCGAGCTCGATCCGGACAGCCTTGAGGGCCTCGACGCGGCGCGGCGCGATGCGCTTGCCGCCGCCGTCGCCGCGCTCTTCCCGACAAGATGTCGCCGGATACGGCGGTCAGCGTTCGCGCCCTACAGAAACGGCAGCGCCTTTGTCGGGCAAGCCCAGATGAGCGACACGACAGCCCGGACGTCGTCTTCGATTATGCCCGCACGGCGCGCATCGGGCTCGGCGAGGCGGTGTTCTGCGAAGGCAAGACCGCCGAGCAGATCGCCGCGATCCTCGAAGGCGCCCGCGAGCGCGGCGTCGGCCTGCTGCTCACCCGGCTCGACGGCGAGCAGCTCAAGCGCCTGCCGGCAGCGCTCGCCGCGCCATCGACTATTGCCCGCTGTCGCGCACCGCCTTTTTCGGACGCGCTGCGCCCCGACCCGGCGTCGCGGACCTGGTCGCCGTCGTCTCGGCCGGCACGGCCGACGCGCCGGTGGCGCGCGAAGCGGCGCGGACGCCTGCGCCATGGCGGCGTCGAGGCGACGGCGATCGCCGATGTCGGCGTCGCCGGCCTGTGGCGGCTGATGGAACGGATCGAGGAGATCGCCCGCCATCCGGTCGTCATCGCCGTCGCCGGCATGGACGCGGCGCTTGCGAGCGTCGTCGGCGGACTGGTGCCCGGCGCGGTCATCGCGGTGCCGACATCGACCGGCTACGGCGCCTCCGAGGCCGGGCGCACGGCGCTCAATGCGATGCTGGCGAGCTGCGCGCCGGGCGTCACCGTCTGCAACATCGACAACGGCTATGGCGCGGCCGCCGCGGCGCTGCGCATCCTTCACGCGATGAACACCGGTGCATCCGAGTAAGCAGCGGTCGTCGGAAACGGGCCCGCTCCGGGCGATCTCGTGAACAGATCGCCGGCGGGTACAATCCGTCAGATCCCCATGGCGCGGTGCATCGACTTCACCATGTGCTCGTCCATGGCATCGGTCGCACCGGCAACGTCCCGTTTCTCGATCGCGTCCATGACCGCTTCATGCTCGGCGAGCGTCGCGCGGATCATCGGCAATGTCAGCGAATAGCGCCTGTCGACCCGGATCAGCGTGACGCGGTCCTTGGCCATGCTGTAAACGCTGCTGATGAAGGGATTCTGCAGACTTGCGATGAGCGTCGCGTGAAAGGCATCGTCGAGCTTGCCCACGAACACCTTCAGCCCTTCGGAGTTACTGCCGGGATCGACCCCGTCCTGCAACGCGTCGTGCTGCAGCTTCAGGGCACGCACCTCTTCATCCGTGCTCGACTCGACGAAGCGCCGCACGCCCTCGCGCTCGAGGATGCGACGGAGCTGATAGGTGTTGCGAATGAGATCGAGGTCCGGCTTCAGCATGCGAATGCCGTTGCGCGGCAGGACCTCGACGAGCCCCTCTGATTGCAGGCTGCGGATCGCATCGCGAAGCGGCGTCATCGGAACGTCGAGAAGCGTGCACAGCTCCTGCTGCGACAGAACCGCGCCGGGCTCGACCCGTCGCTCGAACATCATGGCCTTGAATCGGCGGTAGGCGAGATCGCTAAGGCTCATGGGGGCGCCCTCCTACTTGAACGCCGTACCACAGGCGTGTTAGAGCAGCCAATAGATATATCATAGACCTAAATTAATAGGTCAGGGGAGGAATGAGATGCACCATCAGCTGACTCGCCGTGCGATTCTGGGCTCCGCTTCCGCCGCGGCTCTCGTCGGGCTTCTGCCACGGCGGGCACTCGCGGCCACCGACATCAGCTACTGGCACACTTTCGCCAGCCAGGTTGAGGTCTCCTCGTTCGTCGAGACGATGAAGCTCTTCTACAAGGCCCATCCCGACATCCACGTCGCGATGGAGACGATCCCGAACAAGGACTTCATGCAGAAGATCTCGGCCGCCGTGGTGGCCGACAGCAAGCCGGACACCGCCATGGTCGCGGGGTCCCGCTTCGCCGACATGAAGGCCATGGGCGCGCTGACCGATCTCACCGACCGGATCGCCAAGTGGAACCGCGCCGGCGACTTCTCCGACACCTGCTGGGCCGGCATCAGCGCCGATGGCCACAAGTACGGCATCGCCAGCTTCTCGTTCGTGAACTGGATGTACTACCGCAAGGACTGGTTCGACGAGGCCGGCATCAGCAAGCCGCCGGACACCTACCAGGAATTCCTCGAAGCGGCGATGAAGATCACCGATCCGAAGAAGAACCGCTATGGCTTCGGCATGCGCGGCGGCGACGGCGGCCATCAGTACCTGATCGAGACGATCCGCGCCTGGGGCTCGCCGATCGTGGAGGACGGAAAGCCGGCGATCGACAAGGCAAAGGCGGTCGAGGCGGTGAAGTTCTATGCGGAACTCTTCACCAAATATAAGGTGTGCCCGCCGAGCGCGCCGAACGACTCCTTCCAGCAGATCATGGCAGGCTTCAAGACCGGACAGACCGGCATGATCTGGCATCATACCGGCTCGCTCACCGAGATTCAGAAGGCGCTGCCCAATGGTGAATTCTTCACCGCCATCCGCCCGAAGGGCCCGGCCAAGCGCAGCGTCGAGGTGCAGTACCAGTACAACAGCATCCTCAACAACCGGAACGAGGACGCCTCTTGGGATTTCCTCAGCTTCTGGGGTGAGCCCGAGGCGGCGATCTCCTGGCTGAAGCTGACAGGCTATTTCCCGGCTTCGAAGGTTGCGGCGAAGGACAAGTTCATCACCGACAACCCGATCTATGGCGCTGCCGCCGCGACCCTTGAGTTCGGCGTGCCCTCGCCGCAGTTCGCCGGTTACGATGGCTGGGGACGCACCAAGGCAATGCCCGAGTTCCAGAAGGTGTTGATCGGCCAGTCCACGCCAGAGCAGGCGGTGGACAACATGATGGCAAGCCTCGAGCAGACGCTGAGGTAGCAGTCGTGGGTGGCTCCGCGCGTCCGAATCTCCTCTTCATCTTCTCGGATCAGCATGCCCAGCGTTTCGCCGGGTGCTACGGCGATCCGCGCGGGGCCACCCCCAATCTCGATCGGCTGGCGGCAGACGGTGTCGTCTTCGACAACGCCTACTGCAACTCGCCGATCTGCCTGCCGAGCCGGATGTCCCTGCTCACCGGCAAACAGCCGGTCCGGCATGGCTGCTGGAACAATGACGACGCCCTGCCGTCCGATGAGCTGACCTACGCCCATGCGCTGGGCGCCATCGGCTACGGACCCGAACTCATCGGCCGCATGCACATCATCGGCCCGGACCAGCTCCACGGATTTGCCCGCCGCGAGATCGGCGACCACAATTCCAACTGGCTGGGTGTCGGCGGCGTCGCGCACGGACCGCTGGCGGGCACCGCCGGGCCCGCTCGACGTCAGCATCACCCGCTCCGGGCCCGGCCGCGGCGCCTACGAGATGAAGGACGAGGACACCGCGGCCGCGGCCGTGGCGCGGCTCGACGAGATCGGCGCCGCCCGTTCAGGCGGGCAACGACACGCCCTTCGCCATCACCGTCGGCCTGATGCTGCCGCATCCGCCCTATGTCGTGAACCGCGAGGACTACGAGTTCTTCCCGAATCGGTCGGCGAGCCGGACATTCCCCCGCCCGAGGGCGCGCGCCATCCCTGGATCGAGGAATGGCGGCGGATCACGCGCATCGAGGCGACCGACAAGGCGTCATGGCGCGCGCGCGCGCCGCGCCTATTTCGGGCTGGTGCGCAAGATGGACCGCATGATCGGCGACATCCTCGCCGCGCTCGACCGCAACGGCCTGCGCGAGAATACGCTGATCGTGTATGCCTCCGACCATGGCGACCATGTCGGCGATCGCGGGCTCTTCTGGAAGCACACCTTCTACGACGAGTCCTGGAAGGTCCCGATGATCCTCTCCTGGCCGGGCCGACTGCCGACCGGCGAACGCCGCGATGCGATCGTCAGCCTGGTCGACCTGACCGCGACCCTCATCGAGGCGCTCGGCGCCGACCCGCTGCCCGGCATGGACGGCACCAGCTTCCTGTCGGTCGCGGAGAACAGCCGGCAGTCCCTGGCTCGATGAAGCCTTCGCCGAATATTGCGTCGACACCGGCCACGGATTTCTCCGGCGGCCACATGGTGCGCCAGCGCGCCATCCGCGCCGGCCGCTACAAATACGTCCACTATGTCGACTACCCGCCGCAGCTCTTCGACCTCGAGGCCGACCCCGGCGAGACGACGGACCTTGCCGACGACGCCGGCCCATCGCGCGATCGCCGACCGGCTGAGGGCGCGCGTCCTGGAAGGCTGGGATCCCATCGACGTCGAGCGCCGCATGCGCGAGCGCCAGGCGCGCAAGAAAGTCTGGGCGCGCTGGGGCGCCAGCGTCAATCCGCCCGATTCCTACCGTTGGCAGATGCCAGACCACGAGGAGGTCCGACTCGATGTCGCCAGTTGAAGCGTCCCGGCAGCCGGGCACGGTCAGCGCCTTTCACATCACCCGTTTCGCCTTTCCGCGGGGACGCGTGATCGGCGATAGCCAGGTGCGCTCAGAACGCGCCAATATGGGCGTGCTCGAGCTGGAATCGAGCGACGGTTTCGTCGGCACCGGCTTCTTCGGCGATCTCTTCCACCCGCTCCCCGACGAGACCGAACTGGCGCGCCAGTTCGAGGAGACGGCGATGCCGGGCTTGCGCGGCAACATCCCGCCCGTGCTTGCTCAACCGCATCACCCGTCCGCGCGGCGGCAACAATCGCGCCCTGCCGTTCAACTTCGCCGAAGCGATCAACCAGGCGCTCTGGGACCTGCACGCCCAGCAGCTTGGCCTGCCGCTCTATCACCTGCTCGGCGGCACCGACACCAGGGTCCGCTCCTATGCCAGCGGGCTCGATTTCCATCTCTCCGACGACGATTTCCAGGCGTTCTTCGCCGCGACCAAGGCGAAGGGCTTCGACGCCTTCAAGATCAAGGTCGGCCACCCGGACGCCGCCTGGGATCTTCACCGCCTGAAGCTTCTGACCGAGGTCGTCGGCGCCGATGCCACCATCATGGTCGACGCCAACGAGGCGTGGACGCCGAAGGAGGCGATCCGCCGCCTGCACCTGTATCGAGACGCCGGCTTCCCGATCCTGTGGATCGAGGATCCCTGCCTGCGCGACGATTATGAGGGCCTCCGTCAGGTCGGCGAGGCGGTGCCCTTCGCCCATCTCAATACCGGCGAATATCTGAACCTCCATCAGAAGCGGCACCTCATCGAGGCGCGTGCCGTCGATATCCTCAACGTCCATGGCACCGTGTCGGACGTGATGAAGGCGGGCTGGCTGGCCGCGGAATACGGCGTCGAAGTCTCGCTCGGCAACACCTCGATGGAGCTCGGCGTGCATATGGCGATCGCGCTCCCCGAATGCCGATGGCTCGAATACAGCTTCCACAACAATGCATTCCTCCTGGAGACGCCGGTGCGAGTTGAGGCCGGCTGGGCCTACGCTCCGGAAGGTCCGGGCCACGGATTGCGGCTGTCTGAGGCGGCGCGCAAGGAGTTTCGGACGCCCGGGGTAGGCGATGAGCTGCCGCTCTCTCGCGTGCCAGCGGGGCCGATTACCCTGCCCGCGCGTGAAGCGGCGGAGTAAATCCGTGGCATCTCGGGGGGAGCTTTCCTGGGTCGGTGATGCGACGCGTTCGGGCCTCGATCGCTACAACCCGTTCGTCCACATAGCGCGCCTTTCCGAGGGGCGATTCTGGATCGCCGCCCTGCTTGCGCCAGCGATCATCATCATCGCCCTGATCGTCGTCTACCCGACGCTCTACGGCATCACGCTGAGTTTCCGCGAGATGCGGCTGCTGAAGCCGGGCCTGGGTACCGGATTCATCGGCCTGCGCCACTACATCGACATGATGCACGACGGCCTGTTCTGGGCCTCGCTCGCCAACACCGCGATCTGGGTGGTGCTGTCGATCGTGCTCGAGCTTGCCTTCGGACTCGTCAGCGCGCTGGCGCTCAATCGCAGTCTGCCGGGGCTCAAGCTCATCGGCGTGCTGGTGCTGCTGCCCTGGTTCCTACCGAACGTCGTCGCCGGCAACATGTGGGCGCTGATGCTCGATTCGCGGCTCGGCGTCATCAACGACATCTTCGTCCGCCTCGGGCTGCTCGACGCCTACAGGGCATGGTTCGCGGATCCGACGACAGCCTTCGGGGCGGCCGTGCTGGTTGAAGCGTGGCATGGCTTCCCGTTCTTCACGCTCTTCATCATGGCTGCGTTGAAGGGAATTCCGGAGGACCAGTACGAGGCCGCGGCCGTCGATGGCGCCAGCCGGCTGCAGGTGTTCCGCTGGATCACCATGCCCGCGCTGAAGACGGTGGTCGTCATCTCGGTGATCCTGCACGTCATCACGCTGGTGAACTCGCCCGATCTCCTGCTCATCCTCACCAATGGCGGCCCGGGTAATTCCACGATGGTGCTCTCGCTCTACGCCTTCGAGAAAGCCTATGCCGACTTCAACTTCGGCTATTCGGCGGCCCTCTCGGTCGTGATGCTCGCGCTGCTTCTCCTGTTTGCCTACCTCTATGTTCGCGCCTCGAACCTCCTGGCAAATCAATGATCGTCCGCTCCGCAACGACCCGGCGCCTGGAGAACCTCGTCACCTACGGCGTGGTGCTCACCTTCGCGGCCTTCTGCCTGCTCCCGATCATCTGGCTGGTGCTCACGTCGCTGAAGCCCGAAAGCGACATCATCACGTCGCGCGGCGTGGTCTACATCCCGTCAAAGCTCATCCTGAGCAATTACGTGTCGATCTGGCAGCAGACCGATTTCCCGGTCCTCTTCCGCAACAGCCTCGTTACGACGCTGATCACGGTGGCGCTCAGCCTGACCGCCGGCACGATCGCGGCCTATGCCTTTGCGCGTGAAAACTTCCGCGGACGGCAGGGCATGCTGCTCGGCCTGCTTCTGCTGCGCATGTTTCCCGCGGTCGTAAAGATCATCCCGCTCTTCATCATCATGCGCGGGCTTGGGCTGCTCGATACCCGTTTCGGCCTCGGGGTCGCCTATACCAGCTTCCTGCTGCCGCTCTTCATCTGGCTGATGAAGGGCTTCTTCGATGCCGTGCCGCGCGACCTCGAGGATGCCGCCCGCATCGACGGCTGCACGCGGCTCGGCGCCTTGTGGCGGATCATCCTGCCGATTGCCCGCAACGGCATCATGGCGACGACGGTCTTCATCGGCATCGCCGCCTGGAACGAGTTCCTCTTCGCCCTGATCCTGACCACCAGCTCCGGCTCGCGCACCTGGCCGGTAGGCCTCCAATTGATGGTTGGCGAGTTCCAACTGCCCTGGGGCATGCTCGCCGCCGGCGGTGTGCTCAGCATCATCCCGGTCATCATTCTTTTCGCCATCGTCCAGCGTTCGATGCTGCGCGGTCTGACCGAGGGCGCGACAAAGGGCTAGCGCCGGCGCCTTCGGGGAGACGGACGAAGGGAGCAGATCATCGCGGTTCTGCGGGGTGTGAACAAGCGTCGAGACGTAACCCGCCCAAATCTGACTTAACGCATCGATTGGCCTGCGGATTCCCTACTCGGAATGGGGTCCCAATCGGTGCCGCGTGACACCCAGCTGCACCAGAAGTGCGTCAGACCCAACATTCGAGGCCGATTGACAAGTGAAGGCGCATCGTCGGTATCCAAAGCTGGGCTACCGACTACCCACCTCCGGAACAAAATCACCGCGGCCCCGGACCACCCGTTACGGCCTGTGTCGCTGCGACGAGCCCGACTTCGGTCGGCCAATCCTTTACATCCGGAGCAGCAATGCCGCTCGTGACCCTGTGCTCCAGATCCGTGCATCGCGCTGCCGTGGCGCGATCGGAATGACGAATGCAGGAACTCGAGGAATTGGGTGGCATTCGAGATCTTGCCAGTCCGCCAAGCGGAAAGCGCCAACAGCTCTTCTCCAGCCGGATAGGCGGAATGGGCCGTGAACGAGTTGTCAGCCCAGATACTCCCCAATTCGGTCTGGGCAACGCCTTGCCACAGACTTGCCAGGGGATCGTTGACGTTCTGGTCAAGCACGGATTTGAAGGCCCGGGAAGCGCCAGCATAGTTCCCCTGCATGAAGAGCTGCATGCCACTCTGGAGCTGGCGGACAGGCGCCTCCTGCAGGGCAATAGCGATCTCTTTGGCCGTTATGGGACCAGGGGCAATGTGCTGACTGATCTGCTGGGCGTTCGAATTGTTCATGCTACACGACCAGTCGCCAAATCCATTGCGGTAGCAAACGCCGGTGGCGCGACGATTGGGGTAGAGGCTGCAATCATGTGGACCAAGACCGATGCCGTCGACCCCGCCGAGTGGGCTGCAGACATATCTGTCGAAGCTGCCGCGGATGGCGTAGGTCGGGCTGCTCATATCGGCTTCGGTAAGAAAGAGGTGCTTGACCTCGCCCTGCGTCAGAGGCCTCCCCACCTGCACGTGAACATTGGTGACGAGCAGCAGTGACCGACCATCGCTCCACTGATCGTTCTGGCAGATGAAGTACTGCCTTGCCAGGTCGGCGGATATCGGTCCGGTCCGCGGTGCTGTCGTAGACGTGCAGCTATAGGGAGGCTGTGTGCCGTATTGGGCGCCCACGTCCGGGTGCGGCACGAGCACGGTCTGCCCGGCGGCGGCCACAGGCTGCGGCTGAGGCACTGGCTGTGCGCCAGCCTGCGCAGCGGGTTGAAGCTGAGGCGCCGGCGCCTCCGCCGCAGCGACTTGGCCGATCCTGCACAGCGCAGAACATTTGTTCGTCGACATGGCCGTGATCATCGATTCCAGATCGGTCATGGTCGCCGGATCGCCCTTAGCGATCGCTCGCGCCGCCGTCCTCGTGATCTGAGCGCGCTGGGCAGGAGTCAGTTGGGCTGCGAGGCGCCCCGCGGATTGCGACAGCGCGTGAGCGATCTCCTTTCGGCTCTCCGCCGAGACATTAGGCATCGCAAGGGTATTGATCGCATTACGGAGTTCGCCGAGAACGTTGCTCATCCCGGCACTGAACTGCTTCAACTGCTGCGTCTGCTGAACTGTGAGGTGCTGGAAATCAACCGATTTGGCAACGCCATCCGCGGCAGACTCCAAGAGCGCCGGTAGGGTCGATACGAGAAACGCATGGGCGCGCGCAGTCTCGGCTTGGTATCTGCCGTGCCCCTGCGCCGCGGCGGCGTTCGGGTCCGCCTGGGCGGCCTTCAGATACTGGCTGAGAACATTGACCTGCAGCGTCCAGATACGTTGCAGCGCCTGATTGTCAGCGAATGTGTAGGGCGGCTGGCCGAGAATCCCGACGTCCCACAGAGTCCCGAGGACCGAGGCAGTCGACGGCTCCGATAGCAGCGGCATCGCCCCGTTGGCTTGCATGCGCGCCGACATGACCTGAAACGCGGCATAAGCTTCGGTCTCCCGAGAAAGGCCGGCCTTTGGCACGGCCGCCTCGGCCACGCGGGCCACTCCGATTTGAGCCACAACCAACGTTATAGCGACCAGGCCACAGGCCTTCCGAAGCCGTGCGCTGCTGCTGCGCCTTCCGTGCCCCGCGTGCCGTTTCATAGATCCCTCACTTCTCCAATCCGCACGTTGAAAGACGCTTTCGGCGCGTTCGGCCGGCTAGTTGGCCGAGGACTGCACCGTGAATTCGCTGCCGAGCGAGCTCGGGTCGGACTGAAGAGCGGCAAGATCGCCAATGCCGATGCCGTTCGGCTGTTTGGCAGTAAGCGTCGCCGAAAGGGAGGAAGCGCCGTTGATAAATTTCCCAAGCGCAGTAGCGAACTGCGAGGCCTCGGGCGAGCCACCGAACAGGGCAAGGATGCCGGCCTGTGCAATGCCCGAGACCTTCGTACGCAGGTTCTTGGCTGTCGTGTTCTGCTCCTGAGCGACACGTGCGAAGATCAGCCGACCCAACCCGTCATCGGTGGCCTGGACAGCGGCCTGCTTGAGCGTCAGCGCCATCGCCGCCTGCTGCTCGGCCTGAAGATCATCGCTGAACAGATCGGCCTGCGCATTGCCGAGAACCGCCGACAATGCGATCGAGCCCAATCCCTTTCCGCTAAGGGAGAGTTTGTCGACGGTGATAGTGTTCGACGTCTTGTCCCAGTTGGCCGAGAGATCGTAGCCAATGTCGACTCGGCGAATGCCGGCGTCGATCAGCTTCTGGACCTGCTTGTCGTTGGACTGCTGCGGAAGATCGACCAGCAGGCCACTGGCGGACGAGCTGAGACGCGTGGGAAGTCCGTTGAGATAGTCCGACGGCGTCAGATCGAATTGGTCAAGCGAGAGCCTGACGCGCTGGCCGGGCTGCTGCGAATCCGGAACATCCATGCGAAGCCCGGCAAGCGATACGCCGCCAAATGCCGGGACGAGATCGCGAACATGTGCCGCAAACCAGCCATCGTCGTGACCGGCTGCCGCAGCTCCCTTGATCACGTCGATCGCACGGGAGAAATCGATCGGCTTCAGCACCACGTCCCCGAGCGAAACCATCCCGTCGCTTGTCGCGACGTTCAGGCCCTTGAGGGTGATCTGTGGATAGCGCGGTCCCGCAAGAGCTCCGATCTCCGCGTTGCCAACCGCCACTGACGTCGATTTGCCCTGGCCGTCAGTACCGGAACACGCGAGCCCCGCGAGTTCGATGGGGGACATGTGGACCGTATTCGCGAAGTTAGCCGACAATGCTGCGATCTGCGCGAACGAACTCGGCGAAGAGGCCGTCGACGTCACCTTCTGTCCAATCATTGTCATCATGTCGAAGAGAAAGGACTTGATCGGCTTCGCCGCCATTGATGCGGTGGTGACCTTTCCAAACGTGCAGCTCGTCGAGGGCGCCCAGAGCCTCCCCTCGTCGAGTTCAAAGTGGTCATAGACCGTTCGCATCGCCCCATCGGAGGCCAACGGCCCCATGCCGTAGAACGCGAGGAACGCGCCCAGATCGAAATGTGAAACCGTCAGCCGACCCAGCTTGATCGAGAGCGGCGAAGCGGAGACGGTCGTGCCGCCGACGATAGCGGTTTCCGCCACGCCGTTCTTCACGTGTTCAAGATCGATATTCCAATAGATCAGGTTCTTCGAGACGGACTTGGCACCGCCGTACCACGCGACGGTCAGCGACGGGATCTTGATGCTGTCGGCGTCGAGATGCGCCAGTTGATCGGCGTGGGCGGCGACGTCACCGCGCAGGATTGCCTTGATTGTAGCGCCATCGACCGACGAGCCCACTGCCTGGACCGTCGGGATGGTGATGGTCGGGGCAGAGGCTGTCGCGCCGTTCGCGGTCTGGGCCGGAGTTGTTGTCTTGGCGACCGCGCGCAGCGCCTGCCCTGGCGGCGGCACGGTGACGGCGGCCTGCTTCGCCTGACCCTCGGCCTTGCACAGCCCATCGCAGGTCGGCGCCGCCAGATCGGCGATCGCCTGGTTGAGATCGTCCTGCGTCTTCTGGTCGGGAACGGCGAGATGGGCTGCCAGCGCGGCGATGATCTTCTGTCGCTCCGTCATCGGCATGTGCGGCGCGATCAGCTTGGCGTACCGTGCCGTGGCGCCGGCCAGAAGACGGGTATTGTCGGTGCTCATCGAGCCATCGAGACCATTGGCGATTCCGACGAACGTTTCGGTCACACCGCGGATCATCTTGCCGAGGCCCTGGCTCTGTTGCGCGGTCAGCGTGTTCTGGGCGATGGCGGGCTGGGTGGCGACGGCCGCCGCCTCGAGCGTGTCGGCGACAGCGGCAATCGCGAAGCTTCCGCCATAGGCCACTTCGTTCTGATAGTCCGCGTCATTGCCCTGGCCGGAGGGCTTCGCACTGCCGTAGGCCTGTAGCACCCGGCCTTCCACGCTTGTGACGGTCGCCAGCCCGCTGATATCTGAGCCGTCATAGGGGACATCGCCAAGCATCCCGCTGTCCCAAAGCTGATCGAACACAGCCTTCGCCTCGGGATCCGACAGACGCGGCAGACGGCCTTCGGCGGCGTCTTTCGCCTTGAGCGCAACAAACTGCCCATAGGCCTGAGACGCCTGGCTGGCCGCTCCGGCGCGAATATGAGCCGATGCGCCGCCCGATGGAACGAATGCCAGGCCGGCGGCGAGACAGAAAGCAGAAACGGAATAGGCGGCACGGCGAGAGCGAGCCTCGCGCGACGAAATCGGAAGTCTGGCAGACGGCATGTCCACTACCTTTTTGGGCTTGATTTTGGCTGTAGGAAAAGTTTGGCGGCGAATGGCATCAGGCGAGCTCCGGCCTGACCCGGCCTGCCCGCTTCACGATCGCCTGACCGACTTGCCACTCGGACCAGAGTTTTTCGGTAATGTAGGCCCGCTTCTCGGTACCGTCGGCGAGTTTGACGACGACGTAGTAGAGGGTGGTGGCGACGACGTCGTCATTGGCATCAATGCTCGAATGCTCATCCGAGCCCTTAAATTCGATGACGCCCTCATAGGCTTCGGCACGCAGCTTTCGAAAATGGAAGAAGAGCGGCACCGCGACCGCGATCAGCAGGACGCCAATGAAGAGAGCCGTCGCGATATCGCCGTTGAAATTGTTGAAGATCGGGAACGCCAACGCGCCTGCGACAAGAGTTGCGACCACAACACCCAATGTGAGCTTGGTCTGGTCGCTCAGTCTGGCCATGACCGATCTCCTGATACGCGGTCGTTGATTTGAAACCGCGACGGGCGGCAAGGCGGGAAGGGTCGTCTCTCAGCCACCCGTGTCCGCCGTTTGGAATGCCGTCTTGGCGTCCAACGATTTGACGGTGAAAGATCGGCGGCGCCTATCGGGCCCGGCCGGCTCCGAGGCCCCCTCCCCCTTCGAGACGGTCACTTCCCCCCGCTTGCCGATCGCGAAGCATCCGCTCTTGCCGGGCAGCGGCCGTGCGTAGTGCCAGAAGCCGTGGTGGCCGGCGTGTTCCTGAAACACGCGCGTCGTCGTAGTTGAAGCCTATCTCGGTCATGTCTGCCTCCCGATGGTCTTGGCTCCCGGCGGTGGATGCCGAAACTGCCAAGTGCGTTCCGAAGGCGAGACCTATTCCGGATGATCGCGCCGCGCTTGCAGAGAGGCTGCGGAGTTCATGCAGACTTGCCAGAAATGCATGGACCGGGGACAGAGATCGGCTATTTTGTATTGATATGCCCTGCGCGATCCTTGGCGGCGGCGGTCGGCAGGTGTTGAGACCGAAAGGTTCGCGGAGCAGGTGGCCGCCGCCATGATTTTCCATTTTGACGACTACACAATCAACGCGGACACGTTCGAGGCCTTTCGTCGGGCGAGCGTCTGAAAGTCGAGCCGCAGGTCCTCGACTTGCTGATCTTCCTGCTCCAGAACCGACATCGCGTTGTCACGAAAGATGAGGTGTTCGAGGTCGTCTGGAATGGCAGGCTCGTTGCCGATGCGACGCTGTCCAGCCGCATCAAGGCCGTCAGGCAGCTAATTGGCGACGACGGCACGGTACAGCAACTGGTCCGCACGGTCCGTGGGCGGGGATTTCGCTTCATCCACGAGGTTGCGGTCGAGCAGGACGCCGAGGCCGAGGATCAACCATCGAAGGCCGAGGGTCTTGTCGACCCATCCCTCTCCGGAAACCCGATACGCCAAGAGTGGCGACGTGCACATCGCCTACCAGCTCTTCGGCAGCGGTCCCGTCAATCTCGTCATGGCGCCTGGCTTCGTCTCCCATATCGACAATTACTGGGACTGCCCGCCGCTCAACTGCTGGCTGACGCGACTGGGCCAGATGGCGCGGGTTGCCCTGTTCGACAAACGCGGCACGGGGCTCTCGGATCAGGTTCCCGAGCTGCCCGGCATGGACCAGCGTATGGACGACGTGCGCGCCGTGATGGACGCGGCCGGCTTCGACAAGGCGGTGATCCTGGGGTTGTCGGAAGGCGGTTCGCTCGCGTCGCTCTTCGCCGCCAAGCCACCCCGAGCGCATCCAGGGCCTTATTCTCTACGGTGCCTTCGCCAAATTCACCTCATGGTTCCCAACGCCCGAATTGCTTGAGGGACTGTTCGCCTACATCGAAAACGACTGGGGCACCGGCAAGAGCCTCCCGCTGTTCGCGCCGTCAGCTGCCGGCGATCCGCAAATGCGCCAGTGGTGGGGCAGGTTCGAGCGGTTCGGCGCCACCCCGGGGCGACCGTCGCCCTCATGCGCATGAATAGCGAGATCGACATAACCGAGATCCTGACCACCATTCAGGCACCGACCATCGTCATCCATCGCACCGACGACGTCTTGATCGACGTCGCGGGCGGGCGCCTGCTTGCAGAGCGCATTCCCGGTGCGCGACTGAGCGAGTATCCTGGCCAGGACCATCTCCTTCGTCGGCGAAAATGCCGACGAGATCCTCGCCACATCGAGGCCTTCCTCACCAATCTTCCGCCCGCTGCCGCCGTAGAACGGACACTGGCAACGTTGGTCGTGGCAAGATTTGACCAGACCGGCGATCGCTCCGTTTCCTCACCCAACCGGGTCACGGACCATCGCCAGCGGTACCGAATGCTTCGTCACGCCTTGGCCCGCTATGGCGGCAGCGAGGCCGCTCTGAGCAACCGGCTGGTCGCCGTTTTTGATGGTCCGACCCGGGCATTGAGATGCGCGCTGGCGATCGTTGAGGAGTTCGACCATCTCCGCATCCCGATCCAGATCGGCGTTCATACGGGAGAACTGCAGGTCA